>PLFX01000039.1 GCA_003138355.1 Solirubrobacterales bacterium
CCAGCCGGCACCAACGACCCCGAAGACCCACCCGAACCCGACGACCCCGAAGCACCAGTCGACCCAGTCGCACCCGACGGACCGGTCGACCCACTCGAACCCGACGCACCGCGCGTCACCCCGCGCCCTGCCGGCCGCGGCACCGCGGCTATCCGCTGAAGCTGAATGTGCAGCGTCGCATGGCCGCGCAAGGCGGTGTCGCGCACAATCACGTGGTGGTGGTGCACGGTGACGTCGACGCGGATAACGCGCTGTCCCTTACGCCCGCCCACCTCGGCCTTCCGCGTCACCTTGCCAATCCTCAAGCTGATTGCGGCGTGTCGCCCATCCTTTGAGCGAATGACCACGCTAACCCGGTAGATCCCAGGCCGGCGCACTTGCTCTCGCATCGTGTGGGTGCGCTGGTGGAGGTGGCGATGGTAGATCGGATGCGCCCCGGTTCCACCTGCCGCCACGGCGAGTAGGGCCACCCCCGCCAGGCTTGCAATGGTGGAGCGGCGTGCCAGCACGCTGTCGGTATCGACGTCGTGATCCGCCGACCGGCCAACGCGACTCGAAACTCGACGCCGCTCCTAGGTCATCTGGCCAGCGAAATGCTGTGTGGCCGCGGCGCCCGCCATCCAGACGTCGATCGAGACGCCTCCCGGCTCCGCCGCTCAGCCTGTGCGTCGAGGATTCGTCACGGGTGCTGCCAGACCCGCACGAAGGAGACTCGGAACGTCGCCGGTCGGATCGGATCGCCGTAGTGGCGATTTGCGCCCATGTTGAGGATCAGGTACATCGGCGCGCCCGTGATGCCGGTGGTGATCGTGCCGACCACGCGGCCGTCGTAGTAGTAGGTGACGCTGCCCGGCTCCCAGTCGGCGCCGTAGGTGTGCCAGCCGGGCTTGACTGGTACCTCGTTGCAGCCGCCGGGTCCACCGGCAGGCGAGTGGAAGTGCCAACAGAGGTAACCGTCGATTGCCTCGATGATGTCGTCCTCGCCGTCTGTCGGCCAGTTCTGGCCAACCGTCCAGAACACCGGCCAGTCGTACACCGAGCCGGCCGAGGTGACGGCAAGCTTCGCCCGGATCTCCGCGAAGCCGTAGGCGTAGGAGAACTTACCGCGGCTCGTGATGATGGCTCCGGCGAACGGATGCGTCTTGCCGGCGCACGTTTCAGGCCTGGCCGCGAGGGTCAGGTGCAGCGCGCCGCGGCCCACGGTGACCCGGCGTGCATCGAAGCAATTGAGATCGTCTGGCGCGATCGACGCGGTGATGCCGCTGCCATACCAGCCGGTCGACCACTTCGACGTATCGAGGCTCGTCTCGCCACGGAAGTTGTCAGCGAAGATGAGCTTCCAAGAACCGGGAACCCCGAGCGGCATCGGCGTGCCCCCCGTCCGCGTCGCGGCCACCGTGCTCGCGGCGGCAGCGACAATCACCAGCAGCGTTGCGAACAGCACTCGACGCCGGCGGCGCACTGCTCGACTCCCGCCGGCGCCCCTGCCCCCGACTGCTCGGGGAGCCTTGGAATGGCCGCGGCCTCGAGCGATGATGCGTGCAAGAGTAGCGTAGGTCGACGGGCCGGACGGCAGGCCTCATCCCGGCGGCGGTGGGCACGCCAAGGCAGATCCAGCGCCTACGATTCCTCCGGTGACGGACGATCTGAAAGCGAGCGGCGCACGACGGTGAGCCCCTACCCGGCCTGGCCGTTCCTATCGGACCCACAACACCCGTTCCTCTCCGCCGTCTGGGCCGTGCTGATCCACGGCGTGCTCGGCGTGTTCGTGCTCGCACCGCTGATCTGGCGCGCCCGGCATCGGGCTAGCTGGGCTGCGTGTGCGTTCGCCGGCGGCTCGATCCTCGACGTAGACCACTTCATCGCGGCGGGCTCGCTGAGCCTGCACCGGATCGAGACCCTTCCCGGTGGCCGTCCCGACACGCACTCGCTCGCATTCGTGCTCCTGCTGTCGCTGGTGGTGTTGGTCCTCTGGCCGGGGCGGTGGAAGCTAGCCGCCGCGTGGTCGTGCTTTGCCGTGAACACCGGTCATCTGCTGTTCGATGGCGCCGGTGCCAACGAGCACCTCCTGTACCCGTGGACCGGCAGCGACGGGATACCGTGGCTGCTCTGCCCGATCGGAGCTGTCGCCCTATGCGCGGCAAGCGAGCTTCTCGCGAGACACATCTACGCCCCCAATCGGATCAGCAGGATGCCGGCAGCGATGGCGCCGCGGTAGTCGTCGGATCAAACGCGCTCATCGATGCGTGGGAGCCGGCTCGCGCACGGCCGGCGCCCGCGGCTCGAACACACGTCCAGGCCGGAGCGGCCGGCGCGATAATCGTTGAGACGCCTGGCCGAGACCCCGCTCACGACCGTACGATGAGTCATGGCTATGAACCCCCAGGACGTCGCGAAGTGTTTCGTCAGGCAGCGGATGCTCGGTAGCGAGGCCGTCTACGAGTTGCTCGAGCAGGGTGATGAAACATCCACAGCCGTCGTCGTTCGCGCTCCCGGCCTCGCCGCGGGCTCACGCATACGTTTGCTGACAAGCGCGATCTACGCGATGGAGCGAGTCCCGGCGCCCGAGAGCGCCCTCGCGCGCGCTCCACGCTACGTCCCGCGGCTCGCAGCGTAAAGCGTCCCCATCGCACGCGCCCTGCGCTCCAGGCGAGCGGCGAGGGCTTCACTGACATCTGGTGCGGTCGAGCCGACGAGGCGCAGCGGCTACTGCCGGGTCTGTACGACGGCTAAACGTCGCCGCCTGCAGTTTTTCTCGCGGCTGGACATTTGATCGACCCCAGCAGATATGGTTCACCGCGCTGTCGAACGGGGCTCTCGCGTAGCCGAGGCGGTGACTGAAGCCGAATGTCTGATCCCGGACCCGATCCAAGGACAGGAGAAGCGACTTGATCCGACGCGCGGTGGGGATCGTCACGCTGCTCGCGGGGCTCGCAGCTTTCGCCACGCCGGCGCCCGCTCATCTGGCTCGGCGCGCGCAGCGCCGCAACGTGATGCTCTCGGTCAGCCGCCGTGTCGCCTCGCCGGGCACGTATCTCGTGGTCGTCTCGGTGCGCACGCGGCAGCACAAGCAGCAAGTGACCGTGTATGTCTCCGGCGCCGCCACGCGCACCGTGCGCGCGTCTTCGGGCAGGGCAACCGTGCTGAATTACGCGCTGACGCTGGAGCAGGCGCCGACGAAGCTCGTCGCGCGCGCGGTCAGCCCGACGCCTGGCGTCCGGCTCGCGATGACGGTGCGGGCTAAGAGCAGCAGTCCGCCTCCGAGCCCGACCCCGCCTCAGCCGGCGCCGTCCCCGCCGCCGCCGAGCAGCCCCGGCCCCCAGTACCCCAACCCCTACACCAACCTCGTGTGGTCTGACAACTTCGCCGGCGGCGCCGGCAGCGCGCCCAACTCCTCGAACTGGAACATCCTCAGCGGCCGCGGAAACTGCGGCGACGCGATCAACACGAACACGAGCAGCTCGTCGAACGTCGCGCTCACCGGCAACAATCAACTCGCGATCACGGCGCAGCAGAGCGGCTCGTCCTACACGTCCGCGGCGATCGAGACGAACCCGATCACCTCGTTCCCCTACGGCGCCGTCGAGGCAAACATCAAGCTACCGCCCGGACAGGGGCTCTGCCCTGCGTTCTGGCTGGTCGGCGACGGCTCGAACTGGCCCCAAGGCGGCGAGATCGACATCCTCGAAGCACCCTCGTTCAACTCGAACCCGACGATCGCTTACTTCGACCTGCACGGCCCCTGGACACAGCCAGACCCGAACGGCGGCTACCAAAGCTACGAGTCCACTACATCAGCGCTCGGCGACCTGTCGACGAGCTTCCACACCTACGCGATCATCTGGAGCCCCAACCAGATCGTCTGGACGATCGACGGCGTCGAATACGCACAGGCCACGCCCGCCAGCCTCGTCCCGCAGGGACAGTGGGTCTTCAACAACAACCAGTCATGGTCGATCGTCCTCGACCTCGCGGTCGGCGGCTGGCCGTGCGCCGGCCAGTCCTCTTCTTGCCCGAGCGCACCATTCCCGGCCCAAATGCTCGTCAACTGGGTCCGCGTCTACCACTGAGCCGGCGCCGCGGCTTGGCGCCGATTGGCTGAGCCGCGTCTAGCCTGAAGCGCTGCGCATGAAGCGTGCCAGCGCGTCATCAAGCGCGTCGTGCACGAGCCGCTGTGCCCAAACCGGGCGGAAGATGTGGTCGTCAATCGGGACCCTCTCGTAGCGCAGCGTCGGCCATCGCTCGAGGTGCTCGATCCTCCCGTCGGCGATGAAATCCTCGGCCAGCGGCTCCTCCTCAGAGAGCAGCAGCAGCGTCTGCACTTCGCGCTCGTTCAGCTCGTCGAGGATCCAATCGGTCTGTGCCGACACCGCACCCCAGACGTTGCGCGGCACGAGCAGCCGCCGAAGCCTCGTCCGCGCGAAGCGACCAATCCTTCCCTCGCTGACCGCGAGACGGGCAATATCCAGCCAGGCGCCGGAGCGCAGCATGGCCTGGGCGCGGCGAGCATCGCGCACCGCGGCAAGCTCCTCGCTCCAAACGAACGACCACAAGTTGACCAGGATCAACGCCCGGACGCGCACGTCGACAAGCGCCGCCTGCACCGCCCAGTAAGCACTGGAGCACAGCCCGGCGAGCATGAAGCGCGACGGCAGGCCACAAGCCTCGAGCGCGTCGAGGGTCGCCCGTATCTGGTCGAGGCTGTCGTCGTGGTAGACCTCGACGGGCTGGTAATAGCGCCGCTCGTCGCCGTCTGAATCGCCAAAGGCGGCGCCGTCGATACGCAGCGTCGGCACTCCACGCGCTGCCCAAAGGCGGGCGCTCTCGACCCACATACGGTTCGGTCCGATTCGTCGCACCGCCCCGGCATTGAGCAGCACGGCACACATCTCGGCGGCATCGGCTCGCGGCATCGCGAGCACACCGGCGAGCCGCCGGTGCTCCAGCTCGACCACGAACGGCCGCTCCCAGATCGTCGCGTCGCCGACCCGCAGCGCGGCCTTCGTTGCGCTCGACGGCGCCTGGGCCGGCGCCGCGCGGTTGACCGAGGTCGACGAGCGCACCGACGCCTCCGACTCAGCGAGCCACGCGAGTGTGCGCGCGAAGACGCGGTCCGGCGCAACCGCGAACTGCGGGTGGGTAAGCATCTTGCCGTAGCCGGGACCTTCGGCCACAGCCACCGATGCACCACATGCCTCGAGGTGCGCTAGCAGCCGCCTGTCTGGGTCGAGTGTGTCGCGCCCGAGCATCAGGATCCGCCGGCGCGTGGCGTCGGGCAGCGCCAGCGTCGTGAGATCGAGCGCCCGGAGGTCACGCACCGTCGCCCCCGAGAGCACGAAACCGGCGATTTCGACCTCGTCGTCGGTCGCCGCAGGCGCTGCCTGCCGCCGATCCGCCTCGGCTGCGTCGTTTGACATCTGCGCGAACGTGCGCAGCTCGCGCAGCAGCAGGCTGCCGTTCCGTGGCACCCCCCAGAGCACTACGTCGTCGATCGGCGCCCGTTCCGCGATCGCAGCTAACGCCAGCATTCCGCCGAGCCCGATACCGATGGCGACGACCCGCTCGCAGGCCTGCGTAGCGCGCAGCCACCTGCCGCCGGCAGCTATCGCTTCGCTCCACGCGGACAGCCGTGCGGGGTCGTGCGGCCCGCCGGCGCTGTCGCCGGTCCCCGGGAGATCGAGCCGCAACGCCGCGTGGCCGTTCGCGGCGAGCACCTCGGCCCACCGGCGCAGGCTGCGGTGCACGCAAAGCTCAGCCCAGCCGAACGGCGGGCAGAACACGACGCCCACGCCCGACGGAGTGCTCTCGACCGGCTCGTGCAGGATGGCGAAGACGCTGTCGGGCTCGAGCTCGAGATAGAACGCACGTGCCGGGGCGTGCAGCCGCGCGGGCTGCTCCCTGTCGCGCGTGAGCGCGTGGGCGCGGTTCATACGGAGCCCCAAAGCTGATGGCGTACCTCGGCCGGCCAGGCACCCGGCTCGCAGCCGTGCGTGAACAGCAGCGCGAGGACGACGCGTTCGCCACCGAACCCGAGGCATGCGGTGTGGGCAGGGCTGCCATCTGCAAACAGCAGTCCGTAGTGCTCGGCGAAATGCTCGCGGTGGTAGTTGAACGAGCTCACGGCGGTCGGCTCGATGCCACCGAGCGGCACGAGCAGCTCGAACTTGAGCTCCTGCTGGCGTTGATTGTGGGCGAGCATGCGCCCGCTGCGCCCGAAGAAGGGATCGGCGGCAAAGTCGCGCTCGGCCGCTAGCCCGAGCCGGCGGAGCAGCGCGAGGCCGCGCTCGGACCAGCGGTCGCGCCATTCCAGCACCTCCCCCGGGCTCCCGATCCGCACGAGCTCGCGCTGGTGAAACATCTGCATGCGCGCCGGGTCCTGCGATGGCTCGTGGCGGAAAACCCAGGCCGAACCGGCGTCGACCACGAGGCCCCCTGACGGCACCTCGCCCCGCGCCGCGAGCGCCGGATAGACCGGATAGCACGCGGCCGGAACGAGCGCCAGATCAGTCATGCGCTGGAAGGCGCTCCAGTCCTCACGCCGCGAGGCGCGCTCATGTTGCTCGATCGCATCGCTCTCGCGGCCCTCGAACGCGAACACGCTGCCGGCCAGATGTGGAAACGAGTGCAGGTAGCCGCTTGCTTCGAGCTGCCGGCGCGGGAGCAGCGGCGCGAAGCGCATCGTTTCGGGCTGATCGGGAGCGGCCGCTGCGCTGACCAGCGCATCGAAGCGCTGTCGGATGTCCTCGAACGCTCCGCCACGGCCGTACAGGCCCGGAACGCCGCTATCGATGAGCAGCCCGCGCGCCAGCAGCTCCTCGCGGAACGCCGCTTGGTCGGGTGTCGCGCCCCCCACCGCGGCGCGGCGATCGACCTGCTCGATGGGGCTTCTTGCAGGATCGACGCGTTCAGACTGGGGCATCGACGGCCTGGAGCTCCTCGATCGCCGCAGCGATCGCTTGAATGCTCGCGAACACGCTCCGCTTGAGCATTCGGTCAGGAAACTCCACGTCAAACGCCGCCTCCAGCGCCAGCATGACGTTGACGCTCGCATGTGAGGTCATCCCGGCGCCGAAGAGGTCGGTCTCGTCCGTCAGCGTCGTGGCGTTGACTGCTAGCCGCGCATGCGCGTCGATGACGCGACGAATCTCGTCGCTCCGCTCAACGCTCAGCATGTCTGGCTCCTTGCAACGACCACCGACGCTGCGAGGCCGCCAACCCGTATAAGGCTGACTTCGAGCTCCCCGAAGCCGCGCAGGTCCGCAAGGGCCGCGGCCGCACCGGTGAGCTCGAGTGATGGCTTTCCGAGGTTGTCACAGCGCACGCTTATCGAATGCCATGGAATACATTCGTCAAGCACCCGGAATGCCTTGAGGGTTGCTTCCTTCGCTGCGAAGCGCTGAGCGAGAGCGAAGGGATCGAGCGTCCCGCAGGAGCTACGGCACTCGCACAGCTCGGCATCGGTGTATACGCGCCGCGCGTAGCGCTCGGGCTGCGCGGCGAGGCTCAGCGCAACCTCCCCGACCTCGAGCACGTCGAGTCCGACGCTGAGCGGTCCGCGACAGCTCTGGGGCGTTTGGTCGCGCCCGGCTAGTCCGGCCAAGGCACCAGCCAGCGCCGCTTGCAGCCGTTCAACCTCACTCGCCAACGATCTGCACCTCGGCATGAACGCGCTGCTCGATGCGCTTGAGCTCGGTGTGATCGCCGACCGCCCCGCGCACGGAGAACACATGACCGTGGTTGCCCTCGCGCCAGTCGACCGAATGGCCCGGCCCGCGACTGAGAATGACCTCCTCGACAGCAGCGCCCGCACGCAGCCCATCCAGCCCGTTTACGGCCGCCACCCGGCGCATATCGAATGGCGCGTGCACGTAAAGCAGGTACCCCACCTTCGAGAACGACGGCATTGTGCTGAAGACGATCTCTTCGCCGAGCGCAAGCCGCAGCGCGATCTGCATGAGGTCGACGCCGGTCGCGTCGAGCAGCATCTCGGGGACGCCACCACCGATCCGGCCGTTGAGCTCGATCACGCGTGGTCCGTCCGGGGTCAGCTTGATCTCGCTGTGCAAGCAGCCGATCGAAACGCCGAGCGCCTCGATCGCGGTGCTCGCGAGCTCCAGCACCGCGGCCTGATCTGGCGGTTCGAGCGCGCTCGGTATGAAGAAGCCAGTCTCTCGAAACGGCCTCGCGAGCGGGAAGCGGCCGGTAATCGCGAGGTGGCTGACGCGTCCCGCGGCGACGATGCTCTCTACCGAGACGTAGCCGGCAAAATCAGCTGGTCGGGGGGCGACGCGATCGCGCAGGTACTCCTCGAGGACGAACTGCGCCGCCGCGGCGGTCGAGTCCAGGACACGCTCCTGGATGATCTCGCGCACCTGCGCTAGCTGATCGACACGGACCACGTCGCGGCTGCCCTCGCCGCGGCGCGGCTTGAGGACCGCCGGGAATCGGGCGGCGCGCGCCAGCGCAGCCCACCCTTCCGCGTCGTCCGGATCGGGGATCGGCCAGAAGCCTGGCACGGCGACGCCGGCCGCGCGCAGGGCGACGCGCTGTGCGTGCTTGTCGGTCAAGCGTGTCGCCGCCTCGCCGGAGAGGAACGGTAGGTCGAGCGGCGCGGCGACCGCCGCGGTCCACTCGAGCAGGCTGTCGGCCAAGGCGAGAATCCCGTCGGGATGCTCCGCGGCGATGTCGCGGGCCGCGTCCTCGAGCGAACGCCCGGCAATGTCGACGACGCTCCCCAGCCGGCGCAGCAAGCGCAGCATCGAGGCGACCTCTTCAACGCTGCTGTCGACGACCCACACCAGCTCGCAAACCCCGCGGGCGGCCTCGGCGATCGCCAACGTGCCAAACGAGCGTGGGTGGTAGACGAAAGCCAGCCGCGGGGTCATGCCGGCTCGCTGAGTCCTGTCGCCGACGCGTGTCAAAGGCGCTTGCGCGCCACCAGCAGCTGCGCGTTGGCTTGCAGGTAGCGCTCGTTGCTGACCATGACGAGACCGCCGTGGGCATCGCGAATGTGGCGGTCCAGGCTGATCGGCGTGTCGCGCTTGTACCCGGCGATGCCGCAGATGGTGAGCGCCGCTGTCGTAATCCGCACGGCGAGCTCGGACGTCGAGACCTTGAGGTTGCGCAGCTCGCTGATGAACGCCGGATCCTCCATTTGCTCGCTGCCGTCGACCGCCGTGTAGCGCGCCACGCTCGTGGCGAGCAGGCTGCGCGCCTGCTGCAGCTGAGCGGCCAACTCAGCGAGTCGCATCGCCGATGACGGCAGAGCACCGGGGCTCTTGCGCGCGGCCGCGCGGACTGTGCTGTGCGCCTTCGCCGCGGCCGCCTCGGCGATTCCGACCCAGACCGAGCTCAACAGGATCATCCCGGCTTGCAGGCCGCCGGTACTCGCGATCACCGCGAAGGGGACTGGATAAACGAGATCCGGATCGACCTTTGCGACTAGGCGGAAGCCGCGGCTGCAGGTCCCGCGAAGGCCCATTGCATCCCACGTCGAGATCGGCTCCAGCTCGAGCGCCGGCTTGCGGCAGACGGCCTGGACCTGGTCGGTTTCCGCAGCCTCGGCGTTGCGCCTGGCGGTGGCGACGATTGCGTCGGCGTATTCACCGTAGGAGATCGCGAGCGCCTCCTTCTTGAGCTGCAAGCCGTGCGCGGTCTCCTCCAGCGCGCAAATGCTGCGTCCGACATCACCGCCGACGCCAACCTCGCTGTTGGCGTTCGCGAGCAGCAGCTGCTCGGAGGCGATTTCGCGCATCAGATCGTCGAAAGCGTCCGTCCGGCCGTGCCGCACGAGATTCGAGACCTCGATGCTGTGCATCGCGAGGACGAGCGCCGTCGAAGCGCAGTGAGCAGCAAGCGCGCGCACCCCGCCGGCAACCTCCGCCAGGCTGGCGCCGGCGCCGCCGAGCGCCTCGGGAATCATCGCCGAGAGCAGCCGCCGACGCTTGAGCTCGTCGACCGCCTCGCTGGGGAAGCGTGATTCGCGGTCCACATCATCGGCGGCTGGGCCGGCGACCTCTTCACCGATCGCCCAGGCGGCGCGTGCGATCGGTGCACTCGCCCCAGCGGGCGCGATCAGCCCGTCGAGCAGCTGCTGCGTCAAAGCTGCCTGCATCGTCAGGTGGCTGGGGCTGGCGCCCGAGCCGTTTGAAGACAGCTCCGGTGAGTTCCGGCGTGCCGTTGCCACCTCAGCCGGTAACGGGAGTTGAACACACCACCGATAGCCGTCTGGACGAATGTTCTAGGTGTAGTTCCTGAGGA
>PLFX01000015.1 GCA_003138355.1 Solirubrobacterales bacterium
ACCTCGGGTGAGCCGAGCGCCCAAACCGCTGACACAGACTTCGGCGCCGAGAACGTCGCATCGATCGCGACCACCGCCTCACCGTTCGCACCAACCCGTCGCAGCTGCTCGCCGCTCACCGGATGACGGACCGCCATCACCGCGTGAAACGCGTCACCGTCAACCGGCAACGATGGATCAACGCCGAGCGCCGCCGCGCCGCCCGGACCGAGCACCCAACGGCCCGGCGCCTCGACCCGCTCACCGTCCTTCAGGTAGTAGTCGCCCTCCTCCGGAGGCTGCGAGCGACCCTCCAAATACGACGCGTACGCGCCACCACCACCGGCCGAAACCTTCGCCACCGTCAACACGACAACCGCCCGCGACAGCCAGTGAGACTGAGAACGAGGAACACCCCGCGACCGACCGGATCATGCCGCCAGAACGCCGGACATGGGCTTACAGGGACGCTCACGCCGGCCGAGTTTAGCATCTAGTGCGTAAAGTGTATCTGCTCTTAGCCGAGCGAAGCTGCTTGTTGTTGCGGTTGGCGACGCGGCAGGCGCGGAGCAGCGGTGACGTGCGCGGGCGGGATGCTGTTGGGCGCATGCGTCTGTGGCGTGGACGTATCGCGGGTGAGCGGCGGGCGCGAGGGCGGCGTAGGTGCGTTCGTGGACGACCGCGCGACGAAAGCTTGCGCATTCCCGTGATCGCCGGCCGTCGAGTCCACGGCGGCGCACTTCGGACCGGTTTGACGCCGCTGACTGTCCGGCTGGTGTCCAAGGCCGCGCACCGCGGCCCTGTGCTGTACTCCTCCGTGGCGTGAGCGAGGAGCCGAGGTACCGACGTCAGTGGCGCGACTACCGGACGACTGCGGGTGGTCGACCGGTCAAGAAGTTCCTGATGAAGCTGACGTCTACCGAGCGCGCGGTGATCGTCGCGGCGATGAAGGAGGTCACGCGGGACGGACTCGCGGCGGCCAAGCATCTCTCCGGCGACATCTACGAGGTCAAGGCGGACACGAACGACAAGTTCTTCCGCGTCCTGTTCGCCGCCGAAGGCGAGCACAACCACGTGTTGTTGTCGCTCGAGGCGTTCGCCAAGAAAACCGGCAAGACGCCGAAGGCCAAGCTCGACCTCGCGAAGGAGCGCTTGAAGGACTGGCGCGAGCAGGGCAAGCGGCTCAGGAAGGACCAGGCGGCAACGGAGAAGAGCAGGCGTGGAAGTTAAGACCCGGGCGCGATGACTTGCCAGAACCTGCCGATACATCTAAAGTGAGATATCGATTTGGCGATACTAGAATCGGTATCAGGGTCAAGAGCGACGTAGAAGGGATGCAGCGACATGGTTGATGAGCGCGACTTCCTCGACGAGATCATCGAGGAGTCCACCGAGCTTGATTCCCAGTTCCCCGCGCTGTTGGCCGCGGCGGAGCAACGCCGCGAGCTGCTCAGGACGCTCGTCTCCAAGCGACAGAGCAAGGGGCTTTCGCAGACCACCGTGGCGGCGCTGATGAAGACCTCGCAGTCCGCCGTCGCGCGCCTCGAAGGCCAGGAGGACGCGAAGGAGTCGATGATCGATCGCTACGCCGCCGCAATCGGCGTACAGGTGAAGCGCACCGTCGTCGAGGTCGAGGACCGCGAGCCGGTCGCAGCATAAGTCGGTCCCATAGCTCCGCGCCGATAGCACCGGGAGAGAGGTTGCCCGCGACGACTCGCTCGCTTAGCGCTGGGCAGCACGAGGCAAGGCGGTGATCGCGACGCGCGCGCCGAGCTCGTCGGCGATCGACACGATCAGCGGCAGCTCGGGCCGTGCCGTCTGCGCCGTGAACAGGCGCCGGATGCTCGACGGGTTGCGGCCGATGCGACGGGCGAGCTCGGTCTTCGAGATGCCGGCGTCGACGCGCAGCTGATCGAGCGAGCGAATCACCGCGTCGATCTGCTCGATCTCGCGACGCTCGCGCTCGTAATGCGCGCGCGCCTCGGGATCACTCAGCCAGGCCGCCTTGCCGCGCTCGTAATAGTCAGAAGCCGCCCGGGCCATTGCCTTCGTGGTCCCCTCGAACGTTGCTCATACGATACACCCACGCGTACCATAGACGCAACACGATAGGAGCACACGGCACGCTACCGGGCTCGGCCGTGACAACATCCGTGACAACATCCGAACAGTCCAGGGCGTCCAATGCGTCTTCAGAAGCCCGCAAATTGGACGTATTGGACGCGTGCGGACGCATCTACGGGGCCTCGATTCGGTTCAGGTCCGTGTGGAGGTAACTCTGTGGAGGTTCGAGTCCTCTCATCCGCATCGCGAAACGGTCGGCAGACGCGGGCCTAAGCGTCACCCGCGAACGGCGGCTCACGTTGAGCCGAGGAGGGCGCTGCGGCGTCTGTGGCGCTTTGCCGTGAGTCTCTCTTCGCGCGGCGCGGGGCCGGTCGACTCGCGCACGATCAGCTCGGCCGACACCACGTGCTGGCGGGGCGAGGTGTCCTTGCCGGTGAGCTTGTCGATCAGCATGTCCGCGGCGAGGCGACCTGATTCGAATGCCGGCCAGTCAACGCCCGTCAGTGCGGGAGTGAACATCTCGGCGAACTCGGCAGCGATGATCGAGACGACGGAGAACTCGTCGGGGACGCGCAGGTCGGCTGCACGAAGCGCGCTGAGCAGGCCGGTGAACTGCCATCCCGTCGTGATCGCCGCCGTGCACTCAGGCTCCGAATGTAGGAGCCGCGTCGTGATCGCGAACGCCTCGCGCGGAGCGTGCGAGCACGGGGCGTGAATGCCGCGGATGCCGAGCTCGGGGGCGACACGCTCGAAGGCGTCGCGCGCGCTCAGGCCCCCCATGTAGCCGGCCGCGAGCAGCTCAGCCGGGAAATTGAACAGCGCGACGCACGTGTGGCCGAGCCGCGCGAGGTGGGCGAGGCTCGTCTCGATGGCGCCGGCGAAGTCCATGTCAACAAAGCTGATCCCCGTTAAGTCGTCTGTTCTGCCGATCAGCGAGAACGGGTAGCCCGCCGACCGCAGCCGCTCAATGCGAGGATCCTGGCGCAGCGTCTCCATCAGGATGACGCCGTCGGCGCGGCCCTGAGCGACGAGGCGCGTGACGGCGTCCGGAGCAGTCGTCTCGGTCGACAGGAGGAGCGAGTAATCGCTCGCACTCGTCGCCTGCGTGGCCCCGGCGACGAAGGTTTGCTGGACCGGCACGAGCTGCCATTGCGGCGAGGGCAGGAAGAGCGCGATCGTGTGCGACGCGCCGCTCGCGAGGGCACGGGCCGGTCCGTGCGGGCGGTAGTCGAGCTCCTCGATCGCCGCCAGGACGCGCTCGCGCAGAAGGGGCGATACAGAGCGCTTGCCGCTCAGTACGTAGGACACGGTGCTCAGTCCCACGCCTGCGTGCGTAGCGATCTGCGCCATCGTTACCGGCCTCGACTCTGCCATTTCGCGGGATTCTCGCACTGCTTCCCGATAATCGTAGGCTCGCCACTCGCAGAAGCGCTTCACAAGGGCCGCGGCGGCGCCCATCGGCCCGGCCGCCGCGCCGTACACGTAGCCTCGCCGACTTCCCCTGCAAACACGGGGGTGAAGCGCTTCCGCCTGGACACGGCGAGCTGCGGCTGGTAGGGTCGGAAGCGCTTCGCCAAGTGCGTCGAGGCGAAGGCCCGGGGAGGGGTCAAGGCGTGACTACAAGCGTTTCGCGAATCAGTTCGAGCGTGGTGCCGACGGCGTCGGCACGCGTGCGACTGCGTCCAATTGACGGCCGCGGCGTGGTCATCCGCGATGGGCTGCTCGCCGATCGTCAAGCCGTGAACCGGGAGGTGACGCTCCTTCGCGGCGCCGAGGAACTCGAGCGCGCGGGGACCCTCGACAACCTGCGGATCGCGGCCGGACGGCTGTCGTGCGAGCGGCGCGGGATGGTCTTCAGCGACTCCGACGTCTACAAGTGGCTGGAGGCGCTCGCCTGGGAGATCGGGCGCGAGCCGTCCGCCGAGCTCGAGGCCCTCGCGCAGGAGACGATCGAGCTCGTCGCCGCGGCGCAGGAACCCGACGGGTACCTGAACAGCTGGTGCCAGGTTGTGGATCCCGCCTGGCGTTGGACTGACCTGAAGGATGGCCATGAGCTTTACTGCGCTGGGCACCTGCTCCAGGCCGGCGTCGCATTCGCGCGAGCGACCGGGGACCTGTCGCTGCTCGCGGTTGCCTGTCGCGCCGCCGATCTGATCGACGAGGTCTTCGGCCAGGACCCAGCGAGCGGAACCGATGGACACCCGGGGATCGAGGTCGCGCTCGTCGAGCTGTACCGACAGACACAGGAGAGCCGCTACCTCACGCTCGCGGACAC
Source organism: Solirubrobacterales bacterium (assembly GCA_003138355.1). Lineage (GTDB taxonomy): Bacteria > Actinomycetota > Thermoleophilia > Solirubrobacterales > Solirubrobacteraceae > Palsa-513. The sequence goes on from PLFX01000015.1 coordinate 4,319, forward strand.
GCTCGCGACCCGCCGCGGGTCCGGCATGTTCACCGGCGGTCGCTTCGACCTGCGCTACTACCAGGACGCCGAGTCGGTGCGCGAGGCGCACTCGATCGGCGGCCACGCGGTGCGCGCGCTCTACCTTGCGGCCGGCGTCACCGACCTCTACGCCGAGACGGGCGATGATGCGCTGCTCGCGTCGGCGCTGCGCCAGTGGGACGAACTTGCTTCGGCGAAGACCTACCTGACCGGTGGAATCGGCTCGCGCCACGACGGGGAGTCGATCGGCGATCCCTACGAGCTGCCCCCCGACCGTGCGTATTGCGAGACGTGCGCAGCGATCGCCAACATCATGTGGAACTGGCGGCTGCTGCTCGTCACGGGCGAGAGCCGCTTCGCCGACCTGCTCGAGCGAACGCTCTACAACGGGTTCCTCTCGGGCCTCTCGCTCGACGGCGGGTCGTTCTTCTACACGAACCCGCTGCAGGTGCGAAACGCGAAGCGCCGCCACAGCTGGCATCCGGTCGCCTGCTGCCCGCCGAACATCATGCGCCTGCTCGCGTCGCTACATCACTACATCGCGACAACGAGCGACGCTGGGATCCAGGTCCATCAGTACGCGACCTCGACGATCCGCGCCGTTGTGCCGGGCGCCGGGCCAGTCGAGCTGGCCATTGAAACGGGTTACCCGTGGTCGGGATCCGTCAGTGTCGAGGTGGTTTCGTGCGGCGAGGCCGAGTGGACGCTCTCGCTGCGGGTGCCCGGATGGGCCCGTAGCGCCACCGTCGATGGGCAGCCGGTCGCACCGGGATACGCGACGCTGACGCGCCGCTGGCGTCGCGGTGAGCGCGCCGTGCTGGAACTCGATGTGGCGCCGCGGCTTACTGCCCCGAATCCGCGGATCGACGCGGTTCGCGGCTGCGTGGCCATCGAACGCGGACCGATCGTGTACTGCTTCGAGGGCGCCGATCTCCCAGCCGGGGCAAGTCTCGCTGACGTCGCGCTGCAGACCGACACGCAGCCCGCCGACAGCGGTCGGCTCGCGTCCCTCGCCGGCGTGCCGGGCGTATCGGCTGATGGAGTGGTCCGCAACCTCGACGGTTGGAGCGAGATCGAGTACTCCGACCTTCGCGAGCGCCCGCGCGACGGTGTCGGCGCGCCGACGCAACTGCTGGCGATCCCCTACTTCACATGGGCAAACCGGGATACCGGCGCGATGCGCGTCTGGCTCCCGAAATCGGATTGACGAGGAGGTTTCTTGGCGACTCTCGCCTTTGAGAAGGTGACGAAGGTCTTCCCGAACGGCGTCGAGGCCGTCCGTGAGTTCGACCTGTTCGTCGACGACGGGGAGTTCGTCGTCCTGGTCGGCCCGTCGGGCTGCGGCAAGACGACCGCTCTGCGGATGGTCGCCGGACTGGAGGAACTGACCTCGGGAACGATCAAGCTCGGCGGCCAGGTCGTCAACGACATCTCGGCGCGCGACCGGGATGTGGCGATGGTCTTCCAGAACTACGCCCTCTACCCGCACTTGACTGTGCTCGACAACATCGCCTTCTCGCTCAGGGTCCGCGGCATTCCCAAGCAGGAGCGCCACCTGAAGGCGCGGGAAGCGGCCGAAGTTCTGGGCCTCGGCGAGGTCGTCCTGCGCAAGCCTCCCCAGCTCTCTGGCGGCCAGCGCCAGCGCGTCGCGATGGGCCGCGCGCTCGTCCGTGAGCCCGCCGTGTTCCTGATGGACGAGCCGCTGTCGAACCTGGACGCCAACCTGCGCGTGCAGATGCGCAGCGAGGTCCTGCGCGTTCAGCGGCGTCTCGGAGTCGCGGCGCTCTACGTCACGCACGACCAGACCGAGGCGATGACGATGGGAGACCGCGTCGCGGTCCTCCGCGACGGCACGCTCCAGCAGCTTGCAACCCCGCAGGAGCTCTATGAGAGCCCGACCAACCTGTTTGTTGCCTCGTTCATCGGCTCGCCGCCGATGAACCTCTACGAGGCCGAGATCTCGGGGCCCGCGAACGAGCTGGTGCTTTCGCTCGGTCCGCAGCGGCTCGCCCTGTCGGCCGACGTCGGACAGCGCCGTCCCGGCTTGGTTGCGAGCACGGCTCGCGAAATCGTGGTCGGGATCCGTCCCGAGCTTCTGACCGTCACGGTTGGTGGGAGCGCGGACCACGGGCCGACACTCGAAGCACAGGTCGAGCTCGTCGAGCTCCTCGGCAACGAATCGCTCGTCCATTTCTCGACGGACGCACGGATGGTGCGCAATCGGGCCGGCGTGTGGACGGCGGACGCCACAACGCACGGGGAGATCGCGGGTGCGGTCGCCACGGAAGGCGTCGCGCGAGTTGATCCGCGCGTGCCCGTCGCCGTGGGGGACCGTGTGTCGCTCGCCGTCGACGTAAGCCGTTTGAGCTTCTTTGACGCTGAGACCGGCGACGCGATCGCAGGGCCCTCAGCTGCCACGCCAGCAACACAGCCGCCGCCGCGCGGGCGTGCCGAGGAGCAGGGATCCTGAGATGGCAACGTTCGTAGCCAGCAAGACCGGCGTCACCGTGCTCCAGAGCGGCGAAGTCCTCCAGGTGGACGCGTGGGGTGAGAGCGGCGCGCGGGTGCGGTCCACTCCCGCGGCGTCCGTTACGGAGACGCCCGGGAGCGCCTTGCACGAGCTCGGAGCTGTCGAGGCACAGGTCGAGATCACCGATGGCCGCGCGTGCGTGCGCAACGGGGACCTCGTCGTCGAGGTGCGTGAGAACCCGGAGGATCGATTCGCGCCCTTCCCGCCCCTCGTGCGTTTCTTGCGGGACGACGGCACCGAGCTCTTTGGCGAGAGCGTTCCCCACTTCACCGCGCCCGCCCAGCGACGCTACTGCCACGGCGGCGGCGACCTCTATGCGTGCGAGGTCACCTTCGACGGCCAACCGGAAGAGCGCTTCTATGGGCTTGGCCAGCACCAGCATGGCCTGCTGGACCAGAAGGGGGCAGTGATCGACCTCATCCAGCGCAACACCGAGGTCAACGTGCCGTTCGCTCTCTCGAGTCGCGGCTACGGCTTCCTGTGGAACATGCCGGGGGTCGGTCGCGTCGAGCTGGCCGCGAACGGGACGCGGTGGGCAGCGGACGCAGCGAGACAGATCGATTACTGGGTGACGACGGGCGCCACGCCGGCCGAGATCGTCAGCCGCTACGCGAGCGCTACGGGCCTGCCACCGATGCTGCCGGAGTGGGCCTCCGGCTTCTGGCAGTGCAAGCTGCGCTACAAGAACCAGGAGGAGCTCCTCGAAGTCGCGCGCGAGTACCGGCGCAGAGGCCTACCTCTCTCCGTCATCGTCTGCGACTACTTCCACTGGACGCGACAAGGGGAGTGGAGATTCGACCCCGCGGAGTGGCCCGATCCCCAAGCGATGGTGGACGAGCTGCGGGAGCTGGGGATCGAGCTCATGGTTTCGATCTGGCCAACCGTCAATCCGAACAGCGAGAACTACGCGGAGATGGACACGCGTGGCCTGCTGGTGCGCAACGTGGCGGGGCTGCCGCTGCACCTGGCGCTCTGGGACAAGGGAACCGACGGCCACGCCTTCATGCGCTTCTACGACGCGACCAACCCCGAGGCGCGGCGCTACATCTGGGAGAAGGTCACCGACGGTTACGGACGCTACGGCATCCGCGCCTTCTGGCTCGACGCATGCGAGCCGGAGGGTCTCGCCGAGAACTCCGAGGACGCCCGGTACTTCGCGGGTCGGGGCACGGAAGCTCAGGGCATCTACCCGCGGGAGCACGCGCGGGGCTTCTACGAGGGTCTGCGCGCGAGCGGCGAGGCCCACCCGCTGATGCTCTGCCGGTCCGCCTGGGCCGGAAGTCAGCGCTACGGGGCGGCCGTGTGGTCGGGCGACATCGAGTCGACGTTCGAGGCCTTAGCCGCACAGATTCCGGCCGGCCTGAATATCGGGATCTCGGGGATCCCGTGGTGGACGACCGACATCGGCGGCTTCCGCCACGGCGACCCGACCACGGACTACTTCCGGGAGCTCGTTGTGCGCTGGTTCCAGTTCGGCGTCTTCTGCCCGCTCTTTCGGGTGCACGGCGTCCGCGAGCCGGGCCCGCTGATCGGGTCCGAGCAGACCGGGGCTCCCAACGAGGTGTGGTCCTTCGGCGAGGAGGCATACGAGCTGATCCGTGAGCAGCTCGCACTGCGCGAGCGAATCCGCCCGTACGTGATGGAGCAGATGGCGAGCGCCAGCGCCACCGGGATGCCCGTGATGCGTGCGCTCTTCCTGGAGTTCCCTGACGACGAAGCGGCTTGGGGGATCGTTGACGAGTACATGTTCGGGCCGGACGTCCTGGTGGCGCCGGTCACTGCACTCGGCGTGCGAGAGCGCAACGTGTATCTGCCCGCGGGGCCTTCGTGGCTCGACGCGTGGACCGGGAAGCCCGTCGAGACGAACGGTTGGGTGAGCGCCAAGGCGCCGCTCGCACGCATTCCCGTCTACCTGCGAGCCGGGGGCAACTTGAGGAGCCTCTCGGCGGAGGAGAGCGACTAGCCATGCCTGGGCAAGCGGCCAGGGCCGGTATGGACAGTCAAGCGGGGGGCGCTTTGCCGAAGCCGCCGAGGTCCAGTGCGCCCGCGACCCGTCGATTCGCAGGCCGCCTGGGACCACTGTCTCGGCTGTCCGGGGTGCACAAACAACGACTGGCAGGTTGGCTTTTCCTGACACCTGCGATCGCGTACGTACTCTTCGCGTTCGCCACGCCCATTGTCTACAACGTGGCGTTCAGCTTCGAGCACGACTCGCTCTCGACGATCGGGAGCATCGGTGCTCCCTGGGCCGGCACCTTCAACTACACGGCCATGTTCAATGATCAGATCGCGCAGAGCGCGATCGTTCACACACTCCTGTTTACCGTCGGCTCCCTCGCAGGGCAATTCATCATCGGCCTGTCCCTCGCCCTGCTATTCAGCAACCGGTTCCCTGGGCGCACCATCGCACGCTCGCTCGTCATCGTCCCATGGCTGGTGCCGCTCATCGTCACCGGTGTCATTTTCCGCTTCATGTTCCAGCAGGAGGGCGGGGCCGTCAACCAGATTCTCGTCGACATCGGGATCATTCATACTCCGATCGACTGGCTCGGCAGCACGAGCTACGCCCTGCTGACCCTCACGCTTGCCAACATCTGGTTGGGCGTGCCGTTCTTCACCCTCCTGCTCTACAGCGCGCTCCAGGAGGTCCCGGCGGAGGTCAAGGAGGCGGCAATGATCGACGGAGCCGGTGCTTGGCAGCGACTCCGCCTCGTGACAATCCCCATCATCCTGCCCGTTATCGAGATCACATTCATCCTCGGGTTTGTCTTCACTGTCAAGGTGTTCGACCTGGTGATTGGCATGACCGGTGGCGGTCCGGCCAACGCCACACAGTTGATATCCACATGGTCTTACACACTTGGGTTTCAGGAGTTCAACTTCGGTGAAGCAGCGGCGCTCAACAACGTGTTGCTCGTCGCCGCGCTGGTCTGCGCGCCGCTGTATCTCCTGCTCAGCCGAGATCAGCTGAGCCGCAGCTCGGGAGCGGGACGATGAGCAGGCGGCGCAAGAAGATTGCCCTTCGGTGGCTCAGCACGCTCGTTGCGTTCGTCGCCGTCGGGATCATGCTGTTTCCGATCTACGCGATCATCGTCGCGTCGTTCGAATCGACAGTCACGCTGTTCAGCACCCAGTTCCACTTCTTCCCGTACCACCCGACACTCGCGAACTACCAGACCGTCCTTCTCGGCTCACAGTCCGGCACCGTGACGTCGGTGACGATATCTGGCAACCAGCTGGCGCACGTGCTGACAAGCTTCGAAATCGCCCTCGCGACAGCGGTCCTGACGCTGGTGATAAGCGTGCCTGCGGCGTACGCCCTTGCGAAGTACCGCATGCGATTCACGGTGTTCTTCGTCGGCGCACTGCTCCTTGCCCAGATCGTTCCATCGATCGTTTTGGCCACGTCTCTGTTCGCGATCCTGCTCAAGGCGGGCTTGGTGAACACGCTGCCAGGAGTGGTTCTCGCCGACTGCACTTACGCCGTCCCGTTCGGCATTCTTGTTTTGCGGGCATTCCTGTTCAGCTTGCCTAACGAGGTGATGCACTCGGCGAGGGTTGACGGCGCATCGGAATGGCAGACGTTCCGCCTCATCGTGATCCCGCTCGCCCGGTCCGCCATCATCACGGTCGCAGTTTTCGCGTTCCTCGCCGGCTGGGGTGATTTCATCTTCGCGCTCACCACGCTGAACGGCGCGAGCTTCGAACCGATAACGCTCGGGATTTACGGATTCCTGGGCAACTATCTCGCCAACTGGGGCGCGGTGATGGCCGCCGGCGTAGTCGCGCTGGTTCCGGCGGGAGTGTTGCTGGTGATCGCGCAGCGCTACATCGCTACCGGGCTCACCGCCGGCGCGGTGAAAGGCTGACGATGCGCGCGATTCTGTGCTCCGCGAGAGTGGACAGCGCCGTTCGGCTGAGGACGGCGCACGAGAACTTGCCGAAAAGTGTAGTGCACTGTAGCGATATAGCGAGAAAGGGAGAGAACAAGTGAGTGTAATACTCGAAAGGCGTCGGCGAGCTGGGCTCGTCGTGCTCCTCTTGGCGGCGGTGTGTGCTTTGATCGGATTGACCGGCACGCCTGCGCGCGCCGCGACTCACATCACGCTTACGGAGGAGGACTACTTCACCGGAGCGGGCCAGGTTGGGGCCCTGACGGCGTACAACGCGGAGTTTGAGCACGCACACCCGGGCGTTACCGTCAAGCGTGAGGCTGTGCCGTTCGTCAATCTGGACTCGACGCTGCTGACGCAGGCCGGGGCGCACGATTTGCCGAACATTATTGCGACCGACAACCCGTTCGTCGCGGCAATGCAAGCAACCGGGCAGATCCTGCCGCTGAACAAGTTCAAGGGCTTCAGCGCCAAGGGTTACTACAAGGCGGTGATCGACGAGGGCCTGATCGGCAAGAACTACTACAGCCTGCCGGTCGCGGGCGAGAACTCGATCGCCTTGATCTACAACATCGCCGACTTCAAGGCGGCCGGCATTTCCAGCCCGCCCACGACGTGGACGCAGCTGGAGGCTGACGCGAAGACGCTCACGACCAAGGGTGGTGCAGGTGCCGGAGGGGTCTCCGGTTTCGGGATCACCTGCGACAACGGAGAAGACGCGACTTGGCAGTGGGAGCCCTTCTTCTGGGGCGACGGCGGCAAGTTCACGTTCTCGGACATCAGTGGCACCCCGGGACAGCAGGCACTGACGCTGTACCAGACGCTGCTCGCTCCGGGCGGCGGAGGGTATGACGAGGGTTGCAGCAACTACGCCCAGACTCCGGGAGAGACCGACGACTTCATCGCCGGCAAGCTTGCGATGATGCTGAACGGTCCGTGGAACTTCCCGCTGTTCAACGGGAACACCCCGTCGGAGAACTACGGCCAGTATTTCGGGGTCGCACCGATCCCGACCGAGTCGGCCGGCCAGAAGGCCGTCGTGCCGCTCGGCGGCGAGGATTGGCAGATCAGCAAGAGTGGTGGCAAGGCTGCGGAGCAGCTGGCGTGGGAGTACGTCCAGGGCACGCAGACGCCTGCGGAGGAGCTGAACCTCGCGAACCAGTTCGGCTACCTCCCGGCGCGGATCTCCGTCGCCAATGAGTACGTGAAGGCGGCCGGCCCCGAGTGGAGCGTGCTCGCGAAGCAGACCCTGTACGCGCATCCGCGCACGTACGGTCTCGGCACGAAGTACAACACGATCTCGACGGCAGTGTGGGACGCGATCTCGGCTGTTTCGGCGAGTCCGACCAGTAGTGAAGTGACGAGTGCGTTGTCCACCGCCCAGGCGGCGATCAGCGCGGCTCTAAAGTAGTACGCAGTTCGGCGCTGTAGATAGCGTCACAACGCAACAGGCCCGGTACCGCGGCTTTTCCCAGCAGATCTGGGTAGCGGTGCCGGGCCGTTTCGTTCGCTTGGGGGACCTCAGCCGCGGATCGTGGCGCCGAGGGCGTCCGCCCAATACTCTGGATCGGCCGCGAGCGTGTGGTTGTGGCGCGTGACGGCGCCGTCGATCGTTACGGTGCTGCCGCCGCCGTCCGCCGCGGTGAACGTGACGGTCATCTGCTCCCGGTTGAGGCTGTGCCAGAGCATGATCACGAACGGGAACTGGACGCGTGGTCGGTAGCTGAGCTCGCCTGCGCGCTGCTTGGTCAACCGTAGCCCGACCGCGTTGGCTTGTGCTTTGAGCGTCGAGGCAGCTCGAGCTTGTGCCTCAGCGGGCGGCTCGCGCATCGAGAGCTCGACGTGAAATGCGTTGGCCATGCTGGTCCTTTCTTGTCGCCGATTCTGCAAATAGGGCTGGCTATGCGCCTTGCGGCGACCATGAGAAGCGCCACAGCGCCACCAACAGACCGGCGACTGCCCAGGCCGCGAGTATGAGCAGGTCGTTTCCGGCGATTCCGCTGCCGGTCGTGGCCGGGTCGAACGCCTTGAAGAGGGCGTTGTCGAGGTGGCTCACCGGAAACACGCTCGCGATGTCCCTGAGCGTCCCGGACAGCTCGTCCTTCGGGATGAAGATGCCCGAGATGAAGTACAGCGGCAAGATGATCGCCTGGAGCATTGGCTGGGCAGCGTCCTCGTTGCGAATGAAGCTCGCCACCGCGAACGACAGGCAACAGAAGCATGCGGCGCCAACGATGATCGCCAGCACGATCGCCGGGATCGTCGAGCTTGGGACGCGCACGCCGTAGGCGATCCGCCCGATCACGACGATCACGGCGACCACCACGACCGAGACGACCGCGGCGGTGAGCGCGCGGCTCGCGATCAGCACCCAAGCCGGAACAGGCGTCGAGCGCCGCCGCTTGAGAACGCCGCTCTCGCGCTGCGCGGTGATCGTGATCACGAGGTTGACGAATGACGAGGCGATGATCCCGAGCGTGCAGATTCCGGGGACGTAATAGGTGGAGTTCTTGATCGCGACGCCATCCACATGGTTGGTGTGGTTGCCAAACAGCGATGTCAGCAGGACGAGGAAGATCACAGGTAGCGCGAGCGTGAAGAAGCGGCTCTGCGGATTACGCCAAATGCTGAGCAGGTCGTAGCGCAGCTGATGGGCGACCAGGGCGACGTCGCTCATGCCGCGGGCTCCGTCAACGCGAGATAGACGTCTTCGAGCGCCGGGCGGCGAACGCGTAAGTCGCCGACCTCGGCACCGCGCTCGATCGCCCAGCCGGCGAGGGCGTGCAGCGTCGCCATCACCTCGGTGCTCTCGATCAGGACGCGACCGGGCTCGCTCAGCGTTCGCGCGGGGAACGGGAGCGCATCGACGGTTACCCCATCAGGCAGCCCGAAGGAGATCTCGTAGGCAGCCTGGTTGCGACCGCCAAGTGTGCTTGGAGTGCCCTCGGCGACGATCACGCCGGCGTTGAGGACCGCGATCCGGTCAGCCAGCGCCTCCGCCTCGTCCATGTAATGCGTCGTGAGGAAGATCGTCTTGCCGAGCTCCCGCAGCCCGGCGATCATCTCCCAGGCCGCCCGTCGCGCGGACGGATCGAAGCCCGTCGTCGGCTCGTCGAGGAACACGAGCTCAGGGTCGCCGATCAGCGCCAGCGCCACATCGAGGCGGCGCTGCTGACCGCCCGAGAGCTGGGCGCCGCGGGCCTCGGCCTTCTTTTCGAGCCCGACGAGCTTGATTACCTCGCGCACCGGCCGCGGTTTCGGGTAATAGCCCGCATAGAGCTCGAGGCACTCGCGCACGGTCAGCTCGCGCTCGACGCGCGAGCTTTGCAAGACCACGCCAACTCGCGCCCGCCAACGGCGGTCGGCATGCTGCGGATCCTCGCCGAGCACCCGAACCTCGCCGCCGGTCCGCTTGCGATGCCCCTCGAGGATCTCGACCGTCGTTGTCTTGCCGGCCCCGTTAGGACCAAGGAAGGTGAAGATCTCGCCGCGGCGCACACGCAGATCGACGCCTCGCACAGCCTCGAAGCCGTCGTAGGCCATGCGCAGGCCCGCGACGTCGATCACGAGCGCGGATTCGCGATCCGCCGCCGCGCTCGCTGCGACTGGAGCGGCGTCGACGCGCCACTGATCCGACAAGGATGCGTCCCCCCCACCCACCTGTTGTGGCGGACCATACATGCGCACTGTTTGCGCGTGGGAAAACCTTCGAGCGGAACCCCAGCGCGGGGGACCGCTCAGCGCTCCTGCCGGTCGCCCGTCGCTCCGAAGGCGGGATGGCAGGCCGGACCGGCGGGCTCGAACGACTTGTAGCCGAGGATGAACTCCTGGTGGCCGAGGGTCTCTGACGCCGTGGGCTCACCGGCTGCGACGCGCAGGGTCGCGGCGCAGATCTCGTGCGCCACCTCGTCGAGCATGGCCTCGCCGTCGAGGATGCGCCCGGCGTTGACGTCCATGTCGTCGGACATTCGTGTGTAGGTCAACGGGTTTGCGCAGATCTTGATTACCGGCGAGATCGCCGAGCCGACGACAGAGCCCCGCCCGGTCGTGAACAGCACGACGTGCGCACCGCAGCTGATCAGCTCGGCGACCTCGACGTTGTCGGCGATGTTCGCGAATCCCCAGCGCGCTTCCCCGTCGGGCACGACATCCAGCAGGTACAGGCCGCCGCGTCCGGGCTTGTCGCACGGCTTCAGCAGGCCGTGAACCGGCAGGCGCCCGCTCTTGCTGTACGCACCGAGGGATTTCTCCTCGATCGTCGTCAGGCCGCCGCTCGCATTGCCCGTCGCAAAGCTCGGCCAGCCCATCGCGACGCTGTAGTGCTCGGCCTTCGCCACCGATGCCCGCAGCTCGTCGCCGAGCTCCGCGGTCACGGCGCGCCCCGCGAGGTGCTCCTCACACCCGATCATCTCGAGCGTCTCCTCGAAGATGCATGCCGCACCGTCGGTGACGAGCCTGTCGAATGCGCGGCCGACCGCGGGATTTGCCGTCACGCCGCTCGTTCCGTCGCTGCCGCCGCAGATCGTTCCAACGATCAGCTCCTCCATCCACATCGTCGTGCGCGCGCCGTCGCGCAGCGCGAGCAGCTGATCGGAGACCCACCGCCTGCCGTCCTCGATCGTCTTGCGCGTCCCGCCCGCCTGCTGGATCACGAGCGTCTTCACAGGTCGACCGGACTGCGCGACGCGATCCTCCAGTGCCGCGCGCGGAAACGATTCGCAGCCGAGCGATACGAGTAGCACTGCGCCCACATTCGGGTGCGTGCAGAGGCTCCCGAGCATCTCCGAGGCGTAGGCGTTCGGATAGCAGCCGGGGAAGCCGATCGTATGCACCCCACGCTCGCGAAAGGGCGTCGTGATCTCCCGCGCGACGTGGTGCGCGCACTCGACGAGGTAGGTGACGGCGACGACGTTGCGAACGCCCTTGCCCCCATCCTGGCGCTCGTAGGCTGGCCAGCTCGCCGGCAGCAGTCTCACGCCGCGTCCCCCTGCGCGATTCCTATGTGGGCGCTGCGCAGGTTGTGGGTGTGGACGTGCTCGCCGGCGGCGATCGGGGCGCTCGCGACGCCGATCGGGAAGCCGTACTTAAGAACCGTCTCACCCCGAGCAATCGCGTGCGCCGCCAGCTTGTGACCCATCGTGAGCGGCGCGCCGACGATCCACCGCTCGCCGCCTGGGCCGCGCAACTCCTCGCCACGGGCGACCTCACGGGTCAGCACGACGACGCTGTCCCCCTCGTCCAGGCGCACCCAACCCGTTCCGCGGTCCTCGCTCACAGGACGCGGTGCCGATCCCAGACCGAGCGCAGGGTTGCGCCGGCGCGGAGCTCATCGAGAACGGTCGTCTCGCGCCGCGCGCGGTCGTTGGCATGGCGGATCGCCTCGGCTTCGATCGCTCGCGGCACCACGACCACGCCGTCGGCGTCGGCGAGCACGAGCTCTCCTGGCTCGACGACCACGCCGGCGCACTTCACAGGCCGACCGGCGGTCGTGATCTCCATCCGTGCGCGGTAGTCGATCGGCCGCGTGCCGCGCGCGAACGCGGGAAAGCCAAGCGGCGCGAGCTTCGGGGTATCGCGCAGATAACCGTCGCAAACGACGCCTGTCGCGCCGCGCCCGATCGCCGCGCAGGAGAACAGCTCGCCCCAGTAGGCGCTGCGCTCGGATCCGCCCGTGGCGATGACGACCAGCGAGCCCGGCTCGAGCGCGTCGATGAACTTGATCGCCGCGTCGTAGGGTTCCGCGGTGTCGTGGTCACTCGCATCGAACTGCAGCGTCGCCGCGCGCCCGACCGCACGAGCCTCGCGCGTCAATGGCACGAATTGACCGGCGAGCACCCGATCGCGGTGGCCGAGGGCGTCCAGCGCGTCCGAGAGCTGCGCGGCACTCACCTCGGGACTCAGCTCCTCCATCTGTTCTCGCCGCAGTCCGTCCACCATCACCGGTTCGCTCCTCGCAGCGCATGATAAAACGATTTACCGACTTGTGCACGATCCCGTGACCACGCCTCCCCGTGCGCCCGCCGAGCCAGGCTCGCCGGAGATCCGACGCAGCGGCGCCACGGTCGTCGATGTGGCTCGCGAGGCCGGCGTCAGCGTCGCGGTCGTCTCGCGCGTCCTCAACCGCGACCCGGCGCTACGCGTTCGCGACGCGACGCGCACGCGTGTTCATGCCGTTGCGGAGCAGCTCAGCTACACGCCGAACACGAGCGCCCGCTCGCTGCGCCTCGCCTCGTCTGGCGCGATCTGCTTCGTGGTCAACGACCTCGCCAATCCGATTCACGCCGCGGCAATCGAGGGCGCTCAGGCGAGCGCCGAGCGCTCGGGTCGGGTCATGCTGCTCACCGACGCAGATGAGCTGAGCGCGCACCCCGAGCGGCTGCAGGGCATGCTCGATTCGCGTCGCGTCGACGGGCTCGTGATGCATCTCCCGGGGATCCGCGACGACCGGGCGCTGCGCAGGATCGCACAGGCGCGCGTTCCCACCGTCGTCATGAATTCGCGCGTCCGTGGACCGGCCGGGTCGGTGATTCTCGACGACGAGGCCGCGAGCCGGCTCGCGACAGAGCATCTGCTGGAGCTCGGCCACCGCGAGATCGGCGTCATCACGGCGCTCGCCGCCTCGGATCGTTCGCAGCGTCGCCGCCAGGGGGTCGAACGCGCACTTGGCGCCCGCGGGTTGTCGCTTGCTCCGGAATGGGTGATCGAAGCGGGTTTCAGCGTGGCCCTCGGCGAAGTCGCCGGCGACAGGCTGCTGGCGCAAAAGCGGCGCCCGACGGCCGTCGTCGTGCTGAACGTGATGGCCGCAATCGGCGTGCTTGGCGCCTGCCGCCGGGCGGGGGTCGCGGTCCCGGACGAGCTCTCGGTCATCGGGCTGATCGACACATGGGTGTGCGATCACAGCTCGCCGCCGCTAACGGTCGTCCAGATGCCGATTCGCGAGCTGGGCGCACAGGCTGTCTCGCTGCTACTTGAAATGATCGAGGGCGGCCCGCGCGCCAGCCTGATCGTGCGCGAGCCGGCGCCGCGCCTCGTCCTTCGCTCATCGACAGCGTCCGCCGCGAGCGCACCGGCCGCGCGCTAGAGCGCGAGACCGTAGGGGAAGGACGCGGTCAGGTTCTCGTAGCCGTCTTCGGTGACGAGCAGAAGATCCTCCACGCGCGCACCACCAAGCCCGGGTACGTAGGTGCCGGGCTCGATCGCGACAACATCACCCGCGACGAGCTGCTCGCTGGCGCCCCGGCCGAGCAACGGAGGTTCGTGCACCTGTAAGCCGACGCCGTGGCCGAGTGCGAAGTAGAAGCCCTCGCGCAGCGTGACGCCAGCCTGCTTGGTGCGAGGCGTCGGGTGCCCGGCAGCCTCGAACACATCGCACGCGAGGCCATAGAGAGCCTCGCCGCTTACCCCGGGCTCCGTCGCGCCGCATGCGCGCCGATGGGCTTCGAGCACGAGCGCGTAGAGCTCGGAAAGCTGGTCGCTGATCGTCCCGCGCACGAAGGTCCGCGTCATATCGGCCCAACAGCCCGAAGCCTCATCCCGCGGCCACAGGTCGATCTCGATCGGCGTACCGGCTGGGAGCTGTCCCGCTCCGGGATCGTGTGCGCTGCCGAGTTCGGGCAGGACCGCTCTCACCATCGTGTCAGCCGGAGCGAAACAGCCGGAGCGACGGCAGACCTCGCGGATCCGCTCCCGAACGGCTTCGGCGGTGAGCGGCTCGCCCGCAGCGAACAGGAGTCCGTCGCTGATCGTCGCTTCCGCCAGCATGCCCGAGGCCTCCTCGAGCGCCGCGACGGCCGCCGCCGCCGCGCGCCGGATTCCGGCAAGCTCGGCCGCGCTCTTGCGCCGGCGGCGCTCCTCGAACAGGTTCTGGTCCGGCGTCAGCGAGATACCGGCGCCGCGCAGCCGGTCAGCGAGGGCAAGCGGGAACGCCGGCGGTACCCGCGCCTCGCGTACCCCGAGCGTGGTAGCGGCGCGTAGGCACAGCTCGCTTTCGATCTCCTGCCAGGACCACCCGCCGGCCACGAGCTCGTCGCGGCCGAGCGCGTCCGGCAACAGGAGCTCGACGTCGGGCGCGGCAGCGGCGATCCGCTGTTCCTCGATCCCGTTGGTCAAGGCGACGCGCTTCTCGCCGACCTCGATGTAGAGGAAGGGATCAACGATCGCGAGCGGGAGCTCGTGCCTGAGCTCAGCGCAGGACTCCGTGTCGCCAAAGATCAGGACGTCCACGCCGGCGGGACTCATCGGGCGGGGCGGATCAAGGCCGTGGACGGCAGCAACGAATGACACGGCGCCAGCTCGGCGCGTCGCTCGTCGCTCAGCTGGTCGACGATGATGCTCGCCCCCGCGTAGATCGCGCCGGCGTCCTCGATCAGCTGCTTCCCGATCATGCCCTGGCTTCCGGTCTCGAACCAATCGTCGACGAGCGCGATCCGTTCGCCGGCGCGAACCGCCGCGCGCTGCAGGCGAAACACGTGATGGTGACCTCGGTAGTCAGCGCCGGCGCGGGCGTTGAGCGTGTCGCCCGGATAGAGGCCGTCGCCCTTGCGGATCGCGACGAAGCCGATACCGAGGTGGCCTGCGACGGCCGCGCCGAGCACGAACCCGCGCGATTCGATGCCGGCCACCTTGTCGACGCTGCTGCGCAGCGGCTCCGCGAGCGCCTGGATCACGCGCGCGAAGAGCGATGGGTCGCCAAACACGGGCCACACGTTGCCGAGGCCTTGCGCGTCGAGGACGATCGCCGCCGCCAACGCGTCACTGAGCTCGGGATCGGCCACAGCCGCAATGGTTACAGGAAGCTCGCGGCCGAGCGGGTTGGCGGCGTCTACGCGCTTCAGCGCAGGCCTTGCGCCGATCCGGAGCGTTCGACCGGGCGGCCCAGCGCGACCTCGCGACCGCCGGGCGTTAGCCGGAGGCGGCCGGCGCTCGGCTGTGCGGGCGCCAGCTCGCGTGCGCCATCCAGCCCGTGATCCCGAGGATCGCCAGCGCGTTCAGCGCGTGCAGGAAGCCGAGCGCGGGGACGCTCGTCGACACAGCTCCGAGCACCGCCTGGAGCACGCCAAGCAGCGCAAGGATCGCCGCGGCGCGCAGCTCGCGCCCGCCCAGCCGTCCGATCAGCGCTACGAGCAGCAGCAGGATCAGCGCGATCACGATCACGAACCCGACCGCGCCGTGGATGTCGAAGCCGCTCTCGATCGTCTTCTTCGTCACGGCGTGGTGCGCGGCGGCGTGAATCGCGTGGAATGCCCCGTAGCCGGCGAACCCGATCTGCGCGAGGACCGCGACAAACAGGACTGCGACGAGGTAGCGGTAAGCGGCGCGCATTGGCGCGCAGACTATCGCGTGCCGCGGCCCTTAGGCTGCGACCCGTGAGCATGCAACCCGCGCGCAAGCGCCACGCGCTCGAGCTGTTCGCCGGTCTCCCGAAGCGCTACCACGCGATGGGCGCGCTGCTCAGCTTCGGGCAGGACCCGCGCTGGCGGCGCATGCTCGTCGATGCGATCGCCCCGCGGCCGGGGCTGCGCGTCGCCGACGTCGCGACGGGCACGGGGCTCGTGGCGCTCGCGCTGGCGGCGCGCGGCTGCGAGGTCGTTGCGCTCGACCAGAGCGAGGCGATGCTCGGCGAGGCGCGCGCCCGCGCTGCACGCCGTCCGGAGCTCGCAGCGCGCCTGCGCTTTGTCCGCGGCGAGGCCGAGCAGCTGCCGTTCGCCGACGCCGAGTTCGACGCGCTCAGCTTCACCTACCTGCTGCGCTACGTGGACGACCCCGCCGCAACGCTGCGCGAGCTCGCGCGTGTGGTCAAGCCCGGCGGGCGGATCGCGATGCTCGAGTTCGCGGTCCCGCGCGCGACATTGCCGCGCCTCGCGTGGCGCGCCCACACTCGCCTCGGCCTGCCCGCGCTCGGCCGGCTCGTTGCCCCCGCCTGGTTTGAGGTGGGACGTTTCCTCGGGCCGAACATCGAGGACTTCGACGCGCGCGAGCCGGACCTGCCGGGCCTGTGGCGCGGCTGCGGGATCGAGGACGTGCACGAGCTGCGTCCGAGCTTCGGCGCGGCAGTGATCCTCTGGGGAACCCGTGCCCGCTGAGCGGCCTTCGTTCTACGCGCTGGCGCCCGGCGGATGGCGTGACCTCGTCACCATTCTGCACCTGCCCTACACCGCATGGAACCTGAGCTACGTCGCGATCGGCGCGGCGCTCGCGCCGCATTTCGCCCTCGGCCGGCTCGGCTTGACGCTCGCCGCCTTCTTTCTCGCCGTCGGGGTCAGCGCCCATGCGCTCGACGAGCTCAAAGGTAGGCCGCTGCGCACCCAGCTTGGGGATCGAACGCTGATCGTGCTCGCCGCCGTCAGCCTCGCCGGCGCAATCGCGGTCGGCGTCGGCGCGGCCGTACTGGTGTCGCCGCTGATCATCCCGCTGATCGCTTTCGGCGCCGTGGCGGTGCCCGCGTACAACCTCGAGCTCGCCGGCGGGCGCTTCCACAACACGGCCACATTCGCGCTCGCCTGGGGCGCGTTCCCGGCGTTCACCGGCTACTTCTTCGAGTCGCTGCGCGTACGTCCGGCCGGCGTTCTGATCGCCGTTGCGTGCGCGGGCTTCTCGGTAGCACAGCGTCGGCTCAGCGCGCCGGCACGAGAGCTCAGACGCCAGACCGTCGCCGTGGCCGGGACCGCAGTGCGCCGCGACGGCACGGCGTTTGAACTGAACGTGGGCGTGCTGCTTGCTCCATTGGAGGGGGCGTTACGCGCAACGGGCGTCGCCTTGATCCTCCTGGCGAGCGCCCTCGTGGTGCTGCGCGTCCAGTAGTCGTGCGGCTTCCCACTAGGCCCGATCCCCCGAGCCGGCGGGTTTCTACTTAATCGGCGGCCGGCTTTGTACGGGCGATGGCGACCGGCGCCCCCAGTACCGTGCGGCGGCAGGAGAGCATGGGCGCGCTGGTCAATCTCAACAACTCGCCGTACTACGTTCATCTCGACTTCTTCAGGATGTCGGTGGCGAACCTTGTTGTCATCGGCTTGATGCTCGTTGTGTTCGCCCTTGCGGTGTCCCTGCGAGCGCCCGGAGCGAAGCGATCGCGGAGGCCCAAGTGAGCTCCTGGACCGTGAAGATTCGCGAGTTCGGTATGCGCACGCTGCCGCCGGAGCAGCTGCTGCCCGACTCACAGCCGGCGTACATGACATCCGCCGTCTACCTGTTCGGCGCATTGACGATCGGAGCGCTCGTCGTCCTCCTGCTCTCGGGAACGATCCTCGCCCTGAAGGGCCCGAGCTGGTGGCACGTCCAGTCCCTCGGCCACTTCTTCAACAGTGTTCACCTGTGGGCGGTCGAGCTTTTCTTCTTCTTCATGGTGTGCCACCTGTGGGGCAAGTACTGGATGGCTGCCTGGCGCGGCGGGCGCGCGCGCGTCTGGATGAGCGGTGTCGTCTGCTTCCTGGTCGCGATCCCGTGCGCGTTCACCGGCTATCTCTCGCAGCAGAACTTCGACTCGCAGTGGATCGCGACGCAAGGTAAGGATGGGCTCAACTCGCTCGGCGTCGGCGCATTCTTCAACCCGCTCAATTTCGGGCAGATGTACAGCTACCACGTGTTTCTGCTGCCGCTCGCCGTCGTCACGCTGGTCGGCGGGCACATCCTGCTCGTCCGCCGGCATGGGATCGTCCCCCCGATCCCGCTGAGCGAAGGCGACCCGGCGCGACCGGCATGAGGTCCGCGCGCCTCACCAACGCGCAGCTCAACGATGCCGCGAGGACCTACTCCGGGCCCTACCGCCATTACGACATCGTCAAGGAAGTCATCGTCTGCACCGGGATCGTCACGCTGCTGGCCGTCGTGCTGACGATCGTGTTCTCCTCGCCCGACCTGCCTCCATCGACGATCAAGGGCTGGTCGCGTTCGATGCCCGCCGATTTCGTGACGACCGCGCTCAGCGAGCTCGATGGCAGCAGCGCGACCGCCGGGTACGGTCCGCCCTATAACCACAACGGGAGTGGGCAGCACATCGCCTTCATCCACCTCCAGGAATGGCTCGGTGTGAGCCACCCGGTGAACACCGCGCAGGACTTCGTGATCCAGCCGCTGCGCTCGGTCCCCGACCAACCACGCCTTCAGGCGGCGGTCTCGAGCTACCTCAGCGCGAGCGCCGGCACGCAGGCCGGATGGACGGCCGCATACACGAAGGCCCTCGCAAAGGCGACCGCGTCCGGCACTGCGCTGTCGGTTCCGCCCGGGAGCTATGGCCCGGTCGGGACGATGATGACTGCGCTGCTCGCCGACGCCCAGACCGGCGGCCTCGACGGTGACCTGCTGACGAGCCGGCAGTTCTACCAGACCGATTTCACCAAGGCCCTCCTGTTCATGGCAGACGGCAGCGCGCTCGCCGACCGCGCCCAAGCCCAACACCTGCTCGGAACGCAGTGGGGCATGATGAACGAGACCGGCAGCTACCCCGGCCAGGTCTGGCTCTGGCTCTACACCTTCTGGTACCAGATCTCGCCGTTCACGACCTCGACCAATGCCGACGCTCTCGTCGCGGCGATCATGGGCGTCCTCAGCCTCGGCCTGATCATCGTCCCGTTCCTGCCCGGGATTCGTGACATACCGCGCTGGATCCCGATCTACAGGCTGATCTGGCGCGACTGGTATGCCGGCACGGGCGGAGCGCCGCCTGGCGAGCCGGATGTGTCGGCGCCGCCGGCGCCTGCGGCGACGGGCTAATCGGGGGCGCGGGACGCCTTGCTGCGCTCGGGGTGGGCGATGTAGACCCAGAACCCCGCTCCGACCAGAAGCGTCGCGACCAGTACCCAGCCAAGCGCAGGGGTGGCCAACCCGACGTACTTGAGGCCGGAAGCGAAGATCACGAAGGCGATCGCCGGGCGCACATATCGATCGGGGGCACTCGAGGAGATCAGCGCGCCGATCACGACGGCCGGCACGCTGCCGATTATCAGCGACGCGGTCACGCCGAACGACACGTGGCCGAACGCAAGCGCCCCGAGCGCAGCGGCGAGCGTCAGCGGCACCGCCTGCGTCAGATCGGTGCCGACGAGCTGGCTCGCCCCGAGCGCCGGATAGAGGAACAGCAGCATGACGATCATCAGCGATCCGGAGCCCACCGACGTGATGCCGACGATGATGCCGCCGAGCATCCCGATCGCAATCGTCGGCAGCGGCCGCGCAACGACCTCGTGGATCAGCGCGCCGCGATTGTTACCGCTCTTGCGATCGATCAGATAGCGCAGGACCATCGACGCCGCGCCGAGCAGCAACGCCGCCCCGAGCGCGACCTGTACGTGCTGCTGCGCCGAGTGGCTGTTACCGATCGCGTGGAGCAGGTAAGCGCCGAGGAACGCCATCGGCACCGAGCCGAGGACCATCCAACCGACGAGTCGCCCGTTGACCGTGCCGCGCCGCAGATGGATCGCCGAGCCGAACGGGCGCATCACCACCGCGGCAACGAGATCGCTGGAGATGGCGGTCGACGGCTTGACGCCGAACAGGAGGATCAGCATCGGGGTCATCAAGGCGCCGCCACCGGCCCCGGTCATGCCAACGAGCAGACCGACCACGGCGCTGCCGAGAACGATGTAGGGGTCGACGTGCATCCGCTGGCGCGCGAACGGTAGCCGACTGGCTCCGCACGCCGCCCCCGGGGCGCTCTAAGCTTCCGCGTCGGGGCGGCTCAAAAGGGCCGAAGCAAGGTCAGCCCGTGCAGATTCGATCCGTCTCAACGCACCTTCGTAGCTTCGCCGCAGCGCTTTGCGGCTGCCTGCTTTGCGGGCTCCTCGCGGGATTGGCGCCGAGCGCTGCGAGCGCCACTGGAGCGACTGGCGCCAGCGGCCCCACTGGCGCGACAGGCCCGCCGGCGCTGCCCGCCGAAGTCGTCTCCCCCGCGCCCGGCACGCCCGATGCGAACCCGGCGACCCAGATCAGCTTCCTCGGAGCGCCGGCGTCGGCGATCAGTGACGTGCGCGTCGTCGGCTCGCGCAGCGGCAGCCACGCCGGCAAGCTCGAGGCCTACTCGACCGGCACCGGAGCGAGCTTCCTGCCGACCAAGCCGTTTCGTGCGGGCGAGCACGTGACAGTCAGCGCTCGAATCAGCGCCGGCGGCGCCAGCGAGCAGGTCGGGACGAGCTTCAGCGTCGTGCGGCCCTACGTGCTGCCGGTGTTTCCCCCGACACCCGCGATCAAGGCCACAGCCACTGATGTGCTGCGCTTCCATTCCCGCCCGGATCTCGTTGCGCCGACCCTTTCGGTCACCGTGCCGGCAGCCGACCCGTCGCTCGGGGACATCTTCGTCGCGCCCAACTCGGGACCCGGCGATCCAGGGCCGATGATCGTCGACCCGACCGGCCGGCTCGTCTGGTTTCACCCGCTGGCGCTACCGACGCGAGCGTTCGACTTCAACATGCAGACCTACCAAGGTCTGCCCGTGCTCACCTGGTGGCAAGGCCGGACGATCGAGTTGCACGGTCAGGGCGAGGACGTGATCTACAGCGCGAACTACACCCCGGTCGCGACGGTTCGCGCAGGTAACGGCCTTTACGCCGACCTCCACGACTTCAGAATCACTCCGCAGGGGACGGCCTTCATCACGGCCTTCGCCCCGGTCGACTGGGATCTGTCGAGCGTCAACGGGCCGAAGAACGGCGTGATCGACGACAGCGTGATCCAGGAGATCGACATCCCGACAGGGCTCGTGATGTGGCAGTGGAATGCGCTCGCGCACGTGCCGGTCGCCGACTCGCAAACGAAGGCCCCGCCGCCCAACTCGCCGACGCCGACTCGGGCGAGCGCCCGCTCCGGCAAGACGAAGTCCCCGAATCCCGCTACCACGCCGCAGGTCATGGACTACTTTCACATCAATTCGATCGATCCGCTCTCAAACGGCGACCTGCTCATCTCGGGCCGCAACACGTGGGCGATCTACCTGATCGACGGCCAGACCGGCGCGGTCATCTGGGAGGTCGGCGGAAAGCAGAGCTCTTTCCAGCTCGCCGCGGGCGTGGCGTTTGCCTGGCAGCACGATGCGGAGATGGTGAGCGACAGCACTCCTGGGCAATACGAGGTGAGCATGTTTGACAACGAGGACTCGCCTGCCGAGTCAACGCAGTCGCGCGCGCTGTGGATCTCGATCGATACGCAAACCAAGCAGGTGACGCTGGTCCGTGAGCTCGGCTACCCGGGGCACCCGTTCCTCGCCGACAGTCAGGGCAATGTGCAGCAGCTGGCGAACGGCGACGCCTTCGTCGGCTGGGGTCAGGTGGGCGTCGAGTCCGAGTTCTCACCCAGCGGGAACCTCACCTTCAGCATGACGCTGACCGGCAGCACGACGAGCTTCCGCGGCTACCGCTACGTCTGGAACGCGCAGCCGGTGAACGCGCCCGCGCTCGCCGATGCCGCGCCGACGAACGGCACGACGACCCTCTACGCGAGCTGGAACGGTGCGACCGACGTCGCGAGCTGGACCGTGCTCGCGGGGGACTCTCCCGGCTCACTCACCGCGATCGGAACCTATCCGGACAGCGGATTCGAAACCGCCATCGCGGCACCGACCACGGCGCGCTACCTACGCGTCGAGGCGATCGGCACCAATGGCCAGGTCCTGCACGCGTCGGGAATCCTCGACACGCAGCGACAGAAGCACGCGCCCCGCTCGAGCTAGCTCGGGTGCGTCAGCGTGGGCGTCGCGTCGCGCGTCGCATGCGGATGATGCGAAAGAGACGCCTCAGCAGGTAGCCCATCGCGAGCAGTCTAGTGCACCGTCTCGCGCTCGCCGACGACGATGGCGATCGGGAAGCTGTAGCGGATCCGCTCGCCATCGCGCCACGGTTTCACACCGAGACTGTCATCGCGAAGCGATGCCACGAAGCGCCGGCGAACCTCATCGGCTCCGCCCGCTGCTGGCGCCGAGCGCGCAAGCAGCGACTCGAGCTCGCCGGCGAGACGGTAGCTGCCGGCAAGCCGTCCGCCCAAGCCTGCCTCGCCGAACAGCCCGATGAGGCTCGTGACCGGTAGGGCGCCGGCGTGCGAGGCGTCGCGCAGTCGCTCGACAGCATTGAATGCGTCCGCCTTGCGTGGGTCGGGCGCGAGGTCACAGACGACGATCCGCCCGCCAGGCCGGCACACGCGTGCCATCTCGCGCAGCACCGCGGGCGGATCGACGAAATGGTGGAACGCGTAGCGCGACACCACCAGATCAAACGAGGCGTCCTCGAACGGGAGCGGCGGGATCGCGGCGACGTGCCAGATGAGGTTCCTCAAGCCGCGCTCCCGCGCGAGCTCCCGCGCGTGGTCGATCATCGCCGGGGTCACGTCGATCCCCGTGACCTCGCTCGCCATCTGGGCAAGCGCACAGGTGACGACGCCGGTCCCGCAGGCGACGTCGAGCACGCGATCTGCGCCGGACGGCGCGCACGCCTCGAGCAGCAGTCCGAGCGCCTGCTCGTTGCGAATCGGCTCAGCCTGCGCATAGCCCGCCGCCTGCGCCGTGAACTGCTCGACCACGGTCTCACGGTGGCGATCTGACCGCGTGTCGTCCACCGCGCAAAGATAGTGCTCATGCGAGCGATGCTCTTCGACTCCGTCGGCTCACCGCTGCGGCTCGACGAGCTGCCGGTTCCCGAGCCGCAGCCGGGCCAGCTCCTGCTGCGCGTCAACGCTTGCGGGGTCTGCCGCACCGACCTGCATCTGCTCGACGGCGAGGTCGCTGTCCGCGAGCCGCCCCGCGTCTTCGGCCACCAGGTGGTCGCGACGGTCGTCGAGGATGGGCGTCGCGTCGGCGTCCCCTGGCTGGGCTGGACGGACGGCACCTGCGGGCAGTGCGCGGCCGGCCGCGAGAATCTCTGCGAGCACGCCCTCTTCACCGGCGCGGACCTCGACGGCGGCTACGCCGAGTACATGGTCGCCGACGAGCGCTTCTGCCTGCCGCTCCCCGACGAGGGTCCCGACACGCAGCTCGCGCCGCTGCTCTGCGCCGGCCTGATCGGCTATCGCGCAATGCGCCTCGCGGGCGAGGACGCGATGCGGATCGGCTTCTACGGCTTTGGCAGCGCCGCTCACATCCTGGCTCAGGTCGCGATCTGGCAGGGCCGCGAGGTCTACGCGTTCACGCGTCCCGGCGACGTTCGGGGCCAGGACTTCGCGCGTGGACTTGGCGCCGCGTGGGCCGGGGGCTCGGACGAAACGCCCCCGCAGCCGCTTGACGCCGCGATCATCTTCGCGTCGGTCGGCGCCCTGGTTCCGGCGGCGCTACGAGCGGTGCGCCCGGGCGGCACCGTCGTCTGCGGCGGCATCCACATGAGCGACATCCCGGCGTTCCCATATGACGTCCTCTGGGGCGAGCGTAGCCTGCGCTCGGTCGCAAACCTGACGCGCGCGGACGGCCGCGAGTTCATCGCGCTCGCGCGGCAGGCCGGTGTGCGCACGCAGGTCACGACCTACCCGCTCGAGGCGGCCAACGAGGCCCTGCGAGACCTGCGCGACGGCGCCTTCGTCGCCGCCGCGGTCCTGGTCCCCTGAGCGGGGCGGCTGGCGCTCAGCCGATCGCGAGGCCGGCGAGATAGGTCGCGCCGCCGACGAGTAGCCCCGCGAACGTCATTTCGATTCCGGCCGACCAGGCACTGCGCAGCGTGAAGATCGACTTCGCCGCGCCGACCCCGAAGTGCGCGACAAGCGAGACGGCCGCCGCGACGACGATCCCGGTGTCGCCGCGCAGCCAGAAGAACGGGATCACCGGAATGATCGCGCCGAACGCCGTGGAGATGCCGCCCGCCAGCGCCGCCTGCACCGGCTTGCCGTGCTCGGGGTCGGCACCGCCGAGCTCCTCGGTCGCGATCGCGCGAAACAACTGCTCGGGATCCTGGGCGATCCGCTCGACGACAGCGCGCGACTCCTCGACCGTGAGCCCCTTGAGCTGGTAGTAGAGAGCCAGCTCCTCCTTCTCCTCCTCAGGATGGCGAGCAACCTCCTCGCGCTCACGAGCGAGGTTCTTTGCGGCCACCTCGTTGGTCGAGCGCTCCGCCAGGAAAGCGCCGGTTGCCATCGAGAGCGCTGAAGCGATCGCGCCGAACAGGCCGGCCGTGAGCACCACGTGCGTGCCACCCGTCGCGCCGGAGACGCCGGCGACGATCCCAAAGACGGCGGCCAGACCGTCGTTCGCGCCGTAGATCGCGCCGGGGATCCAGCCGGCCGCGTCGCGATGCCAGGTCTCGCGCTTGAGGATCCGCTCGAGTCGCTTCGCGGGGCCGTCGCCTTGCGCCGCCGGCGCGATCCGGCCTGCGCGCAGGTTGCCGAGCGCCTCCGTGTGCTGCTCCTCCTCGACCTTGATCTGCTCGAGCAGGCTGTCGGTCAATGCGTCCCCGGTCGGCTGCTCCTCGATCTGCGCGGCGATCTCGAGCTCCATCGACTCCTGGTGCGCAATCAGGCGCTCGACCGGCGCTACGCGCGCCTGCAGTCGCTGCCAGAGCGAGAGCGAAACGCTGGCGGGGTCCGGAATCTCGATGCCGAGCTCGCGCATGCGCGCCTCGAGCCGGGCGCGGTGACTCGTCTCGACCTCCGCCAGGCGGCGCAGCACCGCGGCCCGCTGGGGGTCTCCTTCGCGGTCGGCGATCAGCCCGTAGACGACCGTCGCCTGAACCTCGTCGCGCCAGGCGTCGAGGAGTCGCTCGCGCACAGCGGCCGCCGTCGGCTCGCTCGATGTCGCGCTCAAGCCGCCGCCCCGGCGTTACGCGCTTTGCGAGTCACTCAGACCGCGACGCGCTCGCGCTTGCGCTCCGCGACCGCCACGCGCACGGCCTGCCAGTCGACGTCCTTGAAGTTGTGCATCGGGCAGTACTTCGGGCCGCACATCGAGCAGAACTCGGCGGTCTTGAAGTAGTCGTCGGCGAGCGTCTCGTCGTGCATCGCACGCGCCGTCTCGGGGTCGAGCGCGAGCTCGAACTGGCGCGTCCAGTCGAAGTCGAAGCGCGCCTTCGAGAGCTCGCGATCCCACTGTGCAGCGCGCCGGTTGCCGCGGGCGAGATCGGCGGCGTGGGCGGCGATCCGGTAAGCGATCAGCCCCTGCTTCACGTCGTCCGCGTTCGGCAGGCCGAGGTGCTCCTTGGGCGTGACGTAGCAGAGCATCGAGGTGCCGTGCCAGCCGACGATCGCGGCGCCGATCGCGCTCGTGATGTGGTCATAGCCCGGCGCGATGTCGGTGACGAGCGGACCGAGCGTGTAGAACGGCGCCTCGTGGCAGATCTCCTGCTGCTTGCGCACGTTCATCTCGAGCTGGTCGAGCGGGATGTGCCCCGGCCCCTCGATCATCACCTGCACGTCGCGCTCCCAGGCGCGCTGCGTGAGCTCCCCGAGGGTCTCGAGCTCGGCGAACTGCGCGGCATCGGAGGCATCGGCGATCGACCCCGGACGCAGTCCGTCGCCGAGCGAGATCGACACGTCGTAGCGGGCGCAGATCTCGAGGATGTCGTCGAAGCGCTCGTAGAGCGGGTTCTCGGCCATGTGGGCGATCATCCAGCGGGCGAGGATGCCGCCGCCGCGCGAGACGATCCCGGTGACGCGGTGCTGGCAGAGCGGGAGGTGCTCGAGCCGCACGCCGGCGTGGATCGTCATGTAGTCGACGCCCTGGCGGGCCTGGTGCTCGATGTTCTCGACGAGCACGTCGCCGGTCAGATCCTCGATCTGCTTGACCTTCTCGAGCGCCTGGTAGATCGGCACCGTCCCGATCGGCACGGTTGCGGCGGCGATGATCGCCGCGCGTGTCTCGTCGATCCGCTTGCCGGTCGAGAGGTCCATGACCGTGTCAGCACCCCACTTCTCTGACACCGTCAGCTTCTCGACTTCCTCGGCGAGCGATGAGCTCGTCGGGGAGTTGCCGATGTTCGAGTTGATCTTGACGCGGGCCTTCAGGCCGATCGCCATCGGATCGAGTGCACCGTGGTTGACGTTCGCCGGGATGATCATGCGTCCGCGCGCGACCTCGTCGCGGACGAGCTCGGCTGGGAGCTCCTCGCGCTGTCCGACGCGCTCCATCTCGGGCGACACGATGCCCTGGCGTGCAAGGTGCATCTGCGTCCTGCACTGCGCGTCCGGCTCGAATGTGCTGCGGTGCTCCACCACCATCACCACTCCCTCCGCTGGCATGATCCAGATCAGGTTAGACGGGTCGGTGCCATGCGGCACCCTCTCAGCCCCCTCATCGGGACTCCCCTGGGACAGACGCGAGCGAGCGCCCGCGCATCAAAGTTCCAAGCAAGGCTACAGCGATCCTCAAAGCTGGGCTCGCGCCCGGCGTAGGACGTCCGCGGCATACCACCCGAGCGGGCGTGGCGGGTCGGTTGGGTCCGACCAGCGGACCTCTGCGATCTCGACCGGGTCGGCCTGCACGTCGCGACTCGCGAGGTCGATCGTGAAGAAGGTGACGCGGTTGTTGCGGTACTGACGGGGACCGTTGCCGGCGCCGAGCGGCACTGGGTTCGTGACCTCGATGCCGAGCTCCTCGCGCAGCTCGCGGGTGATCGCCTCGGCCGGCAGCTCGTGGCGGTGCTGGCCGCCGCCGGGGAGCTCCCACTCGTAGGGCCCGTAGGTGTGGCGCACGAACAGCACCGCACCGTCGTTACGGATCAGACCCTTCACACCCCTCCCGCGGGGATGCGCCACGAGCGAGAAAACCCACAGCGTCCAATACGCGGCGCGGTAGAGCTGACGCAGGATCGTGACCCGTAAAGCCGGCACGGCTAGGGTGCGGATACCCGCGAGTTCACGATCGACGCCGCCGGTCGAAAGTTTCGAACACCGTCGCAACGACGAGCTGGTGGCTCTTCTCGATCGCGAAGTACCAATTCGCCGGCAGCGCGAACGTGACCTCGTGCTTGACGCCGCCGGGCCCGGCGTAGGCGATCCGGCTGGGTGTGCTCGTCGGGCCGATCAGGACCGTCACCCTGCCGTGCCTGCCGCCAAGCAGGACGTGCACCCTGCTGGCGAATCCGCTCGTGTCCTCGTAGTAGCCGGTGCCGAACGGGTAGACCGTGCGCGGGTTACGCCTGAGGTAGGCGTAGGCGACGCGGTAGGGGTGGCGGAGCGCCGCCGCCTTGCCGGCGCAGTCGACGAGGTGCAGGACGCCCTGGTCGGGGGAGGCCGGATACCACAGCGCCTGCGGCACCTGTGGACAGACGAGTCGGGCGGCCGCCGATGCGCCGTTCCCGCCACGCTGGAAATACGGCCCGCCGACGACGACGAAGCGCGCCCGGTGCTCGGCGACGAGGCGCGACAGGCCAGCGCCGCTGAGCGCCGGGTCGGTCGTGTTGTAGCCGCCCATTGCAGCTGCCCGGATCCCGAGGAGGATCAGCGGCGATGCGCCGTCGGATGACTGGGTCAGGACTTCGAAGTCGTGCGTCGGATGATGCGTTCGGATATATCCGGCCAGCGCCCGATTCGCCGCAAGCTCATCTGCCGGCAGGCTGATGCCACCCCAGCCGGCTTCGTTGTAGAGACCGGCGGTCGGGAAGGTGCCGTCGACCGGGGCGTCCCAGACGCTGGTCGTGTAGATGAGTGGCGTCGCGAGGAGCGCAGCCGCGAGCAGCAGCGCGGCAATCCCGGCAACTCGCCGCACGAACGAGCTGAGGACGAGTAGTGCGATGCTCGCCACGGCCGCCACGATCAGCGGCGTGCGCATGAAGTGCGGGTAGCCATGGTTGTGAATCTCGTAGAGCTCGGCGGCGACGGTGCCGAGCGCCGCGGCGGCGGCGAGGACGAGTCCGGCGCCAACACGCCACCACGTGCGACTGCGAACGAGCTGCGTGATCGCAAACACCGCACCACCGACCATCGCCGCGAGCGGCGGGCCGAGGGCGGAGGCGTAGTAGGGGTGGACGATGCCCTTCGAGTAGTCGAGAAAGCCGAGCTCGAGCACGAACCAGCCGCCGAAAGCGAACAAGAGCGCCGTACGCCGGCTCCGCCAGCCGCCGGCGAGCAGCGCGAGACCGAGCAGCCCGGCGACCGCGAAGGGCACGGTCCAACCGGCCTGATCGCCGAGGCCCAGATCGAAGATCCGCAGCGGCCCGCGCTTGCAGCTCGCGAACGGAACGGGCTGCGGGTTGCGCACGGTGACGCCCGGTACGCCGGTTGGCCCGCTCGCACCGCTCGCACCGGTCGCACCGGTAGATCCGGTGGGTGCGGGTGGGCTGACGCGCGGTCCGGCAGGGCGGAAGATCGGGACGTCGGAGGTCGGCGGCGCGTAGACCGCCGGGCAGGGCGGTCCGCCAACCTGCCCCCCGGCCCGGCCGAACCCGTTGTAGCCGAACTCGAGCTGCAGCTCGCTGTTATTGGTCGAGCCGCCCACGTACGGCCGCTGCGCGGCCGGCGTCAGATCAACCGCCAGTGACCATGAAACCGCGACCGCGCAGAGCACGACGGCGCCCGCAAGGAGCTGCAGCGCCCGCCGGCGCCAGGAGACCTGCGCGCAGAGCAGGTAGGCGAGACCGATGCCGGGCACGCAGAGCAGCGCCGCCAGCGACTTCGTGTTGAAGGCCAAGCCGACCAGCAGCGCGCTCGCGAGCAGCCAGCGCGTGCGCCCGGTGTCGACGGCGCGCAGGCCGGCTCCGCACGCCGCCACCATGAAGAGGAGGAGCAGCGGGTCGACGGCGTTCTCGCGCGAGACGGCAACGAACGCGGGAAAGACCGCGAGGGCCGCGGCACTCGCGAGGCCCGCGAGGATCCCGAGGCGCTTGGCGACGATGAAGTAGAGCAGCGCTACGGCGAGCATCGCGCAGACGCCCTCCGGTGTGATCAGGGCGAGCGGCGTGAACCCGAAGAGCTTCGCGCTCAGCGTCTGGAGCCAGATGGCGAGCGGGGGCTTGTCGATGCTGTCAAGCCCGCCGGGATCGAACGAGACGAAGAAGAAGTTGCTCAGTGACAGCAGATCGGACTTGACCGCCGCGGCGTAGAACAGGTTCGCGAAGCCGTTCTGGCTGAGCTTGTAGAAGTCGAGCATGCCCGCGAGGGCAAGCACTGGAAGCAGGCCCGCATGGCGCAGCGCGCGGCGCACGGGCACCGCCCGGCGGCGGGGGCGCAGGCGGGCGAGGACGCTTGCGAAGCGCCGCCGGTCGCGCGCCGGGAGCGCCTCCGGCGGCTCAGCTTGTGGTTCTGTCGTCACGGTCTGGGGTCGCCGTCGCGCCGGAGCACGTTCCTCGCGTGCTCATGCAGCGGCTGCGCGCCCAGCCTATTGGCCACCGAAGGTGCCCGTGCTGCCGGTCGCGCCGATCGCGGCTGCGGTCGTCGAGCTCGCCGGCGCGAGCACGTAGATCCACTCAGGCGGAAATGGACGGATCGCACCGACGAGCCACTGGGAGCGGTCATAGCTCACGAGCTTGCTCTTCGGCGTGAGCGACGCGGGCGCGGGCGGCGCGCTGCTGCCCGGCAGGCTGTCGACCCCGTACTCCTCGCTGCGATTATCGAGGACGAACACGGGCAGATGCGTGTAGCCGTAAGCCTGCTGGAGGAAGAGCGGGAGGTTCTCGTAGATGTTGTGCCCGGACACCATCAGGCCCTTGGCGACGTTCTCGACGATCGCGGTGTCGGTCGCCAGCTTGACCGCGGGACAACTCATCGCGGCCACCGGCGAGGTCGGCGACGGGACGAGCACGGCGACCTGGAGCGTCCCGCTCGGGAAAGCCTCGACGGTGTAGCTGTCCACGTTGTAGGCGAGGCGCCCGACGCGCAGGGTCCCGCTGTGCGGCGGGCTCGCGGGCGGGCGCGGGAGCGTGCCCATCAGCGGCTTCCCGTTCAGATAGAGCTCGACCTGAGCGCCCGTGATGTGGGTGACGAGCTTCTTGTAGCCCTTGTCGTCCTGGACGCTCATGACGAAGTCGCCGACCGTCTTACCGGCGTATGTGATCTGGCCCTTGACCGGCGCGAGGATGTACGGGCCGCCGATGTCCGCGAGGAGTTGACCGGAGGGCGAGGTGACGCGCAGGCGCACGATGTGCCAGACAGGCGTGTAGACGATCGCGAGCGTTGCGCTCTGGATCTGCTGGGCGTCGCCGGAGGCGACGGCGGCGGCGAGCGCGCTCGAGCTCGTGATCCGGTTGAGGTCGGCGGTGACCTCGGAGCTGTTCAGCTCCTCGGCGTAAATCTGGTGGGCGATCCCGTCGTCGATGGCGTCGATCACGCGCGCGGAGCCCGCAGCACCACAGGCCGGGCCAGTGGACGGCTTGGCTTCAGCACCGAGCGCACCGCTGAGCAGCAATCCGCCGCCGACGAGCACGGCGATCACGAAGCTGCGCGAGCGCGAGGGCGCTTTTCCTGCCTCTCTTGTCACGTCCCGAACAGTAATAAACACAGGCTGGCGATCCGCTAGGACGCCCCCGTCGTGCCGCTCAACCCGGTCGAGCCGCCGAGCGCCGCCGAGGGGTAGAGGATGTAGATACGGGTCCCGGAGACCGGGACGAACGAGTTGATCAGCCAGCGCTTTCCGAGGTAGGCGATCGTGCCGCTACCCGGGAGGAGTGGCGGTGCGGGCACGCCCACCGAGCTCGCGACGATTCGAGAGCCCGCGCGGATAAACGTCAGCGTGCTCGAGTCGAACGCGTGGTCGAGCGCGACGAACACAGTGGCGTCGCGCGGCAGCGCGACCCGCCTCGCGAGGTGCTCCGCGACCGAGGTGTACACGGTCGCGTCAACCGCGAGGCAGCTGCTCGAGGCCAGCGCGGCGCCGGCGCGCGGCACCGCCAACAGCACCTCCGAGCGCCCGCTCGGGAACGCCTTGACGCCGTATAGGAGAGCGAGGTAGCGAGCGCCGTTGACGGTCAGGCTGGAACCGGCGGCGGGGAGCTGCGGCGGGACCTCGGCGGCGGGGAACGACTCGCCGACAAGCGGACCGGAGCGACCGTAGAGCTCGATCGGCAGAGCCGTGTACCGCCAAACGAGCTTGGCATAGCCGACGTCGTCCTGAACGCTCATCACGTAGCTTCCGACGGTCTTGCCACGGTATGAGATCTCGCCGCGAACAGGAGCGAGGATGTACGGGCCGCCGATGTCCGCGACGAGCTTGCCTGAGCTCGCGAGGACGCGCAGGCGCACGATGTGCCACTGGCGGTGGTAGACGATCTTCGTGACGGCAGCGGTGACGCCCGTCGTATCGCCGGCTGCGAGGGAGCGCGCCAGCGCCGTCGAGGCCAGCACGTGCTTCGTGTCGCGGTGCACCTCGGCACCGTCGAGCTCGCCTCGGTAGATTGCGAGGGCGGCGCTCTGATAGTCGCCGCCGACACGCGCCTGCGTCGCGGCGCCGCACGCGCGCGCCGCGACGGTGACATCCGCATGCGTGGGCGTCGCGGCGAATGCGACGGCGATCGCGGCGCTGAGGGCGATCCCGCGCTTCATGGCCGCGGATCATCCTCGATCTGGGCCTTCGCCGGCGGAGCGCCTGAGGTCTAGGCTTAGCCCACATGGCGACAAGAGGAGGCAACATGGCCACAGCTGCGTCAGCGACGCACCTTCCGCCGGTCGGCGCCCACGAACGTGACGAGGTCGGACGCCAACTCCAGGCGACGCTCGTCGAGTTGATCGACCTATCGCTCGTCGGCAAGCAGTTCCATTGGACGGTCGTGGGGCCGAACTTCCGCTCGCTGCATCTTCAGCTCGACGAGCTCGTCGATGCTTGGCGCACGCTTTCGGACACCGTGGCCGAGCGCGCGGTCGCGCTCGGCTCCTTTCCCGATGGCCAGGCGAACGCCGTGGTCGAGGGACCCGGACGCCCCGCCCTCGGCGTCGGCCCGATCCCCGATACCGAGGTCGTGAACGAGCTGCTGCGCCGCGTCGCCGAGGTCAGCGAGCGTACCCGTACGCGCGCCGAGCGCCTTGCCGAGCTCGATCTCGTCTCGCAAGACGTGCTGATCGACGTCCTGCGCGCGCTCGAGCAACAGCAGTGGATGCTGCGCGCTCAGCTCGGGCACGCGCGCGACGCGTGAGGCGCACGCTCGGCATCGCCGCGGCGCTGGCGCTGCTGGCCGCCGCCGCAACGGCTGCGGCGGCGAGCCCCCTCGTCAAGCAGGCGACTCGCACGGTGCAGATCGCCGCGGGCAAGACGCGCACCGTCAACGTCCCCTATCCCGACGCTCTCGAGTACGGCAATGCCACCTACAGCGCCAAGACGATCGTCCTCGGCGCGGTCCCCGGCGCCGAGGGGACCGCGCCGCAGCGGCGTCTCGTGACCGTGCTGGGCACCGGCTCCGCGCTCGGCGGTTCGGAGTACAGGGCGCGAATCCGTAACGCCAACGCGAAGGGCACCGCGCCCGTGCGGGTCGAGGTCCTGGCGAGAACGGTCGAGCCGCTACCGCACTAGTCGACCTCGACGTCGAAGTCCCACGAGACGATCGGCTTCGTAGGCAGCGGCGCCCACCGCAGCGTGCCGGCGCCGACGGGGAGCACCGCGCTCACGCTGAGCGTGACCGGCCCACCCGCGCCAATCCGCGCTGGGACCCTTCCGCCGCCGAGCAGGGTCACCTTCGGGTGATGGAGCTGCCCGAGCTCGTCGATGATCGTGAATGACGCGGCACGCAGCGGGATCGTCCCGGCGCCGCGCGCGAACGTGACGTCGAACGTACACGGGACGCGCGTCTTGAGCGGGACCGCGGCGACGTCGGCTGCCGGCACCTGCGGACCCACGGTGGTCACGTCCGCGCTCCCGCCGGCGAGCGTCACATCCACCGTGTCGCCCTCGATCGCGAGCCATGGGTGGCGCTCGCTGGCACGGACGATCCGATTGACCGGAATCGTCGCCTTCGGAAGCCAGCTTGGAAGCCCGCCGTAGCGAGCGCCGGCGGTCGGGCGGTGTGCGCCCGAGCCGGCGCTCGCGCTCACCGCAGCGGCAGCGGTAGCGGCCGCTATGCAGGCGAGAACGGCGGCGAGGACGTAGCGGCGGTAGCCGGGCCTCCCGGCCCGGCTACCTATGCGGGGCTGGGGCGAGCCGTGCTCGCCCGAGCCGTCCTGCGTTTGGTTCAGGACCAACGGTGGTGGTGGTGTCCGTGCGGTGGTGGCGGCGGCGGGGGAGGCGGCGAGGGCTCGCCCTGCGCGTTCGTGAACACGTCGGCCCCGAATGGAGCGAGGCCTGGTTGTGCCGCGTAGCCGATGTGCCCCTGGCCGTCGAGACCCGGCGAGGATGCGGCCACGCTGAACAGATCCTCCATCGTGCGCAGCCAGCTGTAGTGGTTGTAATAGACGTCGCTGACCGTGCCCGGGGTGATGTACGGGCTGATCAGGACGCTGCCGGTGTCGCCACCGCCAGGCGTCGCGTCATCGGCGTCATACAGCGGGTCGCTCCCGGGACTCTCCGCGCCGAGCGTGATGCCGCTCACCGCTCCGGTCGTGGACAGCGGGTTGCCCGAGCTGTCGACGAGCTGGAACGAGCCCTGGTCGACCAGGCCGCCGCTCTGCGACGCCGCCGTCGCGCTGACCGGCGTATCGGTCACCTGGCCGACATACGCGCCCGAGGGGATGCCGCTACCGGAGACCGAGCGACCCTCGTCGGTCACGACGATCGAGTTGTCCGCGATCGTCGTGGCAGCGGACGGCGCATTGGCTCCCGCGTCCGCGCGGGTCGCGTAGCTGTAGGTGCCGTTGCTCGCTTCCTTCATGCCCGGGTCCCCCCCGCCGACAAGGCAGGTGTTCGCGGGCGCCGCGACCGGCGTCAGCATCGTCGTCCCCGTCGCACCTTCGGCCACACAGTTGGCCGGACGGTCGATGTAGGAGTTGTCACCGGGGCCTGGATAGAGCTGCTGCCCGTTGCTTGCGGTCGCGAGCGGTGTGTTCGGGCCAGCCGGCTCTGAATGCACCGGCAGACCGTTCAGCGTCTCGCCGGCTGCGTCGCTGATCAGCGAGGTGGCGGCGGTCGGCGAGTCGGTGGTCGAGTTGGCGAAGCTGTTTCCGGTGTAGGTGAAGGGCGGGAAAGCCTCATCGAAGCTGACGTCGATCAGGCCGCCGTCCTTGAACGCAGGCGAGGCCTCGATCTCGGGCACGACGTGCTCGAGGAAGAGGTCAGCCGCGTACAGGCCACCGGTGTAGTTGACCGGCGCGTTCGGCGTGTTCGGGTCGGAGAAGCCGCCAGACAGGTTGTTGCCGTGGCAGACGGCGTCATGGCCGTCGCTGCAGTTGTTGGGCGAGATCCAGCTGAAGGCCGGTGTCGTCGCCTCGCTCTGCAGGTCGTGGTAGAGGCCGTTGCTCGAATCGAACAGGCTGGCGATGTGCGTCGAGTTGCAGTCGCCCGACTGGAGGATCGACTCGAACCACGGGAACGGGAAGTGCTTCGGGACGTATTGGTCGGTCGCGTTCGCGCTACCGGGGTTCGCGTCGGCTGTGCTACCGGTCGCACCGGGCGAGCTGTAGGGCGCGCCGCAATACTGAACGCCGGCGTCGTGGGTCTGTCCAGTGCCGGGGCTCGCGAGCGTGCCGGTCGAGGACGCATCGGGATTGCCCAGATCCTGCGCATAGCCCTTCCAGCTCACGTGTGCGGCATCGAGCTGGTTAAAGAGCGTCGTCACGCTCGACGGATAGACGCAACCGTTGGTGCCCGCTGCCGCATTCGGCCCCGCGCTCGAGACGAGCTGCCCGTAGTTCGGGTCGGTCGCGAGCGAGCCGGTCGTGTCGATGCTGCCGGACATCGCGTCGTAATAAGGACAGTCCGCCTGGTCGTCCGGCTGGGTCGCCTGGCCGCTGACCTGCGAGACGTAGTTGTCGAGGCTGAAGTGTCCGGTGCCGTAGTAGTTGGTCAACAACGCGCCCTGGGAAGGCAGCGTCTTCCACAGGTAGGTGTTGTTGTTCAGGCCCGTGAAGCTTGCGTCATAGGACTTGTTCTCGAGGATGATCAGCCAGACGTGCTTGATCTTGCCGGGCTGGATGCCGAGGCCGTCGCTGGGCGTGCCCGCCGATGCGCCGACAGACATCGCCGTAACGAGCGCGGCCGCCGCGAGCAGGACGAGGCCGGTTATCCGGCGCCCCGTGCGAGACCCGCGCGGGAATGCGAGACGAGATTTCATCGCTTTTTCGATACCTCCACTTGGTCACAGAGACTGCGTCCGCGAGTCTCGGTGGCGCAGCGCTCGCGCAAGTAGCCATCGCGTGACCCACGCGTGACGATCCGGTGACC
Organism: Solirubrobacterales bacterium; assembly: GCA_003138355.1. GTDB lineage: Bacteria > Actinomycetota > Thermoleophilia > Solirubrobacterales > Solirubrobacteraceae > Palsa-513. The sequence continues at coordinate 39,888 of PLFX01000015.1, forward strand.
AACCGGTAACGAAATGGAGAATTCCGCGGAGCTTGGGCTCAGTTCACGGGCAGCGACCCGAGCGCCGGCAGCTCGCGTCGGTGCGCGCGGACCACGGCGGCGAGCCGGCGCACGCCCTCGCGGATCGACTCGGCATCGAGCAACCCGAACGAGAGGCGCAGGTGCGTCGCCTGTTGGCGGCCGACGAGCATCGTCGATCCCGGGACGAAGCTCACGCCGGCGGCGACCGCGTCGTGGTAGAGACGACTGTCGTCGCAACCCTGGTCGAGCGTGACCCAGACGTTTCCTCCGCCCGCCGGTCGCGTATAGCTCGCGAGGCTTGCCAAGTCGCGGTCGAGCGCGTTCAAGAGGACGTCGCGGCGCTCGCGGTAGAACGCCCGCGCACGTTGAAGCTGCTCGGCGTAATGGCCTTCGGCAAGGAAGCTCGCCATTATCTGCTGCGGCAGCAGCGCTCCCTGCGCGTCATCGCGGCGCTTCTCCGCGATCAGCCGGTCGTGTACGGGACCGCTCGCCGCGATCCAGCCCGCGCGCAGGCCCGGCGCGACGGTCTTCGAGAATGAGTCGACGTAGATCACGTGCGAGGGCGCAAGCGCGCGCAACGGACCAGGATCGCGGCCGCTGAAGCGCAGGTCGGCGTAGACGGCGTCCTCGAGGATGAAGAAGCCGTGCTGGCGCGCGAGCTCGACGAGGCGTTCACGGCCGTTGCGGGAAAGGTCGCAGCCCGTCGGGTTCTGCAGCCGCGGCTGGAGCGCGACCAGGCGGATCTCGTGCCGTCGCAAGAGCGCTTCGAGCGCGTCGATGTCGAAGCCGTCAGGGCCGACTGGCACCGGGAGGATCTCGGCCTGGACCGCCTGCAGTGCATCGATCGTGCCCATGTACGTCGGTGACTCGCATGCGACCTTGTCGCCCGGTCGGAGCACAACGCGCGTCGCGAGGGTGATCGCCTGGCGCGCGCCCGTCGTGACGAGGATCGAGGCTGGATCATCGTCGAGACCGCGGGCTCGACCGAGCCGTGCGAGCTCGCTGCGAAACTCCGGGTGGCCGGCGACCGGACCGTACGCGAAGCTGCCGGCGCCGTAGCGCGCGATCGCCGATGTGCTCGCCGCGGCGAGCAGGTCGGTTGGGAGGATCTCGGCGGCTGGGTAGCTGGCCGAGAGTGCGATCAGCTCGCTTGCGGGGTCGGCGCTGTGGGCGGCGAGCTCGGAGAGAATCCACGCTGCGGAGCTCACGCGCTCGTTCTCGAGCACATAGTTCTGCCACGAGGCGTCGCCCGTCGCGCGCGCACTGCCGCCCGCGGCTGCGCCGGCCCGTACGAACGTGCCACGGCCGACCTCCGAGACGACGGCGCCGCGCTCGGCGAGGCGCCGGTATGAGCGACCGGCCGTGAGCTGGTTGACGCCCGCGAGCTCGGCCAGACGGCGCGTCGGCGGAAGCTTCTCGCCGGGACCGAGCTCGCCCGCGGCGATCGAGTCGAGTACAGCGCCGACGAGCTGATCGGTCAGCGAACGCGTGCTCGCGCGATCGATTGCGGCAAGCCGGCGCTCGAGCGGCGAACCATCCATTGCATTAGTCAATCACGAATTGCATGACATTGCAATGAGGTGTAGCGGCTGATATCGTCCGTTCACCGACTATTGATGTATATCAATGCACCCTGTACTCAACCATATGATGGCGGCGGCGCGTACGGACGAATTGCGCGACCAGGCGCGCGCTCGCCGCTTCGCGCGGCCTGAGCGCGGCCGGCGTGACGACGCGCGGGCGGTGACGATGCGGGTCGTGCACTCGCGCGAGGATGCGCGGATCGCCGGCGTCCATCCGCGGGAGCTGCCGAGGGGTCCGGTGCTGGTGGGCGAGCTCGAAGGTCGCGCGGTCGCCGTGCTCTCGCTCGCCGACGGCGAGGTCGTCGCCTCGCGCGGGGTTCCGACGCGGGACATCGTCGCGCTGCTCGAGCTGCGCGCGAAGCAGCTGCTGCACCCGAGCCCGGCCGCCTGAGCGTCAGTCGGGCTTGGCTTCCTCGTCGGCCTCGCCGTAGTCGGCGTCGGCGCGCTCGTCCTCGACGCTGCCGGCGTCCTGGAGGATCCGGTGCGCGGCGTGCTCGTCGCCGTGCGAGGCGTGGTCGATCAGCTCCTGCTCGGCGAGCTCGAAGCCCTCGGCTTCGCCGCCGCCGGCCTCATCGACCGGGCGGCGCTCCTCGCGCCGGCGTCGCTCGAGGTTCAGATCGGATTCAGATGTGTAGGGGTCTTCCGCCATCGCGACAACTGTACCCGCCTTGGCGGGGTCACTCAGGCGAAGAAGACGCTGGCCGTCTCGTAGAGGCCCGGGTCGAGCAGCTTCGGCGAGGAGACGGCGTCGGCGAGCGCGACCTCGACGATGTCGGTCCCGCTGAGCCCGACCATGACGCCGAAGCGCCCGCCGATCGCGGCCTCCATCGCGGCGACGCCAAAGCGCGTCGCGAGCACGCGGTCGTAGGCCGTCGGCGTGCCGCCCCGCTGGACGTGACCGAGCACAGTGACGCGGGTCTCGAAGCCGGTCTTCTCCTCGATCTGCTGCGCGAGCGCGTCGCCGATCCCGCCGAGCCGAGCGTGCCCGAACGCGTCGGTGTCCTGGGCGATTGTTGAGAAGCTTCCCTCGATCGGCGTGGCGCCCTCGGCGACGACGATGATCGAGAACGACCAGCCGCTCTTGTGGCGGACCTTGAGCCGCTCGCAGAGCGCGTCAACGTCGAACGCCCGCTCCGGCACGAGGATCGCATCGGCGCCGCCCGCCATGCCGGCGTAGGTCGCGATCCAGCCGGCGTGGCGGCCCATGACCTCGCAGACCATCACGCGGTTGTGCGACTCGGCGGTCGTGTGGAGGCGGTCGATCGCGTCGGTCGCGATCTGCACCGCGGTCTGGAAGCCGAACGTGAAGTCGGTTGCACCGAGATCGTTGTCGATCGTCTTCGGGACACCGACGACCGGGATCCCGGCTTCGTGGAGCTTGAGCGCCACGCCGAGCGTGTCGTCACCGCCGATCGGGATCAACACGTTGACGCCGGCCTTCTCCATCGATTCGCGGACCGGTGTCACACCGTCGGCGCCGTTGGAGAACGGATTCGTCCGCGAGGTCCCGAGGATCGTTCCGCCGCGCGGCAGCAGCGCACTCGTGCTCTTGCGGTCGAGCTCGACCCACTCGCCGGCCAGCACACCGGCCCAGCCGGAGCGAAAGCCGCAGAACGTCGTGCTCTCCTCGCGCAGGCCACGACGCACAACGGCACGGATCACCGCATTCAAGCCGGGGCAATCGCCGCCCCCGGTGAGCAATCCGACGCGCATCGTGCGGTGCGCAATATGCCAGAGCAGGCCGAGCCGCGTCGCCCGGCGCCCCGCGCTCAGTGGTTTCCCGCGTTGACCGAAGGGGTTCTAGAACTCCGTCCAGAATGAGGGTGCGTCCGGGGCGGTCCGGATGCAAGCCGGGCGCTGCACGGTGCCGAAGCAGGTAGCAAGGCCTACCTGCGAGGTGCCGGGTGGCGATCCGGCGCAGCAGCCCGGACCGAATCCGGGCGTGCCAGTCATTCTGAAAGGGGTTCTAGGACAGCTGCAGTGCGAGCTCACTGCGGAGTGCGACGCGCGTCGGCTCGAGCTCTTCCTCGAGCGATGCGACGAGGCCGGCGCACGGAGCGAGGTTGCCCTCGCGCCCGGCGACCTCGGCGTCGGCCGCGAGTGCCGCGATGCGCGCGGCGCCCATGCTGAGGCTCGCGCCCTTGATCCGGTGGGCCGCCGCGGCAACGGCGGTCGCGTCGCCGTCGCCCAGTGAGGCGCGCAGGCTGTCGAGCTGCACCGCTACATCGCTGAAGTAGAGCTCGACGATGTCGCGCAGATCCTCGTCGTCGAGCGCGCGCAGCTCGTCCAGAACCGTCGTATCTAGTGTTTCCACGTCTGTGCTGTCGGCGGAAATGGCGCGTTGCTTTAGCCCGTGGGCGGAAATCGAGCAAAAAAGTTCGAGCGGACTGCAAGGGTCGTTGCCCTGGGCCAAACTGCGCCCGGGGCCGCAGCGCACTGCGTATCCTGAGCCGATGGCGCTCGGTCCGCTCGACCGGCGCGAGACTCGAGAGTCACGTCGCCCCCGCCGGTCGACGCTCGCGCTGGCATCCGTCACAGCCCTTGTCCTCGCAGCGCTGATCGTCGGCGGTGCGATCGCGGCGATCGCGCTCTCGCGCGGCTCGCTCAAGCAGAGCCCCACCGCGCTGGCCGATTTGAAGCTCGGCCCGTTCGCCGGTCACGTCGAACGCGCAGTCGTCCGCTCGGCGGACGGGAGCCGCGTGCAACTCGCGGACGTGCACGGCGCGCTCGTTCCGCGCAAGCCGCTCGAGCCAGGTGTGCGCGCGACGCTCACCGTCACCGTGCGCCGACCGGGCGCGCTCGCCTGGATGCTCGGCACGACCTTCACGAAGCACCTGACGCTGCGCACACCGAGCGTCGCCGTCAGCAACCAGTGGCTGACACTGACGCACAGCGGACGCCTCCAGATCGCGTTCACCGGGGGCATCGCGGCGCTCGCGGTCGGCGACGCCGCGCGCAGCGCAGCGCATGGGAAAACCCTAACCCTCAATCCAAGCGTTAGGTCTGGTTCGGTTGCGATTCGCGTCGCCGCGCGCAGTTGGGAGCGCCTCGGGCCGCGAACGCTCGTCACGTGGTTTCCGCGCTCGCACGTGCCGCTGCTCGTCGCGGCTCCTTCCCCGGCGGCGACCATCTCCCCCACCTCCTCGCTGCGCCTGACCTTCTCGCGACCCGTCGCGCGAATCTTCGGCACGGCGAACCCACCGCTCAGCCCGAGCGTGGCCGGCGCGTGGACACGCCCGAACAGCCACACGCTCGTCTTCAAGCCGACCGGCGCGGGCTTCCCGCTCGCGGCGACGGTCGAGCTCAACCTGCCGACGGTCGTCTCGGCGAACGACCTCGAGCCCGCTGACCGCCTCTCCTGGACGGTGGCGCCCGGCAGTGAGCTGCGCCTCCAACAGCTCCTCGCGCAGCTCGGCTACCTGCCGCTGCGCTGGACAGCGACGGGCGCGCCCCCCGTGCAGACCGCGCGGGCGCAGGTGATGGCGGCGGTCAACCCGCCGCCCGGCAGCTTCAGCTGGCGCTACACGAACATGCCGGCCGCGCTGCGCGCGCTCTGGCATCCGGGTCACCCCGGCGAGATCGTCAAAGGCGCCGTGATGAGCTTCGAGGCCGATCACGGGCTCGCGACCGACGGCATCGCCGGCCCGATCGTCTGGCACACGCTGCTGGCGGCCGCGATCGCCAACCAGCAGCGGACTTCCCCGTACGCGTATGTACTCGTGCGCGAAGGCAACCCCGAATCATTGACCCTGTACAGCGGCGGGCGTGTGGTGTTGCAGACCCCCGCCAACACCGGCATCCCGCAGCGCCCGACCCAGCGCGGAACCTTCGCGGTCTTCGAGCACGTTCGCTCGGGCACGATGACCGGCACCAACCCCGACGGCACGCACTACCACGATGTCGGGATTCCGTGGATCAGCTATTTCAACGGCGGCGACGCGATCCACGGCTTCCTGCGCGTTTCCTACGGCACGCGCCAGAGCCTCGGCTGTGTCGAGCTCCCCTACGCGCAGGCGGCGAAGGTGTGGCCGTACACGCCGATCGGCACGCTCGTCACCGTCGCAGACTGACTAGGCCCGGGCGGTGCGTTTGCCGGCGGGCTGGGCCGGCTTGAGCTGGTCGACGAGCTCGGCGACCGACTCGGCGATCGCGCCCGGGCGATAGGGGAAGCGCTCCGCCGACTCGATGGTCGAAACGCCAGTCAGCACGAGGATCGTGTGCAGGCCCGCCTCGAGCCCGGCGACAACGTCCGTGTCCATGCGGTCGCCGATCATCGCCGTCGACTCGCTGTGCGCCTCGATCGCGTTCAGCGCGAAGCGCATCATCAGCGGGTTCGGCTTGCCGACGTAGTAGGGCTGCACCCCCGTCGCGCGCGAGATCAGCGCCGCGACCGAGCCGGTGGCGGGGAGCGGACCGTCCGGTGAGGGGCCGACCGTGTCGGGGTTGGTGGCGATGAAGCGGGCGCCGCGCGCGATCAGCTGGATCGCGCGGGTCAGCCGCTCGAAGCTGTAGGTGCGCGTCTCGCCGAGCACGACGTAGTCGGGGTTGCGATCGGAGATCGTGTAGCCGACGTCGTGCAGCGCCGTCGTCAGGCCCGCCTCGCCGATCACGTGCGCCGAGCCGCGCGGGCGCTGGCGCGCGAGGAAGCGCGCCGTGGCAAGCGCCGAGGTCCAGATCGCCCCCTCCGGTAGCTCGAGGCCGATCGAGCTCAGCCGCGCGACGAGATCGCGTGGCGTGTACATCGAGTTGTTCGTGAGGACGAGGAACCTGCGGTCGAGCTCTTGGAGGCGGGCGATGAACTCGGGCGCGCCGGGGATCAAGTGCTCCTCTTTGATGAGCACGCCGTCCATGTCCATCAGCCACGAGTGGATCTCGCGGTCGGGCGGTATCAGTGGTGCGTTTCGCGGCAGGTGACCCAGCTTAGAGACACCACGCGACGGCCCGCGTGAACACTTCGCTAGCGTGAAGCCGTGCTCGGGCTACCGGCATCAGTGAGCGCCTGCCTGTTCGACCTGGACGGCGTGCTCACGGACACCGCGCGAATCCACGCTGCGGCCTGGGAGGAGATCTTCGACGACTTCCTCGCGCGACACGACCAGCGCCCGTTCGACGCCGTGCACGACTACGACGAGTACGTGGACGGGCGGCCACGCCTCGACGGCGTGCGCTCGTTCCTCGCCTCGCGGGACATCACGCTGCCCGAGGGGGGTCCGGATGATCCGCCGGGCGCCGAGACGGTCGCGGGGCTCGCGGCGCGCAAGAACGATCGCGTTCTCGAGCTGATCCATGAGCGCGGCGTCGAGGCCTACCCGGGCTCCGTCCGCTACGTGAAGGCGGCGCGCGCGGCGGGGCTGCACTGCGCGGTCGTCTCGGCGAGCGCCAACTGCCGCGACGTCCTGCGCGCCGCGCGGATCGAGGATCTCTTCGAGCAGGTCGTCGACGGCCACGTCGCCGAGGAGCAGCAGCTCGCCGGCAAGCCGGCGCCGGACACCTACCTCGCCGGCGCGCGCGCGGTCGGCGTGCAGGCTGGCAGCGCGGCGGTCTTCGAGGACGCGCTCGCCGGCGTCGAGGCCGGGCGCGCCGGTGGCTTCGCGATCGTCGTCGGAATCGATCGGGCCGGCCAGGCGCAGGCCCTAACGGACCATGGAGCAGACATCGTCGTGCACGACCTGGCGGAGCTCCTGTGATTCGGCACCCCGCGTTCCCGGTCGAGCCGTGGGTCGTGCGCGAGACATCGCTCGACCTCGATGCGCTTGCCCAGACGGAGTCGGTCTTTGCACTCGCGAACGGCCATATCGGCGTCCGCGGCAACCTCGACGAAGGTGAGCCGTTCGGCGTGCCGGGCACCTATCTCTCGGGCTTCTACGAGCTGCGCCCGATGCCCTACGCCGAATCCGGCTACGGCTTCTCGGAGAGCAACCAGACGGTCGTCAACGTCACGAACGGGAAGATCATGCGCCTGCTCGTTGAGGACGAGGCGCTCGATGTCCGCTACGGCGTGCTGCGAAATCACGAGCGCGTGCTCGACCTGCGCGCCGGCGTGCTCGAACGCAAGCTCGAGTGGGAGACCCCCTCCGGTCGGCTCGTTCGGATCGCCTCGACGCGGCTGGTTTCGTTCACCCAGCGAGCGATCGCAGCGATCCTCTACGAGGTTGAAGCGGTCACGGAGCCGACCACGGTCGTCGTGCAGTCCGAGCTCGTCGCCAACGAGTCGCTGCCCGAGCCGGCGGACGGCGACCCGCGGGTCGCCGCGGCGTTACGCGCGCCGCTCGAATCGGAGCTCTTCACCGAGCACGACACGCGGTCGGTGCTGGTTCACACGACACATGCGAGCCGGCTCACCGTCGCCGCCGGGATGGATCACGTGATCGATGGGGCCGCGGACACCGAGCACTTCGTCGAGGGCTTCGCCGACCTCGGCCGCCTGACCGTCTCTGCGACGGTCAAACCGGGCAAGCCGCTGCGGATCGTGAAGTTCATCGCCTACGGCTGGTCGGAGAACCGCTCGGTCCCGGCGCTGCGCGACCAGGTCGGCGCCGCGCTCGCGGCCGCCCGTCGCGACGGCTGGGACGGGCTCGTCGCCCAGCAGGCCGCCTATCTCAAGGACTTCTGGGACCGCGCGGACGTCGAGATCGACGGCGACGTGGAGCTCCAGCAGGCCGCGCGCTTCGCACTCTTCCACGTACTCCAGGCGGGCGCGCGCACCGAGCGGCGCGCGATCGCAGCGAAGGGCCTCACGGGACCCGGCTACGGCGGCCACTCGTTCTGGGACAGCGAGTCGTTCGTCATGCCGGTGCTCACCTACACGATGCCCGACGCGGTTCGCGCGGCGCTCATGTGGCGCTACGACACGCTCGACCTCGCACGCGAACGCGCGAAGCAGCTGAATCTCGCCGGCGCCACGTTTCCGTGGCGCACGATCGGCGGCGAGGAGTGCTCCGGCTACTGGCCGGCGAGCACCGCGGCCTTCCACATCAACGCCGACATCGCCGCGGCGGTCTCGACGTACATCGCAGCCGTGGACGACGAGGAATTCGAGCGCACCGCCGGGATCACGCTGCTCGTCGAGACGGCGCGGCTGTGGCGTTCACTCGGCCACCACCGACCCGACGGCACGTTCCGGATCGACGGCGTCACCGGTCCCGACGAGTACAGCGCGCTCGCCGACAACAACGTCTACACGAACCTGATGGCGCAGCGCAACCTGCGCGCAGCCGCCGACATCGTGGCCCGCCACTCGCTGCAGGCGGGCGAGCTCGGCGCCAACGACGAGGAGGCGGCGAGCTGGCGCGACGCCGCCGAGAAGATTGCGATCCCCTACGACGAGGCGCTCGGCGTCCACCCTCAGGCCGAGCGCTTCACCGAGCACGCGCATTGGGACTTCGAGGCGACACGACCCGACCAGTATCCGCTGCTCCTGCACTTCCACTACTTCGACCTCTATCGCCGTCAGGTCGTCAAGCAGGCGGACCTCGTGCTCGCCCTGCAGCGCTGTGGCGAGCACTTCAGCGCCGAGGAGAAGGCGCGCGACTTCGACTACTACGAGCGGATCACGGTCCGCGACTCGTCGCTGTCGGCGTGCACGCAGGCGGTCGTCGCGGCCGAGGTCGGCCATCTCGAGCTCGCGTTCGATTATCTCTGCGAGGCGGCGTTGATCGACCTGCGCGACCTGATGGCGAACACGCGCGACGGCCTGCACATCGCGTCGCTCGCGGGTACCTGGATCGCGCTCGTCTGCGGCTTCGGCGGGATGCGCGACCAGTCGCTGCCGCTGTCCTTCGCGCCGCGCCTACCGGCCGAGCTGACGCGCCTGGTCTTCCGCATCTGCTTTCAAGGCCGGCGCCTGCGCGTCGAGGTGACGCGCACGCACGCGAGTTACATGCTGACCGCCGGCGCGGCGCTAGAGATCCGCCACTACGGCAAGGCGGCGAAGGTCGAGCGACGACGACGCCTCACGCTGCCGATCCCGCGCGCGCCGCGCCGCGACGCGCCGACGCAGCCGCGCGGTCGCGCCCCCGAACGCCGCCGTCCGGACGCGGACTAGCATCGTGGGCGTGGGCGCGACGCCACTGGAAAAGCTGCTGGACGCGCTCGACGCGCTCGATCTCGATGGCGCGATGGCGCTGCTCGCGCCCGACTGCGCGCTCTTGATGTGCGACGGGGGCCGCGCGCAGGGCACCGACGAGGCTCGCGCACAGCTGAGCGACCTGCTCGAGCATTTGCATTCCACGTCGCACCGGATCTCCAACCAGTGGCAGGTCGGTGACGTGTGGATCGCCGAGCTCGAGGCCGACTACGAGCTGAGCGATCGCTCGCGCCTCTTGGGGCTCCCACGCGCGATCGTCGCGCGCGCGGGCTCGGATGGCATCGCGGAGCTTCGCGTCTACGGCGCGCACGAGCACGCGCTGTATGACGGCGGCGACGGCGACGGCTCGATGGTGATCGGCGGCCGCTACATGCCGCCGCTCTAGTTCTGCGGCTCTAGGCGAGAACCGGCGCCGGCGGGAGTCTGTCGAGCGCGGCGCGGAGCTCCGCCTCTGTGAACTCGAGGTCCTCGAGCTTGCCCGCGTGGTAGGCGTCGTAGGCGGACATGTCGAAGTGGCCGTGGCCCGAGAGCCCGATCAGGATGACGCGCGCTTCGCCCGCCTGCTTGGCGGCCTCGGCCTCGACGAAGGCGGCGCGCAGGGCGTGCGCCGCCTCGGGCGCGGGAATGATCCCCTCCGTGCGCGCGAAGGCGACCGCGGCGGCGAACGCGTCGGTCTGGCGAATCGCCGTCGCCTCGACAACGCCTTCGTGGACGAGCTGGCAGAGGCTCGGCGCGTCGCCGTGGTAGCGCAGGCCGCCCGCGTGGACGGGCGGCGGGACGAAGTTGTGACCGAGCGTGTACATCGGCATCAGCGGCGTCATCCCGACGGTGTCGCCGAAGTCGTAGCGGTACTCGCCGCGCGTCAGCGTCGGGCAGGCCGACGGCTCGGCCGCGAGGTAGCGCGTCGTGCCGCCGTCGCGCAGCGTGCGGCGGATGAACGGGTAGGCAAGGCCGGCGAAGTTCGAGCCGCCGCCGACGCAGCCGACGACGACGTCCGCGGTCTCCCCCGCCTGCTCGAGCTGGCGGATCGCCTCCTGCCCGATCACGGTCTGGTGCAGGCAGACGTGGTTGAGGACCGAGCCGAGCGCGTAGTTGGTGTCCGGCGAGCCGGCCGCGACCTCGATCGCCTCGGAGATCGCAATCCCGAGGCTGCCCGAGGCGTGCTCTGCCTGCGAGCGTCCGGCCTCGGTCATGTCGGTCGGACTGCGATGGACGCTCGCGCCCCAGGTCTCGATCATCGCCCGCCGGTAGGGCTTCTGGTCGTAGCTGATCCCGACCATGAAGACCTCGCACTCGAGCCCGAAGAACTGGCAGGCGAGCGCGAGCGCCGAGCCCCACTGCCCGGCGCCGGTCTCGGTCACGAGCTTGCGAACGCCGGCCTTGCGGTTGTAGTAGGCCTGCGCGACGGCGCTGTTGGGCTTGTGCGAGCCGGCCGGGGAGACGCCCTCGTACTTGTAGTAGATGTGGGCGGGCGTGTCGAGCGCGCGCTCGAGGCGGCGCGCGCGGTACAGCGGCGAGGGCCGCCAGAGCTTGTAGATCTCCCGCACCTCTTGGGGGATCTCGATCTCAGGCTCGGCCGAGACCTCCTGACCGATGAGATCGAGTGGGAAGATCGCGGCCAGGTCGTCTGGCCCGACCGGCTGTCCGGTTCCGGGGTGAAGCGGCGGGTAGCTCGTGCCCGGCAGGTCGGGGAGCAGGTTCACCCAGTGCGTGGGGATCTCGGACTCCGGCAGTACGTACTTGACCTGATCCACGATGCCTCACTCCCCTCTGACGTTGTAACCCGCGCAATCCTACGTCCCCGTCGGCCCGAAGCGTTCGGTCCTGATCAGCGCCGCTTCGTGCCCGAGCGCGACGAGCTCGTTCGCGGCCGTCTCGACGAAGCCGCTCGGCCCGCAGGCGTAGACGAGCGGGCTCGCCGCGGGCGGCCAGGCGAGCTCGCCGAGCGCCGAGCGGTCGATGCGCCCGCGCGGTCCCGTCCAGCCCTCCGGCCACTCGCGCGTCAGCACAAGGCTCAGATCGAGCGCACCGTCAGCGGCGAGCTGCTCGAGCTCGGAGCGGTAGATGACGTCGACGAGCGAGCGCGCCGAGTAGATCAGGCGGACCTCTGCCGGCGAGCCGCTCGCGAGGCGGTGGCGGAGCATCGCGCGGAACGGGACGACGCCCGATCCGCCCGCGACGAGCAGGACGCGGCTCGAGGGCGGGAGCTGCCAAACGAAGTAGCCGCCGATCGGCCCGCGCAGCTCGAGCTCGTCGCCGGGGGCGAGCACGTCGCACAGGTACGGCGAGACCTCGCCGTCGGCGAGGCGCTCGACGGTGAGCGCGAGCGTCGGATCCTCGGGTGCGGAGGCGATCGAGTAGCTGCGCTGTGCCTGATAGCCGTCCTCGGCGGTGAGGCGCACGTCGACGTGCTGGCCGGCGAGATGGCCGCGCCAGGCGGGCGCGTCGAGCACGATGCTCTTGACCCTCGGCGTCTCCGCGCAGCTCGCGCACGCGTGCGGTCTGCCACTCGAGGCGTTCCTGAGGTCCGCCGGCTGTCATCATCGATCGGACCCCGACACGCGGAGGCATCCTGACACCGATCAGCCGCGGATTCACCGGACGGCGGCGTCCCGAGCAGAGTGAGCGACTGCCGCCCGGGCAATATGAGACGCACGACTTTCCCGTGCTCTCGGCTGGGCCGACGCCGCACACGCCGCTCGAGCAGTGGACCTTCACGATCGAGGGCGCGACCCCGAGCCCGCTGACGTGGTCCTGGGGCGAGCTGCTCGCGCTCCCCGCCGAGACGATCACGGTCGACATCCACTGCGTCACGAAGTGGTCGAAGTTCGCGACGCAGTGGCGCGGCGTCTCGCTCGACACGCTGCTCGACGGGGTCGTCGCGAGCGAGGCGCGCTTCGCGATGGCCTTCTGCGACGGCGGCTACACGACCAACCTGCCGCTCGCGGACCTCACCGGCGGCCGCGCCTGGGTCGCCTACGAGTTCGCCGGCGCGCCATTACATGCCGAGCATGGCGGGCCAGCACGCCTGCTCGTCCCGCACCTCTACTTCTGGAAGAGCGCGAAGTGGGTCCGCGGCCTGCGTCTGATGGCGGCGGACGAGCGCGGCTTCTGGGAGGGCTACGGCTACCACGATCGCGGCGACCCCTGGCTGGAGCAGCGCTATCAAGGCGACTGAACGGCCCGCGCCGCGGGCGGCATGGCAGGATGGCGAGCGTGCTGAATCCTGAGCTGACCGAGCTCGACCTCGGCCGGCTGCGCAGGCGCCGCAACGCCAAGTGGACGCAGTACCCGCCCGACGTCCTGCCGGCGTGGGTCGCGGACATGGACTTCCCGCTCGCCCCCGCGGTCAGGGCCGCCCTGCTCGAGACGGTCGAGCTCGACGACTGCGGCTACGCGAACGCGTCCGCGGTCGGGCTCGCCGAGTCCTTCGCCGGCTTCGTGCGCCGCCGCCTCGCGTGGGAGGTCGACCCCGAGCAGGTGAGCCCGGCGCCTGAGGTCGTCGGGGCGCTGAGCGAGCTGCTGCGACTGATCGCGCGCCCGGGCGAGCGCGTCGTCATCAACCCGCCCGTCTACCACCCGTTCTTCAGCGTGATCGAGTCGCTCGGCTGCGAGGTTGCGCCGGTGGCGCTCCGCGACGGGGAGCTCGACGTCGAGGCGTGTGCCCGCGAGCTCGAGCGGGGAGCGGTCGCGCTCGTGCTCTGTAGCCCGCACAACCCGACCGGAGGATTGCCGAGCGCGGCGAAGCTCGAGGCGCTCGCGGCCGCCGCCGAGCGCACCGGCGCGTGGGTCATCGCCGATGAGATCCATTCGCCGCTGACCCTGCCCGGCGGCGAGCACGTGCCGTTCCTCAGCGTCTCGGCGGCCGCGCGCGAGCACGGCATCGCGCTCTGCTCGGCCTCTAAGGCGTTCAACATCGCCGGCCTACACTGCGCGCAGATCGTGACCGCCTCGCAGCGGGCCGCGGAGCTCGTCGCGACGCTCCCCCACGGTGCCCGCCACTGCGGGCAGCTCGGCGCGATCGCATCGGTCGCAGCGTTCAACGAGGGCGACGCCTGGCTCGACGATGTCCTCGCGGTCATCGACCACAACCGCCGCCTGCTCGCAGAGCTCCTCGCGGAACGCCTCCCGGAGATCGGCTACAGCCCGCCGCACGGCGGCTATCTCGCGTGGCTTGACATGCGGGAGCTCGGGCTCGGCGAGGATCCGAGCAAGGAGATCCTCGAGCGCGGCCGCCTCGCGCTCAGCCCGGGACCGGCGTTCGGTCCGCAGGGAGCAGGCTTCGCGCGCCTGAACATCGGCACGAGCCCGGCGCTCGTCGAGGAGGCGGTGCAGCGGATCGCGCGGGCGGTGGGGCGTGGCTGAGGAGCAAGCGGGAGTCGAGCCGTTCGAGCCGATCGCGCGCGAATGGCTCGAGGCGATGCGAGAGCGCACCGGCGCGCTCGCGCTCTTTGACGCCCACACCCACATCGGGCGCAACGACCCCGACGGCTTTCGCCAGGAGCCGGATGAGCTGATCGGCGCCCTCGAGCGCGCGGACGCGCGCGCCGTCTGCTTCCCGATGCACGAGCCCGGCGGCTACACGCAGGCCAACGACGAGGCGATCGCGGCCGCCGGCGCATCGGACGGTCGCCTTTTCGCGTTCTGTCGCGTCGACCCGGACCACGACGCGCTCGCCGAGGCGCGCCGCTGCCTCGCGGCCGGGGCGCGCGGGATCAAGCTCCATCCGCGTGCCGAGGGCTTCACGCTCGACCATCCGGCGATCGAGCCGCTCGTCGCGCTCGCCGGCGAGCGCCGCGTCCCGGTCCTGATTCACGCCGGGCGCGGCATTCCCGCCCTTGGACACGATGCCCTTGCGCTCGCCACGCGCTACCCGGACGCGCAGCTGATCCTCGCGCACGGCGCCGTCAGCGACCTCGCGTGGCTGTGGCGCTTGCTGCCCGAGCATCCGAACGTGCTGATCGACACCTCGTGGTNNTGGTGGAACCCCGCCGATCTGATCGCGCTGTTCTGCCTCGTCGCGCCGGGGCAGATCCTGTGGGCGAGCGACTCGCCCTACGGCCAGCCGCTCCTGTCCGCGGCGCTTCACCTGCGCTGCGCGCTGACCGCGGGGCTCGAGCACGAGGCGCTCGCCTCGATCGCGGGCGCACAGCTCGAGCGCATCCTCGCGGGCGAGCGCGCCGTCGATGCCGGGCCCGCCCCAGGCTCCCCGCGCGTGGCGCTCGACATCGGACTCGAGCGCGTCGCATCCCACGTGCTGACCGCGATCGGCTTCGCGCGTGCCGGCGGGGACCCGAGCGAGCAGATCGCGCTCGCGCGGCTTGCCTGCGATCGCGAGGGCGCTTTTGCGGCCGTCGCGACGGAGGTCGATCGCGTGCTCGAGCTCGCCGAGCTCCATCACGCCGAGCCACCGCCACCGGGCCGGCGCTTCCGGCGCTCGATGCAGTTCCTGATCGCCGCGCTGTGCCTCGCACGCACGCCCGAGGCGGGCCTGCGCTCGGGCTAGCCGGTGTTGCGCAGGCCGCTAGCGATGCCGTTGATCGTCAGCAGGCTGACGCGACCGAGCGGGTCCTCGTCGACGCCGGTCCCGCGGCGCAGGCGCGAAAGCAGCTCGATCTGGACGAACGAGAGCGGATCGACGGCCGGGTTGCGCCGGTCGATCGAGGCCTGGAGCACCGGCTCCCCGTCGAGCAGCCGGTCATAGCCGCGCACCGCTCGAAGCTCGCGCGTCGCGCGCTCGTACTCGCCCGTCAGCTCGCCCCAGATCCGCTCGCGCTCGCCGTCCTCCTCGCAGAGCTGCACGTAGTGGTGGGCGATCACGAAGTCGGCCTTTGCGAGCGCCATCTCCGCGTTCGAGAGCATCGCGGCGAAGAACGGCCAGCTCTCGGTCATTTCGCGCAGCAGCTCGAGGCCGTGGCGCTCGCGCGCATCCTCGAGCGCGTCGCCGAGCCCGAGCCAGGCTGGCAGCACGATGCGTGACTGCGTCCAGGAGAACACCCACGGGATCGCGCGCAGGTCGTTGATCCCCTGACCGGCACCGCGCCGGGGAGGCCGCGAGCCGAGGCGCAGGCGCGATATCTCACCGATGGGGGTGACCGCGTTGAAGAAGCGCACGAACTCCGGGTCCTCGTGGACGATCGCGCGGTATTGGCGCCTCGAAACCTCGGCCATGCGCTCGAGGACCCCTTCGTAGACCGCGTCGCGATCGCTGCCGCGCGCGATGCCGGTCCCGAGCGTCGCGCTGGCGGCGAGCTCGAGCTCGCGGTGGGCGATCTCCCGCAGCGAGTACTTCGCGCTCAAGACCTCGCCCTGCTCGGTCATCTTGAGCCGGCCGTTAACGGTGCCGGGCGGCAGCGCGAGGATCGCGCTGTTCGTTGGTCCGCCGCCGCGCCCGATCGCGCCGCCGCGCCCGTGGAAGAAGACCCAGCTCGCCCCGAAGGAGCTGATCATCGCGGCGAGCTGCGTCTGCGCCTTGTAGGCGGCCCAGCCGGAAGCGACGTAGCCGACGTCCTTGTTCGAGTCGGAGTAGCCGATCATCACCTCCTGCTCGTCGCCGACGGCGCGCAGGGCGGCGCGGTAGCAGGGCTCGCGTAGCAGCCGCTCCATGATCCTCGCGGCGCCCGCGAGCGTCGCACCCGATTCGAAGAGCGGCGCGATCCGCAGCCACGCCCCCTCCCCACCCGGCTGCGCGAGGCTCGCCTCCTTCATCAGCAGCAGCACTTCGAGCACGTCGGCCCCCGACTGCGTGCCGGAGACGACGTAGGTCTGGATCGCTCCGCGGTGTGGCCCCGAGAGCACCGAGCGAAGCGTCCTGAAGGTCTCGATCGTCGTCGCCGTCGCCTCGGAGAAGCCGCCGATGTCAGCCGGGATCAGCGGCCTGTGGTCTACGATGTCGCGCACGAGCAGGGCAAACCGCTCGTCCTCGCCGAGCTCCTCGTAGTTCTGGCAGATGCCGAGCGCGGCATAGACCTCGCCGAGCGCGCGGCGGTGCATCGTCGCGTGCTCGCGCACATCAAGGCGCGCGAAGTGAAAGCCGAACACCTCGATCTGGCGGATCACGTCGTGGAGGTCGCCGGCGGCCGTGTAGACGCCCGGTCCCTCATCGAGCGAACGCTCGACCAAGCGGAGATCCTCGAGCAGCTCGGCCGCGCCGCTGTAGCAGCCGACCTCGCCCGCGATCGTGGATCGGATTCGCTCGCGCATGAACGCGAGCGCCCGCCGGTAGGGCTCTTCGGGGTTGACGAGTGCGAGCTGCTCGGCGAGCGCGGGAAACCACCCGATGCCGGCGGCGAGGATCGGTTCGAGCGCGGGCGCCGGCCCGGTGACGCGCTCGGACAGCGAAAGCCTCCCGGCGAGCAGCTCGACGCGCCCTTCGAGGAAGCGCAGGCACTCCCCACGCATCAGCTCGAGCGCGCGAATGGTCACATCCGGCGTGACGTAGGGGTTGCCGTCGCGGTCACCGCCGATCCAAGACCCGAACGTGAGGAGGGGCGGCACGACGAACGTATCCGCCGGGTAGTACTCGGCGAGCGCCTCCTCGAGGTCGCGGTAGATGCGCGGCACCGTCTCGGCAATCGTCGTCGCGAGCGGAATCAGCCCGCCGCGGACCTCGTCGAGCACGGTCAGCGAGATCGCTCGGATCTCATCCGAGCCCCACAGCTCCTGCACCGTTGCGAGCAGCCGTCGCCGCAGACCAACCTCATCGGCGGCGGCAACCTCGTCGAGCTCGCGCAGCACGCTGAAGACCCGCGCGAGCTTGTCGATCGTCGTCCGCCGCCGCGACTCGGTCGGGTGCGCGGTCATGACCAGTCGCAGCTCGGCGCGATCGAGCATCTGCTGGAGCTCCGCGGCAGACGTGCCGCGCTCGGCGATGCGCGCAATCACGTCGCGGATCGAGCCCTGGCGGGGTGCCGGGGCGTTGCGACGCTCACGCCGGCGCATGCGGCGCACGCGCTCGCTGTCCTCCGCGAGGTTGACGAGCTGGAACCAGCGCGTCAGGGCGCGCACGAGAACCTCGACCTGCTCGATGTCGAGCTCGGCGACGAGCGCGGCAAGCCGGTCCGCGGCCACGGCATCGCCGCTTCGCACCGCGCGCCCGAGCGTCACGGCCTCGTCGAGCAGCTCGACCGACCGCTCGCCGTCGGAGGCGCGCAGGACGTCGTGGAGCACCCCGGTCAGGAGCGCCTCGTCGCGCGAGAACTCGCTCGTTACAGCAGGGGTCTCGGGCGCGCTAGCAGTCACGCCCCGTATCGTCACATGTGAAGGCCGCGAGCGTCGCACGGGAGCTTGCGCTCAGAAAGGCGCGCAAAGCGCCAGCTCTTGCAAGAAGCGGACCGGCCGCCGGCCCTAGGATCTTCGCTGTGAGGCGCAGTGGCTGAGCCGCTGGAGGAGGGGGCATTCGCGCCGCCCGCACGCGTTCGACACGCCGTCGGGAGCGCTGGCGCCGAGCGCGTGAGGACGCGCGTACTCGGGAAGGATCCGCCCCCGGCAGTCGTGTGCAAGCGTGATGCTGCTCGCCTCCGCCAACTCTCCGCGCTTGGTTACGGATATCGCCAGGCGACGGGCGGGTATATCGCTACGGTGAAGGCGCGTTCGAGCGCGAGGTCGAGGCCGCGCTCGCACGACAACCAATGCGAGTCGACATCAGCGACCTCAAGTTCATCGACAGCGCCGGACTCGCCGTGCCCGTGAGGACCGCAGCTAGCGTCGGGCAGGTCGCGGTCCGCAACCCGTCGCCGATCCTGCGCCGGGTTCTCGCGGCTACCGGGCTCACCGACCTCCTGGGGATCGAGCCGTGAACGCGAACAGGACATTCCCCCGCGACGTGCACTCGATCCCCCAAGCGCGACGGTTCACGCGCGACACGCTCACGCACCTGGACGACGAGACACTCGCTGCGGTCGAGCTGATGGTCTCTGAGCTGACGACCAACAGCATCAAGCACGCCCGCTCCGCGTTCACGCTGACGATCCGCGTCGCGTCGAGCGAGCTTCGCGTGGAGGTTCAGGACCACGGGCCCGGCACACCGGTCTTGGGCTCGCCCGCGCCGCCCGAGCCGAGCGGGCGCGGTTTGCAGATCGTCAACACCCTCTCGACGCGCTGGGGCCAGGACGTGACACGTGGCGGCAAGCTGGTCTGGTTCGAGCTCGAGGACGGAACGCTGCGCTGAGGGAGCGTCGCCGGGCCGCTGGCGGTTGGCGCTCGGGGATTGACGGGTGAGAGGGGATGAACGCGGTCGGCGCGCCGCGATTCGGTGCAACCCCGGCACTCGCGGTCATCAGCCCGTAACAGGCCGTACTGTGCCGTTCGTGGGCGACCTAGCGTTGGCGGGACGCTGCGACCGCCGCGCTCTCGGCGGTCGATCCGGCTGATGTTCGTCCTCACGACCCTCGTCTATCCCCTCTTGCTGGCGCTGCTCTGCCTGGGCGCCGGGCTGCTCGTCGATCGCCTCGCCGGACGCGTCCTCCCGGGCGTGCTGCTCGCGCCGGTCGGTGCGGCGGCGTTGATCGCGCTGTCGCAGCTGAGCACCTACGTGCCATCGCTCGCGCCGTTCACACCCGTCGCCATGGGCGTGCTCGCACTCGCCGGGTTCGCGCTCGAAGCGCCGCGACTACCGAGCCGGCTGCGGGAGCTGAGGCCGTACGACCAGCGACTGTGGTTACCGGTGCTCGTCTACGTCGTCGCGCTCGCGCCCGTCCTGTTTGCCGGGCGCACGACCTTCTCGGCCTACGGAGTCCTGACCGATTCCGCCTTTCACATGATGGGCGCCGACTACCTAATCCGTCACGGCCAGGACTACGCCCACCTAGACCTGAGCAACTCCTACGGCCAGTACATCCAGCACTACTACGCCACGGGCTACCCGTCGGGTGCCGACACGCTGTTCGGCGGCAGCGCGTCGATCCTCAGCCTGCCGCTGATCTGGACCTTTCAGCCGTTCAACGCCTTCATGCTCGCGCTCACCGCGTGCCCGATCTGGCTGCTCGGGCGCCGTGCCGGCTTGCGGCACGTCTGGCTCGCGCTCGCGACGCTGACCGCCAGCGTCCCGGCGCTCGTCTACGCCTACGAGCTGATCGCGTCGGTCAAGGAGATCAGCGCACTGCCGCTGCTGATGGCGATCGGCGCACTCGTGACGCTCGGCGACCGCTGGCTGCGCGACTCGCCGCGGGCGGTGCTGCCGTTCGCGCTGCTGTGCGGTAGCGGACTGTCGGTCCTCGGCCTCGGTTTTGCCGCCTGGATCGCGGCGACCGCGCTCGTGCTCGCCGACATCGTCATGACCGGGATCGTGCCCGGCCCCCAGCGCTCGCTTTCGGCAATCGGTTTCGGCGCGCTCGCGCTCGTCGTGATCGGTCTCGCGACGCTGCCGGAGCTCACCCACCTGTCAAGCTCGGTGGCCACCGCCCAGGCCATCTCGACGACAGCCAGCTCGGGCAACCTGCAAGCTCCGTTGAGCATCGCACAGGCCGCCGGCACCTGGCTGAGCGGCCTTTACACCGACACACCCAGCGGCCTCGCCGCCGTGCTCACCGATGTCGGGATCGGCGTCACGCTCGGTGCAGCTGCGCTCGGGCTGGGCGCGCTGATCGTCCGCCGCGAGCACGCCCTCGCCTGGTGGCTAGCCGCGCTCGTCGGGCTCGGCCTCTTCCTGACCGAGCTCGTGACCACGTGGGTCGGCGCGAAGACCCTGGTGCTCTCGTCGCCGATCGTGCTGCTGCTCGCCTGGTCGGGCGTCGCCGCCCTCACCGCCAACCCGTTCCTGCGCGTCGGCGCGGTACTGCTCGCCGCGGCGATCGTCGCCGGCGTACTCGTTTCAGACGCCCTGCAATACAACGCCACCGACCTCGCCCCAACCGCGCGCTACAACGAGCTCGCCCAGATCGACAAGCGTTTCGCCGGGCACGGGCCGACGCTGTTCACCGACTTCGACGAGTACTCGCTCTACGTGCTCCGCGACCTCGACGTCGGCGGCCCCGACTTCCTCTATCCGCCCCCCGCGCTGTCACGCCTCACCGAGGGCCACGGGAACCCGGTCAAACTCGACCTCGTCGCCCCGCGTAAGTTCCTCCGCTACCCGCTGATCGTCACGCGGATCGACCCGATCGCAAGCCGCCCGCCAGCGGCCTACCGCCTGCTCTGGCGCGGCACCTACTACGAGGTCTGGGGACGCCGAGCCCGCGCCAAGCCGGCGCTCTCCCACCTCGCTCTCGCCCCGACCCGCGTCGCTTCCTGCAGCTCGATCGAGCGCGTCGCGCAGGTCGCCGAGCGCACCGGCGGCGCGCTCGTCGCCGCCAAGCCGCCGCTGATCGTCCCCGTCCGCTTCGCGCCCGACCTGCCCGGCTATGTGGGCCAGGGTCTCAACCTCACACCGCGCGCCACGGTTCCCTTCGATGTCCCCTTTGGCGGGCGCTGGGACATATGGCTACGCGGCGAGGCGATGCCGCAAGTGGCAGTCGGCGTCGACGGCCAACACGTCGGGACGATCGCCGGCGAGTTAGCCGGTAACCAGTTCAACCCCGACACGCTGAACCCGATCGCGGTGAGTCTCGCGCGCGGGAAGCACGAGCTCACGTTCACCGCAAGCGGCTCGATCCTCGCACCCGGGGAGGGCGGCACCGCGCGTGTGGGGCGCATCTTCCTCACGCCCGAACGCGGGGCTGACGGCGTGCTGCTCGAGCGCGTGCCGGCCGCCGGGTGGCGCACGCTGTGCGGCGGGCGCTACGACTGGATCGAGGCGGTTGGGAGGTGAGGTGGGCTTGAAGGTCGTCGGGACGCCCAGGTCGCCGGTCTGGACAGAACCTGCGGTGTCAGGTATCACGGCTGAGGGCTCCGCAGTCCTGCTGCTGAGGGCTTATCGGCGGCGCGGTCTCCGGTGTCTGGCGGGATCCTGTCAGGCTTTTGCTGTCGCTAGTTTCGCCGACCCGGTTACGCCTTGTGTGGCAGTTTGAATCGTGCCCTTGGTGCTCTTGAGCGCGAGGACGAGCTTCTTGGTCGTCGTCTGGCTCGTGATGAGGTAGATCGTGCCCGTCTGGCTAACGCCGCTGAGCTGTGCCGCCTGCTTGATGTAAAGCCCCTTTGCCGTGATCGCCGTGATGATCGATGTCTTTGCTGGGAACGAGCCTTTGCTCACCGTTGCGACGGCGTCTTGTGCAGCGACCCGCAGCGCGGACGATGCCTGCGAGGCCTGCTCTTCGCGCGCGATCTCGCTCTTTACTTTGGCCTTGAAATAGAGGACCACGTCGACGCTTGACGTGGACGTTTGCGCGATGCAGAGTTGCGGATCGCTGCTGAGCGCATGGGAAAGCGTCGCCGTGCTCTCCTTACCCGCGGCAGGCCAAGTGATGAGCGTCGCGGCATACCACGACAGCGTCGGCGCCGGCGCCACCGTCACCCCGACCAGCTTGCGATAGTCGTCGATGCACGAGACCTCTCCGGATGTACCGCCGGTTCCCGACGTGCTGTTCGCCGAGCGTTTCAGAGTTACGTGATCGCCGGCCACGCTGACGGTCAGCCCCGACGCCTTGTCGAAGGCCGACTTGGAAGTCGAGCCACCTCCGCAGGCCGCGACGGCAAGAGCGAGGGCAGCACACGCCAGCACGGGGGAGCTACGAAGGAGCATCGCGACAACGTATGTGACGCCGCTCAACAGGGGATAAGGCGGTTACGACGTCTTCCACAGTTCTGTGATTCCGACCGCAAGCCTGCGAATCACGGCGGCTGTGGTTCTTGGCGCCCCCAACCGTTCCCCATGTGCGGCATGTCGCGATTGCGAAACGGGGTGCGTGGGCGGTCTCCCACGCGCCCGTGGGCGGTCTCCCACGCGCCCGTGGGCGGTTTCGTGGGCGGAACGCCTGAAAAGCGACTCCAAGAGCAACGTCCGCCGGACCTCGTGCGAAGCCCGGAAAACGCCTGCGTAGGCGCCGTTATTGCGATTCTCAGGAGTGCTCCAGCTGACTCCTGATTGCAACGGCGCTCGTATCGGGGAGACAGGATTTGAACCTGCGACCGCCCGGCCCCCAGCCCGAGGGATGGGGTATTGCCTAGTTGAAGAGGCCCGGATTTACTGGGTTTCTTGCGTCTGAGTGCGGTTCGGTTTCCCTCAGTTCGTTCCCCGTTTCGTTCCCCGTCCAGCGAGGCGCTGTTCCTAGTCGAGGCCGAGGCCGAGGTCGGCCCGTAGCGCGACGCGTATCCGTTCGCGGGCAGAAGCCACTGGCGATCGCCACGGGTTCGGCGTCCACAGCGGCTTCAGCTCCTGGTCCAGCGGCGGCCTGAGCGCAGCTCCGACCGCGCGCTCGAGGTCTCCGAGCCGCGGGACGACCGCCTCGAACGCGCGGATCTCGAGGTTCGCCAACATCCAGTCGCTGAGCCGGCGGTCGTCATTAGGCGTGAGGGCGAAGTTCGATGTCATCGTCATCAGTTGATCTCGCGTCGGGCTCACGATCGTGGAAGGACGCGGGATCGGGCTGAGGCCGAGCAGCGCGCCGAAGGTCCTGCGGACGGTCGAGTGTCCGGTCTTGCCGGTGGTGAAGTGCGTCCCAGCGAGGCGCTTCGCGATGCTGTCCTCTGCCTTGCCGAGGTAGAGGATTCTGGCTGTCAGGGGCTCGTCCGGCTGAAGCTCCTCGAGCCCAAGGTCAGCGATCGCCGACTCGTGTGAGGTGCTGAGTGAGTACAGCCCGGGTCCGGTCGGAACCGATCCGATCGTCCCGAGCGCGGGCGAAGAAACGTTGAGACGACTCGCCGCGGACGCGGCAAGCGACTGGTCCCCCTCGCTCAACCCCGGGCCTTAAGCGGCGGCGACGAGCGCTACTGCCCGAGGCGTTGCATACGAGGTCAACGCCTCGTCCTGCGCTCGGCGGGTGACAAGGACGGCTTTGCGGTTGGTCGGGCGCACATCGATCGTGAACTCGATGTCGAGCGCTCCCGAGAGGCGCATCAGTGTCTCGATCCCGGGATTGACGTCACCGCGCTCGAGCCGCGCGACCTGCGGCTGCTTCATGTCGAGCAGCTCGGCCAGGTCACGCTGGGAGATGTCGCGGTCGGCGCGATAGCGCACGAGACGTAGAGCCACCGCGCGCGCGAGCGCCGTGCGCTCCCACTCGGCGCGGAATCCTGGATCTGTGAGCTGTTCGGCGAGCAGCTCGTCGTTCGTCTTCATTTCGCTGAGCTTCATAGTGGAATGCATGATAACAGGGCTGTTATCGGCTGGCAACGGGCATGGGCTACGCCAGATCGAGCTGCTCGAAGCGCTCCTTCGCTCGGCCGACAGCGGCGGCGAAACCCGCCGCGTCGATCGCGGCCTCCGGTCCGACGGCGAGGATCACGAACGTGTCGGCGACCTGCCGGTAGATCGGACGCCAGCGACTGCGACCGCTGCGCGGGCGGAGCTCGCGGAGTCCCTTGCCTGCCTCTCCCTGCACGGCGCTCGAATGGGGATAGGGAAGGCGTGGGCCTTCAGCTTCGAGCTTCTGTGCCGCGTGGAAGATCGCTGCGTGTTCCTCCGGCGGCCAGGACGCATCTCGCTCGGCCGCCGCGTCCGGGTGCCAGCGGACGACGTACGGTGGCCCGGCGAGTGCGGGCATGCGCACGTGAACGGCCTTCTCGCCGGTCTTCGACGACCGTTTGGGAGAGCGCTTATCGGGCGACATGTCCGAGTGGGGACAGACGCGTCAGTCGGCGGCGCCGGCCGACGACTGGCCATCGGTGATCGCCCGGTGGCCGTCCGTGGCCTGTGGATCCGCGTCGGCGGGAGCGAACGCCTTGTTGACCATCTCGACTTCGCGCTCGGATGGCGCGTAGTGGGCGTAGATCTGGGTTGTCTTGGCGTCGGCGTGTCCGAGGAACTCTTGGATCGTTCGCATCGGCTGGCCCGAGGCCGCGAGGCGCGTGGCGAATGTGTGGCGCAGGTCGTGGAAGCGGATCACGCGTACCCCGCCGTCGCGGCAGGCCTGCTTGAAGCGCTTTGTGACCTTGCTGCGATCAAGAGGGTTGCCGGTCTGTGGGTGAGCGAAGACGAGATCGTCGTCACCGTGATAGACGGTCCGTTGGGACCAGGTGTCCAGCTCGCCCGCGAGGCGGTCGGTCATCGGCACCGAGCGGCGCGTCGAGAGCTCTGACTTGCCCTCGCCGGAGTGCTCGCCGCGAACGAACGTGTTGCGCACTCGGATGCGTTGCACTGCCCAGTCGACGTCGCGCCAACGGAGGCCGAGCAGTTCTCCTTGGCGGAGGCCCGTCATCGCGGCGGTGAGGACGACGACGCGCAGCACCGGGCCGAGCACGTCCGGTGGTGGCGGTGGCGCCGGACCCGACCGGCCGCGGCGCGACGTCGCCGGCGCGCGGATGACGGTCTCGTTGGGGATCGCGCGGAGCAAGGCCTCGAGCTCCTCGACGCTGAGGAACTGCAGGTCGGTTTTGGCGTCGCCCGCTCGGCGACGGCCTGGGCGGGTCGCGCGGCGCACGGGGTTCTCGCGGATCAGGCCACGATCGAGTGCCTCCTCGAAGACTGAGTGCAGGAACGTCAGGACGTTGCGGACCGTCTTTGGCGCGCGGCCGTCTTTGAGCATCGCGGTCGCGAGCGCCTCGACCGCCGCGGTCGTGACGTCGCTGACGGCGCTGTCGCCGAACCGCGGTGAGATGTGGATGCGCTGCATTGACTCGCAGCCCTCGAGGTATGAGCGCCGGGCGCCGCGGAGCGCGAGCTTCTGGCGGAGCGAGTCTGTGACCTCGTCGACGGTTGGGATCGTTGCGCCGCGCAGGGGGCGGGGAGCCCGCTCCTCGGCATCTTGGAGTCGGCGGAAGGCTCGCTCGGCCTCGGTGCGGGTGAGGCCGTCGGTCGAGCCTGGGGTGCGGATCGGTCCGATGATGCGGTTGACGTTCCGTCCGTCGAGCGTTCGCCACCGTCCGTAGTAGGAGCCCCACTTCTCGTAGAGGTGACCGGTGCCGCGTCCGCGTTGGCTCATCGCTGGGTTATACGCCGGCCGTCGGTTCCAATGATGGGTTCGAAGCGCAAATGGCGCTGTTCTTCTCGAGCGGTCCTCACGTCCCGCGCGAGCTCGAGACGCTGGTGGGGCGACGGCGCGACTTGGTTTGGAAGCTCGACGGCGAGCGTCCTGCGAGATCAGGGCCGGTCTCGAGCTGGGACATCCAAGCATCGATCGTCGATCGGCGGTAGCGGAAGTACCGGCCGAGGCGCATGTGTGGGATGCGGTTGCGGCGCGTCTCCTCGTAGACCCACGCGGGCGTCATCCTTAGCAGTGCCGCGACCTCGGCCGCGGTCAGCAAGTCGTCGTCCGGCGTATGGCTGCGTTCCGACTCGAGCTCTGTGCGGCGATACATCGCGGCTACCGTTCCGGGGGGTCAGTCCTGGCCACGGTGAAGCGCCGCTTGGCTGCCTGGCCCGGCGCCATGGCGTTGTCGAGTGGAGCTGGTCAGCCCGGTTGCGAGTGGTGCGCCCATGAGACCAGCACCTCCATTCCGTCGACGAGCGCCTACTGTACACGAGATAGGCTGAAATAGCTGTGATTAGTCGCTGTTAGCGGTGTTTAGCAGGATTTATCCTGATGTAGGCCTATGATCGGCGGCTTGAGCGCACGGAGCGACCCGATCCAGGAAGCGTTTGCGGCAGTGCAGGAGCGTTGGCGGCAGGTGATCCAAGCCCATCGCCTGGCCCCGCCCGATGCCGGCTTTAGCGCGCGGCTTGCGGACCTTGCCGCGGTTTCACGCAGGGAGGCTGAGGTGTGTCGCAAGGCGGCCGCTGAGGGCTACTCGTGGCCAGCGCACACAGCGACTGCGCAGCCGCCGTATGAGCTGCGGCCCGGCACCGGGCGGCGCGGACCCGCGGAACTGTGGGAGCGTTTCGACGCGGCTGCCGCCGAGCTGAACCGGGCGGGCGGTGGCACCGATCTGATCGAGGTCGCGCAGGCGCACGAGCTGCTCGCCGAGGCGGCCGGTGCGCTCGCGGTGGAGGTCGAGCGCGAGGACCGCGCCAGCGGACTACTACCGCAACCGGAGACTCGCGAGCGCCGCAGCGCCTGAGCCGCCGCGTTCAGTGCGAGCGCGGCGGGACGAGCGCGGTCGCGGTCGCGGCGCCGGTCCACAGCGCCCCCCGCCCGGCTCCTGATAGCTCACTCTCGCGCTCGTCAGCCCACGCCGCGCGCTCACCGTGCTGACGCTCGCTCGCGGCCTGCTCGACCATCGCGTACACGTCACGACGCAGAATCACATACGCCTTGCCGACACGGCCACCCTTCAGCTTGCCGCTGTCGATCCACGAGCGCACCGTCTGTGGTGTCACATGAAACTGCGCCGCGACCTGCGCAACAGTGAGGATCTCATCGTCAGCCATCGTCGATCACGGCCCAGGATACGCGGGCGATCGGCACACAACACCGGTCCCCCTCGATCAGGGGTCGGCCCTGGCCCACCCACCGCTGCCCCATAGCGAAGCGCAGCCGCGCAGTCCCCAAGTGTCCACGCTGAATCAGAGCTCGATGTCGTGTCCGGGTGCTTGACGCTCGAGCTCGCGCCCGAGTTGTTGGCGCGCGCGGTC
>PLFX01000007.1 GCA_003138355.1 Solirubrobacterales bacterium
TCCGCCGTTACCGCTGTCGCCCATTAACGAGCGTCTCGAAACATCGCGCTAGACGCTCGCAATGGACGACGACCAAGCATGCGGCGTGAGCGTCTGCTTACGCCCGCTTCCCTCAGGGTTGCGGAGCGCTCATGCCGTCGCCAGCTGAAGGCAGTCAGTCCTCTACGTCCAAAGCCCGGAGAGCGGCACGGCCCAGATCCGGTCGTCGATCGGCAGTGTGTTTTCTCCTGAGTGCACGACGATGCCGGCCTTGAAGCGTGGACCGAGTTTGTCGCGGAGCAGGCGCAGGCCGCGCGTGTCGGATGCGGTGACGACGGTTGCGGACTTGGCTTCGATCGCGGCGAGGTCGCCGGACGCGGCTTCGACGACGAGGTCGACTTCGCGTTTGTCGGTGTCGCGGTAGAAGTACAGCTCGACGGGTGTTGGGTTCCAGGTCGCTTGCTTGACAAGTTCCATGACGACGAACGTCTCGAACAGGCTGCCCGCGATCGCTCCTTGGTCGGGTGCCGAGTATCGCTCCGCGTTGATGCCGATCAGGGTGGCTGCGAGTCCTGTGTCGCTGAGCAGCAGCTTGGGTGTCTTGACCTGCCGCGATCCCAGGTTCGCGGACCACGGACGTAGCCGGTAGACGAGGAAGAGCTGGGTCAGGAGCTCGGCGTGCGCTTTGACGGTCTTCTCGTCGAGCGAGAGTTCCCGGCCGATGGCCGCGTAGTTGACGAGGCCGGTGGTGCGGGCGGCGAGCAGCCTGAGTAGTTGTTCGAGCTTGAATGGATCGACGCGGACGTCGACGACGTCAGGCAGATCGCGCGCGAGGGTCGCCTGGACGTAGGAGCGGAGGTAGCGGGAGCGCTGACGCGGGGTCCGCTCGAGCGCGTCTGGGAATCCGCCGGCGATCACGATCTCGGCGCTCGCGGCGCGACCTTTCGACGCGCCGCTCACCTGCGGCGGGCTGCCGTCGAGTAACTCGTCGATCAACGATCCGCGTCCGCCTTCGATCTCGGCCCGCGCGAGCGGCCAGAGGTTCACGTACTCAACTCGTCCCGGAAGAGCGTCAGCGACGACCCGAGCCGTGAGCAGATCCGCCGAACCGGTCAGCAGAAACTGGCCCGGCGTGGGATCGTTGTCGAGGATCTGCTTGACGGCGAGCATCAGACTCGGCACCCGCTGAACCTCATCGATCACCGCCGGACGCGGCAACGACAGCGCGAACCCGTCCGGATCCGCCCGAGCCGCCTCGCGCGTCGCCTCATCGTCGAGCGTGAAGTAGTGGGGGACAACGCCGGCGGCCTGGAGCCGCCTGGCAAGCGTGCTCTTTCCGGCCTGCCGCGGACCGGTGATTGCCGCGGCGCGGCTCACGCTCAGGATGTCGCGCAGCTCCGGCTCGATGCCTCGTGGGATCAGGGCCATACAGCCAGCTTACAGCACAATCCCGACCAATCCGGAGTAAACTAGCTGATTAAACCGGAATAACCTATCCGCCTAAACCGGAGTAGAATCCTACAAAGATAGCGATTTTGCAGGCCTTTCCCATGGGCACGGCTGGTTTCGAACCAGCGACCTCTCGCGTGTGAAGCGAGCGCTCTCCCACTGAGCTACGCGCCCGACGGAGTGCCGATTCTAGGCGCTCGCGGCGCCTTGGGTGCGAGCTGGCCGGCGTCCCGCCGGCCTGCTCCTGCTCACCGATAACCACTGAACCCTCTACCATCCCTCCTGGACCGTGCTAGGCGGGGAACCAGCGGTGCCCTGAACCCGCAATCCGCTATAGCGGGGCCGAATTCCCTCCCGAGGGGCAGCTCGCGTGGCAGCCCCGTCGGCCAGGGCGTTGATGGTCGAGGGTCCCCCGCGATGTCGGTTCGTGAACCAGGTCAGGTCCGGAAGGAAGCAGCCTTAAGCGGGTCCCGGCAGGCGCGGTGGGAGCTCCCTCACCGGAGCCGAGGCCGGCGGAAGGCACCGCACGACTAGCATCGACGGCGGGTGCACGGTCCATCTATTTTCGCGGGCCCCGCAGCGGGGCCCGCGGCGTTTCGCGCGAGTCTTCGGCGAGACGCCGTAGCGGCGCCGCGGAAAAACCACGAACTGGGCCGGCGGCCGCCGCGTATCGTGCAAGACGAGATGGGGCAATCGCGCGAGTTCACGCCCGGCAGATCTTCGACAGTCGCGGCAACCCAACCGTCGAGGTCGACGTCACGCTTGCCGGTGGAGCTTTCGGTCGCGCCGCCGTACCTTCCGGCGCCTCAACCGGGACGCACGAGGCCGTCGAATTGCGCGATGGCGCCAGCGTCTACGGAGGCAAGGGTGTCTCGCGCGCGGTGGCGAACGTCAACGGCGAGATCGCGCGTGCCGTCACCGGTCGTGAGGCCGCAGACCAGCAGGGCCTTGACCGCACGCTGATCGAGCTCGATGGAACCGCGAACAAGGGGCGTCTTGGCGCGAACGCGATCCTCGGGGTCTCGCTCGCCACAGCACGCGCGCAGTCGGTGCACGACAACATTCCACTGTGGCGCTCGCTCGGCGGCGAGGAGGCGACGCTGCTGCCGATGCCGGCTTTGAACGTCCTCAACGGTGGCGCTCACGCCGACAACCCAGTCGATTTCCAGGAGTTCATGCTCGTCCCCGTCGGCGCGGACAGCTTTACGACAGCAATGCGGCTGGCAACGGAGACCTATCACGAGCTCAAGCGGACGCTCAAGGCGCGCGGTCTCGCGACCGGTGTCGGCGACGAGGGCGGTTTCGCGCCGGCGCTCGACTCGAACGAAGCGCCGCTCGAGCTGATTACCGCAGCGATCGAAGCCGCGGGCTACACGCCCGGCGAGGATGTCGCGATCGCGCTCGACCCGGCTGCCAGCGAGTTCTACCGCGATGGTGAGTACCACCTCGCCGGCGAGGGCCGCTCGCTTAGCTCGGCGGAGCTCGTCGAGTACTGGGAGGATCTGGTTGGCCGCTACCCGATCGTCTCGCTCGAGGACGGGATGGCAGAGCAGGACTGGGATGGCTGGCGCCTTCTCACCGAGCGCCTCGGTGACCGCCTGCAGCTCGTCGGCGACGACATCTTCGTCACCAACCCCGTGATCTTGCGTCGCGGGATCGAGGCCGGCGTCGCCAACTCGATCCTGATCAAGCTCAATCAGATCGGCACCTTGACCGAGACGCTCGAGACGATGGCTATCGCGCGTGACGCGGGCTACCGCGTCTTCGTCTCGCACCGCTCGGGCGAGACAGAGGACCCGTTCATCGCCGACTTCGCGGTGGCGACCGGCGCGGGGCAGATCAAGACCGGCGCGCCGGCCCGCTCTGAGCGGATGGCGAAGTACAACCAGCTCCTGCGCATCGAGGAACAGCTCGGACCGCGAGCGCGGTTCCCTGGCCGCACCGCAGTAGCCGTCTGAGCTCGACGCCCCCGCCGCCTAGACGCTGATCGTCTCGCGGAAGCTGAACCCCGCTTCCATCGCGCGCCGCACGGGGCAGGCCTCCGCGACTCGCCGCAGGCGCTTGATCTGGGCCTCGTCGAGGCCCTCTGGCACGTGGATCGTCAGCTCGACCGGCCGCGGGGTCACCTCCGGGTCGTAGGTCGCCTCGACGCTCACGCCCTCGCTCGGCCAGTCGTGGCGGCGCGCGTAGAGCACGATCATCGTCGACACGCAGGCGGCGAGGATCGCCGGCACCAGTTCGTGTGGTGCCGGCCCGGCGTTCGTGCCGCCAACTGACTCGGGCTCGTCGGTGACGAGCGTGTGACGGCCGTTGACGTCCACCTCGTTTCGCAGCGTCCCGTCGATCGAGCGTGCCGTGGCGGTGAACATTGTTACCTCCTATGCGTGTCCGAAGCTGACGCTGGGCGATCCTCAGGCAGTGACTAGGGGTTGCGTGCGGCCCCGGCCGTGAACCAACCCCACGGTCGCGGACCCTCTGCGTAGCGCTGCTCGAGCCGCTCGATCTCGAAGCCTGCGCCGCGGACGAGCTCGGGAATGTCCCGGGTCAGATGGCATCCACCTGCGAGTCGCTTCTGCAGCGGCTCGAGTCGCCGCTGCCAGGCCACAACGCCGGCAGCGGGCGCAAGGCCGTGCTCGAGGAAGTGAAAGGTCCCGCCCGGTCTGATCACGCGTCGCAGCTCGGCCAGGGCGCGCTCGACATCGGGGATCGTGCAGAGCGTGAACGTCGACAAGGCTCCGTCCACGCTCGCGTCCTCGAGCTCGAGCTTCTCGCCGTTGAGGCCGACGTGCTCGACCGGCACGCCGGCCCGCGCCTCGCGCCGTGCGGCAAGGCGCCGTGCGGTCGCCGCCGGCTCGACCGCGAGCACCGCCTCGACGCCCGCGGGGTAGTGCTCGAGGTTGAGGCCCGAGCCGAACCCGATCTCGAGGATGCGACCGGCGAGGCCGTCTGTGACCTCGCGCCGCCAGCTCGCGAGCTCGGGAGTGCGGCAGGCGTGGTCCAGGAGGTGTGGCAGGACGCGCTCGCGGTAGAAGCCCACCGCCAAACCGTAGCGCTACGCGTTGCAGCGCCGGTAGACCCGCCACGACCTGTCCTCGGCGGTGAGCCTGAACCCCGGCGGGACCGCGTAGTTCTGTGTCGGGTCGTTCCGGTCGAGCAGGTAGATCGCCCGCACGCCGTCGTTCGCTGGGGCGACGAACGTCCCGCGCGTGATCTCCGCGGGCACGACGTTCGACGGGCTCGTGTGCAGCTCGAGCGCGAGCAGCGGGATCGGCGTGTGGTAGGGAACGCCAACCTTCCCGCAGCGCAGCGCGATCGCGTGGGAGCGCGTCAGCGCGATCAGGTCGTCCTCGACGCGCAGCTGCGCGCTGAGGCTCTGCTGCGCCGGCTTGCTCGAATCGAACGTCGCGTGCAAACGCTTCACGTTCCAGGGAATGAACCCGACGATTGCCGCCGCACACAGCAACGCGCCCGCCTGCCAAAGTCGGCGCCGCGGGTGAGAAGGGGCAAGCGAGCGCCAGCCGGCCAGGCCGGCGCCGGCGAAGATCGCGCCGAGCGCGACGATGACGAACGTGTAGCGATCGTCGATCGGGAGCCCCGAGCTCGCGATCACAGCGAAGGCCACGAGCGCGACGATTCCGGCAGCCACGCCGAGCAGTACGCGCGCGCGGACGAGCCACAGCGAGAGAACGAGCCCGATCCCGCCGGCGATCAGACCGTCGGGGCCGAGGACTTCGCCGAGCCGCCGCGCGCCCGTGTATGGGAAGTTGAGGATCCCGGTCGGACGTTTGAGCGTGCTCGCCGTTTGCTGCGTATGGCGCAGAGACCACAGCGCGTTCCCGGTGATCAGCCCGTCCGAGGTAAGCCAGACGACCGCCGGTGTCACGCCGAGCAGCGCCAGCCACGCGAGCTCGCGCCGGCCGGTCCCGCGCGCCGCGAGATAGACCCAGTAGACGGCGGCGAACAGCCACGCCTCCGGGCGCAGCAGCCCGGCGACGTCGAGTAATGCGATCACCGGCCATCCCGACCGCGGTCGCCGCGACTCGACGAGCAAAGCCCCAAGCACGAGCGCGGCATAGGGGATGTCCACGTAGGCGCGGACGCCGTAGCTGAGGACCTCGTAGCGGGAGATCAGGATCAACGCCGCAAACAGCCCCACAGGCCACGAGAACCACTCTCGCCCGAGCTCGAACGCGAGGAAGGGGAGTGCGGCGAGCGCCACGTAGGCGAGCGCGAGCACGATCGCGATCGTCGCCTTCGCGCCCAACGGGGAGGCGATCAGTCCGAGCAACTCGGCAAGCGGGTGCGGCGTCGGTGCGAGCGCAAGGTTGTAGGTCGGCGTCTCACCGCGCCCGAGCTGCTGGCCCCAGACGAGCGAGTACAGCGTGTCGTAGTTCGGGAAGCCGAACGGAAGCGCCAGCCGCAGCACGATTGCGCCGAGGAGCACTGATCCGGTTCCAGCTAGGGCGCGCGTGCGCGGCATCGCGCGAAGTCATACCGGGTCCGGCGATGCGCCCGGCATCCGGCTCGATCCGCGCGGATGAGTGCCGCCGTGGCGATCGTCGGCGGGCTGCCGGAGCGTTCGCGCCCGCGGGGTAGACTGGATTACTCGTGTCGACTGGCCCTTCGCTTTACCGCCGCCACCGTCCGCGTACGTTTGCCGAGGTGGTGGGCCAGGGCCACGTCGTCCGCACGCTTGCCAACGCCGTCGAGCGCGACCGGATCCACCACGCCTACCTCTTCGTGGGCTCGCGCGGCACCGGAAAGACTTCTATGGCAAAGATCCTCGCCGCCTGCCTGAACTGCGTGGACGGTCCGACGATCACTCCCTGCGGGGTTTGCGAGTCGTGCCGTTCGATCGCGACCGCCACCTCGCTCGACGTCGTCGAGATGGACGCTGCGTCCTCGAACTCGGTCGACGACATCCGCGCGCTGCGCGAGTCCGTCGCGTTCGCCCCGCTGTCGGGCCACCGCAAGATCTACATCCTCGACGAGGCCCACATGCTTTCGACCGCGGCGTGGAACGCATTCCTCAAGACGCTCGAAGAGCCGCCCCCGAACACGGTCTTCGTGCTCGCGACGACGGACGCCCAGAGGGTGCCCGCTACGGTCATCGACCGCTGCCACCGTTTTGACTTCGGGCGCCCGAGCACCGAGCAGATCGCGACCGTCCTGCGTCGCGCTGCGACCGCGGAGTCGATCTCGGTCCCTGAGGACGCGCTCCGTCTGCTGGCCCGCCACGCCGCCGGGA
Organism: Solirubrobacterales bacterium; assembly: GCA_003138355.1. Classification (GTDB taxonomy): domain Bacteria; phylum Actinomycetota; class Thermoleophilia; order Solirubrobacterales; family Solirubrobacteraceae; genus Palsa-513. Next base: position 6,677 of record PLFX01000007.1, read on the forward strand.
GCTTTCGCGATGCGCTCGGCGCCCTCGAGCAGCTCGAGACCTACAGCGGCGGCGAGATCACCCTCGACGACGTCCTTGCGGTCCTCGGAATCTCGGACTCCGAGCTGCTCTTCCAGGTAGTCGGCGCGATCGCGGCCGGCGACCCGCGGGCGACGCTCCAAGCGGTGGCCGGCGCGATCGACTCCGGCACCGACCCGGCGGCCTTCACGCGCGAGCTCGAAGCGCACGCGCGCGCCCTGCTCATCGTCCAGACCCTGGACGCCACCCCACCCGAGCTGAGCCTCACGCCGGAGTACGACGAACGCCTGCGCGCGCAGGCAGCGCAAACGCCCGCGGTAGCCGTGATCCGCCTGCTCGACCTCCTCGCCCAGGCGCTGATCGCAAACCGCGCCGGCGCCGATCCGCGAACCCAGCTCGAGCTTGCCACGATTCGCGCCGCCCGCCCCGACTTCGATCCATCGACGGCAGCCCTCGCGGCCCGTGTCGAGCGCCTCGAAGGGACGGGCCCGCGCACCGCGCAACCACCCGCCACCCAGCAAGCGACTCCGCCCGCGGCTCCTTCCCCGGCGGCGCCCGATGACGCACAGGACCTGCCGGCCAAAGAATCCCCGCCCGCCGAGTCAGCTGGCGATGCCCTTCCCCTCACGCTGCAGAGGCTGCTTGACGCATGGCCGGCGGTGGTCGAGACGATCCGCTCCTCCAATGCGCTGCTCGGCGCCGTGATCGAGGATGCGGAGCCCGTGGCACTCGACGGCAGGCGCCTCGTTCTCGCCTTTGCCGAGGACGCCGCGTTTCAGCGTCAGAAAGCGGAGGACCGCGCAAGCCGCACGGCGCTCGCGCAAGCCGTGACCCAGGTCACGGGTTGCGATGTGTCGCTCGACTACGAGTCACGCGCCCGCGCGGCCAAGCCGAGCGCACCGCCGTTGAGCGCCGACGAGCTCGCCAAGCGGCTGATGGAGGAGTTCGATGGCGAGGAGCTAACCGCCGTCCAGGCGGAGGAGGAGGCCGGCTGATGCCGCAACCCAACATGCAGCAGATGCTCAAGCAGGTGCAGCGGATGCAGGCCGACATGGCTCGCGCGCAGGAGGAGATCGCTGCGGCGGAGGTCCAGGCGTCCTCCGGCGGTGGCATGGTGACGGCCACCGTGAGCGGCGCGCTCCAGCTCAAGTCGATCCGAATCGAACCAGCGGCGATCGATCCCGATGACCCGGACCTGCTCTCGGATCTCGTCCTAGCGGCCGTCAACGAGGCTCTGCGCAGTGCCCAGCAACTCGCCGCTGACCGCATGCAGCGCGTCACCGGCGGCCTCGACATGGGCGCTCTCGGTGGGCTCGGCCTGCCGGGCTTCTGAGGCTTGTCCGTCTACGCCGCACCGATCCAACGTCTGGTCAGCGAGCTTTCGAAGCTGCCCGGTGTTGGCAACCGGACCGCACAGCGCCTCGCCTTTCACATCCTGCGCACCTCGACCGAGGATGCCGACGCATTGGCGCAGGCGATCCACGACGTGAAGCAGCGCATCGGTCTATGCGAGATCTGCTGCAACCTTGCCGAGGGTCCGCGCTGCCGCATCTGTGAGGACGACCGTCGTGACGCAAGCGTCATCTGCGTCGTCGAGGAGCCGGCCGACGTGATCGCGCTGGAGCGAACGCACGAGTACCGCGGGCGCTACCACGTTCTTGGCGGCGCCCTTTCGCCGATCGACGGCATCGATGCGGAGGATCTCCACATTGCGGAGCTGCTGCGCCGCGTCGCCGTGCCCGAGTCCGCGGTGCGCGAGATCGTCCTCGCCACCAACCCCACAACAACGGGCGAGGCTACGGCGCTCCACATCGCCGAGGCGCTACACGAGCGCGCGCCCCAGGTGAGCGTCACGCGTCTCGCAAGCGGTCTCCCGGTCGGTGCCGATCTGGAGTACGCCGACGAAGTGACGTTGGGACGCGCCTTCGCCGGCCGGCGCGCCGTCTAGCGCCTTCGTCGCTGGCGATCGCGAGCGATTCGCGCTGCGACGCGCGTCCGTGGCCTGGCGTCGTATCCTCGCCGTCTAGACATGCAGGACACGATCGTCATGAAGTTCGGCGGTACCTCGGTCGCGGATGCGGAGCGCATCAAGCGGGCGGCGCGACGGATCGTCGCCAAGCGAGAACGCGGCTTTCGCGTAGTCGCGGTGCTTTCGGCACGCGGCAAGGCGACGGACGAGTTGATCGCGATGGCCGAAGAGGTCTCGCCGGCGCCCGACCCGCGTGAGATGGACATGCTGCTCTCGACGGGCGAGCGCATCTCCTGTGCGCTCTGCGCGATGGCGATCAACGACCTCGGTCACCAGGCCGTCTCGCTCACCGGCTCGCAGGCAGGCATCGTCACAGACACGGCGCACACGAAGGCGCGCATCCTCGACGTCCGCGCGGACCGCATCCACGCCGCGCTCGACGAGGACAAGATCGTGCTCGTTGCCGGCTTCCAGGGCGTTTCGACGGCGAAGGACGTGACGACGCTCGGGCGCGGGGGATCGGATACCACCGCGGTCGCGCTTGCCGCGGCGCTCGGCGCGGCGGAGTGCGAGATCTACACGGACGTTGCCGGGGTCTTCAGCGCGGACCCGCGCATCGTGGCGGATGCTCGCAAGCTCCCGGTCGTCTCCTTCGAGGAGATGCTCGAGATGTCGGCGTCCGGGGCCGGTGTCCTCCAGCTACGCTCCGTCGAGTACGCGCGCAACCACGGGGTCCGGATCCATTGCCGATCGAGTATGGAAGACGGACCCGGCACCGTGATAGTCGCGGAGCAGGACACCATGGAACGCCCACTCGTCACCGCCATAACCCACTCCACCGGCGAATCGAAGATCACCCTGCTCGGGGTGCCCGACCGGCCGGGCATCGCCGCGCGCATCTTTGGTGCGCTCGCCGACGCGAATGTGAACGTCGACATGATCATCCAGAACGAGGCGGCCTCCGAAGGCGCGGGCGCCGACATGTCTTTCACCGTAACGCGTGACGATCTGCGGGTCGCACGTCTGACGCTCGAGCCCGTCGTGGATGAGCTCGGCATCGGCGGCATCAAGGAAGACGAGAAGATGGGCAAGGTCTCCGTCGTCGGCGCCGGCATGCGTAGCCACCCGGGGGTCGCGGCGAAGGTGTTCGACGTGCTCGGCGACGCTGGGATCAACATCGAGATGATCTCCACCTCGCCAATCAAGATCTCCTGCGTGATCCGCGCCGAGCGCGTCGACGACGCGGTCCGCGGCCTGCACGACGCGTTCGCGCTGTCCGGCAAGGACACGGTTCTCGCAGAGGACCCGTTCGCAGGTCCGCGATGAGCGCCAGCGTTCGTCTGGCCGTCGTCGGCGCCACGGGCGCCGTCGGCAAGGTCATGCTGAGCATCCTCGGCGAGCGGGAGTTCCCGGCCAGCGAGATCGTCCCGTTCGCCTCCGAGCGATCGGCCGGCCGCTTGATCGACGGCGTCGGCGAAGTGATGCCGTTGCGCGATGACACGATCGACGGTTTCGACATCGCGATCTTCTCCGCCGGCGGTGGGACCTCACGCGAGTGGGCGCCACGGTTCGCCGCGGCGGGCGCGATCGTCGTCGACAACTCGAGCGCCTGGCGCATGGACCCCCAGGTGCCGCTCGTCGTCAGCGAGGTCAACCCGCGCGCGCTGGCGCAGATCGGCCGTGGCATCGTGGCCAACCCGAACTGCACGACGATGGCAATCATGCCGCCCCTGAAGGCGCTCCACGACGCGTTCGTCCTGCGCGAGTTCGTTGCGACGAGCTTCCAGGCGGCGGGCGGCGCCGGGCAGAAGGGGATGGACGAGCTCGCGGCGCAGATCCCCGTGCTGCACGCGGCGCGCGAGCGTCTCGTCGACGACGGCGCGAGTCTGATCGCCGGGATCGAGCACAGGGTTCACGCCGCCCCGCTGGCCTTCAACGTCATTCCCTGGCTCGGCTCGCCTGCCGGCGACGGCTACACCGACGAGGAGCTGAAGCTTGTCAACGAGTCGCGCAAGATCCTCGACATCCCGGATCTGGCTGTCAGCCCGACGTGCGTGCGGGTGCCGGTGATGGTCGGCCACTCGGTCGAGCTGCGCGCGACGTTCGAGCGCGAGCCTGATCTCGACGAGGCGATCGCGGCGCTCGAGGCCTTCCCCAACGTCGTCGTCGATCCCGTGCCGACGCCAGCCCGCTACGCCGGTCGCGACGAGATTGCCGTGGGGCGCCTGCGGCGGGATCTCTTCGACCCGCACTCGCTCAACCTGTTCGTCATCGGCGACAACCTCCGCAAGGGCGCCGCGCTGAACGCGGTGCAGATCGCGGAGATCCTCGTCGAGCAGAGGATCGTCGTCGCGCGCGCAGCCGCGGCGGGGCACTAGCCGCACTCGCTCGGCCGCTGGGACTCGATAGCGTCCCGGCCCGATGAGGATCGTCTACACGCGCACCGACGAGGCCCCCGCACTGGCGACGCACTCGCTGCTTCCGATCGTCCAGGCCTTCGCGGGCGCGGCCGGGATCGAAATGCAGGAGCGCGACATCTCGCTCGCCGGGCGCATCCTCGCCAAGTTCCCCGAGCGTCTGCGACCCGATCAGCGGGTCGGGGACGCGCTCACCGAGTTGGCCGATCTCGCGCTTACCCCGGAGGCGAACATCATCAAGCTGCCGAACATCAGTGCCTCGATGCCGCAGCTCAAGGCCGCGATCGCCGAGCTGCAGTCGAAGGGTTTCGCGGTGCCGGACTACCCCGACGATCCCGCGAGCGACGAGGAGCGCGACACTCGCCACCGTTACGACGCCGTCAAGGGCAGCGCCGTCAACCCGGTGCTGCGCCAAGGTAACTCCGACCGCCGTGCCCCGGCGTCGGTCAAGGCATACGCTCGCCGTCACCCGCACTCGATGGGCGACTGGTCACGCGACTCCCGCTCGCACGTCGCGACCATGACCGCCGGGGACTTCCGCGAGACCGAGCGCTCGGTCACGGTCGATCATCCCGGCAGCGTGCGCATCGAGCACGTCGATCCCCGCGGCGAGATCACAGTCCTCAAGGAGCGCACCGACGTGCTCGCAGGCGAGATCCTCGACGCCGCCGTGATGCGTCGCGCGGCACTCGATCAGTTCCTTGCCGAGCAGCTTGCTGACGCGCGCGACTCGGGCGTCCTCTTCTCCGTCCACCTCAAGGCGACGATGATGAAGGTGTCAGATCCGATCATCTTCGGCCACGCTGTCCGCGCCTACTTCCGCAACGTCTTCGATCAGCACGGCGCAACGCTCGAGCGCATCGGCGTGAGCGCGAACGACGGCATGACGACTGTGCTGCGGGCGATCGAGCAGCTCTCGCCCGGGGAACGCGCGGCGATCGAGGCCTCGATCGCGCTTGCCTACACGATCGGGCCGGGCCTCGCGATGGTCGATTCGGATCGCGGCATAACGAACCTGCACGTCCCGAGCGACGTGATCATCGATGCGTCGATGCCCGCGGCGATCCGCGCTTCCGGGGAGATGTGGAACGCGGCGGGCGAGCAGCAGGAGACGAAGTTCGTGATCCCTGATCACTCCTACGCGCCGCTGTACGCCGCGGTGCTAGAGGACTGCCGCGAGCACGGCGCGTTCGACCCGGCGACGATGGGCACGACGCCGAACGTCGGCCTGATGGCACAGCAGGCCGAGGAGTACGGCTCGCACGACAAGACCTTCGAGATCGACGCCCCCGGCACGGTCCGGGTGGTCGACGACGGAGGGACGACGCTGCTCGAGCACTCGGTCGACACGGGTGACGTCTGGCGCATGTGCCAGTGCACGGACGCGGCTGTTCACGACTGGGTGCGCCTGGCCGTCGAGCGAGCCCGCGTCACGGGCGCCCCGGCGGTGTTTTGGCTCGACGAGACCCGCGCGCACGACGCGCAGGTCCTGCGCAAGGTGAGGCCGGCGCTCGAGCAGGAGCTCGAGACCGACGGGCTTCAGATCGAGATCCTCGATGTCGCGAGCGCGGCGCGCTTCACCCTCGCCCGCGCCCGCGCCGGGCAGGACACGATCGGCGTCACCGGCAACGTGCTGCGCGACTACCTCACCGACCTCTTCCCGATCCTCGAGCTCGGAACCAGCGCGAAGATGCTCTCGATCGTCCCGCTGATGGCGGGCGGCGGCCTTTTCGAGACTGGCGCCGGCGGCTCTGCGCCCAAGCACGTCCAGCAATTGCTCGCCGAGAACTATCTGCGCTGGGACTCGCTCGGCGAGTTCCTCGCCCTCGCGCCGTCATTTGAGCTGCTCGCGAAGCGCGAGCACAACCCCGCAGCACAGACTCTCGCCGACACGCTCGACCGCGCAACCGGCCGGATGCTCGAGGAGAACCGCAACCCCGGGCGCAGGCTCGGCACGCTGGACAATCGCGGCGGCCACTTCTATCTCGCCCTCTACTGGGCGCAGGAGCTCGCCGACCAGACCGACGATCCAGCGCTTGCCGCGCGCTTCAAGCAGCTGGCGCAGCGCCTCGCCGCTGATGAACAGGCGGTTGTCGCCGAGCTCGCTGCGGTCCAGGGAGCTCCGGCCGACATCGGCGGCTACTACCTCCCGGATCCCGAGCGCGTCGCCGCGGTCATGCGCCCGAGCAAGACGTTCAACGAGATCCTCGCCTCGCTGTAGCCGCGGCTTCACAACGCGACGAGGCGCATCGTCGCCTTCCGAGCCGGCGCCGTAACGAACCCGGAATGTTTGCGCCCTACACTCGCCGCCATGACCGCCAGACGAGAGGTCCGTTGCGCTCGCGCCGTCGAGCCGAGGCACGCTTCGCCATGGCTGCGTTGAGTAGGCTCGCGACGCCGCGCACAGCGACCGCCGCCGGCCTGCTCTCGCTCCTGTTCCTGGTCGCGGTCGTGCCGCTGCAGATTGCCGATCCCGGGGCGTCGCTGCCGACTGGGAGCGCGGTCATCGAGGTCGTCACCTGGTTCATCTTCGGCGTCACCTTCACGGCCGTCGGAACGATCGTCGCCCGCCACCAGCCGCGGAACCCGATGGGCTGGCTGCTCCTCGCGATGGCACTCGCGATCAACGTCGGCAGTGTGACGCCCGCATACGCCTGGCTTGATTACCACGGCCACCACGGTCATCTGCCGCTCGGTCCGCTGGCCGTCCTGTTGAGCGGGGCGTGGGTCTTTGGCTTCATCGCGCTGCCACTGCTGATCCTCTTGTTTCCCGACGCGCAGATCGGGCGTCGCTGGCGCTTGGTTGTCCGGGCCTACCTGATCCTCGCTGCCGTGACCGGGGCCGGCATGCTCGAGGTCGCCGTGCACGATCTCTCGCTGCGGCTACCGGTCGACGCGGACGGCAACCTGATCGGGCTCTCGAATCCAACTGGCTGGTTCGGCGTCGTCTGGAAGCTCGCCTTCATCTCGTGCATCCTGTTCGCGCTGGTCGCCGCCGGCTACCAGATCCGTGAGTTTCGCCGTGCCCGCGGCGTCCGTCGCCAGCAGCTGAAGTGGCTGAGCGTCGGCGCCGGCGTTTGCAGCGTCTGCATGCCTGTTGCGATCCTCTGGTCGAGCGCGCCTGGGGTCGTGAATGCCGTCCTCTTCCCGATCGCGCTATCGGCCTTGCCGCTCGCGATGGGGGTCGGGATCCTGCGCTACCGCCTCTACGACATCGATCGGCTGGTCAGCCGGACCTTGTCATACGCCCTCCTCACGGCGCTGCTGGTCGGCACCTTCGTCGGTCTCGTCGCGCTCACGACCAACACGCTCGCGCTCTCCGGGCGTGTCGGCGTTGCGGCCTCGACGCTCGTCGCCGCTGCACTCTTCAGCCCGCTGCGCATCCGGCTCCAGCGCGTCGTCGATCGCCGCTTCAACCGCGCCCACTACGATGCGGAGGCGACCGTTGCGGCGTTCAACGCGCGGCTTCGCGACGCCGTCGAAATCGACGCGATCCGCACCGACCTCCTCGACGCCGTCACCCGCGCGGTCCAGCCCACCCACGCATCGGTCTGGATCAAGCCGTGAGCAATCGACCCAGGATCCGAGACGCAAGCAAGCGGCGGCTAAGCGTGATGACGCCAGCGACGGCCACGGTCGTCGGCATCGTGGCACTGGTGGCGCCGTTCGCGACGATCCCACTCGCGATCCTGCTCGACCGCACAACGAGCTCGGGTCCGTCCGCCGTCGACGTCGTGTGGTCGCTCGGGTTCGGAATCGCCTTCGCCGGGGTCGGGATCGTCGTTGCGCGACGCCAGCCGCGCAACCCGATCGGATGGCTCTTGCTCGGAGCATCGCTGGCGGTGACGCTCGCGTCGGTCGGCCCGCAGTACGTCGTCCTCGATTACACGGTCCACCACGGCAAGCTGCCGCTCGGCGCGATCGCTCTGTTCGTCACCCAGGCCTGGGTCTACGCGTTCATGCTCGTGCCGCTGATCGTCCTGCTGTTCCCCGATGGTCACGCGGGCCCACGTTGGCGCTGGCCGCTGCGCGCCTATCTGTGCGCGGCGCTCGTATACGTCGCCGGCACGATCAATGTCGCCGCCGTGGCCCTCAGCCTCCGCACACCGCTGGACAGCAGCGGCAACGTCATCGGCTCGAGTCACCCGTTCGGCAGCGCGGCGTGGTTTGGCCCGACGCAGGGAGCCATCACGATCTTCTTCGGCGTGTTCTGCGTCGCCACCGTGGTGAACGCGGTCATCAGCTTCCGCCGGGCACGTGGCGAGCGGCGCCAGCAGCTGAAGTGGCTGGGCGCGGGCGGGGCGACGGCGGTCACCCTCCTGCTCGTCACGATCATCTGGAGCAGCGCTCCCGCATTCGTTGGCAACGTCCTGCTCCCGATCGCTCTCACCGCCCTGCCGGTCAGCATCGGTGTCGGGATCCTTAAGTACCGGCTATACGAGATTGACCGGTTGATCAGCCGCACGCTCTCCTACGCGCTGCTCACCGGCCTCCTCGTGGGCACCTTCATCGGCCTCGTCGCGCTCACGACGGACACGCTCGACCTCTCCGGACGCGTCGGCGTCGCTGCCTCGACGCTCGTCGCTGCCGCGCTCTTCAACCCGCTGCGCGTCCGCCTCCAGCGCCTCGTCGATCGGCGCTTCAATCGTGCGCGCTACGACGCGCAGGCGACCGTCGAGGCGTTCACCGCTCGGCTTCGTGACGCGGTCGAGCTCGATGCGATCCGCAGCGACCTGCTCGACGCCGTCAACCGCGCCGTGGAGCCCGTGCACGCCTCATTGTGGCTGCGCGGCTAGCCGCTTACCACTCGACGAGGCTCCAGGCGCCCGGGTAGAACTCGTCACCGTCGCTGCCGACGGTGGCAAAGCCCGCTACCGCGAGCTTCAGCTCCTCCATCGCCGCGTCGTGTTTGCCGGCCTTGTGCAGGACGTCGGCGAGGTTGTTGCGAAGCGCCGCCTCGTGGTGGACATCGCCGTGCTCGGCGCAGAGTGCGATCGCCTCGCGCAGGCGCCGCTCCGCGCCATCCAGCTGCGCGCGCGCCACGTCATCGCGCGCGAGGTTGTTGAGAGCCGCTATGCGGATCTGCGGGTCGCCAAGCTCGCCGGCAAGCTCGAGGCTTCGCTCGAGGAACTCGCGGCCGAGCCCGAGCAGCCCGAGGACGTTGTTCGCCTGCGCGGCCGCGCCCGTCGCTCCGCTCGACTCGGCGATACGCAACGCCTCCCGGCCGAGCTCCGTGGCTCGCTCGCGCTCGCCGAGGCGTAGCGCGATTCGGGCTCGATCCGCTTGCAGCGAGGCCGGCTCTCCCCCAAGCTCGAGCGCCTGCCGATAGTGCGCCTCGGCGAGCTCCCACTCGCCCCGCCGTTCGTGCACGGCGCCGAGCTTGTGCTCGACGCTGCCGGCGCCTTCCGCGCTTACGTAGGCCGCCGCCGCTCCGTAGGCGGCGACTGCCTGCGGGTAGGCGCCGCGCCGCATCTGCAGGTCGCCGATCATCTCGTGCAGGCTCGCCGGGTCCGGGTGCCTGAGCGCCAGCGCCGCCTCGAGATGCGCGATCGCCTCGATCGCGGCGAGCAGCGTGCCGGCACGCTCTGCCGCGGCGACGTGCGACAGCGCGGCGGCGAGGTCGTCGCCGGCCAGCTGGAGGTGGTGCGCGACGATCGCCGGGTCGTCGTGGCGTGCCCGGTGCAACTCGGCGAGGCGCCGGTGCAGCAGACGTCGGCGGGCGAGACCGACGCGCTCCTGCGCTAGTACTCGCAGCCACTCGTGGGCGAAGTCGTAGGCGTCATCGCCCTCGACGACGAGTCCATGCGCAACGAGCTCTTCGAGTGCGCCTGCCACCTCATCGTCGGAGCGGCCGCTCGCCGCACGCAACGTATCCATGTCGAAGGTTCGCCCGATCAATGCCGCGGCGCCCAGCACCTGCCCGGCCGTGTCACCGACGCGCTCGACCCTTGCAGCCAGCAATGCGCGTGCGCCGCCGGCGGCTTCGCCGTCACCGGCAAGCAGCTCCGCGACGAGCAGCGGCAGTCCCTCGCTCTCTTCGCAAATCCGCGTGGCAACCTTTTCATCGCGCCCCGCTTGCAGCACGAGCTCCACGATGTCCTCCCGCTGCAGGCGGCCGAGCACGACGCGACTGCCGAGCGAGGCGAGCGTCGAGTAGTGATGCTCGGAATCGGGCTCGTCGCTGCGCCGTGCGGTCAGCAGAAGCAGCCGCTTTCCCCCCTCCAGGCGCCGCGCGAGGTAGCCGAGGACCACCAGCGAAGCTGGGTCACACCACTGCAGGTCGTCCACGAACACGACGTCGCGGCCGGCGATCAGCACCTGGGCGATCGTCTCGAGGAGTCGCAGCTCGGCGCCCGGTTCGGCCAGCCCCTGGATGGGCGGGGTGCCGAGCTCGGGCAGCAAACGCGCCAGCTCGACGCGCGCTCCTTCGCTGAGCTCGACCTCCCCTGCTGCGAGCGCGTTGCGAAGCAGCTGGGTCACGACCGCGTAGGCGAGCGAGTGCTCCCCCGAGTGGGCGCGGCCCGTGAGCACCGTTCCTCCGCGCTGCGCCAGCGCCTCGAGCGCGAGACGGGTCTTGCCGACGCCGGACTCTCCTTCGATCAGAACGAGTCCCGACTGAGCGCCGGCAATCTCGCGAAGCTCATCTTCGCGGCCGACGAGGGCCAGCACGGGAGCCGGCGCCGGTGGGCGGGCAAGCGGCTCGGCGACGACCCCTGTACCGCCGCTCAGCCGGTTGTAGAGCTCGGTGGTCTCGTTCAGCGGCGCTACTCCGAGCTCGCGGTCGAGGACCCGGACGCATTCGCGGTACTGGCTGAGTGCTTGCGCGCGGCGCCCGGCGGCCGCATAGAGCTCCATCAGGCTCCGGTGCGTGGGTTCGTGCAACTCATCGAGGGCGAGCCGGGCGCGAGCGGCGGCGACCGCCTCGTCGAGGCGGCCGGCACCCGCCAAGCGCGACGCGAGACGGTCGAGGAGCGCTGCCCGCTCCCGGCGCAGCCCCTCGGTCGCCTCGTGCAACCAGTCCTCGAACGCGACGCTGTCGCGCAGGAAGAAACCCGCGAGCAGGTCGTCCCGGTGCAGCGCCGCCGCGGCGGCGAGCGCGTCTGCGTCGGCGCCGAGGTCGGCGGCGATCCGGCGTGACTCCGCCAGGTCGAGAAATGCGTCGTCGAGCTTCAGGGTCACGGCCAGCCTGTCGCACGCCAAGCGCTCATCGCCGACCGCGCTCCGCAGCGTCGAGAGCGTGCGTCGCAGGGCGGCGCGCGAGCGATCGGGACCGGCGTCCGGCCAGAGCAACTCAGCGAGACGCTCGCGCGGCTGCGTTTCGCCGGTCACCGCGAGATATGCGAGGAGCGCCGTCGCCTTCCGTGTGTCCACCTGCAGCGGCGTGCCGTCCACGGTGATCAGCGGCACTCCAAGGATCTCCATCCGCAGGGAAAGCACGGCCGAAGGATCGCAGCAAGACGCAACGAAAGCACACGTGGCCTGAGGCTCGTAACGCGGTGCCCGTGGAGGGACTGCTGGACCGTAACGCTCCCGGAACGCAGCTGGCGCTAAAAAGCGCACATGGCAGTCACACCTCGAGCATCCGTTCGCCGCGTCGTCTGGCGCCGCTCGGAGCGGACCGTCCCCGCACCGCTCGCCGCAGAGCCCCAGCCGCAGGAGCTGCTCGCTGGCGAGGAGCCGTTCGAGATCGCCCCCAACGATCCCCTCGTCGCCTACCTGCAGGCCGCTTCGGGCGCCATTGACCTCACGCGCCTGGACCTCGATTCGCCGGCCCTTCAGGAGATGCGGGCGGCGGGCATAACGCTCGCGATCCCGCTGATCGCAAATGGCGAGCTGGTCGGGATCCTCAACGTCGGTCCGCGCCTCTCCGACCAGGATTATTCGGCCGACGACCACCGGCTCCTCGAGCAGCTCGCGGCCCACGCCGCGCCGGCGGTACGCGTTGGACAGCTCGTTCGCGAGCAGCAAGTGGAGATCCAGGCTCGCGGGCGAATGGAGCAGGAGCTCGCGGTCGCGCGACTCATCCAGCAGAACTTCCTGCCCAAGGAGCTGCCCGATCTGCCCGGCTGGCAGCTCGCCGCTCTCTACCGGCCGGCGCGCGCCGTCGGTGGCGACTTCTACGACGTGATCGAGCTGCCGGAAGGCAGGCTTGGCCTCGTCATCGGCGATGTGACCGACAAGGGCGTCCCCGCCGCAATGGTGATGGCCGCGACCCGCAGCGTCCTGCGTGCCAGCGCGGCGCGCCTCCATGAGCCGGGCGCCGTGCTCGCGCGCGTCAACGACAGCGTCTGCCCCGACATTCCGGAGAACATGTTCGTGACCTGCTTCTACGCCGTCCTCGATCCAGCGAGCGGCGCGCTGCGCTACGCGAACGCCGGACACAACGTGCCGCTCTTGCACACGCCCAGCGGTCCGGCTGAGCTTCGCGCGACCGGCATGCCGCTCGGGCTGATGCCGGGGATGAGCTACGAGGAGAAGGAGACCGTGATCGACGCCGGCACGACGGTCCTGCTCTACAGCGACGGGCTCGTCGAGGCGCACGACGCGCGGCGCGAGATGTACGGGAGCGCGAGAACGGCGTCGGTCCTCGCCGGCGCACCGGCTAGTTCACAGTCGGTGATCGACGAGCTGATCGCCGGGCTCGACCGCTTCGCCGACCCCGCTGCCGAGCAGGAGGACGACATCACGCTCCTCGTCCTGCGCCGCCGCGGCGACGGCGCGCTCGCCGACTTCAAGCTCCAAAGCGCGCCCGGTAACGAGCGCGAGGCGATGAGCCGCGTCGCCGCGGCGGTCGACGGTATCGGGCTGAGCCCGGAGCGCATCGAGCGCCTGAAGACCGCGACGGCGGAGGCGACGATGAACGCGATGGAGCACGGCAACCGCTACGACCCCGACCTCTATGTGTCGATCGCCGTTCGCAGCGATGGCCGGCGCGTGAGCGTCTCGATCGTCGACCACGGTGGCGATCGCGACATGCCCATGGCGCCGGTCCCCGACATCGAGGAGAAGCTCGCCGGGCGCCAATCGCCACGCGGCTGGGGGCTCTTCCTGATCAAGAGCATGGTCGACGCGATGCACCAGGAATCGGACGGGTCGCGGCACACGGTCGTGCTCGAGATGACACTCGAAGGAGGTTCAGATGACGCAGACAAGCCTTGAGGCGCTGACCCGCCAGGCAGACGACACGCTCGTCGTCGAGCTGCGCGGGGACATCGACGGCGACGCTCGCGAAGCGCTCGGCGCCGCCTATGACGTGGCCGGCCCGGGCGTGCCGGTGCTGCTCGACTTCGGCGGCGTGGGCTACATCAACTCGACCGGTATTGCGGTGATCGTCGGCGTGCTCGCGCGCGCACGTGCCGACGCGCGGCCCGTCAGCGCGATGGGGCTCTCGGCCCACTACCGCGAGATCTTCGAGGTCACGCGCCTCTCCGACTTCCTAACGATCCTGCCGCCCACCGACGAACCAGGAGCAGCGACATGACGCAGGCCCAGACCACACTCACCGTTCGCGTGCCGATTACTGGCGTCGCGATCATCGAGATCTCGGGCGAGGTGACGCGTGACTCCGATGCGGCACTCAAGGACGCCTACGAGCGCGTCGATCCGCACGCTCGCGCGATCGTCCTCAGCTTCGAGGATCTCGAGTACATGAATTCGAGCGGCATTGGCCTGCTCGTGACGCTGCTGGTCCGCGCCCAGCGTGCTCGCCAGCGGATCCTCGCCTGCGGCCTGACCGAGCACTACCGCGAGATCTTCGAGCTGACCCGGCTCGACGAGGTTATCTCGATCCACGACTCCGAAGCCGCTGCGCTCGCCGCAGCCGCCTGACCCGAACCCGAAAGGGGAACCACATGAGCACCCAACCCGACGAGCGGGCGGCTGGCCCCTGGGCTGCGCCGATCGATCGCCTTGCAATGACAGACGGGCACATCAACGTGTCAGGCCGCCGTCCGACCGCGCCGATGAACGGCTTCGGCCGGATGTGGCAGAAGACCTACCGGACCGCGCTCGGCGCGGTCACACCGCAGCAGGCAATCACCGTCCTCAAGGAGCACTTCCCGGAGTTCTGGCCAGCGGGCAACCGCTTCTTCGCGCCACTTGCGGGGATTGCGCCGGGCGAGGTGGCTGCTCTGGACCTGACGATGCCTGGCGGTCTGAAGCTCTCGACCGGCGTGCTCGTGCTCTACGCGGACGACGAATCGTTCACGCTGATGACGCCGGAGGGGCATATGTTCGCCGGCTGGATCACCTTCAGCGCGTTCACCGAGGACGGCCAGACCTGGGCGCAGGCGCAGGTGCTGATGCGCGCCTCGGACCCGCTCTACGAGCTCGGCATGACCTTCGGCGGGCATCGTCAGGAGGACCGCCACTGGGTGCACACGCTGACCTCGTTCGCTGCGCACTTCGGCGTCGAGGGCGAGGTCGCGGTCGAGACCGTCTGCGTCGATCGCCGCCGCCAGTGGGGTCGCGCTCGCAATATCTGGCACAACGCCGGGATCCGCTCGGGCCTACACATGGCAGGTGCACCGGTGCGGCTCGTGCGTGGCCGCCGCTCGCCCTCGTAGCCGGTGGCGGGCACGCGCCCGCCACCGCTCAGGCCGCGGCTCCCGCCACGACGCTCTGCGACCAGTCGATGACGGCGCGCGGCTTGACGATGTGGCGGCCCATTCCGAGCTGCTTGGGCGTCAGGCCGAGCGCGAGCCCGACGAGCTGGGGCAGATGCAGCACCGGCAGCCCGAGCTCGCGGCCGACCACGCCGGCCGCGAGCGGCTGCTGCAGGTCGAGGTTCAGGTGGCAGAGGGGGCACGGCGTTACCAGGCAGTCGGCGTCGGCGTCGATCGCATCGCCGATGTGGCGGCCGGCCTGCATCAGCGAAGCCGTCTTGTTCATCGTGATGATCGGGAAGCCGCAGCATTTGTGCGATCCCGCGTAGTCGATGACGGTTCCGCCGAGCGCCTCGATCACCTGGCCGAGGTACTTGTCACGCGGGTGCTCATGATCGATCCCGACACGACTCGCTGGACGCACGATGTAGCAGCCGTAGAACGGGCCAACGCGCAGGTTGGCGAGCGGGCGCTTGACGAGCGAGCGCAGCTGCTCGAGGCCGATCTCCTCGACGAGGACCCAGAGGAAGTTCTTGTTGACGACCCCCTTCTCGTAGCGCAGGCCCCCTCCGGCGAGCGTCGCGTTGACGTGCTCGCGGTACTCGGCGTTCGCATCGAGGCGTTCCTGACATTCGCTCTGCGCGCCCTGGCAGGTGGAGCAGATGTTCATCATCAGCTCACCATCGGTCTGCTGGGCGAGCGCGAACGTGCGCGCGTTCAGCGTGTCGGCGAGCTCCTGGTTGTGCTCGGCGATCACGCCGGCGCCGCAGCAGGCGCCGCGGTCGAGCTCGATCAGCTCGATGTCGAGCAGCGGCGCGACCGCCGCCATCGCGCCGTGCAGCTCGGGCGTAAAGCCGCGGCTGACGCAACCTGGCCAGTACGCGACCTTCATCGTTTCGCTCCCTCCGTCGCGGCCCCCGAGTCGGCATCCCCTGCCCCCTGCAACGGGGGGTCGTCGGTTCCTGTGACGTAGAGGTTGAGCTCATAGCGTGCCGGCTCGCCTTCGATCCGTTCGAAGATCGCGCGCACATCCTTCGAGGCCTTGTGGGGGTGCAGCAGCGCCTTGGTAGGCGTGATCTTGCCGCGCAGAACACCCTTGATGACGATCGGTATCGAGGAGAGCAGTTCGGGTAGCGCGCGCGGATCGAACTTGCCGCCGTAGGAGTCCGGCAGCAGGTCGGCCTCGTGCAGCAGCCCGTTGCGGTGGATGTTCTTGACGAACGCGTGCTCATGGCGGAAGCCGTTGTTGCGATCCTCGATCTCGAAGTCCGTACCGGCGATGCGCCGCAGGCGCATGATCTGGCCCATCGGGTTGACGTCCTTCGGACAGGCGTCGACGCACTTGAAGCAGTGCGTGCACGTGTACATGCCGTGGGGGTCCTCGGCGACATAACGCAGCCGCTCGTAGTGTTCGCTGTCACGCGGATCGCCGACGAAGCGGTAAGCCTTGGCCAGTGCCGCCGGGCCGGTGAACAGCGGATCTACCTCCATCGCAAGGCAGTCCGACACGCACGCGCCGCACTGGATGCAGGCCATCGATTGCGTCACGTCGACCATCGCCTCGCGCGCCACGAGGTACTCGCGCTCGGGCACCGGTTCGCGCGGGAGCAGCCACGGCGTGACCGACTGGATCTTGCGCCAGTGGACGGCGTCCATGTCGACGATCAGGTCCTTGATTACGGGCATGTTGCCCATCGGCTCGACGACGATTTCCTGTCCGTCCCCGCGCGCGAGCGCCTCGTCGAGGTGCGTGTTGCAGGCGAGCCCCGGCTTGCCGTTGATCCGCACCCCACACGATCCGCAGATCCCTTGGCGGCACGAGCAGCGGATGCCGATCGTTCCGTCCTGCGAGTCCTTCGCCTCGAGGATGCCGTCGAGGACCGAGCGGTGAGGGTCGAGCTCGACCGTGTGCTTGTCCCAGTACGGCGGCTCACCGCTCTCGGGGTCGTAGCGGCGCAGGCGCAGCTTGAACTCGGCCACTAGTACGTCCTCTCCTCAGGCCGCCATTGCGTGATCGTCACGGGGGAGTACGAGATCTCTGGCGATCCATCTTCGCCGAGCGCCACATTGATGTGCTTGAGCCACTCGGCGTCGTTGCGCTCGGGAAAATCGGTCCTGAACTGTGCGCCGCGCGACTCTTTGCGATCGATCGCCGAGAGGACGATCGCCTCGGCCGTCTCGAGCATGTAGCCGAGCTCGATCGCGCCGAGGACGTCCTGGTTGAACACGGTCCCGCGGTCGTCGATGTAGGCGTTCTGTGCCTCCTCCTGCAAGCGCTTCACGGTCCCATACGCGCTCTGCAGGCCGTCCGCCTCGCGGAATACGGCGCAGTAGCGGTTCATCGTTGTGCCGAGCTCGTTCTTGAGCTCGGAGATACGCCGGCCCTTTCGCGGTCGCGCCATGATCTCCGCGATCATGCGCTCGTCGTTGCGCAGCTGCGCGTCGGAGCAGGCGGGCATCGGCGTCGAGCGCGCCCGCTCGGCTGCGTCCTCGCCGGCGCGCCGGCCGAAGATCAGCGTGTCGAGCAGGGAGTTCGCGCCGAGACGGTTGCCGCCGTGAACCGACACGCAGGCGACCTCGCCTGCCGCGTAGAGGCCCGCGATCGGCGTCTGGCCCTGGATGTCGGTCTTGACGCCGCCCATGATGTAGTGCTGTCCCGGGCGGATGATGATCGGCTCGCGCGTGATGTCGACGCCGGCGAAGTCGCGGCCGATGTTGACGATCTCGCGCAGCGCCTCGAGCGTTCGCTTGCGCGGCACGACGGTGATGTCGAGGTAGACGCCCTGGCCGTCGGGTCCGACGCCGCGCCCTTCGTTGATCTCGATTTGCTCGGCGCGCGAGACGACGTCGCGGGAGGCGAGCTCCATCTTGTTCGGTGCCGCCTTCGACATGAAGCGCTCACCGTCTTTGTTGAGCAGGTGCGCGCCTTCGCCGCGAGCCCCCTCGGTGATGAGAAGGCCGTTCTCGAGCAGGGTCGTCGGGTGATACTGGATCATCTCCATGTCCATCAACGGCGCCCCGGCGCGAAGCGCTTGCGCAAGCCCGTCGGCGGTGCAGATCAGCGCGTTCGTCGTCGGCTTGAAGCATTGCCCGGCGCCGCCCGACGCGAGGATCACGCTCTTGGCGGCAAACGTCTCCATCGCGCCGCTGCGGATGTGTCGTGCCACGACTCCCGTGCAGCTTCCGCCGTCGTCGATCAGGAGCGAAGTCACAAACCACTCCTCGTAGCGGGCGACGGTGCTGGCATTTCGCATCAGCTGCTCGTAGAGAACGTGGAGGATCGCCTGACCGGTGATGTCGGCCACGTACGCGGTCCGGTTGATCGAGGCACCCCCGAAGGCGCGCAGATCGAGCTCGCCCGCGTCGTTTCGGTGGAAGGTCACACCGATGTGCTCGAGGTGCATCACCTCACCCGGAGCCTCGCGGCACATCGCCTCGATGGCGTCCTGGTCGCCGAGGTAATCCGAGCCCTTCACCGTGTCGTAGGCGTGCGAGCGCCAGTCGTCGGAGACGCTGATCGCTGCGTTGATCCCTCCGGCGGCGGCGACCGAGTGAGAGCGCACCGGGTGCACTTTGCTCATGATCGCCACAGAAACGCCGCTCTGGGCGGCGGCGAGGGCTGCGCGCTGGCCGGCGAGACCGGCGCCGATTATCAGGACGTCGTGTTCAGGCATGCGGGCTGTGCTTGCGCAAGCCAGGACTCTATACGCCGGCCGGCGCTCCCAGCGCGGAACGAATCGCCTGCAACGTGACGACGCCCTTGAGGACACCGTCGGCATCGACTGCGACGACCGCGCCGAGCGCGCGCAGCCCCTCCGAGCTCAGCAGCGTCTCGAGCGTCGCCGAGGCGTCGATGCGCCACGGCGCCGCGTCATCCGAGACGTCGGCGGCCGTCAGTGCCGGCCGTCCGCGCTCCAGCTCGTGCGTCACGCGTTCGTGCAGCAGCAGGCCGACGTAGTGCCCGTGCTCGTCGACGACTGCGAACCACGGCCAGCGGTGGCGCAAGAAGAAGCTCTCCTCGACATCGAGCAGCTTCGTTGCCGCGGGAACCGTCGGCGGATGCGTATCCATGATGTCGGCGACGCGAACGTCGCGCAGCCGGTCCGCGATCCGGCTCTGCAGCGCCGCGCGCCGTGCGGTCTGCTCGAGGTAGAAGCCGATCAGCGCAAGCCAGACGCCGTCGAGCAGCAACCCCCGCGCCGCGGCGAAGACGGCCAGCACGATCAACAGCCAGCCGAAGGCCTGCCCGACCCGCGCGCAGGCGCGCGTGGCGCGGTTGCGATCGCCGGTTACGCGCCACGCGATCGCCTGGGCGATGCGGCCGCCGTCGAGCGGAAACGCCGGCAGCAAGTTGAACACCAGCAGGAACAGGTTGATCGTCGCCAGCCACGCGAAGAGCGCGAGCGGCGCTGTTGCGTGAACGTTCGAGTCGAACACCGCGACGTTCGCCAGGCGCGTGAAGCTCCCGAACGCGAGCCCGCCGCCAATGCTGGCGAGCGTCACGAGCGCGGTCACGGCCGGGCCCGCGGCAGCGAGCGCAAGTTCGCCACCGGGCGTCGAGATCTCGCCGCGCGTGCGTGTGAAGCCCCCGAACAGCCAGAGGTCGACGCCGTCGATCTGGAGCCCGAGACGTCGCGCAACGACGGCGTGGCCGAGCTCGTGTGCGACAAGCGACGCGAAGAATGCGAGCGCCGAGAGCACCGCGATCGTGAAGGCTTGCGAGCTACTCGGCAGGACCTGCGCGAAGTAGCCGCGCAGGAGGAAGATCACGACGAACAGGACGATGAACCAGGTCCAATCGACGCCGATCCGGATCCCGAACACGCGCGCGAGTTGGATGTTCCGTGTCGGCACCCTTTGAATGGTAGGGCGCTGCGTCGGCGTGACCGGGGCTCGCGGCCACTCGCGCGATAGCATCGCGCCCCAATTGGCATGGATGCAAAGGAACGCGCGGCTTGGCATATGAAGTAACGCTGATCCCCGGTGACGGGACCGGCCCCGAGTTGATGGATGCAACGCGGCGGGCGCTCGAGGCAACCGGGGTTGGTTTCAAGTGGGATATCCAGCACGCCGGGCTTGACGTCTACGAGCGCGGCGGCGATCCCCTGCCCGCGGCGACGCTCGATTCGCTGCGACGGACGCGCGTGGGCATCAAGGGGCCGACGACGACGCCGATCGGCGCGGGCTTTCGCTCCGTGAACGTTGCGCTGCGCAAGGAGCTCGACCTCTACATGTGTCTGCGGCCGTGTAAGGCCTACGCGGGGGTGCGTACGCGCTTTCCCGAGCTCGACATCGTGATCGTCCGGGAGAACACCGAGGACGTTTACGTCGGCGTCGAGTTCCAGGAGGGCAGCGAGGGCGCGTCTCGGATGATCGAGTTGCTCGCTGAGCTCGGGGCAACGGTGCGGCCCGACTCGGGGCTTTCGGTGAAGCCGATTTCGCGTTTTGGCAGCAGGCGGATCGTCGAGGCGGCGTTCGACTATGCGCGGCACAACGGTCGTCGCAAGGTGACCGCGGTGCACAAGGCCAACATCATGAAGTTCACTGACGGCCTTTTTCTCGAGCTGGCGCGCGAGGTCGCGAGCGAAAACCCGACGATCGAGTTCGAGGAGATCATCGTCGACAACCTCGCGAACCAGCTGATGCAGTGGCCAGCGGATTACGACGTGCTCGTGCTACCGAATCTCTACGGAGACGTGATCTCTGACCTCGGCGCCGGCATGATCGGCGGCCTCGGCTTCGCGGGCGGGGCGAATATCGGCGAGCACGCCGCTGTCTTCGAGGCAACGCACGGCTCTGCGCCGAAATACGCGGGCCTCGGCAAGGTGAACCCGACTGCGCTGATGCTGTCCGGTGTATACATGCTGCGCCATCTCGAGGAGCTGGACGCCGCCAATCGGCTCGAGCGCGCTCTCGCCGAGGTGATTCGTAAAGGGGAAAGGGTCACATTCGACCTGAAGGAAGACCGTAACGACCCGACCGCGGTCGGCACCGCCGAGTTTGCCGACGCCGTCATTGAGGAGCTGAACACCTGATGAGCAAGACCCCTGTAAAGGTTGTCGTGACCGGCGCCGCCGGGCAGATCGGCTACTCGCTCCTGTTTCGAATCGCGAGCGGTGCGATGCTCGGCGAGGGTTCGACGGTCGCACTGAGCCTGCTCGAGATCGCGCCGGCCCTGAAGGCGGCGGAAGGCACGGCAATGGAGCTCGATGACTGTGCTTTCCCGCTCTTGGCGAGCATCGATATCACCGACGATCCCAACGTTGCTTTCGACGGTGCCAACGTCGCCCTGCTGGTCGGCGCGCGCCCGCGCGGGCCGGGAATGGAGCGACGCGACCTGCTCGAGGCCAACGGTGGCATCTTCAAGCCTCAGGGTGCCGCGATCAACGCGCACGCGGCGAGCGATGTACGCGTTCTCGTCGTCGGTAATCCGGCGAACACAAACGCACTGATCGCAATGTCGCACGCGCCCGACGTGCCCCGCGAGCGCTTCAGCGCGATGATGCGTCTCGATCACAACCGCGCGAAGGCACAGCTTGCCGCGAAGGCCGGAGTCAGCGTTGCCGCGGTCACCAACATGACTGTTTGGGGCAACCACTCGGCGACGCAGTACCCCGATATCACCCACGCGAGGATCTCCGCGCGGCCCGCCCCCGAGGTTTTGGATGACATGACGTGGGTCGAAAGCCAGTTCATCCCGACCGTGCAAAAGCGCGGCGCCGCGATCATCGACGCGCGCGGCGCCTCAAGTGCGGCGTCCGCTGCGAGCGCCGCGATCGATCACGTTCGCGACTGGGTTTCGGGGACGCCCGCGGACGACTGGGTCTCGATGGCGATCCCTTCCGACGGCTCCTACGGCGTCCCCGAGGGCATCCTCAGCGGCTTCCCCGTGAGGTGCGCTGACGGCGCCGTCACGATTGTCGAGGGACTCGACATCGATGCTTTTTCGCGCTCGCGAATCGACGCGTCGGTGAATGAGCTGCTCGAGGAGCGCGCCGCGGTCGAGAGCCTTTCCCTGCTCACATGACAGGGAGGGTGCCCGGCCCCGTTGGTTGGGGCCGGGTGTCACTCTGCCTGCTCAGCGCGGAAACCAGCCGCGCCCGCGCTTTGAGACCTTGCCGTCGCGCTCCAGCGCCGGCAGCACGCGGTAGAGATAGTTCTGCTTGATACCCATCGCTTTTGCGATGTCGCCTGTGCCGATACCTGGCTGTGCCTTGACGAGCTCGAGCGCCTGCAGCGCCCGCGTGCCGCTTCCGCGAGGCCGTCCGCGTCGGCGAGGCGCCGTGCTCGCTGCCGCTGCCCGCCGGGGCCGCCGGCGCGGGGCGCTGGTACGGCTGCTGGCCTGCGGTAGCCCGGCGAGCGCCGCGGCTGCCGCTTCGAGCTGACGATGCTCCTCGACTAGCGGCTCCAGCTCGCGAAGCCGTGCGGCGATCTCCTTACGCTTGGTATCCAGGAAGTCGCTCAACCAATCACCTTTCTAAATGGTTACCTACCGTACGCCATAAAGCGCACCTGTGACTCAAATCAGTATAGGACGCTCACCTGTTGAGTCACTAAGGACGACAGCGATCCTGCGCCGGCAAAGCCGGCCGAGCGGCGTGGCGCGCGCGCGGAAATTGCGCCAGATCGTCGAAATTGCTCGCGTTTTGCAGGCCTTCCCGATGCGCCGATCCATTTTCTTCGCCAATTGCGAGATGCCGAAATGTGGAGCGGGGCCCGGCCTGGTTTGATCGACGCGGTCGTCGTCTGGAAGGAAAGGAAGGTCGCAATGGCCCGCGCTGCGGCATGCAAGCCGAGCTGTGAGGAGTGCTTTTTCGCGCGCAATCAATTGTGCGCGCTGCCCGAGCGCGAGCCGTGTGTGGCCTACCGTCCAGACCACCCGGAGGGCCTGCGCCCCCCGCAGCAGCTCAGCTTCGTCTTCCGCACCGAGCGACGCACCAGGGCAACGTGGGCGTTCCCGACGGCGCAGGAGCAGGCTGTGCTGCACGCCTGAGGACGATTTCGGTCTCGCGCTGGGCCATCGCGGCGCGTTGATCTGCGCGGTGCGCTACTACAGCTGCGCCGCAGATTGCCGATGAACGATCAGAAGCCCGCCCGGGCGCCGCGCCCCTTTCGGCGGAGGCAGCAAGTTGAACTTCATTCGGTCCTACAAGCGCAAGCGCATCCCGCTCACGCTCACGAGCGCCTCAGTGGTGCTTGCCCACGCCGGCGGTGCCTGTAGCGGCCGCCTCCGCCGCGTGCTTCACGGCCTCAGACCGGCCGAGCCGCTGCCGCGAAAGGCGCTGCGATGAGTCCCGTGGACCGCGCCGGCGAGGGCGCGCGCCAGCTGGTTGTCTTTGCCGTCGGCAACGAGGAATATGCGCTGACGATCGGCGAGGTGCAGGAGATCATCCGCTTCGTCGAGCCGCGCACGGTCTCCTCGGACGCGGATTGGATCCTCGGCGTGATCTCGCTGCGCGGACGCATCATCCCGGTGTGCGATCTGGCAAAGCGGCTTGGCGTGCCACGGGGCGAGGCGCAGGCAGCGAAGATCATCGTCGTCGAATCCGCCGACCACACGGTTGGCATCGTCGTTGACGATGTGACCGAGGTGCTCACGGTCAACGAAAGCGAGATCGAAAGCCTGCACGTGGCCGGAAGTCGCGGCACTCAGGCAATCGCCAAGGTGGGGGAGCGCTTGATCGTGCTCCTCGCCAGCGAGAGCATCTTCGACAGCACCGAGCTGGCCGACGCCGTCTGAGCCGATGTCGGCGCTCGCGGCCACCCGCGTCGTCATCGCCGACGACTCGGCGTTGATGCGGAGCGTGCTCAGCTCCGCGCTGCGCGAAGCGGGCATCGACGTCGTTGGTCAGGCCGCCAACGGCGATGAGGCCCTGAGGCTGTGCGAGGAGTTGCGCCCGGACGTCCTGTCGCTCGATCTCGCGATGCCGGGGCGCGACGGCGTCGCGGTGTTGCGCGAGCTGCGCGCGCGGGAGGTCCCGATTCCGGTTGTCGTCGTTTCCGCATTCTCGGCGGCGGCCGGCGCACGGGCGGTCGACGCGCTCGCCGAGGGGGCCTTTGACCTGGTGGCGAAGCCTTCCTCCCGCGGCGAGCTTGGGAGCTTCACGAATGATCTTGTCGAGCGCGTCGAGCTCGCTCGCGTCGCGCCGCGCCGCAGGGGTCACCGTGACTCCCGCAGCCGCCCCTCGCGAACGCGCGCCAGGCACGTTCGCACGGCGCCGCGGCGAGCGCCGGGCGCCGCCCGCCCGCGAGTCGTGGTGATCGCGTGCTCGACGGGTGGTCCGCGCGCGCTGGCAGAGCTGCTGCCGCAGCTCCCGTCGCCGTTGGGGGACGGGACGTTGATCGTGCAGCACATGCCGCAGGGCTTCACGGCCTCGCTCGCCAGCCGCCTCGATCGCGTCTCGCAACTGAGCGTCCGTGAAGCGCACGAGAGCGAGCGGCTTGACCCCGTGCGTGCCCTCCTCGCGCCAGGTGGGCAGCACCTGCGGGTGGGGAGTGGTGGCGTCGTGACGCTCAGCGACGAGCCGCCCGTCGAGGGTCTGCGACCGCGTGCCGACCTCACGATTCACGACGCTGCGGAGGTTTGGGGCGACCGCGTGCTGCTCGTCGTGATGACGGGAATGGGCCGGGACGGGCTCGCCGGAGCGGCCGATATTCACAGGGCGGGCGGCCGCGTAATCGTCGAGGCGGCCTCGAGCTGTGTCGTCCACGGCATGCCACGGGCGATCGTCGAGGCCGGACTCGCCGATGCCGAGTACGACCTGGCGGACTTGCCCGCGGCGATCATGACCGAGGTGCTCGCATGAGCCGGCCCGCCGCTAGAGCCGTCCCGGTCACGGACGAGTATGTCGCCTTCTGCGAGGGCGTACGCCGCCTCGCGCGCGTCGACCTGACGCAGTACCGGCGGCTCCAGATGGAACGCCGAGTGCTGGCTTTTGCGCAGCGTCGCGGAAAGCCGAACCTGCTCGACTACCTGGCGCTGCTCGCGACCGATCCCGGCGAGCTCGACATGCTGCTCGACCGGATCACGATCAACGTCTCGCAGCTCTGGCGCAACCCGCTGCAGTGGCAGGCGCTCGCCGAGCAGGTCATCCCTGAGCTCGTACGCTCCGGGCCGCTTCGTGCCTGGAGTGCCGGATGCTCATACGGCGCAGAGGTCTTCACGATTGCGGCGGTCTGCCGCGAAGTCGCTCCATCGGCGGCCGTCTCCGTCCAGGGGAGCGATATCGACGAGCGCATGATCGCTCGCGCGCGGCTCGCGTGCTTCAGCGACGCCGACATGCGCACCGTGCCGCCGCGCTCGCTCGAGCGCTGGTTCGAACGGATCGACGGCGGCTGGCAGGTGCGCCCCGAGCTGACCGCGCTCGCGTCCTTCGCGGTCGAGAACCTGCTCGAGTGCGCAGCACCCCGCGGCTCGTACGACCTGATCGCCTGCCGCAACCTCGTCATCTACTTCACCGATGAGAGTCGCGCGACGCTCCACCGCATGCTCGCCGGCGCGCTCCGCCCCGGCGGCTGGCTCTTGGTCGGGTCCACTGAGCGCGTCGCCGATGCCGCGGCCCACGGACTCGAGCTCGTCTACCCGTTCATCTACCACAAGAGCTGATGGATCCCAACGAATACCTCCCGATGTTTGTCGCCGAGTGTCGCGAGCACCTGCAGGAGCTGAACCTCGCGATTGTCGCCCTCGAACAGACCCCGGATGACCCGGAAGGCGTCGACGCGATCTTCCGCGTTGTGCACTCCGTCAAGGGGATGGCCGGGACGATGGGCTTCGACGGCATGGCCCGGCTCACGCACGAGATGGAGGAGGTGTTCGAGCTCATCCGTCAGCGGCGCGGGGCGGTCGAGCGCGAGGCCATCGACATCGTGCTCGCCTGCCTCGACGAGCTTTCCGCAGCCCTCGATGCCATCGAGCGCGACGGACATGAGGTGATCGACCCGACGCCGCTCATTCCGCGCCTGCAAGCGCTCGTTCGCGGCCGCGACAAGGACACGGCGAGCAGCGACGACGACGAAGCTGGTGAGCCGCCGCTCGGCGAGCCCCTGAACGTGCGCGTCGTCTTCGACGAGGCCGCGCAGATGCGCTCGGTCCTCGCGTACCTCGTCCTGAGCTCACTGCGCGAGCGCGGGCTCCTCGAGAGCTCGTCGCCTACCGAGGACGAGCTGGACGGCTGGGACGGAACGGCGATCGAGCTGACCTGCGTGCGCGGCGCGACGCTCGATGAGGTCAACGAGGTTGCGGCGGGCACTGAGGGCGTTGTCGCGGTGTCCGCTGACGGCGAGCACGTCGCGCCGCCGAGCGCTTCGGCTGCGGTCGGCGCTGAGCCCACGGCGCCGGATGAGGCTGGCAGCGACCAGCCGGAAGCTGTCCTGCTCGGCGACGCGCAAACGGACGACGCCGGACACGAGCCGCTACCGAGCGCGTCCATCGCGCGTGTACGGACCGTCCGCGTCGACGCCGAACGGCTCGATCAGCTCATGCATTGCATGGGCGAGCTTGTCGTCCACCGGACACAGCTCGCATCGCTGGTCGCCCAGTCCGACGTGCCCGGGATCGGGCAAGCGATGCAGGAGCTCGAGCGCAGCTCGCAGACCCTGCGTGCGATCGTGATGAAGGTCAGGATGATCGAGGTGGCGGCCGTCTTCGGTCGCCTGCCGCGGCTCGTGCGCGATCTCGCCGGGAAGCTCGGCAAGGACGTGGAGCTGAGCTTGAGCGGCGCCGATACCGAGCTCGACCGCACGGTCGTTGATGCAATTGGTGATCCGCTCGTCCATCTCGTACGCAATGCCATCGATCACGGGATCGAATCGAGCGCGGACCGTGTCCGCGCCGGCAAGCCGGCCACCGCCCAGCTGCGCCTCTCCGCACGCCAGGCGGGCGGCGGAGTGGTGATCAGCGTTGCCGACGACGGTTGCGGAGTCGACCCCGCGGCGGTCGCGGCGACGGCACGCGCCCGTGGGCTTGCGGTCCCGCCCGGCGATGAGCTGACGATGGAGCAGGCGATCGAGCTCCTGTTCACGCCGGGGTTCTCCACCGCTCGGACGCGCACCGACGTTTCGGGCCGCGGGGTCGGTCTCGACGCCGCGCGCGAAGCTGTTCGCGCGCTCGGTGGTGACATCGCCCTACAGTCGACGCCCGGGGCGGGAACGGCTGCGGAGATCCGCCTACCGCTGACGCTCGCGATCACTGCGGCGCTCGTCGTCGAGGTCGACGGGCAACCGTTTGCCGTTCCGCTCGACCGTGTCGAGTGGACGCTGGCGCTAGCCCAGCACAACGTTCGCATGGCCGCCGGTCGGGCGATGCTCGTTCTGGCCGACGGCGTCATCCCGCTCTGCGATGCCGCGACCGTCCTGACCGGCCACGAGGCGAGCGTGCCCCCCGAGCACGCCGTGATCGTGCGCTCCGGCGACACTCAGATCGCGCTCGCTGTCGGCGAGCTCATCGGCCAGCGCGAGCTCGTCACACGACCGCTCCCGCCGGAGCTCGAGCTGAGCCGGCCCGTGTCCGCTGGGGCCGTCCTCTCCGAGGGAGCTATCGCCCTTCTCGTGGACTGTGAGGCCCTGGCCCGCATCGTCTCCCGGGAGGTGAGCACATCCCATGGAATTGCTGCCTGACCCACGTGACCCTGTAACAGAAGGGAGCCCGATGACGGCCACCTACTCTGACGCGCAGCTCGATGCGCTGCGAGAAGTAGCCAACATCGGCTCGAGCACCGCGGCGACCGCGCTGTCGTCGATGACCGGGATCTCCGTCACGGTCAGCACCCCGCACGCGCGGGCGATGGCACTTGCCGACGCGATCGAGTACGCGGGTCCGGGGGAGACCGTCGTCACGACCATCCTGATCCCGGTCGTCGGCGACCTCGACGCGATCGTGCTGATGGTGCTCCAGCCTGAGACCGAGGCGGCGGCCTGCCGCCTGCTGGGCGTCGAGCAGGACAGCGAGGTGGGCGTGTCGGCCCTACTCGAGCTCGGGAACATCCTCGGTGCCTCTTACCTCGGCGCCTTGGTCACGCTCACCGCGCTGCGGCTCGAGCCGACGCCTCCCGAGATGGTCCGCGACATGCTGGCGGCGACATTGGCGAGCGCGCTGCTCATCGATGTGCGTGAGGAGATCGTGTTCGTGCTCGAATCAACGCTTTCGATCGCCTCGCACCAGTGCTCCCCGATGTTCCTCTTCGTGCCCACACGAGGCAGCGTCGACGACATCCTCAAGCGGCTGCACCTGACAGCGTGAGAGATCGCGAAATATTCGTGCGCATGGGCGAGCTGGCCGTCAGCGGAGCTGCGAAGGACGTTCTGACGACGATCGGGCTCGGATCGTGTGTCGGGCTCGTGCTGCTCGACAGCAGCCGCTCCACGGCCGGCCTCGCCCACGTGGTCTATCCGCATTCGACACCGGACACGCGCTCAGGTGGCCAGCCGGCCAAGTACGCGGACACGGTGGTCCCGGCGCTCGTCGGCGCGATGGGCCGCCTCGGCAGCCTGCGCGGCGCACTCGAGGCCGTACTGGTCGGCGGCGCGCGAATGTTCGCGTTCGTGCGCGCGCCGGAGCTCGACATCGGTTCCGCGAATGTGGATGCGGTCGCTCGCGCGCTCGCACAGGCCGAGATCCCGATCCGCATCTCGCTGACGGGCGGCTCGATCGGGCGCAGTGTGCGGGTCCGTGCCGCCGGCGGCCTGATCGCTATTCGCGAGGCCGGTACCGCCAACCGCGTCTATTCGACAGCCGGCGGGCTCCTCGAGGAGGTGGCGAGCGGGTGAGCGAGCAGCTCGACTACGGGGTGCGCGGTCAGCATGATTGCGCGGTTGCAGTTCTGGATTGCGCGGTCGATGACACGGAAGAGTTTTGCGTCAACGGAACGCCGTACGGCGACGGCCGCGTGTTGCTCGCCGGCGGCAAGTGGGCGGTCATGATCGAGGAAATCCTTCCGCAGGCCGATGAGATGACAGCAGAGCTCGACAGCTCGAAGGCAAGGATGGAAATGGACGACCTCGGCGAAACACTAGGTGCGAAAGAAGGGAGTGGTTGATGGCGAGAGTGCTTGTAGTCGACGATGCGCTGTTCATGCGCAGGGTCGTCTCCGACGCCGTCGCCGCCGGGGGCCATGAGGTGGTCGGTGAAGCCGCCAACGGCGTCGAGGCGGTCGAGCGGTTCATGGAGCTGCGGCCCGACGTGACGACGCTCGACATCACGATGCCGGAGAAGGACGGGCTCACCGCGCTGCGCGAGATCATCGCGCTGGACCCAGGCGCGCGCGTGGTCATGTGCTCGGCGCTTGGCCAGGAAAGCAAGGTGCTCGAGGCGATGAAGGCGGGCGCGAAGTACTTCGTCGTCAAGCCGTTCGAGGAGTCACGCCTGGTAGCTGCCGTCAACAAGGCGATCGGCTAGATGGTTGACTCCGCGACCGCGCTCCGCTGGGAGGCCGCGATGGCCGCCCCGGTGGGTGCGACCGGGGAGCCAGCCATCCTGCACGGTCGCTGGCATCGAGCCGCGCAGCAACTCGCGCGCGGCGAGCTATAGTGATCCGCGATGCCGCTGGACCAAGGCGACGGTGATCGTGAGACTGCTCGCAAGCGCGGACGCCGGGGCTCACGTGTTCTCAAGCTGACGCTGGTCGGCGGCGCCGTCGCGCTGCTCGTACGCGCGGATCTCCGCAACCGGCTGCTGAACCTCCTCTTTGGGGCGGAAGAGGAGTTTGACTACAGCCCGTTGACCGAGCCGCCGGCCCCGTCCGAGCCGCCCGAGGTTCGCTCCGAGCCATTCGTCCAGAGCGCCGCGCACGAGTCCGCGGGTGAGGAGCCCGAGCGCGAAGACGCACCGGAGATCGCCGAGTCCGACGAGGAGCCGGGCTGGGAGTTCACGCCACGGCCCGTGCCGGTCGAGGGCGAGCCCGACTGGGCGCAGGCGCAGACGGCGCGCTTCGAGGAGGAGCCCGACCACGAGGACGATGCGCAAGCCGGCGAGGCGGATGAAGAAGAACAGGAATCCTCGCCCGCTGGGTCGCCGCTCGCCGAGCCTTCGCCGCCCGCGGATGAGACTTCCCGCGGCCCAACTTCGATCGCGCCTTCGCCGGCCGACTGGCGTGCGGCCGCGGCTGAGCACGAGCAGGACACAGACGACGAGCCGCAGCGCAACGCAGCAGGTACGGAGGACTCGAGCGTCGAGCCGCCCGCGCCGCCCGTCGGTTGGTGGCAGCCGACCAGGCCGGGGCTCGAGCCGCGCTAGCGGCCGCTCGCCGCCTTCACAGCTCGAGCTTCGGTGTCTGCCAGCTCGCCAGAACGCGGAGCGCGAGCTCGTCCGCGAGACCCTCGATCGGCACGCGCTCCTGTGCGAGCGTGTCGCGATCGCGGAGCGTGACCGTACGCGCGCTGACCGACTCGTGGTCGA
The DNA here is from genome assembly GCA_003138355.1 of Solirubrobacterales bacterium. Classification (GTDB taxonomy): domain Bacteria; phylum Actinomycetota; class Thermoleophilia; order Solirubrobacterales; family Solirubrobacteraceae; genus Palsa-513. The sequence continues at coordinate 37,079 of PLFX01000007.1, forward strand.
TTGTCACGCACCACGGTGTCCCGATCTCGTCCTGACGTCGGTAGCGCCGGCCGATCGAGCCGCCCTCGTCATATTCCGCCTGGATGGCCCCGCGCAGCGCGTCGTAGACCTCGGTCGCGAGCTCGGGCTGCCCGTCCTTTCGCAGCAGCGGGAGCACCGCGACCTTGATCGGCGCGAGCCGGGGGTGCAGCCGTAGCACGGTCCGCGTCTCGCCCTCGACCTCCTCCTCGTCGTAGGCGTCGGCGAGGAAGGCCAGCGTCGCGCGATCGGCGCCCGCGGCGGGCTCGATCACGTGCGGGACGAAGCGCTCCTTGGTCTGCTGGTCAAAATACTCGAGCGTCTCGCCGGAGTACTGCGCGTGCTGGCGCAGATCGAAATCACCGCGGTTGGCGATCCCCTCGAGCTCCGACCAGCCGATCGGGAACAGGTACTCGACGTCGCTGGTCTGGCTCGAGTAGTGCGATAGCTCGTCGGGTTCGTGCGGGCGCAGGCGCAGGTGATCAGGACGGATCCCGAGCTCCAGGTACCAGTCACGCCGCGCAGCCGTCCAGTACTCGAACCATTTCGACGCATCGGCGGGCGGCACGAAGTACTCCATCTCCATCTGCTCGAACTCGCGCGTGCGGAAGATGAAGTTGCCCGGAGTGATCTCGTTACGGAACGACTTGCCGACCTGGGCGATCCCGAACGGCGGCTTCTTGCGCGCGAACTGCAACACGTTCTTGAAGTTGATGAAGATGCCCTGGGCCGTCTCCGGCCGCAGGTAGACCGCTGCGCCCGACTCCTTCACCGGGCCGACCGTGGTCTCAAACATGAGATTGAACTCGCGCGCCTGCGTCAGATCGCATTGCGGCGCTTGTCCGGGATGCTTCGAGGGCGCGTGTCCGCACGGAGCCTGCTCGAGCTGATCGGCGCGGAAGCGCTGCTTGCAGAAGCGGCAGTCGACGAGCGGGTCGGTGAAGTTCGCCAGGTGGCCCGAGGCCTCCCACACGCGCGGGTGCTGGATGATCGCCGAGTCCAGCGCGACGATGTCGTCGCGCTCCTGGAGCATCGCGCGCCACCAGGCGTTCTTCACGTTCGTCTTCAACAGCACCCCGTAGTGGCCATAGTCGTAGGTCGACCCAACTCCGCCATAGATCTCGGAGCTCGGGAAAATGAAGCCGCGCCGCTTGGCCAGCGACACGAGCTTCTCCATCGTTACGACGTCCGCCATCGGCCGTGGCATGGTAGCCACTGGGCGGGGATCCGCCGCGCTGCCCGTATCATTGAGCGCAATGCCGATCTACGAGTACCGCTGCGATAACGGCGACATTTTCGAAGCGATGCAGAGCTTCAGCGACGAGCCGCTGACCGAGTGCGAGGTCTGCGGCGCGCCCGTGCAACGCGTCATGTATGCCCCGGCGATCCATTTCAAGGGCAACGGCTTCTACAGCACCGACTACGCGCGCCGCACGCCCACCAAGTCCGACGACAACGACTCGGACAAGAGCACCGCGAGCTCGTCGAGCTCGCAGACCGAGAATCCGGCCGCCACGACGGAGAAGGCCGCGGTGACGGCCACCTCTCCGCCGAAGTCGGCCAAGGATTGAGCGGCACCGGCGCGGGACTCAGCCCCGGCCGAGGAACGTATTCACGTCCGCCTGCTTCGCGGCCGGCGTGATCGTCAGGCCGCCCGGCAAGAGCCCGGTCCCAGTCGGGTAGAGGATCTCCGTCTTACCTGAGCCGAATAGGCCGAGCGACGCGGCGACGCCCGCGAGCGTTCCGGGGCCCATGTCCGTCTGCAGCGTTTGCGGCGCGTTCCACGCGATCCACGGAAGGCGGATGAACCCGGTCGGCGAGAGCGCCTGGTCCTTCATCGCGGCGATCAGCTTCTGCTGGTTGATCTCGCGCGTGAGGTCACTCCAAGCGGGGTCGCAGCTGTTCTCGCGCGTGCGGGCAAGGACGAGCGCCTGCGCGCCGTCGAGGTGGTGCGTGCCCGGCCGCAGGACGAGCGAGTAACCGCCGTCCTTGGTGCCGCCACTGATCTGTGAGTCGACGCAGCCGCCGGTCCAGGTCACCCCGCCCATCGCGTTGACGAGGTTCGGGAAGTTCGTGAAGTTGATCAGGATCACGTGGTTGATCTTGATCCCGAGGAAGCTTTCGACGGTCCGGATCGCGAGCGCGGCGCCACCGAAGTAATACGCCGCGTTGATCTTCTGTAGGCCGTAGCCCGGTAGGTCGACGACCATGTCGCGCGGGATCGACAGGCGCGTCGTGGAGCCGCCGCCGGTGCGCACGAGCATCATCGTGTCCGAGCGTGTGGGGCCGTTCTCGCTGTCGCTGGCGGCGCCGGGCTCCTTGGAACCTGGCGGGCGGCCGTCCGAGCCGAGCACGAGGATCGTGGTCGCTGAGAAGGGGGGAGTGCCCCCGCCCGAAAGCGCGGCGACGGCAGAGCTCGGGACACCGGTGGCGATCCACGTGCTGATCACGAAAAGCACGAGTGAGATCCCGATCCAGGCGGCGACGAGCGCGCCAAGCCAGCGTAGGCCCCGCACCCACCACTTGCGCGGCCGGCGTGGCCCCCGCCTGCGCCGCCACGGCAACCGCGAAGGCCGCTCCTCTTCGGCGTGGATTTCGTCGACGCCGTCGCGCGCCAGCGCCTCGCGCGAGGCGCGCAGTTCCGCGAGCAGCTCCTGCGGATCCGGATTGCCGCTCTCGCGCCGGCGTAGGCCGCGCGAGGACCGGTAGCGCTTGTAGGAGCCGCGCGCGGGCTCGGGCTCTTCGACCATCAGGGCGCCGTCTATAGTGGCGGAGGTGCCGGCTGAATGCGTCATCGGGGTGGACCTCGGCGGCACAAAAGCGGTTGCGGCGGCGGTCGATCGTGAGCTCGCGATGCGCCATCGGGCGCGTCGCGAGATCCTCCGGCAGGACCTCCCGACGCTGCTCGCGACGCTCACCGCGCTCGTCGACGAGGTGCGCGAGGGGGTTCGCGGCGAGGTCGAAGGTGTTGGCTTCGGGATCCCCTGTTTGATCGATCAGGATCGTCATCTCGCCGCCTCTTCGGTGCATCTGCCGATCGAGGGCCTCGCCTTTGCGGACGTGATGGCGGAACGCCTCGGTATCCCCGCTTTCATGGACAACGACGGCAACCTCGCCCTCCTGGCCGAGCACCACGCGGGCGCTGCGCGCGGGGAGCAGAACGCGGTCATGATCACGCTCGGGACCGGAGTCGCGGGCGGGATCGTGATCGCGGGCGAGCTCTACCGCGGCGCGCAGGGTGCGGGCGCCGAGCTGGGGCACATGATCGTCGACGCCGACGGGCCCGAGTGCGGACCCGGTTGCCCGAGCCGTGGCTGTCTGGAGGCGCTCTGCTCCGGCAGCGCGCTCGCGCGCGACGCGCTGGCCTTCGCGCGCAACGCGCCCGACTCGCGCCTCGGGCAGGCGCTTGCGCAGGGGCGCGATATCAACGGTCCGCTCGTGACGGAGCTCGCCTTCGATGGCGACCCGGACGCAGCCACGCTCCTCACAAGGCTCGGCGAGTGGCTCGGCATCGGCCTTGCCAACGTCGCGAACATCTTCAATCCCGACGTGGTCGTCGTCGGCGGGGGCGTGATGGCCGCCGGTGAGCTGATCCTCGGCCCGGCCCGTCGCGTCCTGGCGGATCGGGCGCTCGCGCTGCCCGCCGCGCACCTCCGCGTCACGCCGGCGCGATTCGGCGCCGACGCGGGCGTGCTCGGCGCTGCGCTCTTTGCGCGCGAGCGTCTGCGCCAGCGGGTAAGGGCATGAGCGCGGGACGGCTGATCGTCTGCCCGACGCCGATCGGCAACCTCGAGGACGTCACGCTGCGTGTTCTCGCGGCGCTGCGCGAAGCGGACATCGTGGCCTGCGAGGACACGCGCCGCACGCGCACCCTGCTGCAGCGCTACGGCGTGACGGGCACGCTGATCAGCTACCACGAGCACAACGAGCGCGAGCGCGCCGCCGAGCTCATCCCGCGCATGCGCTCCGGCGCCGTCGTCGCGCTCGTCTCGGACGCCGGGATGCCGCTCGTCTCCGACCCCGGCTTCATCCTCGTCGAGGCGTGCGTAGCCGCCGGTCTGCCGGTGGAGGTCCTGCCGGGACCGAGCTCGGCGATCGCCGCGCTTGTCGCGTCCGGTCTGCCCGCGGAGCGCTGGCGCTTCACGGGCTTTCTTCCCCGCAAGCGCCAAGAGCTCGCGGATCTCCTGCTCACGACCACCGATACGCTCGTCGCCTTCGAGTCCCCCAAACGCCTGCCCCGGACGCTCGCGCTGCTCGCGCAAGCCGATCCCGCGCGCCCAGCCGCCGTCTGTCGCGAACTGACGAAGCTCCACGAAGAGGTCCGCCGCGGCAGCGCGTCCGAGCTCGCCGCGCACTACGCCGAAGAACCGCCGCGCGGCGAGGTCGTGCTCGTCGTGGGCGCCGCACCGGAGGGTCCCCACGACGAGGACCGAGCCCTCCAAGCGCTTAACACCCTCGTCGCAGCGGGCGCCAAGCCCCGCCCAGCCGCCAAGGTCGTAGCCGAGCTCACCGGCGTCCCCGCAAACCGCCTCTACAAAGCGCACACCCAAGCCCGATGACGCGCGCTATCGGGCGTCACCAACCGACGCTTCCCACAAAACCGCACGAAGCCAGCGAGGAGCGCCGCTCGCGCGCACCCGGGCTCCCCGCACCCCAATGAGCGGCGCCCGCAGCTTCTACGCCACCACAGCGATCGATTACGTCAACGGCGCGCCGCACCTCGGCCACGCCTACGAGAAGATCGCGACCGACATTCTCGCCCGCAACGCGCGCCAGCGCGGGCGCGACGTCTTCTTTCTCACCGGAACCGACGAGCATGGCGAGCCGGTCGCCGACGCGGCGGCGGCGGAGGGAGTCTCACCGCAGGAGCTCGTCGATCGCAATGCCGAGCGCTTTCGCGCGCTGACAGGCGCCCTCGGGCTCTCGAACGACTTCTTCATCCGCACAACCGATGCCGGCCACGTCGAGCGCGTGCAGCAGGTGCTGCAGAGGGTCTACGACGCGGGTCACGTCTATCTCGGCACCTACGAGGGCTGGTACTGCCCGCGCTGCGCCGACTTCAAGACGGAAGCCGATACCGGACCCGGCAACACCTGCCTGATCCACGGCATCGCGCTCGACCGCCACAGCGAGGAGAACTACTTCTTCCGTCTCTCCGCCTTCCAGGCCCAGCTCGAAGACCTCTTCGCCACGCGCCCGGACTTCGTCCTCCCGCGACACCAGTTCAACGCCGCCCATGCCTTCCTCGGCGGCGGCCTGACCGACGTCTCGCTCACGCGCAAGGAGCTCACCTGGGGCGTGCCGGTCCCCTGGGATTCGGGTCACGTCTTCTACGTCTGGTTCGACGCGCTGCTCAACTACGTGACCGCGCTCGGCTACGCGGAGCCCGGCACCGACCTGACGGCGCGCTTCTGGCCCGCGACGTTCCACGTCATCGGCAAGGACATCCTCAAGTTCCACACGATCTACTGGCCCGCTCTTTTGATGGCCGCCGAGCTCGAGCTTCCGCGCCACGTCTGGGTCCATGGCTTCCTCTTCGGTCCCGACGGCGAGAAGATGTCGAAGTCGGCGGGCAACGTGCTCGATCCGTTCGAGGTGATCGACGAGTTCGGCGTCGACGTCCTGCGCCACTACCTGTTCCGCGAGGTGACCGCCGGCCAGGACGGCCCCGTCTCGCTCGACGGGCTGCGCACGCGCTACGCGACCGAGCTCGCGAACGAATACGGAAATCTCGCTTCGCGCACACTCAACATGCTCGAGCGCTACAGCTCCCGCACGGTACCCGCGGTGGCGCTCGACCCCGCGCTCGCGTCCGACCTGGACGGGCTTGCCGCGCGCGTCGACGGACTCCTCGACCGCGCCGAGATCTCGACTGCCCTCGAGGAGATCTGGCAGTCGGTCCGCCGCCTCAATCGGTACGTCGAGGAGAAGGCCCCGTGGCAGTTGGCACGCAACGACGACCCCGCGCTACCAGCAGTGCTCGCATCCCTCGCGGAGGGCCTGCGCGTCGTGACGGTCGCCCTTCATCCCTACATGCCCACGAAGACAGCCGATCTTCTTCGGGCGCTCGGGCGCCCCGACGTGCACGCGCGCGAATTCGCCGAGAATGGCTGGGGTGGCGTCACAGGCTCGCTGCCGCCGCTCTTCCCGAAGTAAGCGAAGGTGATCGATTCGCACACCCATCTCGGGGCCTGTCGTAAGCCTGCCGAGGTTCTCGTGCGTGACGCTGCAACCGCCGGGGTGCGGCGAATCGTCACCGTTGGAACCGATCCGGACTCGTGCGCGGACGCGCTCACGACCGCCGTCGGCTTTCCCGAGGTCTACGCGGCCATCGGATGCCACCCGAACAACGCGGAACTGCTCGACGAGGACCATCTGCGCCGCGACGCCCGGCACGCGCGCTGCGTCGCGGTTGGCGAGACGGGCCTCGACTACTACCGCGACCGCTCCCCGCGAGACGCCCAGCAACGCGCCTTCGAGTTCCAGATCTCGCTCGCCCGCGAAACCGGCAAGGCGCTTGTGATCCATACCCGCGACGCGGCCGACGACACGCTGCGAACGCTCCACTCGCAAGCCCAGGATCTACGCGTGATGCTCCACTGCTTCTCGATGCCCGAGCGCCTCGACGAGTGCCTCGAGGCGGGTTGGTGGATCTCGTTCGCCGGCAACGTGACCTACCGCGCCAACGAGGAGCTCGCGAACGCGGTCGAGCGCGTCCCATCCGAGCGTCTGCTCGTTGAGACCGACGCGCCCTATCTCGCGCCCCAATCCCGCCGCGGCAAGCCGAACGAACCGGCCTTCGTCCGCGAAACGGCGGAGTTCGTCGCGGCACGTCGCGGAACCAGCTACGCCGAGCTCGAGGCGAGCGTCGGCGCGAGCGCTGCCGCACTGTTCAACTGGTAGCCGCGGCGGCGTCTCGGGCTCGGACGCGCCCGAGCGCGAGCGTGCAAACGAAGCCGATCACGCAGGCGCAAGCGATCGCTTCGAATCCCGTGTCGAACGAGCCGGTTGCGTCCTTGATCGCCCCGAGCGCGTAAATGAACGTGAAGGCGCCGAGGTTCGCGAAGCCGTTGCCGAAGCCCGATAGAAAGCCCGCGCTGCGGCTTCCGAAGAGCTCGATCGGGACCGAGAACAAGGGCCCGAAGTAGAGCTGCGAGAAGATTGCGTTGATCACGACCGCGACGATGAGCGTCGCCAGGCTGCGCGAGCTGGCGAGCAGCACCAGGTTGGCGCCCAGCGCGACGAGCGAGATCGCGATCACGCTGATCGGGCGCCCGAGGCGGTCTGCCACGTAGCCGCCGATGAGGTTCGACGGGGCGCTGATCGCGGCACCGAGCGCAACCAGTGCGCCGGCGACCTGGAGCGAGTAGTGGCGCTGCACAACGACGTACGTGGGCAGCCAGACATTGACGCCAAACACGACCGCGAGCCGCACGTACTGGATCGCGGCAACGAGCCAGAGCGCAGGCCGACGCAGCAGCCGCCGCACTTCGCCGGGCGGCGCGCTCGCGCCGCTGTGGCCGGACGCCGGCGCCGCGCGCGAGCGCACGGCGAAGATGACGAGCGCGACGAGGCCGAGCCCTGAGAACAGCTGGAAGTTCCCGCGCCAACCGAGTGGCCCGACGAGGACCGGGCCGAGCAGGTTGAGGAAGACGCTCGAGGACACGCCGCCCGCGAGGTAGAGGCCGAGCGCTGTCGCACGCCGCGTCGGCGGGAACAGGCGCGTCATCAACAGCAGCCCGGGGGCGAAGACGAGCGCGCGAAAGACGCCGGTCGCAGCCTGGTTGACGATCAGCCCGGCGTACCCGCGCTGGAGCGAGAAGGACAGCGCGAGCGCGTCGACGGCGATCAGGCCGGCGATGAACACGCGTCGCGGGCCCACGCGGTCGGCCAGCAGCCCGGACGGAATCTGCATCGCGGCGTAAGCGAGCGTCGAGGCTGCGTCGAGCGTGCCGGCCTGGGCGAAGCTGAGGTGCAGCTGGTGGCGGATCAGCGGCAGGAACAGGGCGACGCCGCCGAGCACGAGCGATTGCGAGCTCTGGCAGGCCATCAATACGAGCGCGTCCAGCCAGCGCGGTCCGCGTGCCGTGGAGGCGCCCTGCGGCGCATCTTCGCCGAGCGCGAAGGAAGCGGGCAGGGCCGCATGGTGGCGGCGCTCGGGGCCCGTCATCGGGCGAAAGATAGCCCTGGCGGCGCATCCAAGATGCGTCGCGGTTGGGCTCGCGACAGGCAAACGCGTGCCCCGCGGTCACAATCCATGACCGTGCCCCCGGCTACACAACCAACGCTTCGCCGTATGGCGGAGTTCGCGGTTCGACCGCGGCGTTCGCTCGGCCAGAACTTCCTTGTCGACTCGAACATCCTTGGCGTCATCGCGCGCGCTGCCGAACTCACGCCGCAGGACGTCGTGCTGGAGATCGGCGGTGGCGTCGGCGTGCTCTCCGAGTACCTTGCAGAACGTGTTGGCTTCGTTCACGTCGTCGAGATCGATCGGGCGCTCGAGCCGCCGTTGCGTGATGCGCTCGCGCCGTATGCGCAGCGCAGTGCGCTTCATCTCGCGGACGCGCTCGGGCTCGATCTCGCGGCGCTTGCGCCGGCGCCAACGAAGGTCGTCGCGAACCTTCCGTACGGGATTGCGGCGAGCGCGATCCTGCGTACGATCGAGGATCTCCCGAGCGTGAGCCGGTGGCTGGCCATGGTCCAGCGGGAGGTCGGCGAGCGCTTCGCCGCGAAGCCGGGCAGCCGCGTCTACGGTATCCCGAGCGTCCTCGCCCAGCTCGTATGCGACGTTCGCGTCGTACGCGCGATACCGCGGAGCGTCTTCTACCCGGTCCCGCGCGTCGATTCCGTGTTGCTGCGGCTCGATCGGCGCGGCGCGCCGATCGAAGCCTCGCATGCCGAGCTTGTCCGTGCTGGGTTTGCGCATCGGCGCAAGACCCTGGCCGCGTCATTGCAGCTGGCGGCGGGAGTCGACGCGGAGCGGACGCGGACGGTGCTCGCTCGGCTTGGTAGGCCAGTGAACGTGCGTGCGGAGGCTTTAAGCCCGGCGGAGCTGCTAGCGGTGGCCAAGGCGCTCGCGTGAGGGACCTTGCGCCGGCCAAGGTCAACCTCTGCCTCTACCTCGGCCCGCTGCGCTCCGACGGCTACCACGAGATCCTCTCGGTCTTCCAGTCGGTCAGCCTTTACGACGAGGTCGAGCTGACCGATCACGACGGTCCGGCCGACGAGATCCGGTGCCCGGGCGTCGAGGGCCCCAACCTCGCAGGGCGGGCGATCGCCGTCTTTCGCGAGGCGACCGGATGGGAGGGCCCGCCGCAGCTTCTGCGCGTCGCGAAGCGGATCCCGGTTGCCGCCGGCCTCGGCGGCGGCTCGGCTGATGCCGCCGCCGCTCTGCGCCTGCTCGCGCGGCGCTCGGGTCTGAGGACGGATCTCCACGCGCTCGCGACCTGGCTTGGCGCCGACGTCCCAAGCCAGCTCGAGCCTGGTCGCTGGCTTGTCGAGGGGATCGGCGAGCGCCTCACACGCCTCCCCGATCCCGATCCCTGCGGGATCCTGATCCTGCCGGCTGACGTGGAGCTCTCGACGGCCGCGGTTTACGCCAAGGCCGACGCGCTCGGGCTGGGACGCAGCAGCGAGGAGTTAGGCCGGCTGCGCGCCGCGCTCGATCCGATGCGCCCTGCGCCGGTCAACGACCTCGCGCCGGCCGCGCGAGCGCTCGAGCCCACGATCGACGCCGCGATCGACAGATTCTCGGGCTCGGTCTCGGGCTCTGGCCCGACCGTGTTCTCCGTGTTTCCTACACTCCAGGGCGCGCAGAACGCCGCGGACGAGCTCGCCGCGACGGGCGTTCCAGCATTCGCCTGCACCCCCGTTCACAATTCAACGCTCACGTGAGCCGGACGAACATCATCTACATCGCCGTCGGCGCCTGCGCGGTCGTCGGCTTGGGCGTGTGGGTGTCGATGATCCTGGTGCCCGCCTGGACCGCCTACACGCGCCTCTGGCAGCGCGTTGTTGCCGGGCTGCTCTCGCTGTATGTGGCCGCGGTGATGGCGAGCGCCGGCATCGCCCTCGGCGTACTCCTCGTCCCCTGGGTCTGGGACCGAATCCACTCTTGAGCGCGCGAGGTGGGTCCGCCGAGCTGGACCTCGCCGCGCTCGAGGAGATCACCGCTGCCGTCGAGTCCGGCGCCGGACTCCCGACCGTGGTGCGCTCCGCCGCGAAGGCGCTCGGCGCGAGCATTGTCGTGCTCGACCGCGGCGGCCAAGCGCTCGCCGTCGCCGCGCGCTCACCCGCCGACGAGCGCTCGCTACTGAGCTCGGACGACGGCGTCGAGGCGCTCGAACTGCGCGTTGCCGACACCCCCGTCGGGCAGCTGCGGATGCGCATGCGCGGTGAGGCCTCCTCGAGCCTGCTCCGGCTCGTTGCGACTCTGATCGCCTCGGAGGTCGAGCGCGTGCGCGCCCCTGAGCGCGAATTCGAGGAGGAGAGCGCGGCTTTCCTCAGCGGTCTGCTCGCGCACGAGTTCGCGAGCCGGGAACAGCTGCTCGAGCGCGCCCGCGGGGTCGGCCTGCGCGATCTCGAGCGCGGCACCGTCGTGCTCGTCGTCCACGCCCGCGCCCAGGCCCCGGCGCAGGAGGGCTGGCGCACCCGCCTTCGCCTGCTCGCTGCGCGCGGCGCCCGTAGCGTCGCGCCGAGCGCCGTGGCCGTGATGTCGGAGCGCGAGATCGCGGGCGGGGCCGAGGTCATCGTGCTGCTGCCGGGGGCGGATGAAGCGGCTGGACAGCGCGCCGCCGACAGCGTGCTGCGTGACGTACAGGCCGGCCTGTCCGGCTTCGCCTTCGTTGTCGGCCGCAGCCGCCCGGCCGACGATCCGCTCGCGATCGCACGCGCCGCCGACGAGGCGCTCCTGGCGGCCAACGTTGCCGAAGGGGACGCCGACGCGCGCGTGCTCGGCTTCGAAGAGACGGGTGCCTACCGGCTGCTCCTCTCGACCATGAGCGAGAACCCGACGGAGCTGCGGCGCTTCTTCGCTGAGACCGTCGAGCCGCTGCTTGCCTACGACGAGCAATACGAGACCGAGCTCGTCGCGACCGTCTCGGCCTTCCTCGATGCCGACGGCAACGTGGCCGCCACCGCCCAGCGCCTGTTCACGCACCGCCATACGATCCGCTACCGCCTCGAGCGAGTGCGCGAGCTCTGCGGGCTCGACGTCGGCTCGAGCGACGGCCGCGAGAAGCTCTCGCTCGGCCTGAAGGCGATGCGCGTCCTCGGCATCGTCGGCGCCGCCGGCCCCGCCACCGAGCCGGGCGCGACAGGCGGCCGGGTGCCGCGACGTTAGCGTCGCATTAGCCTCCCTCACGGTGCGGTAAAGGACCGGCGCGCGGGGCCGATGTCTCACCTAGCCTCTTTGATCAATGAGCCTCGCCGTGCCAGAATTCGAACACGCGTGCCTCGACCGCGAGGGCCAGCCGCTCGCGCTCCGGGCCACGGCGGTCCGCAAGAGCTACGGCGGCCGCGTGATCCTCGACGGCGTTTCGCTCTCGGTCGCGGCCGGCGAATCGGTCGCGATCATCGGCGAGAACGGCGCCGGCAAGAGCACGCTGATGCGGATCTGCGCCGGCGTTGTGCAGCCGGACGCGGGGGCCGTGACCGTCTCCGGCCGCGTCGGTTACTGCCCGCAGGAGCCAGGCCTCTTTGATCTGCTGTCGGCTGACGACCACCTTGCGATGTTCGCGCCGGCCCTCGGCCTCTCGCGCGCGCAAGCGATCGAGCGCGGCCGCGAGCTCCTCGCCGAGTTCGCGTTCCCCGTCCACCTGCGCGCGCAGTGCCGCCACCTCTCGGGCGGTTCGCGCCAGAAGCTCAACCTCGCGCTCGCGCTGCTCGGCGGCGCCGACGTGCTGTTGCTCGATGAGCCCTACCAGGGGTTCGACCATGGCGCTTACGTCAGCTTCTGGGAGCACGTCGAGGGCTGGAAGGGCGCGGGGATGGGGGTCGTCGTCGTCACGCACCTGCTCGCCGATAGCGAGCTCGTCGACCGCGTCGTCGAACTGCGGGTCGCCGGCTCGCGTCTGGAGGCGGTTTGAGCCTGCGACGCATCCTCGTGATCGCAAAGCTGACCGGAGTCGAGCTTTCGCGTCGGCGGATCGCCCTCGGCCTGCTCACGGCGCTGCCGCTCGCCTTCTACGGCAGCCAGGTGAGCCGCGGCTCGGACGCCGTGATCACGGGCGGGGTCGCGATGGCGTTCTCGGTGGCCGGCGCCTCGATCTTCGTCGCGCTGACGGCGCGTCCGGTCGACGCGCGCCTGATCCTCGCTGGATACCGGCCGAGCGAGCTGCTGCTCGGGCGCCTCTTGTTGCTCGAGCTCTTCGGTCTGCTCATCACCGGCATCTTCAGCGCGATCATGGTCTTCGGCTCCGACCCGATCCACCCGTGGGCGGTCGCGAGCGGGGTCGCGCTGGTGGCGCTCACGAGCGTCCCCTTCGGTCTCGCGGTCGGTGCCGTCTCACCGCACGAGCTCGAGGGCGTCCTCATCCTGATCGGCGTCGTCGGCGTGCAGCTCACGCTCTATTCGACCGAGCTCGCGGCGAAGTTTCTCCCCTTCTGGGGCGGCCAGCGGCTGCTGGACCATTCCGTCAATGCCGTCGCCGCAGGCGCCGCGGTTCCCGCAAACGCGCTCTACGCGGCCGGGCTGCTCGCGCTTGCGACCTACTTCATGACCCGCCGTGCGCCGGCCGTCGGCGGCACGAAGCGCCACCCGCGTGAGCTGCTGCGTGCTTCTCGCCACGCTCCCGTCTGAGCGGGCCGCGCGTATCGTCGGGCGGCCTCAAAGCCAGGCCAGCTGGGGGGCAGGGATTCGAACCCCGATAGCCGGCTCCAAAGGCCGGAGTCTTGCCGTTAGACGACCCCCCAGGGCGGATCGCGCCTCAAGTGTAGATTCGCGTTAGGCTCAAGCGGTGAGTCTCGGGACGGTCGTGATCCTCGCCGCCGGTCGGGGAACGCGGATGCGGTCGGCGAGACCGAAGCTCGTGCACGACCTCTGCGGGCGCCCGCTCGTCGGCTGGCCGATCGCTGCGGCGCGCGAGGCGGGCGCGGAGGACGTGATCCTCGTCGTCGCCGCGGACACGCCACTTGACGAGGTTCTGGGGGATGGCGTGCGCAGCGCGGTGCAGGCACAGCCCGACGGGACCGGCGGAGCGCTGCTCGCGGCCGCCGGCCTGATCGCGCGCGGCGTGCCGCTGATCGTCACCGCCGGCGACGTGCCGCTCGTCGACGCGGATCTGCTGCGCGAGCTTGCGGCGGCCCATGCACATGGCGGTGCGCCGGCGACGATGGTGACGATCGAGGTAGAGGATCCAAGTGGGTACGGGCGCGTCGTGCGCGACGCGGACGGGGCGATCGAGCGCGTCGTCGAGACGAAGCACACGGACGATTTGAGCGCTGAGGTGCTCGCGATCCGCGAGGTCAACAGCGGCGTCTTCGCGTTCGATCCCGACATCGTGCTGGAGTTGCTCGCGCGCGTCACGCCGGTTGCCGGTGAGATCTATCTGCCCGAGGTATTGCCGCTGATCCGTGCCGCCGGCGGTCAGGTCGCGAGCTACGCAGCTGCCGATCCGGCGCTGCTGCTCGGCGTGAACGACCGCGCACAGCTCGCGGCGGCGCGCGAGGAATGTCAGCGGCGCCTTCAGCGACGCCACATGCTTGCCGGGGTGACGATCGTGCAACCTGCGACGACGAGCATCGATGTCGACGTCGAGATCGCGGCGGACACCGTGATCGAGCCTTGCACGCAGCTTCTTGGGGCAACGCGGATCGGCACCGGCGCGGTCGTCGGTCCGCACACGACGGTGATCGACTCGACGGTCGGGGACGGCGTCCGTATCGTGCGCTCCCAAGTCGTCGAGAGCGAGCTGGAGGCCGGCGCAACCGTCGGGCCGTTCGCCTACCTGCGTCCGGGGGCGCTCTTGCGCGAGCGTGCGAAGGCCGGCACGTTCGTCGAGATCAAGAACTCGGACATCGGCGCCGGGACCAAGGTGCCGCACCTTTCCTACGTCGGCGACGCGCAGGTGGGTGACGGGACGAACCTTGGTGCCGGCACGATCACCGCGAACTACGACTATGCGCAGAAGAACCGCACGCGGATCGGCGCGCGCGTGAAGGGCGGGGTTCACACCTCCTATATCGCGCCTGTGGTGATCGAGGACGACGCTTGGACCGCCGCTGGTTCGGTGATCAATCAGGACGTGCCACGAGGCGCGCTCGGGGTTGCGCGCGCGCGCCAGCGCAACGTCGAGGGCTATGACGAGCGTCGCTCTGACGCCAGGGACGCGTAAACTGGAGGCGATGAGCGTGCTGGAGCCTCCGGGCGCGGTCACCAGCCTTCCCATCGACTACGACAAGCGGCTGATGCTCTTCAGCGGGCGTGCGACACGGCAGCTCGCGCTCAACATCGCCGACAAGCTCGGCGTCGATCTCGGGCCCACGCGCCTGAAGACGTTCTCCAACGGCGAGGTCTACGGCCGCTTCATGGAGTCGATCCGCGGCGCGGATGTCTTCATCGTCCAGTCGACGTGCGGGAATCCGAGCGAGGGATTGACGGCGAACGACTCGCTGATGGAGCTCCTCGTGATGATCGACGCCGCGGTCGGCGCCTCGGCGCACCGCGTGATCGCCGTGATTCCGTGGTTCGGCTACTCGCGCCAGGACAAGAAGTCGGCGCCGCGCGAGCCGATCAGTGCGCGGTTGGTGGCGCGGATGATCGAAGCGGCGGGTGCCGACCGTGTGCTCACGATGGACCTCCACGCCGGCCAGGTACAGGGCTTCTTTTCGAAACCCGTCGACCACATGACGGCGCGCTTCATCCTCGCCCAGCACTTCAACGACCAGCACCTCGACAACCTGGTGGTCGTGGCGCCCGATGTGGGTCGCGCGAAGCTTGCGCAGAAGTTCGCCGAGAACGTCGGCGCGGACCTGGCGGTGATGATCAAGGATCGCCCCGATCAGCAGGTCGCCGAGATCGGTTACGTGATCGGCGATGTCCGCGGCAAGAACGCGATCATCGTCGACGACATCATCGACACCGCCGGCACGCTCGCCGCCGCTACGGCGACGCTTCGCGAGCAGGGCGTCGAGCGTGTCTTTGCCGCGGCGACGCACGGCGTTTTCTCTGGCGCGGCGTTCGAGAACATCGAGCGCGCCAACCTCGAGCAGGTAGTCGTCACGGACACGATCCCGCTCGCGCCGGGGGCGCCGGCCAAGATGCTCCAACTCCCTTGCGCGGACATGCTGACCGACTCGATCCGGCGGATCTTCACCGACGGATCGGTCAGCGAGGTGTTCGCCGGCGAGAACCAGCTCTTTTGAGCGACCGGCTCGCGGCGCTCAGCGCGCGCCTGCGCCTGAGCGAGGAGGAGACGCTCGCAATCTTCAAGCTCGACGCGCTCTCGGCGATCGGCGGCCAGTACGGCCACCGGCCCGAGGTCGAGATCCTCGATTCGATGACCGCCGATGCAGCCGAGCGCGCGGGCGCGGGCGCGCTCGCGGCCTGGTTGCGCTCGACGGGCGACTCGCCGACGCCGCTCGAACTGCTCGAACGCGGCGAGTTCACCGCTTTCGAGGACGCGCTCGAGCGCTGGTTGCGCGACAGCGGCGTATTGGAGGATTGAGTGTCAGCGCGACGTTGCGGCGGTCCACGTGCCATCGAGTCATTGACGGAAGGCCTGGGCTGCTTGGTCTGTAAGCTGCTTGGCTCGAATGGCGACCACTCCGACACGCCTGGAGGTCAAGCGCCGCGTACCTGCCGGTTCGCGCGATGTGCGGCGCCTGCGTCGCGAGGGCTTCGTTCCTGGTGTCCTCTACGGCGGCAGCGACGAGCCGGTGAGCTTCGCCGTCGACGCACGCGTGCTGCGCCACGCGCTGCACGCTCGCGGCGCAGTGCTCGACGTCGCGGTTGACGGTTCGCCGCCGACGCCTGCGGTCCTCAAGGACCAGCAGCGCGACCCGGTCCGCGGGAACACGGTGCACGTGGACCTGGTGCGCGTTCGCCTCGACCGCGCGATCCAGACCAGCGTGCCGCTCGTCCTCACCGGCGGCGAGTCCGCGCCGGGCGTGCGTGAGGGTGGAGTGCTCGAACAGATCACGCACGAACTGCAGGTCGAGGCGCTGCCGACCGCGATCCCGGAGTCGATCGAGCATGACGTGTCCGAGATGGCGATCGGCCACACGGTGCTGCTGGAGGCGGTCACCGCGCCTCCCGGCGTGACGCTGCTCGGCGATCCACAGGAAACGGTCGTCGCGACGCTGTCCCCGCCCCGGTTGCGGACGGAGGACGAGGGCGAGATCGAGCTCGAGACGGAGGTCGTCGGCGAAGGTGGCGAGGCTGCCTCCGAGGCCGGCGCGCAGGACGCGAGCGCCGCTGGCGAGGGCGGCGAGAGCTCCGAGTAGCGTCTGCGGCTCGCGCGCGGCGGCTCCTCTGCGGACTGGCTCGTCGTCGGGCTCGGCAATCCCGGCCGCGAGTTCGTGCAGACACGCCACAACGTCGGCTTCGTCGTCGCAGAGCTGCTCGCGCGGCGCTGGGAGCTCGGGCGCGCGCGCGAGCGTTACCGCGGACGGCTGCGCGAGGGGCGCGCCGGCCCGGGTGGACCGCGCATCGCGCTGCTCGAGCCACTGACCTACATGAACGACGCGGGCCGGTCGGTTGGGCCCGCCCGCGGCGCATACAAGCTCTCGCTCGAGCGCGTCCTCGTGATTCATGACGAGATCGATCTGCCGTTCGGCGAGATTCGCCAGCGCATCGGTGGCGGTCTGGCCGGCCACAACGGGCTGAAGTCGATCCGCGCGGCGCTTGGGGGCGCCGGCTTCCAGCGCGTGCGCGTCGGCGTCGGGCGGCCACCGTCGACTGACCCCGAGATCGTCGCCGCCTATGTCCTCGCGCGTTTCAGCGAGCCGGCCGCCGACGTTGAGGCGCTCATCGCGCAGGCGGGCGATGCAGCAGCGTCCGTCATCCTGGAAGGCTGAACCGTGCTCGCGCCACTGCTCGACCATCTCGCCGAGCGCGAGGACGCGCTCGCGCTCGCGCGCGACGGTGGCGAGGCGTTTTGCGCCGCGCCGTTGCGCCCCTTCCTTGTTGCCGCGCTGCTCGCGCGTGCGCCGGGGCGGGCGGCGATCGTCGTGGCGCCGGACGATCGGGGCGCGCACGAGCTGGCGGGCGATCTCGCCGCGTGGCTCGCTCCCCGCCGCGTTCGCTTCTACCCCTCGCGTGGTGTCACCTACGAGTCGCACCTCGCGCCGCCGCCGCACCTCGTTGGTCTGCGGATCGCCGCCCTGGATGCGCTGCTCGAACCCGCTTCCGCCGCCGCTCCGGTGGTGGTTGCTTCCGCCACCGCGCTGGCCGAGAAGGTCGCCGACCCGGCGCTACGCCCGCACTCGGCGACGCTCGCTGTGGGCGACCTGCTCGACATCGACGAGTTCGCGTCGCAGCTCGTCGACATGGGTTATGAGCGCGTTGGTCAGGTCGAGGAGCGCGGGCAGTTCGCGGTGCGCGGGGGCTTGTTGGACGTGTATGGCGCCACGGCCGACCGCGCCGTGCGCATTGAGCTCTTCGACATCGAGGTCGAATCGCTGCGCACGTTCTCGACCTTCACCCAACGCTCGCTGGAGAGCATCGAGCATGTCGAGATCGCGCCTGCGGCTGAGCTCGCGCTCGAGCATCGCGGCATCGCCGCGGTCGGCGACGAGCGGCCGGACATCGCCGAGCTCCTGCCCCTCGACCGCTTTGCGGGGTTGCTCGATCTCGTCGATCGCGAGGTGGATCTCGTGGTCACCGCGAGCGAGGAGATCGGCCCGACACTGCGTGACCACTGGACGGATGTCTGCGCGGCCTTCCATGGCGACGCCAGCCGCCTTTACGTGTCGCCGGCTTTGCTCGAGCGATCGCTGGCCGAGCGTGCGCGCGTGACGCTGAGCTCGATCGCGGGCAGCGCGCCAATCGAGTTCCACGCTCAGGCTACGCTCGCGGCCTCGCGCAGCCTGAACGAGGCTGAGGCGACACTCGAGCGCCAGCTGCGCTCCGGTTACCGGACTGTCGTGACGTGGCCCCGTCGCGGCGACGGTGAGCGAGCGGCGCTCAATCTCGCCCGCCTGCGGGCTCGCTGGATCGAGCAGCAACCGGGCGCAGATGAGCTGACGTTCGCACAAGCAAGCCTGCATGAGGGGTTCATCGCGCCGGATCTGCGCCTCGCGGTGATTCCCGAGCACCGCCTGTACCAGCGCCGCCGAACGCAGTCCCGCGCGCAGACGGCGCGCCGCGGCGTGCTGCGCAGCTTCGCCGACCTGCGCCCGGGCGACTACGTCGTACATGAAGACCACGGGGTAGCCCGATTTGCAGGCTTCGAGACGCGCACCGTCGCCG
This sequence comes from Solirubrobacterales bacterium, assembly GCA_003138355.1. GTDB lineage: Bacteria > Actinomycetota > Thermoleophilia > Solirubrobacterales > Solirubrobacteraceae > Palsa-513. The sequence goes on from PLFX01000007.1 coordinate 55,506, forward strand.
ACGTGACGCGCGACTACCTCTTGCTCGAGTACCAGGGTGACGACCGCGTCTACGCGCCGACCGACCAGTTCGAGAAGATCTCGCGCTACGTCGGCGCGGGGGCCGGCGAGCCGACGCTGTCGAAGCTCGGCGGCACGCGTTGGGATGCACTCAAGGCGCGCGCACGGCATGCCGCGCAGGAGCTGGCGGGCGAGCTGCTCGTGCTCTACACCGAGCGGCGGCGGCGCGAGGGCCACGCTTTTGCGGCGGACGGCGACCTGCAGCGCGAGTTCGAGGCGCGCTTTCCGTACACCGAGACGCCCGACCAGCGCGACGCGATCGACCTCGTCAAGGCCGACATGGAAGCGGCGCGCCCGATGGACCGCCTCGTCTGTGGTGACGTCGGCTACGGCAAGACCGAGGTCGCTTTGCGAGCCGCCTTCAAGTGCGTCGCCGACAGCAAGCAGGTGCTGATGCTCGTGCCGACGACGATCCTCGCCCAACAGCACTACGGGACCTTCCACGAGCGGCTGAGCGACTACCCGGTGAGCGTCGAGCAGGTCTCGCGCTTTCGCAGCGCCGCCGAGCAGCGCGATGCGATCGCGCGCTTCAACGCGGGCAGGCTCGACATCTTGATCGGCACGCACCGCGTGCTGAGCCGCGACGTTCGCGCGAAGAACCTCGGCCTGCTGATCCTGGACGAGGAGCAGCGCTTCGGTGTGCGCCAGAAGGAGGTGCTGCGACAGCTGCGCCTGCAGGTGGACGTCATCGCGATGTCGGCGACGCCGATCCCGCGCACGCTCCAGATGTCGCTCGCCGGCCTGCGCGACATATCTGTGATCGCGACACCGCCCGAGGGACGCCACCCGGTGCGAACCTACGTTGGCGAGTACGACGCGCAGCTGGTGCGCCAGGCGCTCGAGCGCGAGCAGAGGCGGGGCGGGCAGGCGTTCTACCTGCACAACCGCGTCGAGACGATCGACGAGGTGGCGGCGGGACTGCGCTCACTCGCGCCCGCGCTGCGCATCGAGGTCGCCCACGGGCAGCTGGAGGAGGGCGAGCTCGAGGCGCGCATGATGAGCTTCCTGCGCGGGGACGCCGATGTGCTCGTCTGCACCTCGATCATCGAGTCGGGAATCGACATCCCGCAGGCGAACACCCTGATCGTCGAGCGCTCCGACGGCTTTGGGCTCGCGCAGCTCTACCAGATCCGCGGGCGCGTCGGGCGCAGCCGCGAGCGCGCTTACGCCTACCTGCTGTATGACGCCGCGGCCGCCCTTACGCCGGAGGCGGCCCAGCGCCTCGCGGCGCTGTCGGACTTCACCGAGCTCGGCGCAGGCTTTCAGGTCGCGATGCGCGACCTCGAGCTGCGCGGCGCCGGGAACCTGCTCGGCGACGAGCAGTCCGGGCATGTCGCGGCGCTCGGATTCGAGCTCTACCTCCAGATGCTCGACGATGCGCTGCGGGAGGCGGAAGGCGAGACCGACGGGCGCCACGAGTGGGAGCCCGTGCGCCTCGAGGTGGACGTCGACGCTTATGTTCCGGCCGACTACGTCGGATTCGAGCAGGCGAAGATCGAGCTGCACCGGCGTGTCGTGGCGGCGCGCGAGGTCGCCGAGATCGAGTCGCTGCGCGCCGAGTTGACCGACCGTTTCGGGCCGCCGCCGACGCCGGTCGAGAACCTCCTCGACCTCCAGCGGGCGCGGATCAAGCTCGGCGCAGCGGGCGCCCGCGCTGTCAGCTTCCGCTCCGGGCGCCTCACGATCACGCCGATCGAGCTCGATTCGGCGGGCGTCCGCGAGCTGCGCCAGCGCCTCGAGGGCGTCGTTTACGAGTCCGGCCGCTCGCAAGTCCTCGTACGCGTACCGGACGCGCCCGGCGAGCGCTTCCCGGCGGTCCTCAAAGCGGCCGACGCGGTGCTCGCGGCCAGCGCAGCACGGGCGTAGAGGCGGCCCGCCACCACGGAGGCTTACGCCGCCCATCGCGCGATTCGCTAGCATCCGCCGGGCTCGTGCAGAGAAAGATGCGGACAGCTGTGGCATCAGTCGTCGCGATCGCCACCGCTGTCGGCGTTGGTGCGTGCGCCGGCGGGGTACCGGGGTCGGGGCCAGGCCTTCCGATCGGCGGTATCTCGACGACCACCGCCGCGACCGTTCCGTCGAACGCGATCGCCGTGGTCGGCAGCTTCGCAATCAGCAAGAAGAGCTTTGCCCACTGGCTCGTGATCGCGAGCCGGCTCCCGTACGTCAACACCGGCACGACGCCGCCACCGGTTCCCGACCCTCCCAGCTACAAGGCCTGCATCGCCGCGACGCGCGCCGAGTACGCGAAGGGCGCGAAGATCCCGTCGGCGAGCGCACTCGGCACCCAGTGTGCCTCGCGCTACAACCAGCTCAGCCAGGAGGTCATCACGCTGCTGGCACAGGACGCCTGGGTACAGGGTGAGGCCTACGACGAGCACGCGCGCGTGACGCCGGCACAGGTCGACGCTGCGTGGACGTCGCAGTCGAAGACCCAGTTCCCGACCACGGCCAAGCTCGACAACTACCTCGCGGAGTCCGGCTTCACCGTCGCCGATGTCAAGTGGTACCTGCTGTTCAGCCTGCTGCAACAGGCGATCACGACGAAGGCGGACGCGGGGGTCAGCAACGTCTCGCAGGCAGCCATCGCGAGCTACTACCACGCGCACCTCGCCCAATACACGCAAACCGAGCGGCGCAACCTTGATCTCGTCCTGGTCGCGAGCGCGGCGACCGCGGCGAAAGTGAAGTCGCTGCTCGCGGGCGGGGCGGCATTCTCAACCGTGGCCAAGAAGTATTCGATCGACCCGACCACGAAGAACACGGGCGGCGTCGCCAACGGCATCCAGCCCGGCGAGGAAACAGCGCGGCTGAACGCAGCGATCTTCACTGCGCCGGTCGGCGTCTTGGAGGGTCCGTTGAAGACCGCCTTTGGCTATTACGTCTTCAAGGTGAGCGCTTCGACGCCGAAGAGCACCGAGAGCCTGCACGCCGCCTCGCGGACGATCAAGGCGCAGATCGTCAGCACGCGCGAACAGGCCGCGACCAATCGGCTGCGGACTGCCTTCACGACTTCGTGGAAGTCGCGCACAACCTGTGCCGCGCAGTACATGGACAGCACCGTCTGCGGGAACGCGCCCGCCTCGTCGGGCGCGACGGGAACGACGGGGACAAGCTGATCCGTGAGCGCGATCGCCCAGGTCCACGCGCGTCAGATCTTCGATAGCCGCGGCAACCCGACCGTTGAGGTGGACGTGACACTCGAGGGCGGTGCGCGCGGTCGAGCTGCGGTGCCGTCGGGCGCGTCGACCGGCGAATTCGAGGCGGTCGAGCTGCGCGACGGCGGCAGCCCGTACGGGGGCAAGGGCGTCTCACGCGCGGTCGCCAACGTCAACGACGAGATCGCCGCGGCGATTGCCGGCATCGATGCGGCCGACCAAGAGGCGCTCGATACGCGCCTGATCGAGCTTGACGGTACGCGGACCAAGGAGCGGCTCGGAGCGAACGCGATGCTCGGCGTCTCGCTCGCCGCGGCGCAGGCGAGTGCCGCCGCGCGCGAGCTTCCCCTGTGGCGCTATCTCGGCGGCGAGCAGGCCGGGCTGCTGCCGGTGCCGATGATGAATGTCCTCAACGGCGGCGCGCACGCCGACAACAAGGTCGACTTTCAGGAGTTCATGATCGTTCCGGCCGGCGCGGCGAGCTTCACCGATTGCGTGCGCATCGGCACCGAGGTCTACCACGCGCTGAAGGCGACGCTTCATGATCGCGGCCTCGGCGGTGGCGTTGGCGACGAGGGTGGCTTTGCCCCCGATCTCGAGTCCAACGAGGCGGCGCTCGAGCTGCTCCTCGAAGCGATCGAGCGTGCGGGCTGGCGTGCCGGCGAAGATGTCGTCATCGCGCTCGACCCGGCCGCTAGCGAGTTCCATCGCGATGGGGCCTACGACCTCGAGCACGAGGGACGCAAGCTGAGCCACAGCGAGCTGACCGAATATTGGGCGACCCTCGCCGGTCGCTATCCGATCGTCTCGCTCGAGGACGGCATGGACGAGGAGGACTGGGACGGCTGGCGAGAGCTCACCGTGCGTCTCGGCAGCCAGATCCAACTCGTCGGCGACGACCTGTTTGTGACCAACACGGAGCGTCTGCGGCGCGGCATCGATGCCGGAGTCGCAAACTCGATCCTGATCAAGCTCAACCAGATCGGGACCGTCACCGAGACGCTCGCCGCGATCGAGCTCGCGAAGAGCGCCGGCTACACGGCTGTCATCTCACACCGCTCCGGCGAGACCGAGGACGTTGCGATCGCCGACTTCGTCGTCGCGACTGGCGTCGGCCAGATCAAGACCGGTGCGCCCGCGCGTACGGAGCGCGTCTCCAAGTACAACCAGCTGCTTCGGATCGAAGAGCAGCTCGGCGAGCGGGCTCGCTTTGCCGGCCGCGCCGCATTCGCGCACTGAGCGCGACGCAGCAGGAGCTGACAGCCGCGCCGCGAAAGCCGGGACGTGGAGGCTCACAGCCAGCGCGTGCCCCGGCAAGCAGTTAGTCGAAACCGCTCGACGCGGGTTCGCTGGGACCGGGTCAGCCGTGCTGCCATGCTGTTGCTGCTCGTTGTCCTCGGCTACCTCTACATCGGTCCCGCACGAACCCTGCTCGGCGACTTGCACCAGGCGTCAGCCCGGCACGCTCAGGTCGTCGAACTCGAGCGCCAGGCCGCTGGACTGCGTGCGGAGCAGCGCGCGCTCTCGGCGCAGGGCACGATCGAGCGTGAAGCTCGAGCGCTCGGCCTCGTGCGACCGGGCGAGCGCGAGTACGTCGTCAGGGGCCTACCGAACAACTGAGCGACGGGCCTACGAGCGCTGACGATGCTCGAGACGGCGCTCCACCACTGGCAGGACGGCGACCGGCGCCTCACCCAGACGCCCGCGGCGCAACGCGTTGCGCTGGACCGCGTGATCGAGCGCATCAGCGCCGAGCTGCGCCGGCGGCTTGGCACCTCCTTCTTCGTCGCCGAGCTCGTCGAGGTCTACGAGGACTCGCGCGCCTGGGCGCTCGGTCTCGCGCTGCAGGCCGCGCCGGCCGAGCCGCTTGCCTGGGAGCAATGGGTCAGCGACGCCGCCTTCCACCGCCACCTGCGTCGCGCGCGGGACTGGCCTCGCGCGTAAAGCGTCGAGGAGGGCTACTCGGCCCGGCGGATGACGATCTGGTCTTCCTCGATCGTCACGGTCACCGGCCTGTGTCCGGCCCAATGCTCGGCATAGATCGGGTTATCCGCCACCGCCGGGTCGAGCCAGAGGCCGTAGCCCTCCTCACCGTGGTCGAACGTGCCCTCGAGCGGACCGGCCTTGGCTCGGCCGCGGCTGCGAGCGCGCCGCTTGGGCGCGGCGGTCGTCGGCTCTTTCTCCTCGGCTTCGCGGCGGGCCGCCTCGGCTGCCTCAGCCTCGCGGCGCGCCTGCTCGGCAGCCTCTAGCTCGGCTGCGATCAGTGCGTCGTCCTCGGCGCGCAAGTCGATCTCGGCGACGAAGGGCGCCGGTTCGCCGCTCGCCTCGTCCTCGAGCAGGCCGTTCTCGCGTTTGAAGCTCTGGATCTGCTGAACGGTCACCTCGAGCTGGTGCGCGACCCAAGCGTCGGTGCGCCCCTGACGCGTCCAGGTCCGGATCTGATTGAGGTGGGGTCTGAGTGATTTTCGGGCCATGGACCGCCCGCACACTAGCGCATAGGCATGGACCGGCTTGCATTCCGCGGCGAGAAGGGAGTTAATGGGCCTGAGCGATCGGGAGAGCGAGGGTCAATGCTCGTGTTGACCAGAAAAGCAGGTCAGAGCATCATGATCGGCGATGACATCGAGGTCCGTGTGACTTCCGTCGTCGGCGAACGGGCACGGATCGATGTGGCCTTCCGCTCCGCCCTCGGCGAACCGGTGCGCGTGGGCATGCAGGTTCCCCGGGTCTTGCCGATGCGTGCAAGCCAGAGCCTCACAATCGGCGACGACGTCGAGGTGTCGGTCCTCTCGGTCATTGGCGAGAAGCTGCGGATCGGCATCCAGGCGCCGCGCTCGGTTCCCGTATACCGCAGTGAGGTGTACGTCGAGATCCAGCGCGAACAGGCTGGCGTGTTCGCTCCGGCCGAGGTCGCGCTCGCGGAGCCGCCGCCACTTTTGTAGGCCGCTGCGCGCCTACTCGAGCACGAGGTAGAGCACGCGGAACATGATGTAGCTGACGACGACGGCTGTCGTCGAGAGCGTGAACGAAAGCACCACGTAGCGCATTCGTCCCATCCGCGCGTTGCGTTCGATCGACCGCTTGCGAGCACGACGCTCATTCGCGCGGCGCAGCGCCTCGCGACGCTGCCGATCGATCTCCATCTCCTCTTCGAACGCTCGCTCGAAGGTGCTGAGAGGCTGGCGCATCCGCATGACCGGAAAAAGAGGCTACCGGTTGTCACGGCCAGATGAAGTCCCGTCGAGCTTCACAGCGCGGCGTCCTAGAATCAGTCGGGATGTCGCCTGCTGATCTCTTCGTCGTCTGCAAGAACCCAGACTGCGGGGCCGAGGTCAGTCCTTACGTGACCGAATGCCCGTACTGCGGTACGCGCCTGCGCAAGCGCGCGCCGAAGCTCGACAAGCGCCTGCAGCGCGTCTCGCGCGGGCACCGCATGCCGACGCCGTCGCTCGGTCGGCTGCGCCGCGGGGAGATTCCGGGTATCCGGGCCGACCAGCCTCCCTACGCGACGTGGCTGATCGTGCTCGCCACCTGCGGCGTCTGGGTCGCGGCGCGCGCCGGCTACCTGGATTCGCAGGCCGGCTTGGTCGCGGCTCGCCCCCTTGCCGGCCACTGGTGGCATGTCCTCACGACGCCCTTCGCGTACTGGGATCCGGCCGCAAGCCACTTCTCGAGCCTCGGCGAGGGCGTCTACCAGTTCACGACGCTTGTTGCCGCGGCGCTGTTCGGGTGGCTGCTCGAGCGCCGGCATGGCTCGCTCGTCGTGCTTGCCGTGTTCATGATCGGCGCGTCGGGCGGCGCCTACCTCGCCCTGGAGCTCAAGGCGAACACGGTGGCCGTTGGCGGCAATGGCGGCGCGCTGGCACTGCTCTGCGCCTGGGCCGTGCCCGACATGCTGGCGCGCCGCTCCAGCAACCCCTACGACGGCGACCTGCTCGGTGCGGCGGTCATCGGCTTGGCGTTGCTCGCGATGCCGATCGCACGCTCCGAGGCGAGCGCGCTCGCTGGCGGCTTCGGCGTCGTCTGGGGCTACCTCGCAGGGCTCATGCTGCGTCGGCGCTGAGCGCGGCCCGCCGGGCAGCTCGCGACGCCACGTATCATCCGCTCCGTGACCGCCAGACCATCGCCGGCGGCGTCGCGCAGCCGCACGTACACAGCCGAGGAGGTTGACGCCGCCGTGTCGCGGCTCGGCGACCCCGAGCGCGTCAAACATGCCTCGGAGATCGTCACGCACGCGGCGCCGAGCCTTGCCGGCGTGCTCGACGCGGCACTCGCCGAAGGAGGCTGGTTCGGGCCGGCTCACGAGGATCTGTTGCGCCGTGCGAGCGACGAGGCCGATCCCCACGAGCGCCTCGCCGCCGTCCGTGCCGTCGTCGACGAGCAGACACGGCTTGGCATGCTTGTCGGCGTCGCCGTCGGCTTCGAGCTCGCCCGCGAGCTAGCCGACTCCCATCCATCTACCAGTGAAGAGGGCTGACCGTGACTGACATCCGCTTCCTTGGCCACGCAACGTTCGAGCTGAACGACGGGAGCAACTCGGTCTTGATCGATCCGTTTCTCACCGGCAACCCTGCGGCCGCGGTGAGCGCCGATGAGCTTTCGCCGGACGTGATCCTGTTGACGCACGGCCACGGCGATCACTTCGCCGACCTCGTCCCGATCGCCAAGCGGACGGGAGCTACCGTGATCACGATGCTCGAGATCGCGGACGAGCTCACCGGGGACGGGCTCGCGAACGTGATCGGCCCAAACATCGGCGGGAGCGTCGATTTTCCCGGCGGCTCAGTGAAGCTCGTTCCGGCGTGGCACAGCTCAAGCACCCCGAAGGGGACAGTCAGCACTGCCACCGGACTGATCGTGCGGTTCGGGGGCGCGACGATCTATCACCTCGGTGACACCGCGCTGTTCGGGGACATGGAGTTGATTGGGCGCCGCCACGAGATCGACGTTGCGCTCGTCCCGATCGGGGGCTTCTTCACGATGGATCCGGATGACGCCGCCGAATCCGTCCGGTTGATCGGGCCGCGCGCGGTGATCCCCTGCCACTACAACACGTTCCCGGTGATCGAGGTCGATGTCGAGGCGTTCAAGGCTGAGGTCGAGGCCAACACGGCGAGCACGGTGATCGTGCTCGAGCCGGGGGAGACGCACACGCTGTGACTCACGCGATCGTCCTTGTCGAAGCTGAGCGGGATGCGATGCAGACCCTCGGCGGCCTGATCGCCGACGTGCAGGGAGTGTCCGAGTGCTACTCGGTGACAGGAGCCTGGGATTTCGTCGCGATCGTTCGAATCCACAGCCACGATCGCCTGGCGAGCGTCGTGCAGAGCGGCATCGCGCAGCTTCCGGGAGTGACGCGGACCCAGACGATGGTTGCCTTCGAGACGTTCTCGCAACACGACCTCGAGGCGATGTTCTCGGTCGGCGAGTGAGCCCACGCAGCGGGGGGGTCGTGCGGTGAAGATTGCCGCCCAGGTCAAATCCGCCTACGGACCAACCCTCCCGGACCTTGCACGCGCGCGCTTCGGAACGGAGCGCAAGGGCATCCGCGCCGCGGCGGGTCTCACTGCGGTGTGCGTCGCCGTGGTCGCGCTCGTGCTTGTCCTCCGCGGCGGACCTGACACGATCAACGCCAGCGCTGGTGCCGTTCGCGTCAGCTTCAAGTATGCGGGCCTACGCCGCGAGCGAGCGCCCGCTGCCGACGCGCTGCTGCTCGCGCGCCACGAAGGCTCACGACTCGTCGCAGAGATTGCGGTCGCGCCGCTGCGCCTGCCGGCGAGCGCCGCTCAGGCGACCGGCGTCGAGCCGCTCGTGGCCGCGAACTACATGCGATCGCTGGCAGCACGCACCCCAGGTGTCGTCCTTCAAAACACTGGCCCGACGATCGTCAATGGGCTTGCCGGATACAACTTCACCTACACGCGAACGATCGGCGGCGAGGACTACTTCGGTCGCGTGATCTTCGTGACGGCGGCGGGAAGCAGGGCTGGCGTGATCGTCTCGCTGCTCGCCCAACCGGTTCTTTCCGGCATCATCGGAGGGACTGCGAGCAACCTCGCCGGAGCTCTGTATGAGCCGGGGCAGGGCGGTGTCGGCATTCTCTTCCAGCCGTCTGGACTGTTGAGCGAGCCGCTCGCGACGCTGCGTCTCGCGGGCTGATCAGCTGCCGGTCGCGCCCGTCGCGCCGCTCGCGCCAGAGGCCCCGGTTGCCCCCGACACGCCGGTCAGGCCTGACGCTCCGGTCGTCCCGGAGCTACCGGTGTCACCGCTCGCTCCGGTTGCGCCGGTCGAGGCGGTCGAGCCCGTGGCGCCGGTGGGCGCCGAGCCACCCGCGCCCGGCGCCGGCGTGGTGGAGGTGCTGCTGGCGGGAGACCCGGCAGACGGAGTGGCGGGCGGAACGCTGCTCACGGCGTTAGTCGTCGTCGCACCGCTGGCGCCCGTCGCAGCTCCCGGGAACACGGCCGTCGTCGTGACCTCCTCGCTCGCGGCGGCAGTCGTCGTACCGGTTGCCGAAGTGATGCTCGCGACGGCGCCGCCGAGCGCAGCCGTTTGCGCGGCGAGGCGATGACGATGCACGGGCCGCACTCGAGCCGGACTCGGGAAGACGCTGGTCGTCGTGACTTGCTCGGTAGCGATCGGGGCGACTCGCGCGACGTGCGCCTTCGCGGCGTGCGAGCTGCTGACCGCCGCTGAGGTGCCGACCGTCAGCAGCGCGGCCGCTGCCACCGTCGTGAGCGCTTTGGCCGTGATGGCCGCCGTCGTGACGGCCCCTACGCCGCCGCCGACAGCGGTCGTTCCACCGGTCACCGCCGCAGTGCTGCCGACGCTCGCGCCGCCCGCGCCGAGCTTCGTTGCGAACAGCTGCTTGAGCAGCAGCAGCGGCGCGAATGGCGCGAGTGCGGCCAGCGCGCGGTCGTTCGAGCGCAGATGCTTGCGGAAGCGGCCACAGCGCTCGCAACTCTTCACGTGCCGGCGCATCGGTTGCGTGAGCGAGCCGATCCCCTCGGCTTCTTCTGCGAGTGCGACGCGGATCTCGTCACATGTCAGCTTCCGCGCTTCTGAAGCTTCCGCGAGTCCGATCCGTGCCCGTACGAGCAGCGACTTGATGCCCGGAATCGTCGTGTCCATGACGCCGGCGATCTGCTCGTAGGAGAGTCCCTCGACCTCGCGCAGCAGCAGCGCCGTGCGCTGCGATTCGGGCAGGTGCTGGATGTCGCCGACCAGCTGATTGAAATCCTCGCGACGGAAGACCTTGTCGCTCGTCGAAAGGCCCATGTCTGCGAAATGAACGTCCATCGAATCGACGCCGATCGCCGTACGCCGGCGCAGATGGTTGAGCGAGCGGTTGCGCGCGATGCGGTAGAGCCAGGGGCGCAGGTTGATGTCGCGTGCATCGGCTCTCAGGGCGTTGTATGCTGCCGCAAACGCCTCCTGCAGCACGTCCTCGGCATCCTCGCGCGAGCCGACGATACGAGCGCAGAAGGAGAGCAGCCGCGGTTGATAGCGGCTCACGATGACCTCGAACGCCGCCGCGTCACCGCTGCGTGTCAGCGCGACGAGCCGCTCGTCGCCGGCGAGTCGCAGCAACGCCGCGGGGCCGCGGCGTGCGACGGGGTGCTCCTGGGTGAGTGCGTGGGCTTCCACCGGCGTGATCTGGGCTTCGCTGTCTTCTACACGTTAACGGCACGGAAGTTGCGCTCCGAGAACGCTTCACGTGCGCTCAACAGCTTCCATCACGTGGGCTCAACAGTTGTCGTGAGTGGCTACGATCAGCGCGAGCCCGGGTTTGGCGAATCGGTACAGCCGGCGGTCTTAAAAACCGCTGTCCGCAAGGGCGTGCGGGTTCGAATCCCGCCCCGGGCACCTTCGCTGCGCATCATTTGGCAAGCGGACGCAGGTCGACCACACGTCGAGCCTTGTCGGTGCTGGCCGGCAGGATGCCCGGCTTGAGCGGCACTATCCGCACGCGCAGGCCGAGTTGCCGGCGAAGGCCCGTTTGAATCGCGCGCACATCCTCCGCGCGCTCGAGCTCGACTTCGACCTTGACCTCGTCCATCGCCGTGGCTTCCGTGTAGAAGGTGATCCGAAACTCGCCGATCTCCGCGACCTCTCGCATCGTCTGCTCGATCGCGGATGGGAAGACGTTCATGCCGCGAATGACGACCATGTCGTCGCTGCGTGCAAGCACGCCGCGCGGCAGCCAGCGTCCGCTATGCCCTGCCGGGCACGGCTCCTCGTGGCAGTCGACGACATCGCCGGTCCGGTAGCGGATTGCCGGCGAGCCGAACCGCCCGAGCGCGGTCAGCACGAGTTCGCCCACCGCGCCGTCGCGCACGGGCTGCGCGCTGGTCGGATCGACGATTTCTGCGATGAACTCTTCCTCGAGGATGTGCAGACCGCCCGCCTCCGCACAGGGATAGGTCGCCGCGCCGACCTCGGAAAGGCCGGCGTGGTCGAAGCAGCGCGCCTCCCAACCGGCCTCGATGCGGGCGCGAACCGCGGGAATCGATGCGCCTGGCTCGCCGCTGCAAACGATGCGCTGAACACTGTTGAACGCATCGAGTTGCCCGTGCTGAGCTGCGACCTGGGCGAGGTGGACGGCGTAGGTCGGCGTGCAGAGCACAGCAGTCGCTTCGAACTCGCGCAGCGCATGCAAGCGCTGCAGCGAGTCCATTCCGCCGAGGCCGACGCGCGCGGCGCCCACCTCATCGACGCCCTCGTAGGACGCCCAGAAGAGGAGATAAGGGCCGAACGAGTACGCGAGCGCGACGCGGTCGCCTGGTCCGATGCCGGCGGCGCGAAGCACCACTGCCATGCAGCGGCGCCACCACCCCCAGTCCTCGGTTGTGTTCAGGATCATCAATACCGGCCCACGTGTTCCGCTCGTTCGGTGGAGCTGCGTGAACTGCTCGGGGCCGAAGCTCAGGTTGGTGCCGTAGGGAGGGCGGGCCGCCTGGTCCGCGACGAGCATCTCCTTGCTCACGAGCGGCACGCGCTTGAGGTCCTCGAGCGATGCCAGCGGGAGCTCGGGCAGGCGCTGGCGCTGGAACTGGTTCGTTGCGCGCGTGCGCTCGAGCAGCGCGTTCAGGCGTTCGAGGCGCGTGCGCTCAGGGGATGGGGATTGTGCCGGCACTCGTCTATGGCGTCCAGTCGGACCCACTCGGAGCGCTCGCGCGGGCGAGCGCGGCGCCGCGCAGGATGTCGTTCTCCGAGACCTCGAAACCGTCGAGCCCGAACGCCTCGAGCACTTCGATCAGGATCGCTGCGCCCGCGACGATCGTCGGCGCTCGGTCGGGGTGGAGGCCGCGGATCTCGCGCCGCTCTTGGAGCGGAACAGAGGCGAGCCGTGCGAGCAGCAGCCGTACCGTTGCGAGCGAGAGTCGATAGCCGTGCACGAGCTCTCGGTCATACGGGTCGAGGGCTTGATCGATCGCGGCCAGCGAAGTGGCGGTACCCGCGACGGCGATCGCCTGCTCGACTCCGCGGCGCTCGCGAGCCGAGACGTCGCGCTCGATCAGGGTGCGCACGTCTCGCTTGAGCGCCCGCAGGTCGGTCTCCGACGGCGGATCCTCGCGTAGGTGCCGCTCTGTCTGGCGGACCACGCCCACCTGGAGCGATATGTGGAAGTTAACGTGGTCGCGCACGCCGACAATCAGCTCCGTCGAGCCGCCGCCGACGTCCACGACGAGCGTTCGCTGTTGATCGGCGGGGTCTCGCTCGCTCATCGCTCCAAGGAAGGTCAGCTGTGCCTCCTGGTCGCCGCTCAGAATCCTCGCGTCGAGACCGTAGTGCTCGTGCAGCAGTGCCACGAACTCGGCGCCGTTAGCGCTGTCGCGGACCGCGCTCGTCAGCACGGCCACGCTCGCGTCCACTTCGAGTCGGCGAAGGACATCGGCGTTAGCGTCAAGAACCTTGCGCACGCGCGTGATCGCCGCCTTGCTCAGGTGACCGCTCGCGTCCACCCCCTCCCCGAGGCGAGTGATGGAGGTCCGCCGCTCACGCTCGACGACGGAGCCGTTCTGGCCGGCGTCGGCGACGAGCAGGCGCGTTGAGTTGGTGCCGATGTCGGTGACGGCGACGCGCATCAAACGACCGCGTTGGGCATCGGCTGCCCTGCGAGCGCCGCCAGCAGGTTCGCGACCGCGAGCTCCGTCATCCGTGAGCGCGTGGCGTGAGTGGCCGACCCGATATGGGGCAGGACGATCAGGTTTGGCGCGTTCAGCAGCGGATCGTCGGCGCGCATCGGCTCGGGATCGGTCACGTCGAGCGCCGCCCCGCCGATCGTGCCCTTGCGCAACGCTTCGCCAAGCGCCTGCTGGTCGACGATCCCGCCCCGGGCCGTGTTGATCAGGATTGCGCTCGACTTCATTCGGCTGAGCGCTGCCGCGTCGATCAGGTGGTGGGTCTCCGGGGTCAGCGGGCAGTGGAGGCTGACGAAGTCACTTCTTGCCAACAATTCTGCGAGCGGCGTCGCGCGCGTCGCGAGCACATTCATCGAAAAGCCCTCGGCGCGGCGCGCGACAGCGCGCCCGATCCGGCCAAAGCCGACGATTCCAAGGGTTGCGCCGTGCACCTCGGCACCATTCCATCGCGTCGCCTCCCATGTGCCCCACTCGTCCGCCCGCACCGAGCGCTCGGCAGCGGGAAGGTGCCGCGCTGCCGCGAGCATCAACGCAAACGCAAGGTCCGCGGTCGCGTCGGTCAGCACGTTGGGCGTATTGCCGACCGCGATCCCTCGTGCCAGCGCTGCGTCGAGGTCGACATTGTCCGTTCCGACCGCGTAGTTGGCGATCGCTCGCAGCCGCGGGGCCGCCGCGATCACGTCCGCGTCGATCCGGTCGCTCAGCATGCAGAGCAGCCCCTCGGCGTCACCGAGGCCAGTGATCAGCTCCTCACGCGTCGGCGGGGCATCACCCGTCCACACTTCGACCGTATGTACTGCGCGCAGGCGATCGAGCGCCTCCCCATCGACGATTCGCGTCAGGAAGATCCTTGCCATCGAGCGGATTCTCGCGGAATCTCCGGCCACGATGCACGCGCCGTTGCGCCCGATGCCCTTCGGTGGTGTCTCAGTTTGAGCACTGAGACACCACCTGCCCTTCCGAGGACGGCGGTCCCTTGGTATCGTGTAGGTCCGCCGCGGGGTGGAGCAGTCTGGTAGCTCGTCGGGCTCATAACCCGAAGGTCGCGGGTTCGAATCCCGCCCCCGCTATCGAAAAGGCCCTGCAAAGCAGGGCCTTTTTGTTTGGGCGGGGGACCCCAAGAAGGTCCCAAATGGTACTCGTCACATCCGGAACCCGAAGGTCACGGGCTCGAACCCGCCACTTCGAGGCCGGTGCGCCGGACTTCCGCTGCAGAGCCGTCGCGTTGTCTTGACCGACCAGCGCTCGGATCTGGGCGGATCCGGTATCGGAGGGGGCGGGAACCGAGGGGGTGGAGTACGTTCAGCGCGTGAGCCGAATCGAACGTCTCGCCCGCACGTACTGGTTTGACCTGCTGATCGCGCTGCTGGCGATCGTGGCGATGCTTGACGTGGTGCTCGGACGCGGCTCGTCTGGAGCTCCGACAACGACGCTGTGGTTCTGCCTTCCCGCGCTCGCGATCCTGGTGCTACCCGTGTTCGCGCGGCGATGGTTTCCGTTTGCCGGACCGGCGGCGTACTGGCTTTTGGCCGCGGGAATCTCGTTCGTCGACCCGCTGCTGATCCCGTACCCCGAGTCCCTCTTCCTGCTCGGGCTGGCGGCCGCATTCCTGCTCGGGAACCTTCGGGACGTCCGGCGGGCTGGCCTCGGACTGGCGATCGTGGTCGGCGCTGCGGCGACCCTCGTCTACAACATCCCCGGGCACTCGGTCGACCAGCTCGTCTTCATTCCCGTCGACTTCGCCGTCGCCTGGGTTGCAGGCGTTGCCGTCCGCGCGCGGGCCGAGCAGGCTGAGGTGGCGGAGTCACGTGCGACACAGGCCGAGCACGCCGTGTTGGAGGAGCGCGTGCGGATCGCGCGGGAGCTGCATGACGTTGTCGCCCACCACGTGAGCATGATGGGCGTCCAGGCCGGCGCTGCCCGCGTCGTGATCGACAGTGACCGTGTCAAGGCGAAGGAGGCGCTGACCGCGATCGAGGCCTCGAGCCGACAGGCGGTGGGGGAGTTGCACCGCCTGCTCGGATTCCTGCGGCAGGCCGGCGACCAGGACGATCTGGCTCCGCGCCCTGGCCTGAGCCAGCTTCTGCGGCTGGCGGCGAGCATGAGTGAGTCCGAGCTCGCTGTCGAGGTCAGCATCGAAGGCGAGGAACGCTCGCTGCCACCGATGATCGACGTCTCGGCGTACCGCATCGTGCAGGAAGCGCTGACTAACACCCTCAAGCACGCGGCGGCGTCGCGCGCCGACGTGCGCGTGCGGTACTGGCCTGACGAGCTTGAGGTTGAGATCATCGATGACGGCCGCGGCGCGAAGGCGCTATCGGGGACGAGCCCGGGCGGCCTGGGGTTGATCGGCATGCGTGAGCGTGCCGTCCTACACGGCGGCCAACTGACGGCGGGGCCGGTATCGGGCGGCGGGTTCGCCGTGCGCGTCAAGCTGCCGACCTCGGACGGTGCGCTGTGAGCATCCGTGTGCTGCTGGCCGATGACCAGGCGATGGTTCGCGCGGGCTTTCGGATGATTCTCGAGTCCGATCCCGAGATCGAGGTTGTCGGCGAGGCGGCGAACGGCGAGCAGGCCACGGCGAGCACCCGGCGCCTGCGGCCCGACGTCGTGTTGATGGACATCCTGATGCCCGACGGTGACGGACTCGAGGCCACGCGGCGGATTACCGAAGACGGTGAGCTGCACAGTCGTGTGGTGATCCTCACCACCTTCGAGCGTGACGAGTACATGTTCGAGGCGCTGCGGGCGGGTGCCAGCGGCTTCCTGCTCAAGAACGCCCCACCCGAGGAGCTCCTGCACGCGGTGCACGTCGTGACTGCCGGCGAGGCGCTGCTCGCCCCGTCGGTCACGCGGCGCATCATCGAGCAGTTCGCACGCCGGCCGGCGAGGCCGGAGCTCGGCGAGCGGCTGGACGCCTTGACGGCGCGCGAGCGCGAGGTGCTGACGATGCTGGCGCACGGTAAGAGCAACGCCGAGCTGGCCGCCGAGCTGTTCGTCAGCGAGGGCACGATCAAGACCCACGTCTCCAGCCTGCTCGCCAAGCTCGGGCTCCGCGACTGCGTGCAAGCCGTCGTCCTCGCGTACGAGAGCGGGCTAGTCACGCCCGGCGCATAGACGCGCCTCTGTCCTTCGACAGAGGCGCCGGCGGCAAAGATCTGCGCTGAGGAGGAGCGCAGACACGCCCTACGGGCGATGACAGAC
>PLFX01000030.1 GCA_003138355.1 Solirubrobacterales bacterium
CCGGGGAATAACGCAACAGCCACGACGAGTAGCAGGAGCCTGCGGCGCTCGCCGCTCGTTACCGCTCCCGCCCAACAGCCCTACAGGTACCGGACCATCCGAGCGGCGTACACGGCCACTAGCTTGGACACCCCCCGGCTACCACTCATGACTTCGGGACGGCACCCTAACCGCCGTCCCAGGTTCGTCCGGGAGAGCAAGGAGGTCAGCCAGGACGTTCACCGGCTATCCTGGATCGAAGGAGGGCATTATTGTGAGGTCTGCCCAAAGCATCGGGGCGGGCAACACGACCGGACTTCCGAGGTTTGTTCTCACGAGCCTGGAGGTCGCAATGCCCCAAGCGTCGGCTCTCACCAATAGCGTCACGGTTGATCCTCGGGCGGTTGGTGCTCGTCGCTGGTGGGCGTGCGGCGCGTTGGTGCTGGCGGGCCTCATGGTCGGTCTGGACTCCACGATTCTCAGCGTGGCGTTGCCGACGCTCGCGCGGAGCCTGCACGCGTCGGAGTCCGATCTGCAGTGGTTCTCGTCCGGGTATCTGCTGGTCTTGGCGGCGGCGATGCTGCCACTCGGCTTGCTCGGCGACCGCTATGGCCGCAAGAAGGTCCTGCTCGCATCGCTTGCGCTGTTCGCGGTCGGCTCGGCGGCGTGTGCGGCTTCGCCGTCCGCCGGCGCGTTCATCGCGTCTCGCCTGTTGCTCGGGATCGCTGGTGCGGGGCTGGTCGTGATGGGGTTCGCGACGCTGCCGGTGATGTTCAGCGAGGCGGAGCGCCCGCGGGCGGTGGGGATCATGGCGGCAGCGACTTTCGTATCCTTGCCGCTCGGTCCGATCCTCGGCGGCTGGCTTTTGACGCACGCTTGGTGGGGCTGGGTGTTCCTGATCAACGTGCCGGTCGCCGTGGTCGCGCTGATCGCGACCGTCACCCTGGTACCCGCGTCACGCGCCCACGAGCGTCCGGGGCTGGATCCCGTCGGGGTGGGCCTGTCGATCGTCGGGCTGGTCGCGTTGATCTACGGACTGATCCAGGCAGGCCAACACGGCTGGAGCAGCGCTGGTGCGCTGGCAGAGATGGTGGGCGGCGTCTCAGTGCTCGTTGCCTTCTTCGTCTGGGAGGGCCGACTGCGCAGCCGTCCGGGTGGGCAACCGCTGCTCGATCTAGCGCTGTTTCGCTCGCGCTCATACACGTGGGGCGTGATCCTCTCTGCGATCGCGATCTTCGCGATGTTCGGCGTGCTGTTCACGATGCCCCAGTACTTCCAGGGAGTGCTCGGCACAAGCCCGATGAGCTCCGGTCTGCGGCTGTTGCCGATGATCGGCGGACTCGTGCTCGCGGCCGTGCCCGCGGATCGCATCGCGCGTCTGGTCGGGGCGAAGATCGCGGTCGCGCTTGGGTTCGCAATCCTCGCCGCGGGTCTGCTGCTCGGAACCCGCACGAGCGTCGGCTCGAGCTCTCTGTTCATCGCCGGGTGGATGGCGCTGGTCGGGCTCGGGATGGGTCTCGCTCTTGCGACCGCGATGTCGGCCGCGCTTTCCGAGCTCTCCGCGGAGCGAAGCGGTGTTGGCGCCGCGGCGCTGCAGGCGATCAACAAGCTCGGTGGGCCGCTGGGCACCGCAGTCCTCGGCAGCCTGCTCAGCACCGCCTACCTCGCGCACCTCGCGGTCGCCGGCCTCCCCGCCGCCGCTTCGATAGCCGCACGCCAGAGCATCTTCGGCGCCGTCGCCGTCGCGCAGAAGATCCACTCAACAGCGCTGCTCGCCTCCGCCCACACCGCATTCGTGAACGGAATGGACCTCGCACTCCTGGTCTCTGCTGCCATCGCGCTCGCCGGCCTCGCACTGACCGTGGCATTCCTCCCTAACACAACCACCGTGACGGCGACCGACCAGCCGCCCGCCAAGGCGCTGGCCGGGGGCTTGCAAGTCAAGGCCGCGGAGCTCCGATGAGTGAGGCGCCCAACGCCCCACCTCCTGCGGTCCGGGCGCCGCCGACAGCAAGGCAAGGCTTTCTCGGCGAGCTGTGGGACGCGGTCGCGCCAGGACGAACGTTCGCCCTGGTGATCGCGGTGCTGCTGATCCAGCTGGGCTTCGTGCTCTCCTACGTCGGCGCGTTTCACCACCCCACGCCCCACGAGGTGCCGATCGCCGTCGTCGCGCCGGCACAGATCTCCGGCCAGCTCGTCGGCGAGCTCAACGCGATCCACGGCCATCCGCTTCACGCCACCGCCGTCGCCGATCAAACCATCGGCCGGACGCTGCTGCGGCGTGGCTCGACCAGCGGCGTGCTGATCGTCAATCCCACCGGCAAGACTGACGCGCTGCTCGTCGCCGGTGGCGGCGGCGCAGCGCTCGCGACCGCCGTGGAGGACGTCATCGCGCAGGCCGAAGCCACCCAGCACCGCACGGCGACGATCACCGACGCCCTACCAGCCCAACCCGGTGACGCGAGGGGCCTGACCGACTTCTACCTCGTCATCGGCTGGCTGATCGGCGGCTACCTCGTCGCCGCCCTGCTCAGCATCGCCACACGCGCACGACCCGCCAGCACTCGCCGGGCGATCATCCGCCTGATCGTGCTCGTCCCCTACGCCATCCTCTCCGGACTCGGCGGCGCGATCGTCGTCGGCCCCGTTCTCGGGGCGCTCACCGGCCACTTCCTAGCAATGGCCGCGCTCGGGGCGCTCATCGTTTACTGCGCCGCGACCGTCACGATGGCCTTCCAAGTCTTCCTCGGCACGATCGGCGTCGGACTCACACTGATCCTCTTCGTCATCCTCGGCAACCCCAGCGCCGGCGGCGCCTACCAAGCACCCCTTCTACCCGGCTTCTGGCGCGCGATCAGCCCCGCCCTGCCCAACGGCGCCGGCGTCGAAGCCCTCCGCCGCATCGTCTACTTCGGCTCCTACAACATCACCGACAACCTGCTCATCATCTCCGCCTACATCGTCGTCGCGACGACCCTCGCTCTCGCCGGCACAGCACTCCTTCCCCGCCGCGCCGCCGCCGGAAACGGAACAGACGCCGTCGTCTAGTCATTTTCCGCGACAAGCCAGCACTCGCGTAGCGAGCCAAGCTCGTGTGCGGCACTAACGCGGGCGACCCGGGCCCGCTACTGCTGCTTGGACTTAGCAGGAGCCTGCGGAGATCGTCCGCCCGTTACCGCTGTCGCCCAGATCCAAGCGCCGAAGGACGATGACCAGAAGGTTGGCCGACGGGCCTCTTAATCAGGCTGGCAACGAGGCATAGGTTTTAGGCCTGTGCTTTCCGAGCGCCCTCTATAAGTGCCAGTCCCCGTTCGACGGCGTAGGCGCTCAGCTTAGGGCGGCGGTACTCGTCGAAGATCCCCTTGTTGTTGTGCGCGCGCGGTCGTCGCATATCGCCGGGGTATCGGTCGGCCACCCGGAAGTCAGCGAACACCCAGAGGGCGAGGCCAACGATCGAGCGGCCCGGGCTCGCGGCATTAGAAAGCGCCGACTCGATGAGGTGAGCTTGGTGCTCCTCGCTCCAGCGTTCTGCCGCCCGGTCGTGCCACCCCGCGATCGCCTCGGCACCGATCTCGGCCACGATGAGAGGACGGTCATCGAGCCCCGCCGCCCTGACCGCGGCCTCGATGCGGTCCAGCTCGCCCGCTATGTCTTCGATCCGGCCCCAGTACCAGCCCGGGTAGGTGTTCACGGCCACAATGTCGGCCAGGTCGGCTGACACTTCCGGTGTCTGGAAAGGGTCCATGGCGGCGTAGGTAACCGGCCGGCTGGCGTCGAGCGCCCTTAGGCGGCGAAGGAGCCGCTCGAATCCTGGCCTGCACGCTGGATCCTTGCTCGCACCTTCGTTGCAGCATCCCCAGATAAGCACGGACGGGTGGTTGGCCGCCATCGCCACCATCTCGTCGATGTTGTGCTCGGCGGCAGCCAACCAGCTGTCATCGGCGAGTTGGTCGGGGCCCGGCTGCCAGGCAGTGGCTTCGCACCACACCGCGATGCCTCGCTCATCACACAGGTCCAAGAAACCTTCGTCCTGGGGATAGTGGGCACCGCGCACGAAGTTGGCGCCAAGCCCTGCGATCAACTGGAGATCCGACAAGCGTTGGTCATCGGGCAGGGCGGAGCCATGGTCGGGGTGCAAGTCATGGCGGTTGACGCCGAACAGCCGGGCGGGACGGTCGTTCACTGCCAAGTCTCTGCCCTTTACTGCCACCGTTCGTAGGCCGACGCGGCCTCGCCAATCGTCCGCGCCGAGCGTGACCTCCAGAAGATGGAGCGCAGGGTCATCGAGCGACCACGCGCTGAGCCCCGGAAGGGCCAAGCGACGCACCAAGGTGCTCCTTGAGGTCAGTTCGACAACCTCGTCGTGCACCCGCGCGCCATCAACGAAGACCGCCAGGCTTTCGTGGCGGGGACCTGTTGTGGCTCTCGCTTCAACCACGAGTTCGACCACCGGCACGGGGACCACAGCGACGGTCTGGTAACGCACCTCAGCGAGCCACGCTTCACCGAGCCGGTGGAGCTCGACGTTGCCTGCAATCCCCCCGTAGTGGTACCAGTCGTAGTAGTCCCGGTGCAGGGGGGAACGGACGGGGTCGTCCCGGTTGTCCACCAGGACGACAATGGTTACCGGCCTTTCGGGGCCAACCGGCAACGCGACTCGGAAGCGGGTGAACCCACCGGCGTGCTCAGCAAGTTCTTGGCCGTCCACGAACACCTGGCACCAGTGCTGGACCGAGCCGAACACCAGCTCATGAGGGGTGCCATCGGTCACATAGGCCACCCTCCGGTAGGCGGCTAGCCCTCGTTCGCCCGCGTAGGCCGGGGTCGCGTCCCAACAGCCGGGCACCGCCATCGTGGCGTCAAAGGAGATCGCCCCGATGTCAACATTGCCCGGCGCCACGTCGCCCAGCAAGCAGAAGTCCCATAGCCCATCAAGCGATGTGACCCGCCGACGAAGGTGGGTAGCTAAACGACGCCCCACTCCTCACCTACCGCTACCTTCTGGTCGGTCCACGGCCCGTCGCTAACCTCCAGTGACCCCAGCCGGTCCCCTGGTGCGGCACCCTCGTCCGACGCTAACCCAGCACCTTGTCCTCTCGGACCACGGCCCCACGGGGCAGAAGACAACAGGTCCACCCCCGGCATCTCGGCACCGTCGTTCAAGCACGTCACATCACGTTAGCGCGCTGATCGGCCTCGCCCGCACGTAGCCAACGGACGGTCAACTAGCCCGCGCTAAAATTGCCGGCGAACTCGTGTCATGCCAGCGGAGCGAGCGGACGCCTCCTCCCACATTTTGGTCAGCGCGATGCGCGCACCGGAGCGCTGCTGGAGGACGAGCTCGCAGCGAAGTGTCGCGGCAACGATGCCTACGAGCACTATCGCGCGACGGGCCGGACGAGTGACGGCCGCCGGTTCAGCTCGCAGCCGAATTCCTACCGGCCGCCAGATGTCCCGCAGGGCGAGGTCAACTTGACCGATCCGGACTCGCGGTTGATGAAGGCGTTCCGCTACTACGTTCAGGGCTACAACGCGCAGGCCGCCGTCAACGAGCAGGGCATCGCGCTTGCCGCGGAGATCACCACCGAGACCGGCGACTTTTCGCACCTGGGACCGATGGTCGCGGCCGTCCTGCGCGAGCTCGAGCAGGCAGGCGTCAGCGACAAGCCGCGAGTTGCGGTCGCTGATGCCGGGTTCTGGAACGAGCAGCACATGGACCAGGTCACCGGCGAGCACGGCATCGAGGTGCTGATCGCCCCCGACTCAAGCAAACGCAACGGCCCCAGGCCCGGCTGGACCGGCGGGCGCTACGCCTGGATGCGCACGCTGCTCGAGACGGAGCTCGGCGCACAGCTCTACAGCAAACGCAAACAGACGATCGAGCCGACGTTCGGACACACCAAACACAACCGGCGGTTCGAGCGCTTCCAACGACGAGGCAGATCCGCAGTGCGCACCGAATGGCGGCTAATCCTGATGACCCACAACCTCACCAAGCTCCACAGGCACCACCTAGCCACGATCACAGCCTGAACAGGACCCGACGCGGCATTCTCGCCGGCGACAGCCAGCAACCCGCTACTTCGCCCGCGTCGCTCGCCCTTTACGCGACAGCCTCACGTGGAAGGGAGCACCCCCGCGACCCTTCGCAAGTGAGTGGGCGATCCAGGACTCGGGGATAGGCGGCTTGATCTGCGGGCGTTTGCGGGTCTCATAGAGGTCGATCGCCGGTTGCAGATCGGTCGTGACCTCGAATATGCCGCAGTTTCTTGCTCTATCGCCGCGCTCTCTACGCGGCCTCACGGCGGCATCCCCTACCTACCTACCTGCCTGCCTGCCTACCTACCACGCTTGAGCGTCGCGGATCAGAGTTTCTCGGCGAGCTTCGCGAGTTCGGCGAGCTTGGTGATCGACAACGTCGCGGAGTCGACAGCGGCGCCGAAGCTGTGGGTTCCTCCCACGACACCGGAAAGCACCTGAATGTGCAGCCCGTCGGCGGTTTCCGTTAGGTAGTACGCCGGGACGCCGAGGCCAGAGTAGGAGACGAGCTTGAACTTGTCGTGTGAGATCTGCTCGGCCTTCTTCGTGCTCGCGAGGATCTCAGCCTCCGTGAACGGCTTCGCGGCAACGGCGATGTCGAGCGTGACGGATTTCGCGATCTCCGCGATGCTCTTCTCCGCACCGAACGTGCACGACGTGTCGACCGACGAGGTCTCGTAGTCGTTTTTGTCGGCCGGAAGGTGGAGGACGGTCTGCGTCGGTGCCGGCACCGTGTAACCGACGATCGCGGACACCGACGCTGCGGTCACCTTGCTGCAGATCGAGGCCGGCGCCGACGCGCTGGTGGCCGCCTCCGTCGTCGTTGTCGTGCCAAGGAGAGCCGCAGCGCTCACGACGAGGAGCACCGACCTGACTCGGCGTGGAGTCAGATGCAAGCCGGCGCGACGCGTGGTGGCGGTGTGCTCGATCATTTGACTCCCGTCTGAGGTGGCTGTCGCCACGAGGTGGATGCGACGCGAGTCGCCAGATGCCAGCCCTACGCGTGTTCAGGTTACTGAAGCGATGCTGCTGGGAATGCCTCGATCACACGCAACAAAGTTCTGAGGCATGCCCCAATCGTCTTAAGCCCGCCGGACACCACCCCTTTGTGCGACAGCCTCACGCGAAGGCAGTCATGAGGC
>PLFX01000053.1 GCA_003138355.1 Solirubrobacterales bacterium
TGGCGATGACGCCGAGCTGCTCCGTTTCGCGCAGAGGGGCAGCGCAGCGGTGGCTCGCGCCGTAGCCGACGCGCGAGGGGCGGCGCTGTTGTTGACCCTAACTGATCGTCAAGTGAAAGGCTGGATCGTCTGGAGCGATCCGGCGCAGCTCAGCCGTGGCTACCGAGAAGCACCGCCGCCAGGACCACGCCGGCCAGCAGCAGGCTACCCACCAACTGGACGGTGAGCGTGATGTTGGCAGGTACGAGGAACCACGCCGCGATTCGCCGACGACGGGCCGCCGGTCGTGCCTGCAAAGTAGCCAGGATGTCCGTGCGGTCGTTTCGGTACACCGCAAGAGTCTCTGCCGCGACACGGTCGGATTCGATCCCATCCTTGACAACCACATCGCCACAGACGATCCGCCAGAACGAGCCGCCTGTTGCGTCGCGGTAGCGCTCCGCGGTCGGTTCGGTACTCACGTATTCCTCCGGGTTCGGTTATCGCGTACGGCGGCAGCGTACTCTCGGCGGTGACGCCTCGACCGGGTTAGCAGCGGACCTCGTAGGGCCGCTGTTCGCGCAACACAGCTGCGAAGCCGGGGGCGAGCCGCGTCGTCGCTCTCGGGTTTTGCGACAGCCTCGAGGCTGAGCGAGAGCACGACCGGCCGGGGCAGACTGCCGCTCCGAGATCGAGCGACAGCGACGCGGTATGCGAGCGGCTGGCGCGGTCTGCTGCTGCCCGACCGTCCAACAGCGGCGCGCCAACTCACGTCGAGCCCGACCGCGACCGATACATAAAC
Organism: Solirubrobacterales bacterium; assembly: GCA_003138355.1. Lineage (GTDB taxonomy): Bacteria > Actinomycetota > Thermoleophilia > Solirubrobacterales > Solirubrobacteraceae > Palsa-513. The sequence continues at coordinate 782 of PLFX01000053.1, forward strand.
AACCGGTCGAGCGTTCGCTAGCGGATGGCAGGCCAACCCCTCGACCGAAGGAGCGGTAATGACATTTCGGCCGATGGGCGTGATTGTTATCGCCTGCCTCGCTCTCGGGCTGGGCTTGGCTACTGCGGTCGCTTCGGCCGACGGAGCTCCGCTCCCGGACTGCGGCCACTACAGGAACTACACGGGCAGTGGCATCCCGCCGGGCAGCGGCATCCCGCCGTGGGGATTCCATGCTTCGCAGTCGTTCCCCGGAGGGGGGAGCGGCTTCGCGTGGGGCTGGGGCGACGTCAATCTGAGCACGAGCTGGATCTCCGGCAGGATCTGCCAAGACACTCACGCTCCCGCGAGCACGATCGCGATCAAGATCGGGCCGAACATCAGCTATCAATCCCACTACGCGGTGATGTGGGGCTACGAGGGGAACCTCATCAAGACGTCCTTGGAGGTCACCGCGAGCACGGATCCCGCGTGCAAGGTCGGGACGCGCGGACACATAACCATGTACGCGAGCTACAACGGGGTCCGCAGCGACAGCATGCAGTTCTTCTTTGACGCCGGCTGCGCCGACCAGGATCACCTCTATCACGGTCCCCAGGTAGTCGCACAAGTCCCACCGCTCTAGGGGATCATCCCGGCCCGCGGCCCCCTTTCGCGCTTTGCACGAACGCGCGGCAGGTCGAGGTTGACGGCTGGTCTCGTCCGTTTTGCGGCAGTCTGGCGGGTGGCGAACTACAGCAGGCCGGCGGCGGCGGCCTCTTCGGCTGTCGCCTGGCGCAGCGAGCGCACGTCGACCTGCTGGATGCTCGATGCCGCGCCCGGCCCGGGAGCCCACTCGACAGTCGCAAGTTCAGTCGGGCGTGCGTGCATCGCGAAGCGATGGCTCGACCTACCTACAACACGCCCCACCCGAGGGTGTTGAGCACGGTCGTAACGCGCGACCACGTAGCTGTCCACGGCTCGATTCTATTTAGGCCCGCCGCAGCTGCTCATCGCGCGCAACGCATCGGCTGCGACGGTGTCGTCGATGATGGTTACGGCGCGCGGCGAAGTCGCACGCGCGGCGGTCGTGCCGCTCGGTCAGGCGGCCCGGCTTCTGTCGCGGCGTGGCGCGCGCCGACCGACGATGAGGCGCTCGCGGTCGAGCATTGTCGCGGCGCCCCAACCGGCGAGGCAGTCGAGCACGACGATGGCGAGGCCGATGGCGACGGCCGACAGCACAGTCGGAGCAATCACTCGAAGCGTGATCAGGACGGCCAGCCCGAGCGGCGGTAGGCTCGCCAGCGTCGAGAGTTGCTGCGCCACGCGTACGTCGGTCGCGCGTACGGAGATCGCCATGCTGACGCAGACCGACCAGGTGGCGAGCAGCGGCGCGAAGAGCACCTCGACAAGGATCGGCGGGCCCTGCCAGACATCGGTGAACACGACGTGTGCCGCCCACAGACGCACGGCGACGACGAAGAGCACGTACAGCACGTATGTGACGGCGAGAGCGGGCAGCACGGCTGCCAGTCCTTTGCCGAGCATCACCTCGCCCCGGCGGACGGGGGTAGTCAGGAGCGGTTCGAGGGTCCCTTCGACACGTTCGCCAACTACGGAGTACGACGAGATGGCGGCGGGCAGGATCACTGGCACGATCAGCATCAGCAGGAGAACTGAGTCCACTACGGCGCGCGCAGTTGAGCTGCTCGTGGAGGCGGTCAGCGAGAAGATGTTGATCATCGGGCCGGTTAGGAACAGCACCGGCAGGATCGCCATCGTCACGACGATCGCGCGGTTTCGCCGTAACTGGCGCGCCTCCTTGCGGAAGACGGCCCGCACTCGCCCGGGATCGATGTTCACGGGCGCCTCGCCTCCACGTCCTCGTCGATCAGCTCCAGGTAGACGTCTTCGAGCGAGTGTCGCCGCTCGCCGATCGAGAGTACGTCAGCGCCTGCGCTAACAAGCGCCCTGGTTACTGCGGGCGCGGCTAGGCGGGCATCCGAGACCGTCAGCTCGTAGCCGCTCGTGCCGTCCGGGTGCCAGCTGTCAACCCCGGGGACGGCTGCGAACACGCGCTCGGGGTCATCCAGCGGAGCGACCGTTGTGACCGCCAGAGATTGTGCGAACAGGCGCTCGCGCAGCTCATCGGGCCGGCCAACGGTCCGCAGTGTCGTGTTGAGGATCGCGACGCGGTCGCACATCCGCTCGGCCTCCTCGAGGCGGTGGGTTGTCAGGAAGATCGTCACGCCACGCTCGCGCAGCGCGGCTATCAGTTCGTGCACCTCGCGCGAGGCGACCGGGTCCAGGCCCGAGGTTGGCTCGTCGAGGAACAGAACCCGCGGATCGCTCAGCAGCGCCCGCGCGATCGCGACGCGTTGCTTGAGGCCCTTCGACAGGCTGGCGCAGGGGTCACCTGCTCGCTCGAGGAGGTTGACGGTGGCGAGAGCCTGCTCGATCCGCGTCCGGATGTCGGCGAGGCCATATAGACCGGCGAAGAACTCGAGGTTCTCGGCTACCGTGAGGCGCGGGTAAAGGCCTGGAGCCTCCGGCATGATCGCGATGCGGCTGCGTATCGCGACGGCGTTCTCGGGGCTCAGCGAGATGCCGGCCACGACCGCTGAACCCGCGGACGGCGCGATCAGCGTCCCGAGCGTTCGCACCGTCGTGGTCTTGCCGGCGCCGTTCGGCCCGAGGAAACCGAACACCTCACCCCAACCGACGCTAAACGAGACGTCACCCAAAGCGGTGCGCTCGCCAAAACGCTTAGTCAATCCTTCTACCGTGATCGCGTCGTCCCCGTCCGCGTCGCGCCGGAGCGGCACCGTTGACGCCCCGGCCCGCAACCGGGCGATAGCTGCCACCTGTTCCGGCGAGCGCTCCGCCGGTTCTCGCGCGATCGCGGGTGCGTCCTCGTCGATCGCGTCGGCCATGTCCTGGCGCTCGCCGGACAGACGCCAGTCGACCGCGGAATACACGACGAGCAAGACGAGCGCGATTACGATCCGCGCGGTCGAGGCGTGTACCACCGCCGCCACAACGACCGCTGCGGCGACCAGCACGCCGGCGATCACCCATCCCTGCCAGGCCAGAGGCCGATAGCCCACGCCGTGGCGGCGGCGGACGAACCACGGCTGTGACCGCATCGTCAGGTGACTATACGCACGGAGTCCCAGCGCACGCTAGCCGCCGACACGACCTCTGCGCAGCGCGGCGACGCTCTTTGAGCTCGGCCAGTTCCCGATGCGCGGCCTGGGACTCGAACCCAGCCCGCCGGATTAAAAGTTGCGGCCCGACGCAGGGAAACTGTCGGTTGTGCAGGGCTTTTCTTGTTTCTACATGTCCCGAGTTGACCCTTCTTTTCGCTAGTTCGGGACACGGTTCGGGACACGCTTTCGATTTCTTGGCGCGATCCCAAGCGCCGGGTATCGTGCTCGCGAGGAGGCTCTCTTCTAACCGATGACGATGCACCTCACACGCACAGGAACGGCGACCGGTCACGTGTTCCGCATCGAGCGGACCCGCGGTCCGCGATGGTACGTCAAGTACCGGCTGCCCGACGGACGCCAGGTCCAGCGCCTGCTCGGCCCAGCCTGGACGCAAAGCGGGCGACCGGCCGCCGGCCACTGGACCAAGCGCCTCGCCGAGGCCGAGCTGCGACGCATCCTCACCGACGCCCAGCGCGGCGTCCTGCCCGGCATGGTCCGCACCGGCGTCACCTTCGAGCAGGCCGCCGCCGAGTGGCTCCGCTACGCCGAGCACGAGCGCGACGTCAAACCCTCAACCCTCGACGACTACAACAACATGGTCCGCGTCCTCAACCGCGGCCTCGGCCACCTCCGCCTCGAGGACATCACCGTCGACACGCTCGAACGCTGGCGCGACGGCTACACCAAAGAGCGCCACCCCGCCAACCGCACGCTGCTCAAGTACACGATCGCGCTGGGCGGGATCTTCAAGCGCGCGATGCGCGTCCACGGCCTCCCCAATAACCCCGCCTCGTTGATGGAGCGCCCACGGCTACGCCGCACTAACGAGATCACCGTCCTCAGCGCCGCCGAAGTCCGTCTGCTCACCGCCGCCGCCGCGAGCACCGAAGACGCGACGATCTTCCTGACCGCGGCGTTCACCGGCCTGCGCATGGGCGAGCTCCTCGCGCTGCACTGGCGCGACATCGACTTCCCGCGCGAGGCGATCCACGTCCGCGCAAGCTTCGCCAAGGACCTCGAGTCAACCCCCAAGAGTGGCTCCGCACGCACCGTGCCGATGGTCACCGACGTCGCGCAGGCGCTCGCGAGCTACGGCAGACGGGAGCACTTCACCGGCCCGGGTGACCTCGTCTTCGCCGGACCACTCGGCGGACACCTCGACTCCAACCGACTGCGCAAGCGCTACGCCGCGGCGCTCACCGCCGCCGGGCTCCCCGCGATGCGCTTCCACGAGCTCCGCCACACCTTCGGCACGCTCGCGATCCAACGCGCCTCGATCCTCCAAGTCCAGAACTGGCTCGGCCACGCCGACATCAAGACCACGCAGATCTACCTGCGCTACCGCAGCCAAGCCGAGGACGCCGCTCTGCTCTCAGAGGTCTTCGCGATCGAGGCCGCGGCTGGCGTGCGGCAGCATATGGCGGGGCAGGGACGCGGCAGGTCGCCGGCCGGCTCTCCAGGCTGATCGGCCGTACCGACGGACCCGGGCAAGCCGTGCAACATGGGCGCGTGAAACGCAGGCGCCGCATCCTCCAACCCGGCAATACCTAGAGTGTGCGCGTAGCCACGTAAGTGGGTACGTCCGGACCCTGCCGACCTACGAGGTCGTACGCGCCGAAGCAAATCGCATCGGGTTCAGCGCTCGCCTCAACCTTGCCAGGCACCGAGAACGGTGGGCCTCCGTTTCGAAAGACGGTGATCGTGGGGAGCAACTCCTGAACACGAATCACCATTCCATCGCCGTGACCACCGAAGAGACGCGCATCAACGTACAAATCCATGGTCGCCCCCAAAATTAGACGTTAGTTCGGACGACAACGCCCATTGACGGCGCAATTTGCAGGACTTTGCTCAGCAACCGCCTAAGCTCTGCCCACGATGTCCTCCTCAGACGGATTGGTGTTTCTGCAGAACGTCATCGCGGTCATCTGGGACTTCGACAAGACGTTGATACCCGGATATATGCAGGTCCCGATCTTCGAGCGCTACGACGTTGATGGCCCGACGTTCTGGAAGGAGGTAAACGCCCTTCCTGCGTTCTACAAGGAGCACGGCCACCCGCTGTTCCCGAACGACATTGGCTACCTAAGTCACGTGCTTACCTACATCCGCGAGGGCATCTTCGACGGTCTCAGCAACAGCGGACTCCGCGAACTCGGCCAGAAGATTGAGTTCTTCCCAGGCCTCCCAGACTTCTTTGGCGAAATGAAGAGGAACATCGAAGACAATCCGGAGTACCGCAAGTGCGATATCACGCTTGAGCACTACGTCGTGTCAACGGGGCTGCGCCAGATGATCCTGGGCAGCGCGATCGCGCCTCACGTTGAGGACGTTTGGGCGTGCGAGCTGCTCGGGATCAACGCGCCTCCCGGCCTTCAGAGCGACACCGCCGCCACTCCGGCAGAAGACGCGCCGCTGATCTCCATCGCCTACGCGATCGACAACACCACGAAGACGCGCGCGATCTTCGAGATCAACAAAGGCGTGAATAGACATCCCGAGATCGATGTCAACGCCAAGATGGAACCCGAGGCGCGGCGCGTGCCCTTTGAGAACATGATCTACATCGCCGACGGCCCTAGCGACGTCCCGGTGTTCTCTGTGCTCAACCAGAACGGCGGCAAGACCTACGCGGTGTATCCGCCGGATGGGCCCGAGAAGGAGGTGGACACTGCATTCCGGCAGGTGAGGGTTCTCCGGGAGCAGGGACGCGTGATGGAGTTCGGCGAGGCCGACTACCGACCCGGGACACACACCAACCGCTGCATCACAACGTGGGCGGATTCGATTGCGAAACGGATCACGGACGGGTGGCAGGCGAGGCTGCGCTCAACGGTCGGAGCCGTTCCGAAACACATCGTCCCGACGGCAACTGACCCTGAATAGAGCCTGGGCCTGGTTGCTGGTCCTGAACTCAATTCGCTCGTAGCGTCGGCGGGCCGGCGGTCCGCGCTAGTGGAGATCTTAGGCGGAGTGGTGCGCGATGGCGCCGAGCCGACGTGCCGATGCAATGCATCTCAATGGGCAAAGCGGGTTGGGCTGCACCGGCTCGATGTGCAGAGTCGCACCGGCGAGGTTGAGGGCGTCGAGCACTGAGATCTGCTCCCGACGGGTGGGCGGTGACACTGCGTCGCGCACGGTCAGGTATGCGAGTAGCGTGCCGGAAAGACTGCTGACGAACGAGATCGTCGGGAACCGCTGGTGCCGGTGATGTTCCGCAGTTGCGTGCTTGCAAGCTGCACATGGGCCACCTGGTTCGTGCTCGCTGACTGCGATTTCGAGGTGGCCCGTCGCGCCGACTCCGAGCCAGCCGGGAGCGTAAGACTGCGCGTCTTGGCGTGCCTGGACGTTGTCCGCGCCGACGAGCACGCGAGGCGCGAGCGAATCCCTGAGATCGGATGCGTCCGTGAATCGAGTCTGGATCCCGCGGATGTGCAGTTGCGGTGTCGAAAACGACTCCAGCAGAATCGTCTTGGGGACGTCGAGCCCTTGAACCTTAAGGAGCTCGTAGCGGTTGAGATGATGGATTTCGCCGATGTCATCGTCGATCACGCGAATGTACGCCGCGAGATCGGCGACGCGCATGAGCGTGAATAGCACCGCGTGGGTGACCGCGCCTGCGCTGACAATGTCCAACGCTCCGAGGTCGACGCCGCCACTCGGCGTGTCGAACGCCGGCAACGAAAGCACGGTTGGGCGTGGTAGGAGCTTGTCGCGATAATGCGGTGCGATTGCCACCACGCTGGCGAGGTGACGCATGGCATGACGCGCGACTTCGGCGCCAGCTGCGGCTGCTGCGAGTCCGGCGCCGTACGGCTCGCGGCCGCTCCAACCGCCCGCGCTTTCACCGATCGCGAGCCTGGCCGTAAATCCGTCGCCGCCGATGCAGATTGTGTCCTCGTCGACAGGCACCGACAAGGAGATCACGACATCGGCTTCGCCGGCGCTCGGCGGCGTGATCAACGAGTTGAGCAACTCGTCGAGCGCCGACTTCAACGTGACGCGCGCTGCGATCAGTGGTGGGATGCGGTCGTTGGCGACCGTCACCGGGAGCACAATGCTGACCGCCGCGCCGAGCCGCGCGACCGTCGACACGGTGCCCACCAGTGCTGCCCGGCCGGTGGGTGAGCCGAGCGACGCCGTGTCGGCGGTGACGGTCACGCGCGTCGAGGTGAGCGCGCGCACGATCGTCGCGGCGTCGGCGCCTGGGAACAGGTCCGCCTGGAACAGCGCGACCGTTCGATCGAGCGCCGCAGCCGCGTCTATCACGTGATCACGATGAGCGGTGGCTGAGACTGCCAATTGCCGTCCTCCTGGAGCTCGGCGACGAACCACGAGCCAAGGTCCAGATCCTCGGTTGCGTACCTCGGGATCACGACGCTCACAAATCCAGGCGTGGATAGAGCCGGGAATGCGTCGTCGGTGCGGCTATGGAACGCGACGCCAGGATGCGTGTGGACCTGGGCGACGACTCGCGTGTCGTCGGTGGCCATTCGCTCCCAGAGTTGCGTCAGCCAGTTACCGTCGACGCTATAGCCATCGCGGGTCGCGGTGTGGGCTGGGTGCTCCACGAGGATCACCCGGCTTGTGTCGCTCGCCCTGGCCGCCCAGAAGAGCACGCACTCGCGGCGTCCCCCACCGCACCGGCGCATCGTGGAGAGCGACTGCTCCAGCAGTCGCTCTCCCACCTGCAGGCCCACCGCTAACCGCCCTCGACGACGATCTGCTTGAGCAGCAGATGCACGTCAGGCTTCACGTGCGCGTGCTCGAGCGTCTGATCGCGAGGCAGTTCCGCACCGTCGAGGAACAGCCCGAGCTGGTGCGGCTGCGCCGTCAGGTGAAAGCGCTCGATCGCTCGCGCGATCAGACGCTCTACAGTCTCCCTCGGGTCGTACTCGAAGGGCTTCTCGTCCCCGCCGTAGTTGATAACGACGGTCGGGGCGTCAACCCCGGGCTCGGTGTCTACTGCCGCAGACTCCACCATCTCGTTTATCCTCCTCGTGTCTTGGGCGCTCGCCGAGTTCCACGCTCGAGGGCGGCGCTCCGGATGTGCGGGCGGGACTCCGATTCGGGGTCCCGCCCCTTTTCGTTCAGGACAAGGCTAGCAAGCCGACAGGCACGCCGCGAACTTTCTTCCAACGTCAGCAAGACTGACTGTGGCCCACATTGACTTTTCCGTACCTCTGCGCTATGTTGTCCCCAGCATGGAGCCGGTGTACGAGCGCTTCGGACGGCAGCTGCGGCGCGTGCGAAAGTCCAAAGGCCTCACGCAGGCGGACCTCGCCGACAGGGCGGGCGGGCTCGGCCGGACGTCGATCGTAAACATCGAGAAGGGCACGCAGCGCGTGCACCTGCATACGCTCATCGAGTTAGCCGGCGCGCTCGCTGTCGAGCCGGCCGAACTCATTCCGGCAGCGCCGGTCAGAAAACCGGCGATCCTAGCCGGCGCGGGCACTCTGCCCGAGACAGAGCTCGACTGGGTGATGAAGGTCACGGGTCCTGCCACACCAACCACAGAGCCAAGGGAGAAACAACATCGTGCGGCGACCAAGCAAGGCCGAGCAGGTCGCAATCAGCCTGCTCGAGGAGCACGGATTAAGTAATCAACTGCCCGTCCCGGTGGAACGCCTCGCGCAGGATCTCAAGGCAGAAATCCGCTTCGAGCCGCTCGACGGGTCGCTATCGGGCCTACTCCACCGCGCAGACGACGGACACGTGATCATTGGCGTCAACGCCACCCACGCCGAGTCGCGTCAACGTTTCACGATCGCCCACGAGATCGCTCACCTCAAGATGCACTCAAAGGCGCTGTTCGTGGACGGGTTGGTCCGGCGGCGCGATCACGTCTCTTCGTTCGGGCTCGATACACAGGAGATCGAAGCGAATGCATTCGCGGCCGAGCTGCTGATGCCGCGCACGCTCGTACTCCGCGAGATCGGATCTGTCGTCCCGGCAGGTGGATCGATTAGCCCCCGAAAGCTTGCGCGCGAACTCGCAACTCTTTTCGAAGTGAGCGAGCAAGCGATGGAGTACCGGCTCATCAACCTCGGTATCACGACGTCGTTTTAACTCGGAGCGAACTACCCGCCGGGGCCGAGCTCGGCAGCGCGAAACCGCGCGGCCATGCCACGACGACTGTCTGCAGATAAGCATCCCGCGCTAGAGCCGCGGGACCCGCGGCCTGCGGTCATAAGGAGAGACGCCGCGTGGCTTGAACCGGCGTGTGGCTCCTCGACTACGAGCAAGCTCCACCACCGAGATCCCTAGGGGTAGCCTGCCCACCAATGGCCGAGCCGGCATCAGCGAAGATCGACATCCAGGACATCGCCAACCGCCTGTGGGAGACGGCGGATGAACTTCGGGCCAACTCGCATCTCAAGGCGGCCGAGTACTCGATTCCGGTTCTTGGCCTGATCTTCCTGAAGTTCGCCGACAGCCGGTTTGCACAGGCGGAGCAGGCGCTCGCCGGAAAGGGCACTGGCCGGCGCGAGATCGGAAAGGCCGACTACCAGGCGAGAGGGGTGCTCTACCTTCCCGAGCAGTCCCGCTTCGCGAATCTGCTGCTGCTGAAGGAGGGCGACAACCTCGGCAAAGCGATCAACGACGCGATGGCCGCGATCGAGGAGGAGAACCCGTCGCTCAGGGGTGTGCTCCCGCGGACCTACCAGTCGCTCAGCAACGACACGCTGGTTAGTCTGCTCCGGTCGGTCAACGCGATGCTCGGCGATATCGAGGGCGACGCCTTCGGCAAGGTCTACGAGTACTTCCTCGGCAAGTTCGCCATGACCGAGGGGCAGAAGGGCGGCGAGTTCTTCACNNTCGGGCGGCATGTTCGTCCAGAGCGCACGGTTCGTCGAGGAGCACCGCAACGGCAAGAACGGGCGCCTATCGATCTACGGGCAGGAGCGTGTCGAAGAGACGCTGCGGCTGTGCAAGATGAACCTGGCCGTCCACGGCCTCGAAGGCCAAGTCAGCCAGTCGAACACGTACTACGAGGACCCGTTCAAGGCCACCGGCCAGTTCGACTACGTGATGGCGAACCCGCCGTTCAACGTCAACAAGGTCGACAAGGCGAAACTCGAAGGGGACGCGCGGTTCCCGTTCGGGCTGCCCAAGGCCGATAACGCCAACTACATCTGGATTCAGGCGTTCTACTCAGCGCTCAACGCGAAGGGCCGAGCCGGCTTCGTGATGGCGAACTCCGCCGCCGACGTCGGCAGCTCAGAGCTCGACATCCGCAAGAAACTGATCGCAGACAGGGCAGTCGACGTCATCGTGGCTGTGGCCCCTAACTTCTTCTACACGGTGACGTTGCCGGTGACGCTCTGGTTCCTCGATCGCGGGAAGCGCGGCACCGATCGCGAGGACACCGTCCTTTTCATCGACGCGCGCAAGATCTTCCACCAGATCGACCGAGCGCATCGCGACTGGCTACCAGGAGAGATCGAGTACTTGGCCAATATCGCCCGGCTTTACCGCGACGAGGAGGTCGAGACCGCCCAAGGGTCGGCAGACGTCACGTCGGCCTCGTTTCCGGATGGTGGCTACGTCGACGTGCCCGGGCTGTGCGCCGTGGCAACGCTGGAGGACATCGAGATCCAGGACTGGAGCCTGAACCCGGGCCGTTACGTCGGTGTCGCCGCCGCTGCGGACGACGGGATCGACTTCAAGACGCGGATAGCGGAGCTGCAGGAGGAGCTAGAGACGCTCAACGCCCAGGCAGCGGAGCTGCACGCGCGGATTGCGGCCAACGTCGCGGAGCTTCTCGATTGAACACCTGGCCTAGCACACGCCTTGGCGATCACCTTCGCGTCAAGCATGGCTTTGCGTTCCAAGGCGAGTACTTCAGCGACAGCGGCGAGTACGTGGTACTGACCCCTGGCAATTTCATCGAAGCCGGCGGCTTCAAGCCCAAGTCCGGCGCCGAGAAGTACTTCACGGCAGACCCGCCGCCAGATTACGTGCTTCGGCGTGGTGACCTCGTGATCGCGATGACTGAGCAAGCGCAGGGATTGCTCGGGAGTTCGGCATTGATTCCTGCCGACGGCGTTTACCTTCACAACCAGCGCATCGGCCTGATACAGCCAACGTCCGGTCAGGCCCATCTCCGCTTCTTGTACTACCTCTTCAATACCCCTGGTGTCAGGGAGCAGATTCAAGCCACGGCCACGGGCTCGAAGGTACGGCACACTGCACCGTCGCGCGTCGAGAATGTCAGGATTTTGCTTCCGCCTATTGCAACGCAGCGAAACATCGCGGCGATCCTTTCCGCTTACGACGACCTGATCCAGAACAACAACCGCCGAATCAAGCTTTTGGAGGCGATGGCACAGCGGATCTACCGCGAGTGGTTCGTCGACTTCCGGTACCCGGGTCACGAAACCGTGCCGCTGACGGGCTCCGAGCTCGGTCCGGCTCCATCGGACTGGTCACTTCGACCCTTGGGCGAGGTTGTCGCGCAGAGTCGCGCTTCGGTTAACCCCAGCCGCTTTCCGGGTGAGACTTTCGAGCACTACAGCATTCCGTCGTTCGATGAAGGCCGCCGACCGCGGCTCGAAGCCGGCGACGAAATCAAGAGCAGCAAGTTCCTGGTCAACGGTCCGTGCGTTCTGTACTCGAAGCTCAACCCGCGAATTCCGAGAGTCTGGATGGCTGCCCCCAGGGCCAGCGGTCGAGCCGTGGCATCGACGGAGCTGCTCGTCCTTAGCGACAGAGGGGGCTGGAACCTGCCGCTGATCTACTGCCTGCTGCGCAGCGAGCAATTCGGGGACCGGGTCGCAGGGATGGCCGGAGGTACGTCGACAAGCCATCAGAGAGTCAGGCCCGGCGAGCTTCTGGCGCTTCGCGTACTTGACGCAGGCAACGACCTCGCTCGTCTGTTTGAGCGTCGGGTTGGAGCGATCCTTACCTTGGCGCAGCAATTGCGTGAGTGTTCGTTCGTTCTCCGCGAGGCTCGTGATCTGCTTCTCCCCCGCCTTGTGTCCGGCGAGATCGACGTGACCGATCTCGACATCGACGCGCCGGAGCTCGCCGCGTGACACCCGGACAGTTCAGCGAGGATCAGCTCGTCGAGCAGCCGGCCATCCGGTTGTTCGAGAAGCTCGGGTGGGAAACGGTCGACGCGTTTCACGAGACGCTCGGCCCGAACGGCACGCTGGCGCGCGACAACCAGGCCGAGGTGTTTCTTACGGGGCGCGTGCGGGCGGCGATCGAGCGCCTGAACCCAGGCGCGCCGCCCGAGGCGGTTGACCAGGCAGTCGAGGAGATCACGAGGCCGCGCCCCGCGCTCCATTTCGCGCGCGCGAACGCGGAGATCCATGCGCTGCTGCGCGATCGCGTCGAGGTATCGGTTCGCCAGGCGGACGGGACCACGCTGCCCGACCGGCTGGCGGTGATCGATTGGGAGGAGCCGGAGAACAATGACTTCCTGCTCGTGTCGCAGCTGCGCGTGCATTCGGATCTGTACAAGCGCCGGGCCGACCTGATCGGATTCGTCAACGGGATCCCGCTCGTGTTCATCGAGCTGAAGGCGTCGCATCGGAGCCTCAAGCACGCCTACGACGACAACCTGTGCGACTACCGGGACGCGATCCCGCACCTGTTCGCGCCCAACGGGTTCATCGTCCTGTCGAACGGTGCTGCGACGAAGGTCGGGACGATCACGTCGGGCTGGGAGTTCTTCTCGGAATGGAAGAAGATCAACAGCGAGGGCGAGGAAGGCGCGGTTTCGCTCGAGACGGTGATCCGCGGGATGTGCACGAAGGATCGGTTGCTTGACCTGATCGAGAACTTCGTCGCGTTCCAGGACCGGCCCGGCGGGTTCGTGAAGCTGCTCGCGCGCAACCACCAGTACCTCGGCGTCAACAACGCGCTCGCCCGGATGGAGGAGCTGCGGCACGCGCCGCCTGAGGAGCGCGGCAAGCTCGGCGTGTTCTGGCACACGCAGGGCTCCGGGAAGACGCTCTCGATGCTGTTCTTCTCGCAGAAGGTGCTGCGCAAGATGCCGGGCAACTGGTCGTTCGTGATCGTCACCGACCGCGACGACCTCGACGAGCAGACCCACCGGGAGTTCCTTCGCGCTGGCGTCGTGACCGAGGAGCACGTTCGCGCGACCAGCTCAGCGCACCTTCGCGAGCTGCTCGCCGAGGACCACCGCTACGTCTTCACGTTGATCCAGAAGTTCCGCACCGAGAAGGGCGAGGCCCATCCGGTGGTCTCTGAGCGTGATGACGTGATAGTGATCACCGACGAGGCGCACCGCACCCAGTACGACGTGCTCGCGCTGAACATGCGCAACGCGCTCCCCAACGCGGGCTTCCTCGGCTTCACGGGGACGCCGCTGATCGCCGGGGAGGAGCGGACGCGCGAGGTGTTCGGCGATTACGTGTCGGTCTACAACTTCGCGGCGTCGACCGCCGACCACGCGACGGTCCCCCTCTATTACGAGAACCGCATACCGCAGGTCGAGATCGCCAACCCCACGTTCGGCGATGACCTGATGGCGATCGTCGAGGAGGCCGACCTCGACGAGGTCGAGGAGCGCCAGCTCGCACGAGCGCTCGGTCAGCAGTATGAGCTGATCACCCGCGACGACCGACTCGATGCCGTCGCGAAAGACATCGTCGAGCACTTCCTCGGCCGCGGCTTCGCCGGCAAGGGCCTTGTCGTGTCGATCGACAAGCTCACCGCGGTACGCACCTTTGAGAAGGTCCAACGCTCCTGGACCGAGCGGATCGCCGCGAACGAGGCGCGGCTCGCCAGCGAGGATCTCAGCGAGAGCGACCGCGATCTCGTGTCCCAGGAGATCGCGTTCATGCGATCAACGGACATGACGGTGGTGATCTCGCAGTCACAGAACGAGATCGCTGAGATGGCCGAGCGCGGCATCGACATCAAGCCGCACCGCAAACGCATGGTCACGGAGAAGCTCGAAGACCGCTTCAAGGACGACCAGGACCCGTTCCGGCTCGCATTCGTCTGCTCAATGTGGACCACCGGGTTTGACGTCCCGTCGCTGTCGACCGTGTATCTCGACAAGCCGTTGCGTAACCACACGCTGATGCAGACGATCACCCGTGCGAACCGCGTGTTCCCCGAGAAGAACAACGGACTGATCGTCGCCTACGTCGACGTGTTTCGAAACCTGCAGAAGGCACTCGCGATCTACGCGGTCGGTGGCAAAGGCGGCGAGGTCCCCGTTGAAGAGAAGGGAGCGCTCGTGGACGCGCTGCAGGCCGCGGTCGATGAGATCCGCGCGTTCTGTGCTGCGCGCGACGTCGATCTCGACCAACTCGCCCGCCTTAAAGGCTTCGAGCTCGTCGGCGCCGGCAAGCGCACGGTCGAGATGCTGATGGCCGACGACGACGAGACGACAGCGTTCCTCGCCCGCGCGTCGCTCGTCAACCGCCTGTACAAAGCGATCCTGCCCGACAAGCGCGCCAACGACTTCAGCCGCCTGCGCGCTGTGACCAAGCACCTCGCTGACACGATCAGCGCCTACACCGAGCGGCCTGACATCTCCGGCGTGATGGGGCGCGTCGAGCAGCTGCTCGACGAGTCGGTCGCCGCCAACGAATACCTGATCCCAGACGGCGACGCCGACTCGCTCTTCGACCTCGGAGCAGTCGACTGGGACGGGCTCGAGGAAGCGTTCAAGGAGGGACGGCCAAGAACCGCCGCCCAACGCCTCCGGTCGCTGCTCTCAGCCCAGATCACGGCGCTCGTCCGGCTGAACCCGACGCGTGTCGACTTGGTCGAGCGGTTCGAGAAGCTCGTCGCCGACTACAACGCCGGCAGCATGAACACCGAAGCGTTCTTCCAAGAGCTACTCGCGTTCAAGAAGACACTCACCGAGGAGGAAGCCCGCTCCCTGTCCGAAGGCCTCGACGAGGAACACCTCGCGGTGTTCGACCTCCTGATGCGACCCGCGCCGGAGCTCTCGGAGGCCGAGACGGTCCAGGTCAAGAAGGTCGCCGATGAGCTGCTGGCGATCCTCAAGCGAGACAAGCTCGTGCTCGACTGGCGCAAACAACAAGCGACGCGCGCTGCTGTGCGCGTCACCGTCGAGGAAACGCTCGACCGGCTACCCGAAGCGTTCACGCGCCAGATCTACGCCCAGAAATGCGACGTCGTCTACCAGCACGTCTTCGACTCCTACTGGGACAACGGGCGCTCGGCGTACGAGCTCGCGGCGTGAAGCGATGCTCCGCGGCGTCAGCCTGCGGTTGCGTTGTGCTTCCAATGGTTGGCGATGTAGTTGGCTGCCTCTTGCACGTCCATGAGGCGGGTGGTGTTGGCGGCGCGAACGTGGAATTCCTTGGTGTCGCCGTCCTTCAGAAACACCGGGGCGCTGTAGGCCGGGCAGTCGACGAGCGCCACGTCCGTTTGCTCGTGGCCGACCTTGCCCACGTGGATCCGCACCCGCGCCGCAACGTCGGCGCCGAGGTAGTTCACGATCACCTGCACGAGCGCCTGCTGAAAGCCATCGAGATCCTTCCGCGGGAGCGTTGCGATGTCGGCGTCGAGGCCGATTGCGGTTCCCTGGTCGTCCGCGCCGATTAGCAGCAAGCCGCCTTGGCTATTCATGAAGGCTGCGACAGTCCGCGCCACCACCTTCTCGAGCACCTTCGGTGGTATGCCCCGGTCGAGCGTGTCCGCGCGGAAGGAGGCTTTCACTTCGGTTGACCCGCTCTCGCCTTCGCTCAGCAGGTGCTCAATCGCGGCAGCAGATGGTGGCCAGCTATCAGCGTCGACCTCGCGCTCGCCTCGCACCAGGACCTCAAACGCCTCGCGGATCACTGCTGCCATCCCTCTTCGACGCGTGTCCAGGAACTCGTCATAGCTCAGCGACGGCCAGTCAGCGGGAAGCGCGTGGTAATGCAGCATGGCCTCGATTTCGCCTTCACTGAACGGCGCTGCGCCGTTAGGCGGCTTCCGCATTGCTTCTAGGTACGCAGGCCAGTACTCGGATGGGTCGTCGGCGGAGATTGCAAGGTTGTCATGCCATTCAAGAGGCGTCAGGTTTGCGATCTGGTTTGCCTGCTTGACCTCGACGATGTCAAGGCCCTCGAGATATTTTCGCGGCCAGAGATGGTGCCTCTGCACCTTCGCCTTCCCGCCAGCCATTACGGGGTCCACTAGTTCGCTGCACCGCATCTTCGAAAACAACACGGGCGCTCTCAGGATGTCGAGGGCGGCTAGGTACGCGAATAAGGTCGGGGAGTTGGCCGCGGATGTTGCTAGATCGCCGGGCAACGTGATTTCCCAATAGTCGTTGGTGAGACGCTGCGAGCCGGCGGTGTCGAGATGCTTGACGAAGGCCTCGGCCTCCTTTGTGCTGGGCAGCGCCGCCAAGTCCGCTGCCACCGTCGTTTCAGGGCTGAACGAGTAGCGACCCGTCAGCGTGCTCATGAAGAACCACCGAGCGATCACGTCTCGAAGCTGCTTGCGCGGGACGCTGTAGTCGTGCTTACCAATCAGGTACAGGGCGTACGTGTAAACGATGGCGAGGTTCGAGCTGATGGTCGCCGAGGAGCGGTGGCCAGCGCGAAGCAGCGACTGAAGGAACTCCTTCCACGCTGTGGAGTCGAGTACGTGAGCCTGCGCCTCGGCGAGACGATTCAGCTGGAGCTCGCGGAGCTCCGCTGACACCTTCCCGCTCTTCGAGTCGCGCCCTCGCAGCATTGTGTAAGCGTCTTCCAGGCGCCCACGTCGGAAACCGAGGGCGATCGATACGCGCAGCAATTGGTCAGGCTCCGGCGACAGGAAATAGTTCCACCCTGGGTTACCAGGAGTTCGCGTGTCGCGCGACCAGCTCTCCAGGTCCTTACGCCCCTCGTCCCAGAACACGCTCATCAAGGTGAGGATGAAGTCCGCCTGGTTGAGGTTCTTGCCCTTCGAGTTGATGCGGACGAAGACCTCGGCGACCTTCTCCTCCTCGACCTCGGCGCCAAGCACAAGAGCGGTAAATGGATAGGACTTGAGGCTGTCAAGACGCTCGAGCGCCTCGGGTATCCGGGTCTCGTCTTCCGCGTCGAGTGGGCCGGCTGCTCGCAGCCGCTCGAGGAACGACTTGATCAAGGTGTATGCCGGCTGCGCCCACATCTCACCAACGTCCTGGAGAAAGGACGGATCTCTGGCCGTGGTTGCGTCGGCAACTGAGAACGTTTCATCACGAGGCCGAAACGCGATCCGGATGCGTCGCTTCGCGTAGTCCTTGCCAATCACCTCGCGGCTTTTCATCACCGCGAAAAGTGAGGTGAGCCGCTGTTGGCCGTCGACGATCAGCAGACCCGGCGCCAGCTGCTTCGTCGTGGCGCCTATCTGCCGTGCGCCGGGTTCGGCCCCGCTCGCCCAAAACAGAAGTTGGCCGACTGGATAGCCACGGTACATCGAGTCGAAGAGGTCACGGACCTTCACGTCCTCCCAGACGAATCGCCGCTGGATGTCCGGCAGACCGATCTCGCCAAGCTCGATGTCGTCAACGAGATTGCTCAGCTGATACTGGACGTTCTTAAAGATCGTGTCGGGCAATCTGTTCCCCTTACGGCATCGACTCTAGTGATTTGCGCACCCGCGTTGCGTGAATCGAGCCGTCTGGAGATCGGCAGTATCGTCAGCCGCGCTCGCCTCCTGTTGGGTCGCGCATGGTCCACGCGGGCTCGACTGCATCGATCGCTGCCTCAATTCGTCGTGCGAGCCGATCGATCATCGCTGCGGGGCGCTCGAGCATGCCGGGTTCCGCAGCCTCAGCCCACGATGCGAGATAGGGGATCGAGTACCCGGCCGTGTCGAGGCCGAGCGACGCACAGACCGTGAACGCCACTGACTCAGCGACCAGCTCCTCCTCCGCGTAGCCGAGGGGCGGATCGCCGTCTGCGCGATCGATCCGCGCGAGGGCGTGGGCCAGCTCGTGAACGAGCGTCTTCACTTGACCGTTGGGGGAGAGGCTGGTGCTGATTGCGATTCGGCCCGCGTGGGCGTCGAAGCTACCGGCACGCCCTCCGCTCATCGGCTCGAAAGCGATGGGACAGCCGATGTCGCCCGCGAGCGAGGTGAGCGGGTCGAGCGCTCCGACCAGCTCGTCGCCCTCCACGGGGGTGATCGGCGGGTCGAGAGGGAGCGCCGTCGCCGGTGGTGGTAGCGGCTCGACCTGGGAGCGGTCGAATACCGGACCAAGGCGGAACCGCACTTCAGGCTCTTCGAGTGGGTTTGCTCCGTGCTCCCTCCAGCGTGCGAGTCGTCCCCTCGAGGGCGGCGCCGGCACCCAGATTCGAATCGCGCGCTCACCCTTGCGGACGCAGTAGCCGAGCTTCAACCACGCGCGAAAGCCCGCGACCCGCGTCGCTTCTGGGCACTGCATCGCGATCAGCAGTTGGTTGGCGAAGCTGTAGTTGTGAAAGCGGCTGCGCGCCGTCAACCACGCGCTCCAGCCGTCAGACGACTGGAGTTGCGCGACGGCTCGCCGGGCGAATTCGCGGTCTGAGCGGCGGCGCTCGGCACGCTGTTCGTCGGACATGAGAGCGCGCGTGTTTCGGGCCACGGTGGCTTGTTCCGACACTGCGGCCCGGCCGGGTCACCAAGACGGCCACAGCGCCCGCTCGTGACGCCGACCGCCAGGCCTACGCCTGCCCCGCACCACCAGCATCTCCACCACTTCTCGCCGCCCTGCACGCCTGCCCCGCACCACCAGCATGTCCACCACTTCTCGCCGCCGTGCCGCTCCGCCTCCGCCGCTACCCCAACGCTCCAAAGGCAGATACACTTTACGCACTAGGTGCTAAAGTCCGGGTTCGTGACAGCCTCTGTGAGCCCGCGAGAGCTCGTGTGGCGCCTCGTGCTGAGTGGTCGCGGGGCGCGCATCGAGCGTGCCTCGAACGCGCTGTAGAGCTGCTTGCCGTGTTGACGGTGGCGAAGGTGTCGGCTGGTGGCGGCCCGGCGTATGCGGCTTACCTCGAGGGGCGCGCTCAGCCTCCGCAGGAAGGCGACTACTACCTCAAGGACGGTGAGCGGGTAGAGGCTCCCGGCCGCTGGGTGCTCGGTCCTGGGGGTGCCGCGGCGCTTGGTGTTGACCGGTCGCTGCCGGTTGACGGTGACGCGTTTCGCGCGGTGATGGCGGTCCGTCATCCGGTGAGCGGCGAGCANNGCGACGTTCTCGGCGCCGAAGTCGGTGTCGGCTGTTTGGGCGCTCGGCTCACCGGAGGTTCGTGCTGCGCTCGAATCAGCTCAGGAGCGGGCGGTGGATCGCGCGCTCGCTCATGCGCTCGAGTTCGTCCCGATGGTCCGCCGTCGCGTTGACCAGGACACGGTGGTACGCGAGAACGCACGGGAGGTGTTGGCCTCGAGCTGGCAGCACACGACCGCCAGGGCGGTCGCGGGTCAGGTGCCCGATCCGCAGCTTCACTCGCATGTCCTCATCCACGGCGCGTTGCGCTCTGACGGCAAGGTGGTCGCGGTCGAGTCGCGGGCGTGGCTTGTGCATCAGCGCGAGATCGGTGCGACCTACCGCAGCGAGCTCGCGCAGGAGCTGCGCGAGCTCGGGTTCGAGATCGCGCACGCCACCGGGCGCGGAGCGCGCTACTTCGAGCTGGTCGGTGTGCCGGAGGGGTTGCGTGAGCGGTGGAGCTCGCGCCACCACCAGGTTGCCGGCGCGATCGAGCAGCGCCTCGCGGAGAAGAAGGCGGCGCTGGAAGCGGTGATCGAGCAGGGTGGTCCGGAGGCCGCGGACGCGGCCGTCCGGCTCGACGGGCTTGAGCGCAGTGGCCAGTTGATGCCGGCGGAGCAGCGGCGGTTCGCGATCTCCAGTCGCGCCGCGAAGGGGACACTCGAGACGGCGGGTGATCTGGATCGCGCGTGGTGGGAGACCGCGGTCGAGCACGACTTCGACGCTAGGACTGTCGAGGAGCTCCGCGATCGTGGACGTGACCGGGAGCCGCAGTGGCGCGATCTCGACAACGAGATCCTCACGAGGCTGACCGAGTTTGACGCGACGTTCGCGCCACGCGAGGCGCTCGCGGTTGCACTTGAGTCCGCGGCTGAGCTTGGACCGCAGGCGGGGCTCAGGGCGCTCGGGCGACTACATGAGCGCGGCCAGGTCCTCGATCTCGCGGACGGCCGGCAGACGACCGCCGTGCATCGCGCGCTCGAGCGAGCGACCGTCCGCAGCGCCGGCGAGCTCGCGATCGTTCGCGGCGAAGCGATCAACGAGGCGCTCGTTACCGCCGAGGTGGAGCTCCTAGCAGTTGGCGTTGCGGCGCGCGGCGGTGAGCTTGCCGGCGAGCAGGAGCGAGCCGTCAGGGTCGCGTGTTCCGCGCAGCGACTCGTCGTCGTCGTCGGTCAAGCAGGGACCGGCAAGAGCACCGCGCTGCAGGGCGTCGCGCGCGCCCACCAGCAGGCCGGCCGAACAGTCCTTGTAACTAGTACCGGAGCGCAGGCCGCGGAGCGCCTCGCCGCCGAGCTGCGCGAGGTCGGTGTCGAGGGTCGCGGGTACTCGACGACCGCGCTCCGCGTAAACGTAGAACGCGGTCTCGTCGTGCTGGACACCGGCGTGACTGTGATCCATGACGAGGCGGCGCTCGCCTCAACACGCGAGCAGGCATGGCTGTTCAAGACGGTGAGCGAGTCGGGCGCCAGGCTGGTCGCGATCGGCGACCCGCGCCAGTCACAAGCAGTTGGCGCCGGCGGGCTGTGGGGCGAGATCGAACAGACTGCTCGCGAGCAGGACGCGTTCGTTGAGCTGTCACGGATCGTCCGCGCCCAAGACCCGGCTGATCGCCGCGACCAGGCGCTCTGGCGAGCGGGTCAGCACGACCACGCGCTCACCAACTACTCCGAGCGCGGGCTCGTCGTCATCGAGAATGATCAGCGGCGGCTCGAGGATCTCGCACTCGACGCCGCACAAGCCGACCGGCGCGCCGGCCGCGACACGCTCGTTGTCGCGGAGACGTCAAACGAGCAGCTCGACGCGCTCAACGCCCGCGCCCAAGCGATCCGCTCACAGGACGGCGAGCTCGGCAACGCGAGCGTGCCGCTCACCGGCCGACCCTACGGGTTGCGTGCCGGTGACGAGGTCGTCGTGCGCGCGCCGATCCAACACCCCGATCTCGGCCCGGTCCGCAACGGCGTTAGCGGCCAGGTCACCTCGGTCGACGCCGAAGCCGGCACGGCGACGCTGCGGCTTAGCGACGGAGGCGAAGCGGCGTTCGACCGCGCGACCCTCGACGCCGGACAGGTCAGGCTTGCGTACGTGTCGCACCCATTCCCCGCGCAAGGTCGTACGACCGACACGACCCACATGATCGCCGGGCCGCTCTCGACCGCCGAGGGCTCCTATGTCGCGCTGACCAGGGCGCGCGAGCGCACCCACCTCTACGCGTCAAACGAGCAGCTCGAGCTACCCGCCCCGCGAGAGGAAGCGATCGCGTTCTTGGCTGAGCGGCTCGGACGCTCCGAGCCGGACCTCCCATCGATCCGCATCCCGCTCGCATACGAACAACACGTCGAGCGCGAGCACGCCCAGCTCACGCTGCCGGTCGATATCGACCGGGCTGGGGACGGGATCGCGGCGTTGCGTGCAGAGCGCGACCGGCTCCAGGCGGTCATCGACAGCTACCCGCGGGACACAGCCGGGGAGATCGCCTTGCTCGAGCGCAAACTCGAACGGCTCCATGACGCCGGCCAGCAGTGGGATCGGCACATTCAGAGCTACCGCGACGAACTCGGAGCACTCGGCCCGCTCGCCAGGCGCGGCAAGCAGGCGAACATGCTCAGCCTCCAGCTCGGGCGCAGCGAGCGCGACGCTGAGGGTGTGCGCGCGGCTGAGCGCCGCGCACAGGCTGAGCTCGCCACGATCCAGAGCGGTCCTGACAGCCCGGCGCGCTGGGACGCCGAGCACCCCAACGCGCGCGAGCAACTCCGCAAAGCCGAAATGGCGCTCAAGGACGCGATCGGCAACAAAGCCGACCGCACAATCCAACGGCCCGGAGAGCACATCAAGCGTGTCCTCGGCAAACGCCCCGGCGAAGACCGGCCGGTTGAGCGCGAGACGTGGCAGCAGGCCGCGCGCGCAGTCGAGAGCTACCGAATCACCTACGAGATCGACCGGGCCGAGCCGACCGCGCTCGGACCCGAACCCGGTCGTCGCGACGCCCCATGGCGCCAGCACATCGACTGGGAAAAGGCGGGCGAGCAGATCCTCGACGCGCGCAAACAACTAGCGATCGCCGACCCCGGACTCGGACCGATCCAAGAGCGCATGGCACGCGTCCAAGACCTCATGCCCGAACGCGACCGCGAGCACGTACTTGAGCGTGGCCTCGGCCTCGGCCGCGACATCTAGCCCAGGACGCGCCTAGCCTGATCGCCGCTGAGCCTCGGTTACCTCGGCCGGCGCTTCTTGCTCAGGCGTCGTGTCCGGGTCGTCAAACAGTCGCAGGTAGGGCTCGTAGCGGAACTGGCGAGAGCGTCGCTGGCCGGTGACCTCCTCGAGGATGCAGAGCTCTTCGAACCTCGCGACGAGACGGTTGGCCGTCGGGAATGTCACGGCGAGCTCTCTGGCGACGAGGTTGACGTTGACGAGCGGCCGTTGGAACAGCGTCGAGAGGAGCTTGAGGCCATTGGTGCCGGTCTCCTCCATGACCTGCGCCCGATGCTGCTCGCGCAGCGCGAAGATCCGCTCGGCCGTAGCTCCCGCTTCCTCGGCGGTCACAGCTACACCCTGGAGGAAGAAGCGCAGCCATCCCTCCCAGTCTCCGCGCCGGCGGACAGCCATCAGTCGGTCGTAGTACTCGGTGCGGTGAAGCTTGAAGTAGGAGCTCAGGTAGAGCAGAGGTCGGCGCAGGATCCCTGCTCGAACGAGCAGGAACGTGATGAGCAGACGCCCGACGCGGCCATTGCCGTCAAGAAACGGGTGGATCGTTTCGAACTGCGCGTGTGCCAGACCGATTTGGACGAGTTGCGGGCCGCCCGCGGCGGTGTGTAGATACCCCTCGAAGTCGCTGAGCGCCTGCTTCATGTCCGGCACCGGCGGTGGAACGAATGTCGCGCGCTGCAGTGGCGCGCCGCGGGGACCAATCCAGTTCTGCGAGGTGCGAAACTCGCCGGGGGCGGCCTGGGCGCCACGACCATCTTTGAGAAGCTCCCCGTGAATCTCGCGAATCAGCCGGAGCGATAGGGGAAGCTCGTCGAGCCGCTGCAGGCCGTAGCGCATCGCGGCGACGTAGTTGACGATGTCGCCAACGTCGCCGTAGCGTCCGCGAGACTCGGGCTCTAGCTCGACTTCGAGCAGGTCCTCAAGGGTGCTCTGGGTTCCCTCGATCTGTGAGCTGAGGACCGCTTCGCGGCGAACGTACATCGCGACGAAGAAGTCCGGATCGGGGATCACCTTGACGACGCCGTCCAGTCGACCCAAGGCGACGTCAGCTTTGGAGAGCAGGGCGAGCAGGTCGTCGTCGAACTCGATCGGCGGCTCAGGTGGGAGCGGCGCCGGGATAAACGCTCGATAGCCGCTCGGCTGCGTAACGAACCGCCCGGCCCTGTTGTCGTTCTCGGTCAATTCAACGCTCCGTTACGAGAACCAGCAGAAGGCCGTTATTATAGACGACGGCAAAAGCCTTAAATAAGATTCCGCGCTGGGTTCGATTCTTTTCATCGACGTAATTAGCCGCTTCAGAGCTCGCTGGCTAACGAGATTGCCGTGCGACGTAAATAGCGAGGCCAAAATGGTCCCCCAAAGCAAGCCCGCTTCAATAACCACTCGCCTACGACGCCGTTATTCCGCCTCGGGGATCGTGATATCTAGGGCGTCAGGACAACAACTTCGCAGCGTGTCCCCGCTGCGCCGCGTATCGTGACGGATCGCTAAGCAGTCCTAGCGAGCTAACAAGTGTCCTGAATGCGAGACGACGACATTCTCACGGTCGGGCAAGTCGCAGCCCAGCTACACGTGACGCCGCAAACCGTGCGCGCGTGGATCGAAAGCGGCAAGCTCCGGGGTGGCCGCGTCGGAAAGGCGTACATGATCTTGCGCGGCGACGTCTACGCGATGATCGAGCAGGCCGCGGCCGAGAACGAGCCCGCGCTCGCAGCACCGAGTGACTCGAAGGATCCGGGTGAGATGTGGAACCGCGCGGGGCAGCGTCGGCTGCTCGTCCCGCCGAGCCCCGCCTGACCGACGTCGTCCCCGACGCGCGCCGCGTCAGGCGCTGCGGCGCTCCTCGCCAGGCAACAGGCCGCTGGCGCGGTCCTCGCGCTCGACCTCGCGAGCGAGTGCGTCGGCAGCCTCAGCGAGCAACTTGTGCGCTTCTGCCACCTCGACCAAGTCGGTTCCACGACCGGCACGGTTGAGCGCCGCGACCGCGGCATCAAAGCGCGACCACAACGTCCGAGGACCGCGGCGGCCGGTCCCGGGCTGCAGCTCGTAGGGCAGCTCGGGCCGCGAGGTATGCGGCGGCCACGAGTATCTCGCAGCGGCGGCCCGGTGGCAGATCTCAGCCTCCTCGTGCGCGACCTGGGCCAACGTGGCGAGGCGAGCACTGAACCCTGCGTCCGGTGGCGCCAACCGGTGAGCTTGGACGGCGCGGCGCCAGCGATCCTGCGTGGCCGCGAACGCTTCCTGAATCGCATCGACCTGAGTGCTCAACCCGTCGAATCATAGGAGCCAACAGCCGACAAAAGTAGCCAACCAGCGGCAAGCAGCGCCAATCAGCTATATTCAGCGATAACTAATGCACACTCGCGCAGAAGACACGGTCGTCGTATCGCGGCTGCTGACCGCCGAGGACGTCGCCGAGATGCTCGGCTTGGACGTCGCGCGCGTGTGGAGGCTGTCACGCTGCGGCGAGATCCCGACGATCACGATCGGCCGCTCACGCCGCTACCGCCGCGAAGCGATCCTGCGCTGGCTCGAGGAAATGGAGTCCCAGCCCTCGCGGTGAGCGCTGGCGTCCCGCTCCCGCTCCCGCGCAGGACGAGGATGACCCTTGAGCGGGCGCGTTGCAGCGTTACCGGTGCTGGGCGGGAGCGGTAGCCAGCGGCGATGTCCGTCAGGCTCGTGCTGATCGTCCAAGGCGGTCGCGATCGCGTCGCCGGGAAGACGCTCGCTTCCCGGTGCAGTCTGTGCTCAAGCCGCGTTGTCGATCTCGCGTTTTGGACTTTCCCGCGGACTCGCTGATCGTCGGATCGGTGATCTGGCTTTGCGTAGCTGAGCGGCAGTGTCCCAAGTCGTGTGGTCGTCGCCCGGGCCGTTTGCGGATGAGCTCGGGGGCGGGAGGTGCACTTGGATCGTGAGGCCGCCTTCGGGGCGGAGCTGGAGCTTGATGCCGGCGTGGTGTGCGGTCGCGATTGCGCGAATGATCGAGAGTCCGAGTCCGTAACCGTCTTGGTCTGTGGTGCGCTGGTTGCCGAGTCGTTGGAACGGCTCGAACAGCCGGTCAACATCGGCTTCTGTGACCTGCGGGCCGGTGTTGCTAACCGAGAGGACCGCGTGCCGGTCTTGCGTGTAGGTGAGGATGTCGATGCTGCCGGCGTGCGTGTTGTGGCGGATGGCGTTGTCGATGAGGTTGGCGGCCATTCGCTCCACCAGCTCTGGGCTGCCGATCATCGGGGCGGGGTCGAGTGTGGCGTTCACGTCGATTTGGCGTCGCTTGGCGTCGGCGCGGTGCGGTGATAGTGCTCGCTGGGTGACGACCGCGAGATCGAAGCGCTCCCACTGGTCTAGGCCCTGCTCGCTGCTGGCGAGCGTGAGGAGGGCTTCGACGAGTCGCTCCTGTTGCTCGCCGGACTCGAGCAGCTCCTGGCAGGTCGAGCGCAGGGTTTCTGCGGTCGCATTGGGGTCGCCTAGCGCGACTTCGAGCAGTGCGCGGTTGAAGCCGAGTGGCGTTCTGAGCTCGTGCGATGCGTTGGCGACGAAGTGGCGTTGCGCGTCGAACGCGGTCTCGAGCCGGGCGAGGAGGCCGTCGATCGTGTCTGCGAGGTGTTTCACTTCGTCGTCTGGGCCGGCGAGCGCGAGCCGCTCATGCAGGTTGCGTTCGCTGATCTGCTGGGTCTTGTCTGCCATCGTGCGCAGCGGTGTGAGCACCCTGCCGGCGACGATCCAGCCGAGCGCGATCGCGAGCACAGCCATGACTGCGAGCGCGATCGCGGACTGGATCAACAGCTGCTGGAGATCATGGGCGTGTTGTGCCCCGGCTTGGGCGCCGAGCTGCGCCGCAAGCCGTAGCTGCTCGGCAGTTGGGCGGCCATTGTGAAGTTGCGGGCTGGGCCGGACGTGCGTCGGCAGCGAGCCCTTTACGGCGATCTTCTGTCCGGTCGTGCTGTTCACGAATAGCGCGGTAGCTGTCGAGCGCTCGAAGAGGACGTATGTGATGGCGAGCAGCGCAGCGCCGGCGAGGAGGAAGAGACCGCTGTAGAGGATGGTGAGGCGAAGCCGCACCGTTCGCCTCGGCAGCGAGAGCTGTGATCGCGCCATCGTGAGCCGATCGATTAGCCGAGCAGCCATCAGATCCGGTATCCCCCGGGCGGCACGGACGCGATGATTGGCGGGGCTCCGAGTTTGCCGCGCAGACGGCTCACGGTCACAGTGACCGTCCTTGTGAAGGGGTCGGCCATCTCGTCCCAGACGCTTGCGAGCAGTTCACTGCTCGTCACGACTCGCCCTTGGGCGGCGAGCAGCTGCTCGAGGACGGCGAACTCTTTCGGGGTGAGCGAGAGCGGCTGGCCGGAGCGAGACACGGTGCGGCGCGCAGTGTCGAGACGGAGGTCTCCGTGCACGAGCGTTGGCGGGATTGCCTGAGTGCTTCGGCGGCCAAGTGCGCGGACGCGCTCGACGAGCTCAGCGAACGCGAATGGCTTGGGGAGGTAGTCGTCGGCGCCGAGACGTAAGCCGTCAACGCGGTCGTTGATCGCGCCGGCCGCGGTGAGCATCAGCACGCGTGTCGCCGGATGATCGGCGACGAGCTTTCGGCAGACATCGTCGCCGTGCACGCGCGGCAGGTCGCGGTCGAGCACGACCACGTCGTAGTCGGTTCCCGCGATGTGCGCGAGCGCTTCCTGCCCGTCGAAGGCGATGTCGACGGCCATGCCTTCGCGCCGCAGCCCGGTCGCGACGACCGTCGCGTAACGCGCGTGATCCTCCACCAGTAGCACTCTCACACCAGCATCCGTCCTGCTCGAAAACTCCAGCTTGCCGGTGAGGATGGCACGGTCGAGGTCACAGCCCGGTCACGGCGTTATCGGCGTGTGACGGGTCCCCCTGTACAACGGCCAGCGACAGGTCGTGACCACCCCCAGCCCCAGGAGGCCGTACGCACATGCTGGAACTACCGACTGCACACGCCAACGTGCGAGGACGGCGGCGCCGCCGCGCGAGAGGCACACATGTGACAACAGCCGTGATCGTCGGCTGCGGACTGCTGCTCGCCGCGTGCGGCGGGTCCAGCCCTTCGCATTCATCGAACGCTGCGACGCGTGGCTCATCCTCGAAGCAGGCGGCAGCGACAGGCCCGGTGGCGTTCGCTCAGTGCGTCCGCGCGCACGGCGTGCCGAGCTTCCCCGACCCGCAGAACGGCCATTTCCTGATCAGCAGCAGCGTCGAACAGTCCCCGAACTTCCAGTCCGCCACGCAGGGGTGCTCGCACCTGCTCCCGGGCGGATTGTCAAACGGTGGCGGTGCAAGCGGATCGCAGACATCGAGTCTGCTCGCGTTCGCGCACTGCATGCAAACACACGGCGTGCCGACCTTTCCTGACCCGGCTGCCAACGGGGCGATCGGGATCCCGGCCGGCGTCGATCCGAACTCGCCGCAGTTCACCCAAGCCTGGAGCGAGTGCAACTCGAAGCTGCCCGGCAGCCTCAAGGGTTCGGGCCAGCCATGAGCCTTCCTGAAGCGACGATCGAGCTCCCGGACGAGTTGCCGCAGCGACCGCGGTGGCGGGCACGACGTTCCAGGACGCCGATCGCTCTCGCGGTGGCGGTCATTGTCGTCGCGGTTGGCGTCGTGCTCCTCGCCGTCAGCGGCAACCATGCGCCTGCGAGCACTAACGCTGACGCCACGTCGCTGGCGACGGTCACCGAACAGCCGCTGTCTTCGCAGACGCTCGTGAGCGCCACCCTCGGCTACGCCGGTAACTACGCCGTCGCGGACCAAACTCCCGGCACTATCACGGACGTGCCCGCGCTCGGCGCGAACGTCCGCGAAGGCCAGGGCCTCTACCAGCTCGACGGGTCGTGGGTCGCGCTCCTCTACGGTCCCGTGCCGGCTTACCGCAGCCTCTCGGAGGGGATGAGCGGGTCTGACGTGCGCGAGCTCAACGCGGCCCTCGTCGCACTCGGTGACGCGACGTCTTTGCAGCTCGACCCAAGTTCCACTTACTTCAGTTCGTCGACTGCCGCTGCGCTGGAGCGTCTCCAGGCCCAACTCGCCCTCCCGCAAACCGGCAATCTGCCGCTTGGCCAGGCAGTGTTCCTGCCGACCGCGGCGCGAGTCACGGAACTGTCGGCCGTCGAGGGGTTTCCGATCCAGCCTGGCTCCCCGGTCCTGCAGGCCAGCTCAACCAAGCGGCAGGTAGTGATCGCACTCGACGCAACGCAGCAAGCGGACGTCAGGGTCGGCGACCGCGTAACCATCACGCTGCCAGATAACAGCACGACGCCCGGCGTGGTGTCCGCCGTAGGCACGGTCGCCACGGGCTCCTCGTCCGCGTCGGCGGGCGCGGGCAGCGAATCCACGCCTGGCGCAGGCGGCTCCGGAGCGACACCGACGATCAACGTTGACGTCACGCCGACGGATCCGGCGGCGACGGGTCAGCTGGATCAGGCGCCGGTTGAGGTGACGATCACGACCGCGAGCGTGAACCACGCGCTTGTGGTGCCGCTGGACGCGCTACTCGCTGAGGCCGGCGGCACATACGCGGTCGAGGTCGCCGGTCAGAACGGCACGCGTCATCTCGTGCCGGTCTCGCTCGGGCTGTTCGACGACGCCGATGGCCTCGTTCAGGTCACGAGTTCCGGCCTTACCGCCGGACAGCGCGTCGTGGTGCCTTCGCTATGACTCCTCCGCACGACACGCTCACGCCGACCGACCAGCGCGGAGGCCCACTCCGGCGGCAACCACGCCAGCCGCCGCCGGTGCTCGAGCTCCGCGAGATCACCAAGACATACCCCACCGAACCGCCGGTCCACGCGCTTCGCGGTGTCAGCATCACGATCGAGCCGGGAGAGCTCGTCGCGGTCCTCGGACCGTCCGGCTCCGGCAAAACCACGCTGCTGCAGATGATGGGTACGCTCGATCGCCCGACCTCCGGCGACGTGCTTCTGGTCGGCCTCGACGTGGCAACGCTGGCGGACGCCGAGCTCGCCGGCCTACGCGCGACACGGATCGGTTTCGTCTTTCAACAGTTCTTCCTTGCCGAACACACGACGGTTCTCGACAACGTCGCCGACGGACTGCTCTACGCAGCAGTACCGCTCGTCGAGCGTCGCGAGCGAGCGCTCGAAGCGCTCAACCGCGTCGGCCTCTCAGCCCGCCCGGACGCGCAACCAAGACAGCTCTCAGGAGGCCAGCGCCAGCGCGTCGCCATCGCGCGAGCCCTCGTCGGACAGCCCGCGATCGTGCTCGCCGACGAGCCAACGGGCAACCTCGACAGCGTGACCGGTGAGGCGATCCTCGAGTTGATCGAAGAGCTGCACACCGAAGGCGCGACGATCGTGCTCATCACCCACGACCAGAGCATCGCTGCGCGAATGCCAAGGCTGGTCGAGATGCTCGACGGCCGCATCGTCAAAGACACCCAAGCACGCCCGGCCCGCACGCAACAAGGGGCCAAGCAAGCATGAGCCGCACGCCTGAGACTTTCGCGAAGCCGCTGCTACGCGCCGATCTGCTGCGACTCGCCGTCGTCGGTCTGCGAACACGCAAAGTACGCGCCGGGCTTTCGGCGCTCGGCATCGCGATCGGGGTGGCCGCGATCGTCGCCGTGCTAGGACTTTCAGCCTCGTCGCAGGCCGGCCTGCTCGCCGAGATCGACCAGCTCGGCACCAACATGCTCACAGTCACCAACGGCCAGACACTGTTCGGGCAACCAGCCGAGCTCCCGACCGTGGCCCCCGCAATGATCGGACGAATCCACGGCGTTACCGCCGTCCAGGACACCGGGACCATCGATAACGCCACGGTCTTCCGCAGCCCGCTGATCCCCTCGATCGACACCAACGCCCTGACCGTCCAAGCCGTCAGCCTCGGTCTGCTGCACGCAACCGGAGACACGATCGCCCACGGCAGCTTCCTCAACGCAGCGACAGCCCGAGAGCCCGCCGTCGTGCTCGGCGCAGTCGCTGCGCAACGCCTCGGAATCGACCGGGTGTTCCCCGGCGAGCGCGTCTACCTCAACAACCAGTGGTTTTACATCGTCGGAATCCTCAAGCCCGCGGTGCTCGCACCCGCCATCGACCCATCTGTCCTCGTCGGCTACCCCGCAGCCGAGACCTACCTAGGCTTCGACGGCCACCCCTCCACGATCTACGTGCGCGCCCAGACAGGCAAAATCACCGACGTCCACTCGCTCCTCGCAGCCACAGCGAACCCCCAGCTCCCCAACCAGGTCACAGTCAGCCGCCCCTCGCAGGCGCTAGTCGCTCGAGCCGACGCACAAAGCGCACTCAACGGACTCTTTCTCGCCCTCGGCGCCGTCGCACTCCTCGTCGGCGCTGTCGGCGTCGCAAACATCATGATCATCTCCGTACTCGAGCGCCGCTCAGAGATCGGGCTACGCAGAGCCCTCGGCGCCACCCAACGGCACATCCGCATTCAGTTCCTCGCCGAAGCGATCACGCTCGCCGTGCTAGGCGGGATCGCCGGCATCGCTGCCGGATCGTTATCCACCACCATCTACGCAACAACAAAAGGCTGGACAATCATCATCCCGTTCCTCGCCTGGGGCGGCGGCTTCGCCGCAGCCCTTGCCATCGGAGCGCTCGCAGGCCTGCTCCCAGCACTCCGCGCCGCACGCATGTCACCAACCGAAGCGCTCTGGACGATGTGACACACGTTGCGCCAGAGCCACACCCGACGTCAAGCACCCGACATCCGGGCGCTAGCAGCTGCGCGAGACGCCGATGATCGGCGCTCAGCGAGCGCGAATTAAGCATGCGCTCACTCCCCTCCGGCATCACAGCCCGACGCGTCGCGGC
Organism: Solirubrobacterales bacterium; assembly: GCA_003138355.1. Classification (GTDB taxonomy): domain Bacteria; phylum Actinomycetota; class Thermoleophilia; order Solirubrobacterales; family Solirubrobacteraceae; genus Palsa-513. Next base: position 32,149 of record PLFX01000053.1, read on the forward strand.
CTCTCTACCCATTACCGCTGGATCATGGCAGCGGTCAACAGCAACGCAGAGCGCTCGATCGCCTCAGACAGCGAGTGTGTCCGCCCGGAACGCTGCTACTGCAAAGCAACGAGGCTGTCGGGTTTAGGCGGT
>PLFX01000010.1 GCA_003138355.1 Solirubrobacterales bacterium
AGACTCAAGCGCACGCAAATGCGTGAGTCGTAGAGCGGCCCGCGAAGCGGACCTCATCTGGCTGCTGCCGGTTGCCCGTTGCAGCGAGGTCGACTGCATGTCCACCGCCTCAGCTCTCGAGATGGATGCCGCACTCGGTCTTCGCGCTGCCGGCCCAGCGTCCCTCCCGGCCGTTGCCGGGAAGCGTGCACGGGGCGCAGCCGATCGAGCCGTAGCCGCGGTCGTGGAGCGCGTTGTACGGGAGGTCGTAGCGCTCGATGTAGTTCCAGACGTCGCGCTCGCTCCAGTTGGCGAGCGGGCTTGCCTTCCACACGCCGCGGCGCTCGTCGTAGGCTAGCTTCGGCGCCACTGCTCGGGTGTGGGCTTGCTCGCGGCGCAGGCCGGTGATCCACGCATCGAGGCCCGCGAGCGCGGCGTCCAGTGCGGCGGTCTTGCGCTCCGAGCAGCAGTGGCCGGCACTCCAGGGCACCCCGGTCGGGTCGATCGCGTCGAAGACCTCGACGCGCACGCCATAGCGGTCCTCGAGCGCTCGCCAGGCCTGATAGGTCTCGGGGAAGAGCGCTCCGGTGTCGATCGTGAAGATGCGTGCGGCGGGCTCGAGCTTGAGCAGCATGTCGACCAGGACGGCCTCCTCCTTCTGGAAGGAGCAGGCGAGCGCGAGGCGCGGGTGATGGTGCTCGAGCATGTGTGCGAGCACCGTCTCGGCCGATGCGGACTCGAGGTCGGCCGGGGCGGCTAGAACGCGCATTCGCCCTCCCCGCGCACCACTTCGAACGGCTCGGAACGGCTCCAGTCGATGAACTGGCTCATCGTCTCGAGCGTGAACTGCGGTGGCAGCGAGAGGTCCTTGACGACCGTTTCGAGCTCGCGGGGACCGACGCGCTCGACGAACGCGCTCCAGGACTCGCCGTCCTCGCGCGCGCGCTCGTAGTGGCGCAGCCAGCGCTCGACCGCCTCGGGCACGCGCTTGGCCGGCAGCCGCGACTTCAGCCGCTGGCCCATCACGACCTCGCCGTTCTCGTAGTGGCCGCCGACGTGCGGGATGTACGCGGGCACGCTGCGCTGCCCGACCTTGATCGCGGCGCCGTAGAAGCCGATGTCCGCGATGTGGTGCTGGGCGCAGCCGTTCGGGCAGCCGCTCATCTTGATCTTGACCGCGCTCGTCAGCGGGTCGCTGATCGCCATCTCACCAACGCGCTCGCTGATCGCCCGGTTGAGCCCCATCGAGCTCGTGATGCCGAGCTTGCAGCTGTCGGTGCCGGGGCAGCTCACGACATCGTTCACGGTGCGCGGTCCAACGCCATCCAGCTCGAGCTCGCCGAGCGCGCGCCAGACCGCGTACAGCGACTCGTCGCGCACCCAGCGCAGCACGAGGTTCTGCTGGATCGTCGTGCGCGCGAAGCCGCCGCTGAAGTCGCGCATGATGCGGGCGAGGCCGCGAAGCTGCTCGGGGGTCAGATCGCCGCGCGGGACCTTGACCTCGACCGTCGAGAAGCCGGCCTGGCGCTGCGCTCGGACGTTGCCGGCGGCAAACGCCTCGAATTCGCGCGCGTCGCCGTTGGGCGTGGCGACGCTCCGCGGCAGCGCCGGAGCCGCGGCTTCCTCGTCGTAGACGAACAGCAGCGACCCCATGTCGTACTGGCGCTCGCCCACCCAATCGCCGCGCAGCTCCTCCTCGACCAGGTCGCGGAACGCGTCGATCCCGATCCGGTCGATCATGACCTTGATCCGGGCGCGGGCGCGGTTCGCGCGCAGGTCGTCCTGGCGGTTGTAGATGCGCAGGACGGCCTCCAGCACCTTCAGGTATTCGCCGTCATCGGCGCCGACGAACTCGTAGAGCGTTGGCGCGACGCGCGGCATGATCGAGGTGCCGCCGCCGACTCGGATCTCGAAGCCGCGCTTGCCGTCCTTGATGCGCGGCAGGAAGCCGGCATCGTGAATGCCCGTGACCGCGCGGTCCTCGTCGGTGGCCGAGAACGCGTTCTTGAACTTGCGCGGCATCACCTGGCAGACCTCGTGGCGCACGAAGTAGCGAACCAGCGCGCCGACGTAGGGCGTCGGGTCGAACAGCTCGCCCTCGCAGACGCCGGCCCATGGGTCGCCCGTCACGTTGCGGATCGTGTTGCCGCAGCCCTCGCGCGTGGACAGGCCGCTGGCGGAGATCTCGCGGATCAGCTTCGCCGCGTCGGGCAGCGGAACGTGATGCAACTGGACGTTCTGCCGCGTCGTCAAATGGCCCTTGCGCAGCGGCACGTAGCGTTCGATCACGCTGGCGAACGCCTCGAGCTGCTCGGGGGTCACGCCGCCGAAGGGAAGCTTCACGCGGATCATCTGCCGCTCGGCTTGACGCTGTCCGTACACGCCCTGGCGCAGCCGGAACCCGATGAACTCGGCCTCGCCGCGCTCCCCCCCGAGGAACGCGCTCGACTCGCTATCGAAGTCGTCGAACTCGCGCTCGAGGATCGGGATCACATGCCCGGGAACGTTGTCGTAGACCTCGGGGTCCGCGAGCGTCCCGCGATGCGAAGCGGTGCCGGCATCCATCGTGCCGAGAATACTAGCGAAAGGCACCTGCCTTTCAGGAGTTTTGATTCAACGCTTCCGGCGCGCCCCAGAATGCGGGCAACTCGCCGCGCAACGCCTCGGCGCGGGCGGTGCGCAGCCACTCGCTCTCACGCTGGGCCGCCCCGCTTTCGGGCGCTTCCACATCGCTGAGGTAGCGCGCCAGCGCGGCCACGATCGCCGCCGTCTCCTCGGCTGATGCTGTCGCTGGTAACACCAGCTGCCGTTGACTGCCCTCGCTCACGCTAAAGCGGGATATTGCCGTGTTTGCGCCTTGGGCCCGGCTGGCGCTTGCTCGACAGGGCGTGCAGCGCCGTGATCAGCTTCGGCCGCGTCTCGTGCGGCGTGATGACGTCGTCGATATAGCCGCGCTCCGCCGCGATGTAGGGGTTGGCGAAGCGCGCCGTGTAATCCGCCATCAACTCGTGACGCCGCGTTGCGGGGTCGTCAGCGCCGGCGAGCTCACGGCGGTAGACGATGTTGACCGCGCCTTCCGCGCCCATCACCGCGACTTCGGCCGAAGGCCACGCGAGGTTGTAGTCGGCCCCGAGATGCTTGGAGGACATCACGTCGTAGGCGCCGCCGTAGGCCTTGCGCGTGATCACGTTGATCTTCGGCACCGTTGCCTCGGCATACGCGTAGAGGAGCTTCGCGCCGTGGCGGATGATCCCGCCCCATTCCTGGGCCGTCCCGGGCAGGAACCCCGGCACGTCCGTGAACGTGACGAGCGGGACGTTGAAGGCGTCGCAGGTACGCACGAACCTCGCGGCCTTGCTCGAAGCGTCGATGTCGAGCACCCCGGCGAGCACCGCCGGCTGGTTTCCGACGATCCCGACCGCGATCCCGTCCAAGCGTGCGAAGCAGCAGACGATGTTGCGCGCAAAGTGCTCGTGAACCTCGAGCAGCTCGCCGTCGTCGACGACGAGGCGGATCACCTCGCGCATGTCGTAAGGCTTGTTCGGGCTGTCCGGGACGACCAGGTCGAGCTCGGGCGTCATCCGCTCCGGATCGTCGCTCGGCGCGTGGCGCGGCGGCGACTCGAGGTTGTTCTGCGGCAGGAACGAGAGCAGGTAGCGCGCCTCCTCGAGGCAGTGGTCCTCGTCCTCGGTCGCGAAGTGCGCGACGCCCGACTTCGTGTTGTGCGTCAACGCGCCGCCGAGCTCCTCGAAGCCGACCTCCTCGCCCGTAACCGTCTTGATCACGTCGGGGCCCGTGATGAACATGTGCGAAGTCGCCTTGACCATCAGCACGAAGTCGGTGATCGCAGGCGAGTAGACCGCGCCGCCGGCGCACGGGCCCATCACGAGCGAGATCTGGGGCACGACGCCCGAGCACGCGACGTTGCGGAAGAAGACGTCGCCGTAAGCGCCGAGCGACACGACTCCCTCCTGGATGCGCGCGCCGCCTGAGTCGTTGATCCCGATCACCGGGCAGCCGATCCGCGCCGCCATGTCCATCGTCTTGCAGATCTTCTCGCCCATCACTTCGCCGAGCGAGCCGCCAAAGACCGTGAAGTCCTGGCTGAAGACACAGACCCGGCGATCGTCGATCGTCCCGTGTCCAGTGACGACGGCGTCCGCGAGCGGCCGGCTGGCGCTCATCCCGAAGTCCGTCGTACGGTGGCGGACGAAGTGGTCGCTCTCCTGGAAGGAGCCGGGGTCGAGCAGCTTCTCGACGCGCTCGCGCGCGGTGTACTTGCCCTTCGCGTGCTGCTTCTCGACAGCCGGGCCCTGGGCGTGCGCCGCCTCGCGCCGCAGCTCCTCGAGCCGCGCGAGCTTCTCGGCGTAGCTGTCGGGCGCTTGGCTCGCCATCCGCGGGTGGATCGTAGACTGCGGGACCGCTCCTCGTGCTCAGGCTATGAGCAGGAGGCGGGCTGGTCGGGTCTCCTCGTCTGGCCTGTCACGCGGATGGTGGGCCGGATTGCTCCTGTGGCCCGCGGGTCAGCGACCTGGTGGTGTGCGGTTTCGCGCAGAGTCCCTGGGCGTTTCCTGCCCGATTTGTGCTCAGCTCGGGACGTAGTGGCCGAACACTTCGGCCATTGTGGTGCAGATCTCGCCGACTGTCGCGCGGGCGCGGACGGCTTCGCGGATCGCGGGCAGCGCGTTGGCGTCGCCGGCGCAGACGTCCCGCAGTGCGTCGAGGCGGCGCTTGGCCTCCGCTTCGTCGCGCGAGGCCTTCACGAGCGCTAGGCGAGCGACCTGCCCGCGCTCGCTGTCGGGGTCTACCCGGAGGATGTCGTGCGGGATGTCGTCGTCCTCCTCGACGAAGCGGTTGAGACCGACGACGACGTCTTGCCCGGTACGGTAGCGCTCCTGGTAGCCCCAGGCGGATTCGTCGATCTCGCGGGTCACGAAGCCGATTGCCGCGATCGCCCCTCCCAACTCATCGATCCGCTCGATCAGCTTGGCCGCGCGACGCTCAATCTCGTTCGTCAGGGCCTCGACGTAGTACGAGCCGGCGAAGGGGTCCGCAGTGTCCGCGGCGCCTGACTCGTAGGCGAGGACCTGCTGCGTCCGCAGGGCGAGCTTGGCGGCGCGCTCACTGGGCAGCGCGAGCGCCTCGTCGTAGCCGTTGGTGTGCAGCGACTGCGTGCCGCCGCAGACCGCTGCAAAGCCCTGGAGCGCGACGCGGACGATGTTGTTGAGCGGCTGCTGGGCCATCAGCGTGACGCCCGCGGTCTGCGTGTGGAAGCGCAGCATCTGCGAGCGCGGGTCGCGCGCCTCGAAGCGATCGCGCATGATCGTCGCCCACATCCGCCGTGCGGCGCGGAACTTCGCCACCTCCTGGAAGACGTCGTTGTGGCAGTTGAAGAAGAACGCGATTCGCGGTGCGAGCTCGTCGACCGCCAGGCCGGTGGCGAGCGCCGCCTCCACGTAGGCGATGCCGTTCGCAAGCGTGAACGCGACCTCCTGCACGGCCGAGCACCCCTTCTCGCGGAAGTGGTACCCGGAGATCGAGATCGTGTTCCAACGCGGCAGCCGCTCGCGGCAGTATGAGAACAGGTCGGTCGTGAGGCGCATCGACGGGGCTGGCGGATAGATGTAGTTGCCGCGCGCGATGTACTCCTTGAGGATGTCGTTCTGGGTCGTGCCCCGCAGCGCGTCTCCGTGGACGCCCTGCTCCTCGGCGACGAGCTCGTACATGCACAGCAGGACGCTCGCGGGCGCGTTGATCGTCATCGACGTCGAAACGCGCTCTAGCGGGATGTTCTCGAAGACGGTGCGCATGTCCTCGATCGTGTCGATCGCGACGCCGGTGCGGCCCACCTCGCCGAGACAGCGCGGGTCGTCCGAGTCCAGGCCGAGCTGCGTCGGCAGATCGAATGCGACCGAGAGGCCGGTCGAGCCCTGATCGAGCAGGTAGCGGTAGCGCTCGTTTGACTCCTGGGCGGTCGCGTAGCCCGCGTACTGGCGCATCGTCCACAAGCGGTCGCGGTACATCCGCGGGTGGATCCCACGCGTGAACGGAAATTCGCCCGGCTGACGGAGCTCGAGCGGAGCGTCGGCAGGACCGTAGCTCGACTCGATCTCGATCCCCGAATCGGTGAACCGGCGCGGGTCGGCAGGCCCAACCAGCGGCGCGATGGTCAGATCGCGCTCGTCTGCCGCGTTCGCCTCCGGCACATCGGCCGGTGGCTTGCGGCTGCTTGACATCGGCGCGAAGGATATCCCCGCCTGACCTGTACGTGCTATGCCCGCTCCAGGCACTAGGATCAGCGCGATGGCGACCTGCTTGGTCACGGGTGGAGCCGGTTTCCTCGGCTCGCACCTCTGCGAGGAGCTGCTCGCACGCGGCCATCGCGTGATCTGCGTCGACAACCTCGAGACGGGTTCGCTGGTGAACATCGCGCACATCCGCGACCCCGACTTCGTCCACCTCAACCTGGACATCATCGAGCCGTACTTCGTTGACGAGCCGGTCGATTTCGTCTACCACCTCGCCTCGCCCGCATCGCCGATCGACTACCTGCGCCTGCCGCTGCACACGCTCAAGGTCGGCTCGTATGGCACCCATCACACACTGGGACTCGCGAAGACCCACCGGGCCCGCTTCCTGATCGCTTCCACGAGCGAGATCTACGGCGATCCCGAGCAGCACCCGCAAGTCGAGAGTTACTGGGGCCATGTCAACCCGATCGGTCCACGCGGCGTCTACGACGAGGCGAAGCGATATGCCGAAGCGTTGACGATGGCCTACCACCGCCAGCAGGGTGTCGATACCTCGATCGTGCGTATCTTCAACACCTACGGTCCGCGGATGCGCGCCCACGACGGCCGGGCAATCCCGACGTTCCTGCGCCAGGCGCTCGCCAACCGCCCGCTCACGGTGTTCGGCGATGGCGGGCAGACGCGCTCGTTCTGCTACGTCAGCGACCTCATTCGCGGCCTCATCGCGCTCGCCGAGTCCGGCCATCACCTGCCCGTCAACATCGGCAATCCCGACGAGTTCACGCTGCTCGAGCTGGCGGAGGTCGTGATCGAGGTCACGGGCTCCGAATCGGAGATCGTGCACGCCGCCCTTCCGGTCGACGACCCCAAGCAGCGACGGCCGGACATAACGCTCGCGCGCGAGTTGCTCGGCTGGTCGCCCGAGGTCGCGCTGCGCGACGGGCTTGCACAGACCATTGCAAGCTCGACGCGAGAGCGCTTGCTCGGAGACGAGATCGGTTAGCCCAGTTGGCTCGTCGTGCGCAACAAATCGAAGCCGACAGCGTTATGGGAGGCGTCGTGAGTGCCGCAACGAAGCCGCTCGAGGACGTCGAGGAGCCGGCGAACGGGGACGTCCCACAACTCCGCGCCGCGATCACCGCGCTGCCCGCCGCCGAGCATCCGCGCGACATCCGCCGCAAGCGACCCCTGGGACTGTCGTTCCTGCTGCACTGGGACACCGCGCGGCGCGCGGCCCGCGTGCTCGTGCTGCTCGCGCTCGACTTCGCCGGCGTCTCGCTCGCGATCTTCACCGCGCTCGCGCTGAAGGCGCTCGTCTACGGGACCTTCGTCTTCTCCCACGTCTACGACACGACGCGCTCCTACGTCTCCTTTGCCTACCTCGTGACCGTGCTGCTCTTCGCGCGCTCGAGCATGTACGGCAGCAGGGGCGAGCGACCGGGTCTCACGCGGGTCCTCGCGGCGCTATTCGAGGTCACGATCGTCATCCTCATCTTCGCCGTCGTCAGCGGCCAGCAATTCGAGTCCTACTACATCTTCTATGGCTCGTTCGCCGCCGCCGTCGTCTACATCGCCTCCCTGCGTTGGCTCGCCGAACGAGCCTTCGGCCGTTTGCTGCGCGCGGCCGGCTATGGCCGCAGAGCCGTGATCGTCGGCAGCGGCAGCCACATCGAGGCCGTCGCGCGCGTCCTCGGCAGCGGTCCGCACCCGGCGGTAACGATCGTCGGCTACATCTCGCTCAACCCGCGGCCTGCCAACGGGCTGCACTCGCTCGGCGCGCTCAGCGATCTGCCTGACGTGCTCGCACGCGAGGAGATCGACGAGATCATCATCGCCGACCCCGCGTTCCCCCAGGAGCACGCGGTGGCGCTCGTCGACGAAGCGCATCAGCGAGGCGTGCGCGTGCGTATCGCGCCGTCGACGATGGACATCCTGATCCACCGCGCCGACTTCCTGCCTGGGGAGCTGGTCCCGCTCTTCGAGCTGCGCGCTCCTGTCTTCGAAGGCGTCGACTATCTCATCAAGCGCACATTCGACCTGCTGATCGCGTCGCTCCTCCTGGCGCTTCTGAGCCCGCTGCTATTGCTGATTGCGCTCGCCGTAAAGCTCACCTCCCGCGGGCCGGTTCTATACCGCTCGCAGCGCGCCGGAATCGGTGGCAAGACGTTCGATTGCCTGAAGTTCCGCACGATGCTCGTGGGCGCAGATGCGCTCCAGGCCGAGCTCGAGGCTCACAACGAGGCATCTGGCGCCCTGTTCAAGATCCGCCGCGATCCGCGGCGCACTTGGGTCGGCCGGCGCCTGCGCCGGTTCTCGCTCGATGAGCTGCCCCAGCTTGCGAATGTGCTGCGCGGACAGATGTCGCTCGTCGGACCGCGTCCCCTCCCGCAGCGCGACTTCGAACGCCTTGAGCCGTGGCACATGAAGCGCTACCTCGTGCTCCCCGGGATGACCGGTCTGTGGCAGGTTTCGGGCCGCGCCGAGCTCACGTTCGATGACCTCGTGCGGCTCGACTTCCTCTACCTCGAGCGCTGGTCGGTGTTCGTCGACCTTGCGATCCTCGCCAAGACGATCCCGGCGGTGGTGCACGGTCGGGGCGCTTTCTGAGCGGCTCGAGCTACTTCGAGCGAATCTGGCGAGCGGCGTCTGAAGCGGCGTCGGAAGGTCCGCCGGAGCACTTCGTGCTCCGGCGCGACTTCCTCCTTGACCGAGTCGTGCAGGGACAGGCGGTCCTGGATCTCGGTTGCGGCTTGGGGGAGTTCACGGCGGCGCTGTCCGAGCACGGGGCGATCGTGACGGGCTGCGACGTCGCGCAGGAGGCCCTGCGGCGGGCTCGAGCGCGCGCCCCGACGGTCGAGTTCGTGTTGACAGGGGAAGAGTTGCCCTTCGCTGACGAGTCGTTCGATGTCGTTTGGGCGGGCGAGGTGCTCGAGCACGTTCAGGATGGGCTGGGCCTGCTCGCGGAGGTCCGCCGCGTCCTTCGACCCGGCGGACGCCTCCTGCTCTCGACGCCCGACCACGGGCCGCTCCGCCGCCTTTGGCTCGGGCTCAGCGCAACGGCATTCGATCGCCACTTTGATCCTCGCTCCGACCACGTGCGCTTCTTCACGGCGCGCACGCTACGCGGAACGCTTGAAGCCGCAGATCTTGGCGAGCCGCAGATCGCGAGACGCGCAGGGATGCTGTTGGCGAGCACGTCGCGCAGCTAAAGCGGGCTCTCCCAAGGCGCTGAGCCTGCATACTTGAGGGGATGCTCCGCTTCGAGCTCACGGAAGATCGCTCGATGAGGCTCCTCGATCCGGCGGACGCCGATGAGCTGTTTGCGCTGATCGACGCGAACCGCGAACACTTGGCCCGCTGGATGCCATTCGTCGGACAGACGCGAAGCGCGGCCGACTCGCTTACCTTCATTCACGCGGCTGTGCGCCAGCACGAAGAGAACCGCAGCCTGCAGATGGCGATCGTCCAGGAGGGACGGATCGTCGGTGTTGCCGGCTTTCACCGCATCGACTGGACGGCCCGCGCGACGAGCATCGGCTACTGGCTGGCCGAGGCCCACCAGGGAGCAGGCACGATGACGCTCGCCGTGCGCGCGCTGGTCGACTACGCGATCCGCGTCCTCGGCCTGCACCGAGTTGAGATTCGCGCGGGCGTCGAGAACCGGCGCAGCCGCGCGATTCCCGAGCGGCTCGGCTTTCGCGAGGACGGCTCCGTCCGCGGCGCGGAGCGCATCGGCTCCCGCGTCATCGACCACGTGATCTACGCGATCACCGATCGGGAGTGGACGCCGAGCAACGGTCTGCGCGCCCACGCCGAGCTCACGGCCTGAGCACGAGCCAGAGGCTAGGTTTGCGCCGCCGGCAGGAGCGTCGTGTAGAGAGAATCGATCGTTGTCTGGTCGTCCTGCGGGTCCAGGAACAGCGCGCGCTGGTCAGCCTGTAGCGCTGCCTTTGCCTCATCGAGGCTGTACCAGTCAAATAGCGCCAACTGGTACCAGGTCTGCGGGTTGGACGGCTGGAGGCGCACGGCGCGGACCATCGTCGCGTAGGCGGCGCGCTCGTGATGCATGTCGAACTGCGCGTACGCGAGCCAGACGATCGGCCAGAAATCGACCGGGTCCTGGCTCGATGCCGTTCGTGCGTCGGCGCTCGCGAGGACGTAATGGTGGTTGGCAAGCGCGATCTCGGCGGCGTTGTAGGAGTCGTAGGATCGCAATGGCTGCCACTGCGTCCAGGCGATCACGAGCGCGAGAGCGAGCGTTGCGGCGGCGATGCTCGCGACCCACGGATCGCTGCGCGCCGCGGCGATGTCGGGCCTCCCCAGTGCGAGTTCGCTCGTGTGCGGACCGCGACCGGCGACCCAGCCGGCGCACAACAGCGCGATCATCATCGCGCCGGGCACGAACCAGTCGAAGTCGAACGTCGAGTGGACCGCGAAGATGAGGACGACCGTGATCATCGTCAGCAGCCCGATCCGCTCTGGCGCGCCGGGCGCGGAGCGTACGCGGAGCGGACCCGTGGCGCGCAGCGCGGCGGCCCTCCACGCTCCGGCCAGGAGCAGGCTGAAAGCCAGTCCCACGAGGCCGAGGTCGCCGAGCGTCTGGAAGATGTAGCCGTGCGCTTGCGTCACGGTGAGCGGGCTCGGGTCGTAACGCGTGTGCGTCGTCACATAGCTGCCGGCGCCATCGCCGACGAACGGCGCCGCCTTCCAGGCGTCGATCGCGTCGCGCCAGTAGACCGCGCGCTCGCTGCCGAGCGCCGTGAGCCTGGTCGCGCTGTTCGGGACCGAGACGTTCGTATTGGTCAGCGTGTTCACGTCGTGCGAGATCGAGCCGAACAATCCCCGCGAGCTCGCGGCGAGGCCGATCACCGCGACGACCGGGACGAGTGCGACGCACACAAGCAGCCCGCGGCCGATGCGCTCGCGCAACTCGGCTGACGGTGGATTGCGCAGCGCCACGAAGCGCACGAGCAGACCGCCGACGGCGCAGCCGATGAGGACGCCGAGCAGGATTCCGCCGAGCTCGTGACCGGAGCTGACATGCGCCGACCACGGCACCGTGTTCGCGAAGCCGGGCCTGAAATCGGTCGTCAGCCCCGCCTGTGAAAGATCCCATGCGACGGCGATGATCGCCCCGGCGGCGCCGACCGCGAGCATCGCCGTCGAGCGCAGGCGCAGCGGCACGAAGACGAACCAGAAGATCAATCCGACGACGAGGGCGAGCAGCGCGCCGCGGGAGTACGAGAGCATGATCGTCACGAGCGCAACGCAGATCAGGGGTGGGGCAAGGGCAGCAAGCGCACCGTGCCCTTCACGCCGCGTTCCCAGCCAGAGCGCGGCGGGGACACCGAGCGCCGCCGTCAGGCCGACGACGTTCCAGTAGTTGAATGGCGCGTTGAGCCGCGCGTAGTCGATGTTGATGCCGGGCGAGCCCGGGAAGACCTTCGTGCCGAGCGCGTAGAGCGAGATGAAGGCGCTCGCCAGTAGAACGCCCGCGATGACGCTTCGCCAGCGTCCCGCCGCGAGCCGCGCTAGCGCGACGGACCCGGCGAAACAGGCGGCGTAGCTCAGCGTGCGTCCGGCCTCGATCCACGAGTTGGACCCCTCAACCGACCAACCGACTGACAGGCCCGTGAAGGCCGCGAGGAGGAAGAACGCGCCAACCGTCCAGCCGCCGAAGAGCGGGGTGGCGCGCGCGTTGCGCTGGAGTGCCGCGGCGATGACGAGCGCACCCGATCCGAGGGTCAGGATCATCTCGGTTGTCGTGGCCGAGCTCAGGCCGAGTCCGCCGCTGGCGTAGAAGCAGGCTGCGACGATCGCTAGGGCGATCGTGATGGCAAGCCACGAGCAGCGCACCGCGCGCGCGAGGGCAGCCGCGAGCGGCGCCCCGCCGGAGTTCGCCTCAGCGGCTGCCACGTGCGCGGACAATGCTTCGCAGCCTGATGCCGACTGGGACTGCGCCGAGCACGATCAGCGCGATCAGGACGATGAGGATTGGCGTCGGCAGTGCGCTGAGCAGTGAGCTGCCGTTCACCTGAACCGCCCCGGCGGCGATCTTGGCGCCACCGAGAGTGACCGGCTGCTGGCCCGCCTTAGCCGCCTGGTGAAGCTCGCTCGTGGCGTTCTTGGCGATCTGCTGGCGAACGGCCGGGCTCGCCTTGGGCGGCTGGCGCGACCCGCCGAGTAGCGCCCGGATCGCGCTTTGGATCTCGCCCCCGCAGGTCGAGTACACCCTGTCGTAGGTCGGCATGTCCCGTAGCGTCTGCTGGAGCAGGGCCACCGTGTAGTGCCCCTGCAAGCGGTTGTGGTTCGCGCAGTCCTCGAGCACCTGCTGCACGCCGGGCGGCAGAGGCTTGTGGTGATGGGAATGGTGGGCTGCGAGCGCACCCGCCGGAAGCAGCGCGAGTACCGCCGCAGCGAGTGCGGCCTGTTGCAGGACCCGTCTCACAGTCCCACGCTACCAGCCTTGGCGGCCCCGGAAACGAGCTCTACTGCGTCGACGAAGGCCTGCGCCCACGCCGAGTATGTGTAGCTCGCCACATCTTCGCGCCCGTGCGCGCCGAGCTCGGCGCAGAAGGCGCGGTCCTCGCTCAAGCGTCGCAATGCTTGCGCGAGCGCGCCCGGTTCGCCGGCCGGCACGATCAGGCCGTTGCGCCCGTCGCGCACGAGCCCGCCGGCGGCCGCGCCGACGGCGTCGCTTGCGATGACCGCGCACTCCCTGTTCATTGCCTCGTTCACAACCAGCCCCCACGGCTCGACGAACCTGTGCGTTCTTACGGAAGCTATGACGAGAACGCGGGCGCGAGCGTAAAGGTTGCGCAATCCGGGTGCGTCGAGACTCGTAATCACGCTGACGCCCGGTAGCTCGACGGCATGCGGTCCGACGAGCACGAGCTCGGCTTCCGCCACGCCAAGCTCGGCGCGCCGCCACGCCTCGATGACGACCTCAACGCCCTTTGCCGGGTCCGCGCGCCCGACGAACACCGCCACGAAGCGCTCGTCGCGAGACTGCGCCGTGGGCGCCGTCCAGAACTCGTTGTCGACCGCCTGCGGCGCGTCGAAGATCCGCGTCGCACCGCGCGCTGCGACGTAGGCGCTCACGTGCGGTCCGTAGGTGACTACGGCGTCCGCGCGGCGATAGATGCGGCGCATGAGCGCGAGCGCGGCGAGATGCGCCGGGGTTGTCGGGGTATGCCAGAGCGCCGCCCAGAAGATGAACGGCACGCCGCTGCGTTGTGCCGCGCGCCACGCGAGTGGCAGCGCGAGCCGGCCTCCCGTTCCGACGATCACGGCGGCGTACTCGCCGCTCGCCACGAGCCGTCCGATCTCGCGCTGATCCACCCCGCGCACGTCCACGCCCGCCGGAGGCGGCCCCGGGGGCGCCCCGTGCTGGTGCGGCCCGCCGAACAGCGCGAGGGTGAGCGGCAGCCGCTCCCCGAGCGCCTCGAAGGCTCCCCGCCGGCTCGCCGGCACGTGTCCGGTGACGAACAGCACCGGTTTCACCGCAGGGCCTCCTCGTAGGCCGCGACGGTCTGGCGCCCGCACTCCGGCCAGGTAAAGCTGCGCTCGACGGTCTCCCGCGCCGCTCGACCAAGCGCGTCACGCCGCTCCGCGTTGGTCACAAGCTCGCGGATTGAGTCGACGAGAGCTGCGCGCTCGCCCGGGGGGACCAGCACGATGCCTCCGCCCGCTGCCGCGATTTCCTCCGGGCCCGGCTCGCCGGCGCAACCGATCGCGGGGACCCCGGCAGCCATCGCCTCGATATAGGCGACACCGAACGCCTCGTCGACTGACGGCATCACGAAAGCCCATGCCGTGCGTGCGCGCGCGAGCGCGTGCTCATGGGGAAGCTGACCGGCGAGCTCGACCCGCTCGCTGATGCCGAGCTCTGTTGCGAGCCGTTCGAGCGGCGCGCGCTCCGGCCCGTCGCCGACGATCAGATAGCGCACCTGCGGGATTTCGGCCAGCGCTCGCATCACCTCGGAATGACGTTTGCGCGCGACGAGGTGCGCGACGGTGGCGATCAGCGGCTGCCGGCTGCGCTCGACGCTTGCCGGTAGGTCGGTGCCGAGGTGCACGACGCGTGTGGCGCGCGCGCCGTGCGTCCGTGCGAGCTGCTCGACCCCCGCGCTGTTGGCGAGGACGACTCGCGCGCCCGCGAGCGCCTTCGCCACCGTGCGTGCGCCTCGCGGCACGCGCGACACGGTCCAGAAGACGTCGCCGCCGTGAACCGAGATGACGACGGGAGTCCCCGCCCCGGCCCGCAGCGCGGCGTCGCCGGCCGGGACCGCGTTGTGCGCGTGGATCAAGTCGAACGGGCCGGCTCTGCGCAGGGCTCGAGCGAGCTGCGCCGCCGCGAACGACCCCCACTGCGCGTAGCTCCACGGGCGGGGCGGTGAGAGGTAGCGAACGTAGCGAACCTCGAGGCCGTCGATCCGCCTCGCATCGGCGCCCCGAGCCAGGCGCAGCTTCCCGCCGCTGCGGCCCGCGATGCGCTCGAGCACGAACACGGCGACCTCTGCGCCGGCGTCGCGCGCCGCGAGCGCCTGCCGGTGAGCCCAGATGCCGAGGACGGGATCGTCGCCGCGCGGGTAATACTCGGCGACGACCGCTACGCGCATCGACGATGCACGGCGAGCGTCCGCTGAAGCTCGCTGGCCGGGAGGTAGGGGCGCTCGGCGAGAAAGGCGCGCGCCTCGGCGACCGCCTCCTCGCGCGAGTAGACGCTGGCGGCCGGCGCGGCCCGGTGCGCGATCGGCAGGACGTCGACAACCCCGACGCGCCAGCCGTGCATTCGCGCGAGCGCCGACCAGTGCGCATCGAGGCCCCATCCCATCCGCAGCGGGGGGAACGGGAGCAGCTCGGCGAATGCCTCGCGATGCAGCGCGGTGACCGGTCCAATCTCAACGAACGCCGTCTCACGCACCACGCTGCGTGCCCGCCGGCGGGTCACGCGCCAGGCGGCGTGCGAGCGTAGCCGGTGGGCCGGCTGGGCGAGCCGCAGCTCGTAGCGTTCCGCCAGGTTGATCAAGCCGTCGAGGAAGCCTCGCGGCAGGACCACGTCGTCGTCGAGCACCAGCAGCCAGTCGAACTCATCGACCTTGTGTTCCGAAAGCAGCCGGTTGAGGTTCTCGAAGCGCCCGTGCGTGCCCGCGTCGCTCGAGCTCGCGACCAGCTCGTGACGGGTCCGGCGCAGCTCACGCAGCGCAGCGCGGTAGATGGCGGCGTTCTCCCCGCGCACGATCGAAAGGGCCAGCACGCGACGTCGCGGCGGCGACTGACGCGCGGCGCGCGCGAGCGCGACTCGCGCCGGCAGGGACAGCGCGTCGAGCGCGAGATCGCCAAGCTCGCGCAGCACATCACGCTTGCCACCGACCGTGCCGCTCTCGCCCGAGAGGAAGTCGTCGGACACCGGCGTGGCGCTGCGCGCGCGGTTGGCAGCGAGCGCCGCCGCGATCCGCCCCGCGCTGTGGGCCGCCATGACCGGACCGTTGGCGCAGCGGCGCGCGAGCGCGTGCCAGACGCAACCGGCGAAGGTCCGCAGCTCGGCTCGCACCGGCGGTGCGACTCCGCGCCGCTCGTCGTAGCGCCGGGCGCTCGCGCCACGGCGCGCCGCCGCGATCACGAGCGCGCGCAGGCGGGAATCGGCAGCGCTGCGGCGATGATCGAGCGCAGCCGCCGCGACGTAGCGGATGCGCCCGCCGGCGGCGAGGTAGCGCTCCTCCCACTCCTCCTCGTCCCCGGCGCCGGTCGGCGCGCTCTCGTCGAACGCTCCGATGCCAGCGAGCGTGCTCGCGCGGATCGCGAGGTTCGCGCCCCACCCGCGTGCCACGTCGCGGTCGACCGGTCCGTGGTCTGCGCTCGTGATCGGCGCTGCTTCGCGACCGCACGTGCGTCGCCGCGCCGCGCGTCCCTCGAGGCGCGGATGGATCGGCCCCGTGAACACGCCGACCTCGGGCAATTGGCGCCCGGCGTCCAGATAAGCCTGCAACCACCCCGCTGCGACTTCGACGTCGTCATCGACGAAGACGAGCAGCTCGCCCGCGGCGGCGGCAGCGCCCACGTTGCGTGCCGCGTTGAGCCCGCGCGGCGAGCCGAGCGCGAGGTAGCGTGCGCCCCGCTCGGTCGCCAGCGTCTCGATGCCAGGGTGGCGGCCATCGTCGACGACGATCACCTCCGCGGCCGCCGAGCGCGCCTGCGGCATGGTCGATGCGAGCGTCACCGCGAGGTAGTCCGCCCGCCCACGGGTCGGGATGATGATCGTTGCGGGCACGCTCACTGCGCCCGAGAGTCTACGTTTGCATCTGCGTGATCCTCTTTCTTCACAACCGCTACCGCAGCTCCGGGGGAGAGGAGCGCGCGGTTCGCAACCTAATGTGGCTCGTACGCGAGCGGCTCGGCGAGGAGGCTGAGCTGCTGGAGCGCGATTCGGTGGCCCTCGGTCGGGTCGAGGCTGCGCAAGGACTGTTGCGCGGCGGGCTGGCGCCCGAGGAGGTGGCGGGCGCGGTGCGCCGCACCGGCGCTCGCGTGCTTCACGCGCACAACATCCACCCCGCATTCGGCTGGCGCGCGCTTGCGGCGGCGCGAGGCGCGGGCGCGCGCGTCGTCCTGCACCTGCACCAGTACCGCCTCGTTTGCGCTGTCGGTGTCTGCTTCACCGACGGCGCGCAGTGCACCCGCTGCCACGCACGGAACACGGCGCCAGGCGTCGTGCACAACTGTCGTGGAAACCGCGCCGAAGCGCTCGTCTACGCGACGGCGCTGGCCGCGTGGCAGCGGCGGATTGCGCAGTATGTGGACGCGTTCGTTGTGCCGAGCGAATTCGCGGCGCAGCGCTTGCGTGAGCTTGGCGCGCCGGTCGCGGCTCCCCATGTCGTGCCCCATCCGCTGCCGGTGGGCCGGCCGCCGGCGGCGCTGTCGAATGACGGGTTCGCCCTGTTCGCCGGTCGTCTCGAGCCCGAGAAGGGACTCGCGGTCGCGGTCGAGGCCTGCCGCGTCGCCGGCGTTCCGCTCGTCGTCGCGGGCGCCGGCTCCGAGCGTGCGCGCTTTGACGGCGCGCCAAATGTCAGCTTCCGTGGCGTCCTCGACGAGCGCCAGCTCGCCGAGCTGCGCGCGCGGGCATGCGTCGCAGTCGTCCCGTCGCTGTTTGCCGAGACCTTCGGCCTTGCCGCCGCGGAGTCGATGGCGGCTGGGCTGCCCGTGGCCGCATCGCGCATCGGAGCACTGCCGGAGATCGTGCCCGAGCATTGGTTGAGCCCGCCAGGTGACGCTGGCGCGCTTGCCCAGACGATCGACCGCCTGCGCGGCGACGGCGCGGCAGCTGAGGCCGGGCTGTCTGTGATGCGCGCGACTCTCGCACGGGCGCAGAGTGCGCTCGCGGCCGTCTACTCGTAGGATCCGGTCCGTGCGCACACTCGTTACCGGCGGCGCCGGCTTCATCGGCTCCAATCTCGTCGACGCGCTGATCGAACGCGGGGACGAGGTGGTCGCCATCGACGACCTCTCCACCGGCAGGGAGGCGAACCTCGACGAGGCTCGCTCGCGCGGGGCGCAGTTGCAGGTGCTAGATATCCGTGACGGCGACGCCCTTTCCGAGGCGGTCGCGCAGGCGCGCCCGGAGGTGATCTTCCACCTCGCTGCCCAGATCGACGTGCGCAAGTCGATCGCCGATCCGGCCTGGGACTCGACGATCAACGTTGGCGGCACTATCAACGTGCTCGAGGCGGCACGTCGGCACGGCGTAGCTCGGGTCGTCAACAGCTCGACCGGCGGTGCGATCTACGGCGACGCCGAGGTGATCCCATCGCCCGAGACCCTCACACCACTGCCAGAGGCGGCCTACGGCCAGAGCAAGCTCTCCGCCGAGGGCTACCTTGGGCTCTACGAGCGCCTCTACGGCCTGTCTTCAGTCACCTTGCGCTACGGCAACGTGTACGGCCCGCGTCAAGATCCGCTCGGCGAGGCCGGCGTCATCGCGATCTTCTGTGGCGCGCTCGCGACCGGACGCCGCGCGACGATCTTCGGTGATGGCAAGCAGACACGCGACTACGTGTACGTCGGGGACGTCGTCGGGGCGAATCTCAAGGCGGCCGCCGCTACGGCCGGCGGGGTCTTCAACATCGGCACGCAGACCGAGACCTCTGTCCTCGATCTCGTTGAGATTCTCGGCGGCCTCGCGGGCGTCGACTTCGAAGCCGAGCTCGCGCCGGCTCGCCTCGGCGAGCTGGAGTGCAGTTGCCTGGACATCGGGCAGGCCCAGTCTGTGCTCGGCTGGGAGCCAACGCTCGCGATCCGCGAGGGCTTGGCCAGCACGCTCGAGGCGAGTCGGGCATCGTTGCACCGGTGACCCGCCCGACGACGGCCCTCATCACCGGTATCACAGGTCAGGACGGCTCGCTGCTCGCCGAGCTTCTGTGCGCTGAGGGCGCGCAGGTGCACGGCGCACTGCGCGGCCCGCTCGACCGCGAGCTCACGAATCTCGAGGCGCTCCGCGGCCAGCTGGTGCTGCATGAGGTCGACACGGATGTCCCCGGGTCGCTCGGGGCGCTCGTCGCCACCCTCGTGCCGGACGAGATCTACCACCTCGCTGCGCGCGCCTTCGTGCCGGAGTCGTGGCTGGATCCGGCCGCGACGATCCGTTCGATCGCTGCGAGCGCAGGCGAGCTCCTGGGCGCTGTGCGCAGCGCGGCGCCGCTTGCCCGTGTCGTCGTCGCCAGCTCGCGCGAGATGTTTGGTGATGACGCGCCGAGCCCGCAGGACGAGCTCACACCCTGCCGTCCAAATTCGCCATACGGCGTCGCGAAGCTCGCGTCCCATCAGCTCGTCGGTCTCGCGCGCGAGCACGACGGACTCCACGCCTCCTCGGCCGTGCTCTACAACCACGAATCCGAGCGCCGGCCGGAGCGTTATGTCACGCGCAAGGTCACGCGCGCCGCCGCGGCAATCAGCCTGGGCCTCGCCGGCGAGCTGGTGCTCGGAGACCTCGAGGCCGTGCGCGACTGGTCCGCGGCACGCGATGTGGTCCGCGGGCTGCGCGCGATCGCGGCGGCCGAGGACGCCGACGACTACGTGCTCGCAAGCGGCGTCGGGCGCACCGTCCGCGAGCTTGTCGAGGTGGCTTTCGCGGTCGTCGGGCTCGACCCGGCGCGCTACCTCCGAGTCGATTCACGCCTCGTGCGCAAGCCCGACGGCAGTGCGCCGATCGGCAACCCGGCGCGCGCCGCCGAGCGTCTCGGCTGGCGTGCGCAGACGCCGTTCGCCGACCTGATTGCCGAGATGGTCGCGGCTGACCTCGCCGATCTCTCGGCTACTAAGCGATCGTGACGCCGTCCTCGAGGTAGACGTCCTGGATCGCGTGCAGCAGCGCGACGCCTTCTTCCATCGGTCGCTGGAACGCCTTGCGTCCGCTGATCAGGCCGGTACCGCCGGCGCGCTTGTTGATCACCGCGGTGCGGACCGCCTCAGCCAGGTCGGTCTCACCGCTGGAGGCTCCACCGCTGTTGATCAGCGGCGCGCGTCCCATGTAGCAGTTCGCCACCTGGTAACGGCAAAGGTCGATCGGGTTGTCGCTCGTCAGCTGCGAGTAGACGAGGTCGGACGTCTTACCGTAGCCGCCACCGATCGCCGTATAGCCGCCGTTGTTCTCAGCCATCTTCTGCTTGATGATGTCGGCCTCGATCGTCACGCCGAGGTGGTTGGCCTGGCCGGTTAGGTCCGCGGCCAGCGAGTAGTCGGTGCCGTCCTTCTTGAACGCCGCATTTCGCAGGTAGCACCAGAGGATTGTCGCCATCCCGAGCCGATGCGCCTCCTCGAAGCAGTGCGCGATCTCGACGAGTTGGCGCGTGCTCTCGTCGCTACCCCAGTAGATCGTCGCTCCGACGGCGACGGCTCCGAGCTCCCAGGACCGCTGAACGCTCGCGAAGAGCACCTGGTCGAACTTGTTCGGGTAGGTCAGCAGCTCGTTGTGGTTGATCTTCACGATGAACGGGATCTTGTGCGCGTAGCGGCGGCTGACCGCGCCGAGTACGCCGACCGTCGACGCGACCGCGTTGCATCCCCCTTCGATCGCCAGCTCGACGATCGCCTCGGGGTCGAAGTAGATCGGGTTCGGTGCGAAGCTCGCGCCGGCGCTGTGCTCGATTCCCTGGTCGACGGGGAGGATGCTCACGTAGCCGGTCCCGCCGAGGCGCCCGTGGTCGAAGATGCGCTGCATCGAGGAGAGCACACCGTTTGAACGGTCGGTAGCGGCCACGACGCGGTCGACGAAGTCTGGGCCAGGCAGGTGAAGCTTGGAGCTGTCGATCGTCTCGCAGCGGTGGTGCAGTAGCGAGTCGGCCTGATCGCCAAGCAGCTCCTCGATGCGGTCGAGAGTCGTATCTCCAGTCGCGACGGCCATGGTTCCTCCTAAGTAATGAGCGAGCTACGAGCGTAGCCGACGCGCGGCGTTCCGGCATGTTCGCCGTGTAACGGCGAGGCCGGCGTCAAGCGCCGGCGCCGGCGAGCTGCTCGTAGGCGGCGACGGTCTCCGCCGCGGTCGCCTGCCAACTGAAGCGCCCCGCCTGAACACGCCCCCGCTCGGCGAGCTCGGCATGCAGTCCCGGGTCGCCAACGACCTCCTCCAAGGCCCGCGCCAGCGCATCGACGTCGGTGGGGTCGACGAGCTTGGCGGCATCGCCCGCGACCTCGGGTAGCGAGGTCGTCGTCGACGTGATCACCGGAACGCCGCGCTGCATTGCCTCGAGCACAGGCAGTCCAAAGCCTTCGTAGAGACTCGGGAATGCGAACAGCGTCGCCGCGCCATAGAGCGCGCGCATCTGCTCGTCGCTCACGTGACCAAGTAGCAGCACGCGTTCGCGCGTCGCCGGCGCGAGCGACGCGACGCAGGCAGCGAGGTCGTCATCGTCGTCCCCTCCTGGGTGAATCCACCCGACCACGACGAGCCGGATCGTCTCGGGCAGTGCGGCGCGCGCAAACGCCTCGATCATCCGCGCGCCGTTCTTGCGGCGCTCCGATCCACCCACGAACAGGACGTAGGGCGGCTCAACCGGTGGCGGCGACGCCGCTCCGTCCTCCCGCGTAGCCTCTGCGGCGAGGGCGTTGACGACGATGCGCCCGCGATCGACTTGGAGGAATTCTGCGATGTCGTGCGCTGCATGGAGCGAGTGCGTCATCACCATGTCGGCGCGACGCGTCATTCCGGCGTAGGTGCGAGCGTAGCCGTGCTCGAGCGCGCGGCCGCACAGTGGCGGGGCCCAGGGGATCGCGTCTGCCAGCGACATCACCGTGCGTGGCGCCGCTGGCAGGAGCGACGTACGCGGCTGGAGCCAGTGGACGATGTCGGGCCGGATCAGCTTGACCGCACTCCAGGCAGCGAGTTGGTCCCAGTAGATGAGCGGAACTCGCGGCGTGAGCGGGGGTACCGGCATTGGCAGCGTAACCGTGCGGATCCGTTCCAAGCCGGTCAGTCGGGGACGCGGCGTGACCACGGTGAAGCGATGCGGGCAGTCGAGTGCGTCGAGGCCACAGAGCAGTCCTCGCGCGTAGGCGCCAAGCCCGATGCCCATGTGCACGTAGTACGACACCAGCGCGACCCGCAGCGGTCGCGCCATCGTTAGCGGCTCAAGCGCTTGAGGTCCGCGTCGACCATCAGTCGGATCAGCGCCTCGAAGTCGGTCTTCGGCTCCCATCCAAGGCGCTCCCGCGCCTTCGTCGCGTCGCCGATCAGGTGGTCTACCTCGGCCGGACGCACCAGCGTCGGATCGGCAACGACGTGGTCGTCGATCGAAATCCCCGCTTGGTCGAACGCGACCTCGACGCAGTCCCTCACCGAGTGCGCGACGCCCGTCGCGATGACGTAGTCCTCGGGCACGTCCTGCTGGAGCATCAGCCACATCGCCTCGACGTAATCCCTCGCGTAGCCCCAGTCGCGCTCGGCTTCGAGGTTCCCCAGAGGCAGCTTGTCGATGAGCCCGAGCTTGATCGCCGCCGCATGCCATGCGATCTTCCGCGTCACGAACTCGAGCCCGCGGCGGGGCGATTCGTGGTTGAAAAGGATCCCGCTCGTCGCGCGCAGCTCGTAGCTCTCGCGGTAGTTGACGGTGATGAAGTGCCCATAGGCCTTCGCCACGCCGTAGGGCGAGCGCGGATAGAAGGGCGTCAGCTCGGTCTGC
This sequence comes from Solirubrobacterales bacterium, assembly GCA_003138355.1. Taxonomy (GTDB): domain Bacteria; phylum Actinomycetota; class Thermoleophilia; order Solirubrobacterales; family Solirubrobacteraceae; genus Palsa-513. The sequence continues at coordinate 22,400 of PLFX01000010.1, forward strand.
GGCACCTCCCGCACCTTCCCGAACATCTCGCTCGAGGAGGCCTGGTAGAAGGCCGCCTCGGGACAGACCTCGCGCATCGCTTCGAGCAGGCGCGTCACGCCGACGCCGCTGAACTCCGCCGTCAGCGTCGGCTGCACCCACGACACGGCGACGAACGACATCGCCGCAAGGTTGTAGATCTCAGCCGGCCGGCTCGCCCGCAGCGCGTCGACCAGCGAGCGCTGGTCGAGCAGGTCGCCCTGATGCAGCGTCAGCCGCTCGCGCAGATGCTCGATGCGGTCGAAGCGCTCGACCGAAGAGCGGCGCACCATCCCGTGGACGTCGTAGCCGCGCTCGACCAAGAGCTCAGCGAGGTAAGAACCATCCTGGCCGGTGATCCCGGTGATGAACGCTGTCGGGGCCAATCCCGGCAGGCTACCGTCGTCCGCGTTCGCGCGCAGCGAGCTCGCGTGCGACGGCGTAGATGAAGCGCGGGTTGCAGCGCAGGTAGCGCCGCCAGAGCCGCCGCGGCTCGCGTGCCAGCCTGAAGGCCCATTCGAGCCCGTGACGTCCCATCCAGGCCGGCGCCTGCGCCACGAGCCCGGCGTGGAAGTCGAAGGCGGCGCCGACCCCGACCAGCATCGGGGCGGCGAGCTGCGAGCGCATCCGAGCCATCCAGAGCTCCTGGTGCGGCTGGCCCGTCCCGACCCAAACGATCTCGGCGCCGGAGCCGTTGATCTCCTCGACGGTTCGCCGCTCCTCCTCCTCACTCAGCTCGCGATAGGGCGCGCCCGGCGCGCCGCCGACATGCGGCGGCGAGGAGGCGCCGACGATCTGGATCCCGGGGTAGCGCGTCCGCAGCTCGAGTGCGAGCGTGACGAGGGCGGCCTCGCTGCGCCCGCCGTAGAGGTACATCCGCGTCCCGCTCACGGCCGCGCGCTGGCAGCAGGCGAGCATCAGGTCCGGCCCATAGACCCGCGAGCGGATCATTCCCCGGCCGAGCGCACGCAGCGCCCAGACAAGCGGCTGCCCGTCCGGAAGCACGAGCGAGGCTCCCTGGACCGCTGTCCGCACGCCGGGATCCTCCGCCGCCAGCATCACGAGGTGCACGGCGGCAGCCGTCGCGTAGCCGGGCGTGCGGGTGCGCACCATCGCCTCGATCCAGTCGACGGCCTCGTCGTAGTCGCAGAGCGCCAGCGAGATTCCCAGCACCTCGCCGCGTGGCGGGAGCTGCGGCGAGGCCGACACCTTGGCAGGTACTGCCATGCATCCTTTGTACTCGATCGACCTGTCGCGACCGAGCTTCGCCGCCTACGCTGATTCAGCGCGGGCGTTCGGTCGCGCGAGGCGCTGCGGCCACGACGAGCGCGCTTGACGGCACGCGCTCGAACGCGAAGACGAGCAGGCCACGCTCGCTGTTCGCGCTGCGTCCGCCTGGGCGTAGGAGCTCACCGGTGCGCAGGTACACCTCCGCGACGACCGCGTGCTGAAGCTTCGCGAGCGAGGCGAGCAGCGAGTAGCCGGCCTCGGCCTCACGCGCCGCGCGAGCCCGCGCCACGAGTAGGATCGCGCCCGCGTCGATCCAAGCGTGGTCGCCTTCGGGCAGGCATCCGTATGCGTGCAGATGACGCTTGCGAAGCGCCTCGACCGCCGCTTCACGCAGATCCTCGATTGATGCCCCGCAAGACACGCTCGCGGCGATCCTAGGCGAGCCAGCAGCGCAACACTGGTGAACAAACCGCGTTTTGCTGGTGAACATCGCACGGTCGGTTGCGAGGTCGGGCGGGCGCACCTGCGGATCGCCATCGAGGGCGGGTGAAAAATGCCCCGCCGCCTCACGGCCGGCTCCGCCTACCGTTCACCCAAGCGATGCCGGACCGCCAATTCAAGAACGAGCCTCCCGGGGACCGGCGCCTGCGCCTCGCCCCGGCCGCGCCGCAGCCCGAGGGCGAGCCGCAAAAGCGTCTGCGCGTGATCGTGGCGGACCCCGATCCGCTGGCCCGTCGCGTCATCCGCGACGCCTTGACAGCGGAGCCTGGCTTCGTCGTGTCGGCGGAGGCGAAGGACGGAGTCGAGGCTGTCGAGCTCGCGACTCACTACCGCCCGGAGCTCGTCCTGATGGAGGTCGGACTGCCGCACCTCGACGGGATCAGCGCTTGCCGCGAGATCCGCGCTCGCGCGCCCGAGGTGCGCGTCGTCATGCTCTCCGTTCCCCAGGACCGCGACACCGAGCTGCGCGCGCTGCGCGCCGGCGCTTCGGGTTTCCTGACGAAGAGCGCCGCGATCGACTCTGTCGGGCGCGCCCTGCGCTCGGTCGCTTCCGGCGAGGCGGCGGTCAGCCGATCACTGACGAGCCATCTGATCGAGATCCTGCGCAGCACGACCGAAGACGGCCGCGGCATGCGCCCGGTCAAGAGCCCGCTGACAACGCGCGAGTGGGAGGTCCTCGACCTGATCTGCGCCGGCCTCTCGACGCGCGAGATCTCCGGCAAGCTCTTCCTCTCCGAGGACACCGTCTACAGCCACACGAAGAGCATCCTGCGCAAGCTGGGCGTGCATTCGCGCGCGGAGGCGGTTGAGGCAGCAGGTCGGCTGCGCCAGCCAGGGGCGATATGAGCTGTGGTCGGCGCCGGCGGGCATCCGAATCGCCCCGCTGTGGAGCGATGCTCGCGATAGGCCGCAGCGGCGGTAGGGCTCGTGCCGCCTGCGCGAGCGCTGCACCCATGTTTGGACGTCGTGCTCGCTGCGAGAGCCGATCCCGCCGCGCATCGCGCTGATCGACACGGCGCACGCACACCCTGACCGCCGACACCTGGGGTGAGGGCCGCTACGAGAGCCACACTAGACTCCGCCCCCGATGAAGGTCGGTGTCATCGGGCTCGGCTACGTTGGGCTTCCCCTAGCGGTCGCCTTCGCACTACGCGACACGGATGTCGTAGGGATCGACCGCGACGAGCGCAAGCTCGCGCTGCTCGCGGCCGGTAGCTCCTACATCGACGATGTTTCGGACGACGCGCTGCAGGCCGCGCGCCCGCGCCTGACGAGTAGTTCCGAGTTTGCGTTGCTAGCCGACATGGACGCCGTGATCGTCTGTGCGCCAACGCCTCTGTCGGGTAACCGTGAGCCCGACCTTACACCCCTGCTGGACTGCGTCGCACAGCTTGGCGCCGTACTGCGCGCGGGGCAGCTCGTGGCGATCGAGTCGACGACCTACCCGGGGACGACGCGCGAGCAGGTGGCGCCGCTGCTCGCAGAGCGCTCGGGCCTGCGCGCCGGCGTTGACTTCCATCTCGTGTTCTCGCCCGAGCGGGTCGATCCGGGTCGCACCGACTTCACGCTCGCGAACACGCCCAAGGTCGTCGGCGGCCTCACGGAGGCGTGTGCCGATCGCGCCGAGGAGCTCTACGGCGCCGTTTGCGACCGCATCGTGCGCGTGTCGACACCCGAGGCGGCGGAACTGACGAAGCTGCTCGAGAACATCTTCCGGGCGGTGAATATCGCGCTCGTCAACGAGCTCTCGCTACTCACGGATCGAATGGGGATCGACATCTGGGAGGTGATCGACGCGGCGTCGACGAAGCCCTACGGCTTCATGCGCTTCGAGCCGGGCCCGGGGATGGGCGGCCACTGCTTGCCAGTCGACCCGTTCTACCTTGCCTGGCGCGCGCGTGAATTCGACTTCTCGACCGAGTTCGTCGAGCTCGCCGGCAAGATCAACCAGCAGATGCCCTACCACTGCGTGGAGAAGGTCCAGCGCGTCCTGAACGCGCGCGGCCTGCCCGTGCGCGGCTCGCGGATCGCGATGCTTGGCGTCGCCTACAAGCCGGGCGTCGCGGATACCCGCGAGTCGCCCGCAATCAAGCTGATCGGCCTGCTGCAGGGGCTCGGCGCCGAGGTCGTCTACCACGACGAGCACGTGCCCGAGTGCCTCGGGCTGCGCTCGTTACCGCTGCCGCAGGCCCTCGAGGGGGCGGCGGTCGCGCTCATCGTCACGGCTCACCCCGGCATCGACTACGACGCCCTGGGCGATCGCGTCGGATGCGTTCTTGATCTTCGCGGTGTGACGCGCCCCGGCGCCAATGTGGTGCGACTGTGACCCGCCTCGCGGTCGTCGGGCTCGGCTACTGGGGGCCGAACATCGCGCGCAATATCGACGCGATGGAGGACGTCGAGCTCGCCTGGGTCGCCGACAGCGATCCGCGCCGCCTGGAGCGTGGCTTCGGCGCGGCACGCACGACCGATTCGCTCGATGAGCTCCTCGCCGACGACGCGCTCGACGGAGTCCTGCTCGCGACGCCCGTCCCGACGCACGCACAGCTCGCAATCCGTGTGCTCGGGGCGGGCAAGCACTGCTTCGTCGAAAAGCCGCTCGCCCAGTCGGTCGCGGAGGCACAGGCGGCTGTCGCGACCGCCGAACGCGCGGAGCGCATCCTGATGGTCGGTCACCTGCTCGAATACCACCCGGGCGTGCGCAAGCTCAGGGAGATCGCCGCTTCGGGCGAGCTCGGCGAGGTCCGCTACATCTACACGAATCGGCTCAACCTCGGCCAGCTTCGCGCCGACGAGAACGCGCTGTGGAGCCTCGGTGCGCACGATGTGTCGGTCGTCCTCGCGCTTGCCGGCGAGGAGCCCTTCGAGCTGGATGCCCGCGGTGAGTGCTATATGCGCCCCGGTATCGAGGACGTCGTGTTCGCGTACCTGCGCTTCCCATCCGGCATCACTGCCCACCTGCACCTGTCCTGGCTCGACCCGCACAAGGAGCGCCGCCTGACCGTCGTCGGCTCGCAGCGGATGGCGACCTTCGACGACATGGTGCTCGAGCGCAAGCTGACGATCTACGACAAGGGTTTCGATGAGAGCACGGACAGCTGGGGCGAGTACATCACGCGCTCGGGCGATGTGACGAGCCCACGCATCCCGAACGCCGAGCCGCTGCGCCTCGAGTGCGAGCACTTCGTGCACTGCATCCGTAGCGGCGAGCAGCCGAGCTCGGACGGGCGCAGCGGCCTGCGCGTGGTGCGTGTCCTCGAGGGCCTGCAACGCGCGCTCGAGGCGTCGCGCCGGTGAGCCCCCGTCCCGATCCGCGCGCTCCGGGCCTGCACGTCGGCGATGAAGTCACGATCGGCGAGGGCGTGATGCTCGGCGTCAACGTGACGATTCACGATGAGACCTCGATCGGCGATGGCTGCGTGATCGAGGACGGCGCCGTTGTCGGCAAGCGCCCGCACCTCTCGCGCTACTCGACGACGCCCCGCAGCGGCCTGCACGGAGCGGCGATCGCGGCTGGGGTGTCGATCGGCACGCACAGCGTGATCTTCGCGGGGGCGACGGTCGAGCCGGACGTCGTGATCGGCGACCAGTGCTTCATCCGCGAGCGGACCCGGCTCGGGACGGGCTGCGTGATCGGGCGCGGCAGTGTCGTCGAGCCGGACGTGACGATCGGCTCGCGCTGCCGTATCCAGACGAACGTCTACCTGACCCGCGCGACGCTGCTCGAGGAGGACGTCTTCGTCGGCCCTGGCGCGCTCACGACCAACGACGACACGATGGCCCGCCACGATGAGAGCTACGAGCTGCGCGGGGCGACGCTGCGGCGCGCGTGTCGCGTCGGCGGCGGCGCGCTGTTGCTCCCCGGTATCGAGGTCGGCGAGGAGGCGTTCGTCGCCGCGGGCGCGGTCGTCACACGCGATGTCCCGCCCCGCGCCCTCGTCATGGGCGTCCCGGCACGCCGCGTGCGGCAAATCGACGACGCGGACCTGCTCGAGCACTGGCGCTAGACGCGAAGCGACCTATGATCACGCAGATGCCGGGCCGCCATTCACCACCGCTCGACCTCATCACAGCCTAGTGCCCACGCGTTCCCTTTCCGCGCGGGCCGTTGCCGACCTGTACGCAAGCAAGGTCGCGATTAATGACACACCCGAGTATTGCGAGCGCTACCGGGGTTACGACTTCCACGGGCGCTTCGGCGCAAAGCTCGCTGATATGGAGTTTCCCCGGATAATCATCCTGCTCGAGTTCGAGCGTCTGCTCGAAAAGCACGGCATCGCGCACGCTCGCAAGGTGCTGATGCTCAACGGGGGGCCGATGGGCGACCCGGAGCTGCAACGTCTTACCTACGACCATGTCGACGCTGCGGACTACGAGGCGGACCCACGACGGTACGACTTACACGCCCCCGAGTTCGCTGCCTCGGACTACGACTTCGTGATCCTGTCGCAAACGTTGGAGCACCTCTATGACCCCGTTGAAGCCCTCGGCCATCTGTATCAGGCGATGGCGCCGGGGGGCTACATCTGGGCGTCAACACCAACGGTCAGCCAGCAGCACTCACTGCCCCATCATTTCGCGACGGGCTTCACCCCGATCGGCATGGCGTGTTTGTTCGCACATGTCGGGTTTGAGGTAGTAGAGATCGGCCAGTGGGGAAACTCGAGATACGCCAACCATTCATTGGCTATCGGCGGCTTCCCAACTTTCTATGACCTCGCCCGGCCGCAGTGGCGTGGCCTACGGCATTTGCTGTGGACGCTCGGGGCGCCTCCGTCCTGGCGGCGCATGGCGCGCAGGTGGACCAGCCTCTCACCGCGCGACTGGATTCGCAGTGGACTGCGAAACGACTTTGCGACGCCCGTCCAAACCTGGGCGCTCGCGCGGCGGCCGCCCGCGGACTTCTAGATCCGCGCCGCGCGCGGATCAGGGAACGAGGGTCGCCCTGATCGCGGCGGCCACCTCGTCGACCTGCGCGGCTCGCAGCGTTGGCCCGATCGGCAGCGCGAGGCTGGTCCGCGCCGCCTCGTCGGTGGCGGGCAACTCGATGTCGACGGCCAGAGCGGGCTGGCGGTGCAACGGTCGGCGGTAGTACGCGCGGGCCTCGACGCCGCGCTCGCGCAGCGCCGCGCCAAGCTGATCGGCGCGGTCGCTACGAACCACATAGAGGTGCCACGCTGGTCGCGAGCCTTCGCTCGCCGTCGGCAGCGTCACGAGCTCGCCGATCCCCGATGCCGCGTAGCGCCGCGCCGCTTCGCGTCGCCCATCGGCCCATGCGTCGAGGTGGCGCAGCTGCACCCGCAGGATCGCCGCCTGCAGCTCGTCGAGGCGTGAGTTGTAACCGAGCTCTTCGAAGGTCTGCTTGTCGCGCGAGCCGTGGAATCGAAGCATCCGCGCGCGGTCGGCGATCCCGGCGTCGTTCGTCGTGATCGCGCCACCGTCGCCGAACGCGCCGAGGTTCTTCGACGGGTAGAAGCTGAAGGTGGCCGCGGCGCCGAGCGCTCCAGGCCGTCCGTCTGGGCCGAGCGACCCGGCGGCCTGCGCTGCGTCCTCGAGGACCGGTACGCCGAGCGCCTCGATCGCCGCGACGGGTGCGACGTTGCCGAAGAGATGCACGGCGATCACCGCCTTCGTCCGTGGGCTCAGTGCCGGCTTCACGGTCTCCGGGGTCACGCAGAAGGTCGCCGGGTCGATGTCGCAGAACACCGGCCTGGCGCCCGTCGGCGCGACGGCCTCAGCCGTCGCGTAGAAAGTAAAAGAGGGGACCACGACCTCATCGCCCGGGCCGACGCCCATCGCGCGCAGGGCGATCGTCAGTGCGTCGGTTCCGTTCGCGACGCCGATCGCATGGTCGGCACCAACGTATTGCGCGAACTCGGTCTCGAACTCCCGGACCTCGGGTCCGAGGATGTAGCGACCACTGGCGAGGACTCGCTCGATCGCCACTCGCAGCTCCGCTTGGAGTGGCGCCAGCGGCGTTGCCGTGTCGAAAAGTGGGATCGCCATGGACAAGCAGAGAACCTACTCGGGAGGGCTGACCACTGCGGTCCGGCGCAGGGCCGCCCAGAGCTCGCGCGGCGCGGCGTGCAGCGCGACGACCGCGACCGCGAGCGTCGCCGATCCGGCTGCGGCCGCGAGCAGCGGTGACAGCGGCGCCGCGAACGCGACGGCAAAAGCGAGCCCGAGTGCGACGACGGTCCGTGCGGCCGTGCCGAGCCGCGGGCGCAGATCGTGACGCGCGCGGAACAGCGCCAGGGCATAAGCGCACGCGAGCGCGACCTCGAGCGAAAGCGTCGCGATCGCCGCGCCACGTGCGCCCTGGCCGGGAATCAGGACGGTGCACAGCACCACGGCGAGCACGACCATTGCCGCGTTGATCGTGATTAGCGAGCGATACATCCGGACCGAAAGCAGGGCGAATGCGAATACGGCGGCGAGGAACGTCGCGGCGACGCCACACCCGAGAATTCGCAGCACCGCGGTGGCGCCCGCATAGCCCCCGTCGCCCATTACGTGCACCGCGAACGGCGCAGTCGCGATGACGAGCAGTGACAGCCACCCCCCGAGCAGGAGATTGCCCTCAAACAGCCGCTCGAGCGCATACTGCAACCGGTTGCCGTCGTCGCGCGCCGCGCGCAGGAGGATCGGGAACGCCGACCCGATCAGCAGCAGCGGGATGCCGTTGACCACGCTGAGGATCCGAAACGCCAAGCTGAAGACGCCCACGGCGTGTCCACTCGCGATCAGCGACATCGCGATCACGACGATCTGGAAGTACACGACCCCGAGGGCAGTCGCGGCGGCGAAGACGGCCGACTCCGAAAGGAGTCGGCGCCAGCGCCGAACTGCGAACGACGGGCGGATCGTCACCTGACCGCGGACCAGCGCCGCGGTGATCGAGACCGTCACGACAAATGAAACGACGGCGGCTGCGAAGAACGGCAGCAGCGGGGCACCGACGACGACGAGCAGGACGAGTCCGGCGGCGGTGACGGCCGGGCCCGTGAAGTCGAGCACGGCGAGCCATTGCAGGCGGAGCGCGGCCGTCAGCGGTATTGCCAGCGTCACCTGGAGGTTGGCGAGCAGGAGCCCGATCGACGCTATCGCGGTGCCGGCGACCACAACGCCGGGGTAGCCGGCGAGCGCCGTGAACAGGATTGCGCCGCCGGCACCGGCGAGGCTCAACGCCAGGCGCATGCCGAGCAGGCTGCCCATCAGCTCGTCCCGCTCGCTGTTCCCGCCGCTGCTGAACTCGCGGACACCGAGAGTGGCGATTCCGCCCTCGGTGAATGCGGCGACGATCAGGAGCAGCGATGTCACCGTGACGTAGTGGCCGAAGTTCGTCGGGCGCAGGTGGCGAGTGACGAACGGCATCGCCGCGATGCTCGTCGTGACGGCACCGGTGTACGCGAGCATCCGCACACCGCCGCCCCGCAGGAACACGCCGCCGGCCTCGCGCGAGTCGAGCACGTCGAGCTCGGCTGTTGTTTCTGGTTGGGACGCTGCAGCCATCGGACGAGTGTCCCAGAGCGCACCGCCATAGTAGGGTGCGCGCGCTGATGCGCTCACGGCTCGATGAGATGGTCGACCTGACGCTGTTCGCGATTCCGAAGGGGTTCACCGACCCCCACGTCTCGTTGATCCAGAGCAATGCGCTTGCCAGCTGGCAACGGCTCGCTCCTGCCGTCGAGGTCCTGGTGATGGGGGATGACCCGGGTGTTGCGGAGGCGGCACGCGAACACGGCGCGACTCACATCCCCCAAGTCGAGCGCAACGAGCTCGGAACTCCGCTCCTTGCCTGGGCCTTCCACGAGGCGGCCGTGCGCGCCCACGGCTCGCTGCTGTGCTACGTCAACGCGGACATCCTCCTGCTCGACGACTTTGTCGCCGCCGCACGGCGCCTGCCGGCGACGGCGTACCTCGCGATTGGACGCCGTTGGGACTGCGACATCACCTCAGAGCTCGATTTCTCCCGCGGTGACGGCGCCCTGCGCGACTGGGCGAGGCGCGAAGGAAAGCTCGATCAGGGCCGCGGGAGCGATTACTTCGTCTTCCCGCGCCCGACCGACTTTGGTCTGCCACCGTTCGCTGTCGGGCGCCCCGGCTGGGACAACTGGATGATCCGCCGCGCGCTCGAGCTCAGCATTCCAGTGATCGACATGACAGAGAGCGTCACCGCGATCCACCAGAACCATGGCTATGGCCACGTGGCCAAAGCGATGGGATCGGCCTGGGAAGGCCCGGAGGCGAAGCGCAACCGCGAGCTAGCGGGCGACTTCGATCGCTACATCTACAGCCCGTACAACGCGACGCACCTGCTCGGCGTCCGGCGGCTGCGCCGCGCACGCTCCGCGAAGCACCTGCGTGCGAGGATCGAGGCCTTCGTCACCCTGCATCCGGTAGCGCGGCCGCTGCATCGGCTGGTTCGGTTGGTACACCGCAGCCGGTGAGCAGCGCTCTTCACCGCCTGGCCTCGAGCCGCGCGCTCATGCCACTGACCGCGCGGATGATCTGCGCCCGCCTGGTCCGCGAGACGCCGAGGTTTCTCGTCGGCGAGATCGTGCGCCCGCGCGGAATGCGCACGTTTCACCTGCGCGAGAACGGGTTGTGTGTTGCGATCCGCCACCGGAGCGCCGACGCCGCCGCGCTCGCCGAGGTCTTCTACCACCGCTGGTACGACGCGCCGGCGGACGTCGCGCACGCGATCGGCTCGCCGCGCTCGATTCTCGACCTCGGCGCCAATATCGGGCTGTTTGGCGTGCTCGCGGTCTCGCGCTGGCCAGACGCGCAGGTTGTCGGCTACGAGCCCGACCCTGACAACGCGACGGTCTGCCGGCGCACGATCGCGCTGAACACCCTCGGCGATCGCTGGAATGTCGTGCCGGCCGCCGCCGGAGCGCGCGACGGCGAGGTGCGCTTCGCCGCCGGTCTCGGCGCCTCTTCACACGTGCTGGCGGACGGCGAGCAGGCGACCTCAGGGTCGATCGTCGTCGCGAAGCGCGATGTCATGGCGACGATCGCCGCATCTGATCTCGTGAAGATCGACATCGAGGGGGGCGAGTGGGAGATCCTGGCCGACCCACGCTTCGCGCAGGCCCCACCGCGCGTGCTCGTCATGGAGTACCACCCGGAGGGGTGTCCGACCAACGACCCGCGCGCGGCTGCCGAGCGGGCGCTCGGCGAGGCGGGTCTGCTCACGGCCCCGATCTGGCATGGGGACGGCGGCGTCGGGATGCTGTGGGCCTGGCGCTCGTGACTCGTGCCGACGAGGAACGCGAGCGGTGAGCTTCCGCGCGCGCCTCGCGCGGCGTGTTAGCGACGCAGCGACGGGCCACGGCTTGCTCGCGGGTGACGATGGCCCGGCTGGAACAGTGGCGTCGCTGCACGACTGGGTCGCCGAGCATGAAGACCACTGCGGCGCAGGTTGGAGCAGCGTTCCGGCGCCCGCCTCGCCTCCGTTGCCGCCCCCGCGCAGTGTCGCCGGCGCCGGTGGTCGCGCCTTCGACGCCGCTCTGACGCGCCTCCAGGCGCTGCCGGAAACGTCTCCGCCCAACCTCGATGTCGCAAAGCTTCCCGGTGGGCGCGTCGTCACCTCGCACGGGCTTGTCATCACTCACGACGGCCTGCTAGCCAGTGAGAGCGCATGGGACGGCAACCTCGAGGCAACTGGCGTGCTCGGAAGGAAGCGGCTCCCGCGGGCGCAGGCCGCGCGGGGCGTTCACGCGACGCTGATCTCGCAGTGGTGCGGGGCCTACTACCACTGGCTCACCGACGCGCTCCCGCGCTTCGCCGCCCTCGAAGCCGCACACGGCGTGGCTTCCAATGTGATTGTGCCGGAGGACCTGAAGCCCTGGCAGCGACGGTCGCTCGACCTCCTCGGCATTGGCGATCGGCTCACGCCGTTTTCGGGCTATCTGCGCGCGGACGTTCTCCTGTGGCCGCGCCCGGTCGCGCTGCTCGCGGGGCACACCCCGAGCTGGGCCTGTGAGTGGCTGCGCGAGCGCTTCGCATCCGGCGCGCCGAGCGGGCGCAAACGCCTATACCTGACCCGGCGCGGCGAGCGCCGGCGCCGTGTCGCGAACGAAGACGAGCTCTGGAATGTCGTGCTGGAGCCCCTCGGGTTCGAGTGGATAGACCCGGGCAAGCTGTCACTTGACGAGCAGATCCGCACGTTCGCGGCGGCCGGCGTGATCGTCGCGCCCCACGGTGGGGCGCTGACGAATATGGCGTTCGCGCGCCAAGCCATCGTTATCGAGCTATTTGCGCCCGACTACGTGAACCTCTGCTACTACGTGCTCGCCGCTCGCTGCGGCCACGAGTATTGGTCAGTGCTCGGGCGAGAAGGGCGTAGCGGCAGCATCAACGCGGACATCGTGCGCTTGAGTGAGACGCTTGCGGGCGCAGGCGTCGCGTAGATAACGGCTGCTAGCGGCCGGGTACCGGTGCGCGGCGCGTCGAGCGATACCACTCGATGGTGCGCTCGAGGCCCTCGCGCAAGCTCGTGCTGGCGCGAAAGCCGAATTCCTGTTGGGCCCGCGAGATGTCCAGCCAGCGGCGCGGCTGCCCGTCGGGTTTCGTCGGATCCCAGATGATCTCCCCGGTGAATCCGACGAGCTCTGCGATCAACTCGGTCAACGCGGCGATCGAGATCTCCTCGCCGGACCCGAGGTTGACCGGCTCGGCACCCGAGTAGCGCGCCGCGGCCGCAACGATGCCTTCGGCCGCGTCCCCGACGTACAGGAATTCGCGGGACGCCTTTCCGGTTCCCCAGCAGACGATCGACGGCGCGCCGCTCTCGAGGGCTGCGTCGCACTTCTTGATCAGCGCCGGGATCACGTGCGAGGTTCGGTCGTCGAAGTTGTCGCGTGGGCCATAGAGATTCACCGGAAGCAGGTAGACGCCCTCGAAACCGTATTGCTGGCGATAGGCCTGCAGTTGCACGAGCAGCATCTTCTTTGCGAGACCGTATGGAGCGTTGGTCTCCTCTGGATAGCCGTTCCAGAGGTCCTCTTCCTTGAACGGCGCGGGTGCGTGCTTGGGGTAGGCGCACACAGTGCCGACGCATACGAAGCGCTCAACGCCGGCTTGGCGGCTTTCCTCGATCAGTTGTATGCCCATCAACGCGTTCTCATAGAAGAACGCGCCCGGCGTCGCCATGTTGGCACCGATGCCGCCGACAACCGCGGCGAGATGAACGACGACCTCAGGCCGCGCGTCGGCGAGCACGCCACGAATCGCGTCCCGTTCACGCAGATCGCACTGTGCCGAGCGCGGCGCATCGATGCTCGCGACGTCGTGCTTCGCGATCTCATCGACCACACGCGCACCGAGGAACCCTGAACCGCCCGTGACCAGGACCCGCTTGCCCGTCAATAAGCTCACCAAGCCATGATAACCGGCCGCCGGAGGTGCCTGGTGGCCGCAGTTGTCGCGCTCTCGCCCCAGCTCAGGCCTCGGCACGCGACGCCGTCGACTGCTGCGGAGGGTCACGGACCGGCATGCTGACCCAGCGTTCGGGGATCACACGCGCGGGCTCGTCGACACCGCTGGCAAACCCGAGCCAATGCTTCGGGGCGATCACGCGTACACCGGGGCGCCGGTTCAGCCAGGCGCCCCACCACGAGAACGAGCTGCTGCTGGTGATCACCACATCGGCGTTCGCCAGCAGTTGCAGGTCGACGACGGCGGGATTACGCGAGCAGCGGACGGTGTAGCGGTCGCCCAGCTCCTCGCGGACGGCGTCGGGGTCGTCAGACACGACGACCAGCTGATAGCGATCACGATCCGGGATCGATTCCAGGGCGTCCACGAAGTAGGACGTCGGGAGGGCCAGGCCCCCCGCCTGGTAAAAGAAGTCGGTACGGCGAATGTGCATGCAGATATACGGCTCGTTGTCAGGAAACATCTGCCGGAACACGGCCTGATGCTCGGCGCGAACCGTAAAAAGGCGCCGAATCTCGTCGGCGTAGTCGGTGAACCAGTCCTCGGACTGGAAATAGCCCCCATATTCGAGGCCGTCCCGCAATCGAGCTAAGGTGCCGGCGGGGCTGTCATCTTGCTCGCAAAGGACCACGTCGGGTTTGAAGCCGTGCTGGAACCGAAATTGTGCGCGGCGGCGCCAGCGCACGCTCGCCGTTCCCCAGGGACCGAGCTCGAAAAAGCGCCAGAGCCGGATTGTCGGATGACCCGTTCGCGGCTCGCGGCACATGACAAACTCCGTGCCGAGGCGCCTGCTCGCCGCGTGCGCGAAGGCAAGCTGGAACATTTGGTTGCCCATGCGTCCGATCAATCGCACTCGAATCATCGGGGGCGATCGTAATCGATCACGCAGTCGTCGCCAGCCGGCAGATCGGAAGCAGAGATGGCCGATGGTCGATCTTTCCGGCGCGGGCGCGCGTCAACCTCAACTGCCAACTCGCCTGACCTTGGAACCAGCGCAGATCATCACCGGAGAACGCGTCCAAGGCATGGCCGAAGTTACGGTCATCTCTCGCCGCACTTACGAATTCCACCGCGGCGTCGCACATTATGCGCGTGAGATGCTCCGGTTCGAAACGAGCATGGCCGAGTTCGGAGAGCGGGAACTAGACCGGCTGGTACGCGCCCGGTCCGTCTTTCTCTACACGCACGATTTCGACGAGTTCGCGGACGTCGTGTGGCCTCAGCTGACAAGCCAGCCACCTGTACTCATCACCCACAACAGTGACGGCGAGGTGTCCGAGAAGCATGCCGCATGGCTTGATCGCGAAGGTGCGGGCGTGAGGTGCTGGCTCGCCCAAAATGCCGCAGTGCGGCACCCGCGTCTGCGCCCGGTGCCGATCGGCATCGCCAACTCGATGTGGCCGCACGGAAACCTCCGCTCGCTGGCCCGCGCGGTGCGCCGCGCGCGGCGCACCAACCGTGAGCCGCTGTCGCTGTTCGCCCAGTTCAGCGCATCTACGAATCCGGCACGCGCGGCCGCTGCCGAGGCTCTGCGGGCGAACTTTCCCGCCGAGCACGTCGACGCCACACCGTCACTGAAATGGCGGCAATACACCAGGCTCCTGAGCGCACATCAATTCAGCGCATGTCCACGCGGGAATGGCATCGACACCCATCGCTTGTGGGAGTCGCTTTACCTCGGTGTCGTTCCAATCGTCGAGCGCACGACGCTCAGCGAGCACTGGAAGGGCGCCGGACTGCCGCTGGTATTGATCGATGATTGGAGCGAGGTGACGCCCGCTCGCCTGCGCTACGAGGCGGACCGACTCGCAGCGCGTGGGAACCAGAACGCGCTGCAGCTTTCGACCTATCGGGAAGCCCTCGAGGCGGCCCTCGCGGGCGAGGGCTCATCGACGGCGCCGGCGGTGGACGACGGCGCTTGAGGCGCCAATATACTCGCGCTCAGCAGGAGGGCTCGCCAAAGTCCTCCGTATCGTTCGGCGGGCGCATGCGGGCAACGTCATCAGGCTCACGCGGGTCCACAGCAGCGCCCCGTATCCTCCGCACCCAGCACCGATGAGGACTTCCGAAAACCCGCACGTCGAGCCGATGAGCGCCGGCTCGGTCGCGCTGACCGTAGGCACGTCTCGATGATGGCCTGGCTTGCGGCGCGCCGCGAGCGGAGTCAGCTGCGCTTCCTCTTGCGTGGCCGGAGCCTCGCAATCGTCGTTCTGATCGTCGTCTCGGTGCTGACGGGTATTTGTGAAGCCTCGATTCTCGCGATCGTCGCCGAGGTGGCAAGCGCGCTCGTCAGCCGCACCAACGAGTTGCACATCTCGATCGGCCCGCTTCACATCAGCGCGACGATCAGCGGCCTGCTCGTCGTCGGCTTTGCTCTGATCGCGGCCCGTCTGCTGCTTCAGATACCGACGGTGGTGCTACCGGCGCGATTGGCGGCCGACGCCCAGGGAACCCTGCGCAGAGGTCTGATAGCGGCTTTCACGAGTGCCTCCTGGACCGTCCAGTCGCGTGATCGGGAGGGCGAACTGCAGGAGGTATTGACGAATCAGACGGGGCAGGCCTCATTCGTGACGCTGGCCCTGACAGGGCTCGTGACGAGCGGGCTGACATTGCTGGTGCTCGTGGGCTCCGCCTTCGTCCTCCAGCCCGTGGCCGCGGCAATCACGCTGGTCGCTACAGTCGTCCTCCTGAGTGGCCTTCGCCCGCTCAGCCAACTGGTCGGGCGGCGCTCGGAGATGCTGTCCGTCGAGCAGATACGCCTGGCTCATGGCATCGGACAGACGGCGCGAATGGCGGAGGAGATGGACGTCTTCGGGGTGGGCCGCCAGCAAGCTCGCGAGGTACAGAAGCTTGTCGATGCCGTCACCCGACATTTCTCGCGCCAGCAGATGCTCGGGAGCCTGGCGCCGAGCATATTCACGACAGCCACGTATCTCCTCCTCGTCGGCGGCCTCCTCGTGCTCCACATCGCGAACGCGGGCCACGTTGCTTCGCTTGGCGCTGTCGTGCTACTGCTGGTGCGCTCGGCTGGCTACGGCCAGCTCGTGTCCGCGAGCTACCAGAGCCTGCGCGGCACGCTGCCGTTCGTGCAACGAGTGCGCGACCGAGAGCGCGGGTACTTGGAGAGCACGCCGGCGACCGGCGATCGCGCCCTTCCGGCAATCAAGAGCATCACGCTCGAGCACGCCTCTTTTGCTTACGTGCCAGGCCGACCGGTCCTCGACGACGTGAGCTTCGAGATCGCCGGCGGCGAGTCCGTCGGCATCGTCGGCCCGTCGGGGGCGGGGAAATCGACGCTGACGCAGATCTTGCTACGGCTGCGGCCACTCGACTCGGGGGCATATCTGGTGAATGGCGTGCCGGCCGCCGAGTACTCGCTCAATGATTGGACGTCGCGCGTGGCCTACGTATCGCAGGAGCCGCGCCTGCTGCACACCACCGTCATCGCCAACATCCGTTACTTCCGCGACATCGCCGAGGACGCGGTCATCGAGGCCGCAAAGCTCGCGCGCATCCACGACGACGTCGCGGAATGGGAGCACGGTTACGACACCGTGATCGGTCCGCGCGCCGACGCGATCTCCGGCGGGCAGCAACAGCGGATTTGCATCGCGCGTGCGCTAGCCGGTCAGCCGGCGATGTTGATTCTCGACGAGCCGACGAGTGCCCTTGATCCGCGCTCCGAGAGCCTCCTCCAGGAGTCGCTCGTGGCCCTACGCGAGCGAACGACGCTGTTGATCGTCGCCCACCGTATGTCCACGCTCGAGATGTGCGATCGGATCCTTGTGATCGTCGACGGACGCGTCGACGGCTACGGTCCGGCCGGTGAGCTGCTCCGCGACAACAAGTACTACCGGTCGGCGATCTCTCTATCAGGCGCGGGTAGGGCCGGTGCCGGCTGACAAGAGCGGGGCGCTCACGTGACTATCGCAGGCATGCGCGAACGCCTATCGGAAGGCAATCGTTTTGCCTTTGATCGGCTGAGGGCCGGCCGGTGGGGCCGCTACACCGATGCAAGCGCGCTTTGCCGCGACCACTTCCGCCTGCGGAGTGAATCGGACCATGTGAATTACGCGTCGTTTGCTTACCTCGTCGAGCTGATGGGCGGCAGGCCGCAGACGATCCTAGAAACGGGCGTGTCAGCTTGGGGCACGGATTCCACCAGATTGTTTGACTCCTACACGCGATCGTTCGGCGGCAGCCTCTGGTCGGTAGATATCGATGGCGAGCGCGTGGAGCGCCTGCGGCGCCATGTCGCGAGCAGCACGACCCTTGGCTGCGACGACAGCGTTGCGTTTCTCGAGCGGTGGGTCGTCGACCACCCAGATGCCCGTGCCGACGTGGTCTACCTCGACAGTTTTGACGTCGACTTCTCGGACCCTCTGCCCGCCGCCGAGCACTGCCTTCGCGAAGTCCAGGCGGTGCTTCCCGCGCTCAAGGCGGGGGCGCTGCTACTGATTGACGATTCGCCGGCGTGCCTCGATGATGTCCCGGAGAACGCCCGCGCCTCCGCATCCACGATCTTTGCCGAGTTCGGGGCCTGGCCCGGCAAAGGCATGTTGGCGCAGCGATTTCTCGCCAACCGCGGCGTAACTCCGATTCGGCACGGTTACCAAGCGCTATACCGAATGTAGCGGCCTGCGTATTATGGGCGCATGACCCCAGCGCGTGACGTCATCTTCATTACCGGCGCGGGCGGCTTCATCGGCTCGAATATCGCCACTGCACTCTCGCTCGAAGGGCGCCCGTTAGCGCTCTGTGACACCTTTGAGCACCCCGCCGCTTGGGAGTACGTCTCTCAGGTGCTCGCCCGCGACATCGTGCCGGCGGGCGAGGCTATGGCGTGGCTGGCGGACCACGAACGCGAGGTGGCCGCGATCGTCCATATGGGTGCCATCACCGACACCACTGAGACGGACTTGGTGGCTCTAGTCAAGAACAATGTTCGCTTTTCGCTCGATCTATGGGACTATGCCGCACGGCGCGACTGCACCTTTATCTACGCATCGTCGGCGGCGACGTATGGTGATGGCTCGCAAGGCTTTCGTGACGACGACTCGGGGGAGGGCCTCGCCAGGTTGGCGCCTTTGAATGGGTACGCGTGGACCAAGCACGTGGTCGACCGCCGCATCATCGATGACGTCGAGCATGGTATGGGCGCTCCGACGCGCTGGGCGGGACTGAAATTCTTCAACGTGTACGGACCGAACGAGCGCCACAAGGGTGCCATGCGGTCGGTAGTGCATCAGCTCTATCCGCAGCTCCTGGCCGGGCACCCGGCCAGGCTGTTCAAATCGGATAATCCGAAGTACCCAGACGGCGGTCAGCTACGGGATTTCGTGTACGTGAAGGATTGTTGTGCCGTCATACAGAACCTACTGGCGACCCCAACGTGCGGGGGGATATTCAATGTGGGCAGCGGAGTCGCACGGAGCTTCGCGGACCTGGCCACCGCGGTATTTGTGGCTATGGGACTCGAGCCCAACATCGAGTACGTTGAGATGCCC
Organism: Solirubrobacterales bacterium; assembly: GCA_003138355.1. Classification (GTDB taxonomy): domain Bacteria; phylum Actinomycetota; class Thermoleophilia; order Solirubrobacterales; family Solirubrobacteraceae; genus Palsa-513. The sequence goes on from PLFX01000010.1 coordinate 41,098, forward strand.
GCGAGGCTACACGGGCGTTACCAGTACTTCACGCAAGCGGATATGTCTAAGCTCGTTTCCTTGGGCCTTGCGCCGGCATTTCACACGCTCGAAGCGGGCGTTGCCGATTACGTGCAGGGCTACTTGGCGAAGGAGTTTGGCAAGTGCCGGCACGACCACGCCGCCGTCCCGCGCGTGGCGCCATCCGGCTAAGGTAGGTTTTGCGGCGAGCGTCGCTCGGTCGGAGGGACGCCGGACTTGGAGTTCGACACCGTTGATGACGCGCCACCTGAGTTGGTCTCGCGGAGAGTCGTGCGGGCCCGAACCCGCATCGTGCGGCTGCCAGTGGCGGAACGACGCTCCGCCGAGCACCTTCACGGACGCCCGGCGCGCCAGGTGAAGCGACGGGAGCGATGACGGTCGACGGGAAGGTTTCGATGGCCGTCGAATCAGCGCTGCGCGAGAGCGCCGCCGCGGCCGCCGAGCTACCTGGATTGTCCGCGCGAGCTGCGGCCGCAGCCGAGCTGATAGTCACCGCGCTCAGGGCGGGGGGCAAGGTGCTCTGCTTCGGTAACGGCGGGAGCGCCAGCGACGCGCAGCATCTGAGCGGTGAGCTCGTTGGCCGCTTCAGGCGTGACCGTGCCGCGCTTCCCGCGATCGCGCTGACCACCGACGGCTCCGCGCTTACAGCGATAGCGAACGACAGCGGGTTCGACCGCGTCTTCTCGCGCCAGCTCGAGGCTCATGCGAATCCTGGCGATGTGGCTGTGGCGATTACAACCAGTGGACGGTCGGCAAATGTCCTTGCCGGCATCGAGACCGCCCGCCGGATGAAGCTCGCCGTCGTCCTTCTGACAGGACTGCAAGGTGCAGTCCTGGCTGACAGCGTGAGCATTGCGATCGTGAGTGCTACGGACGACACGGCCCGCACGCAGGAATGTCACGGTTCGGTGATCCACGCGATCTGCGATGCGGTCGAGGAAGCGATGGCCGAGGTCGATCGTCCGCGGCTCGGCAGCGGAGCCGTCACGACACTGGCGGAGCTTGCTGAGTTGCGAGAGCACTACCGGCGATGCGGTTGCGTTGTCGTTTGGACCAACGGCGTTTTCGACCTGCTCCACGTCGGTCATCTGAGCACGTTGCGTGCGGCTCGGGACTTTGGTGATGTGCTCTTCGTTGGCGTGAATGACGATGCGAGCGTGCGCCGGCTGAAGGGACCTCGCAGGCCGTTCACTCCCGCAGAGGAGCGGGCGGAGCTCTTGGCCGCCCTCGAACCCGTAGATCGCGTGGTTGTCTTCTCGGAGGACACCCCGGACGAGTGTCTGCGCGTCCTTCGTCCCGATGTGCACGTCAAGGGAGACGACTACCGGCCACCCGACGGCAAGCCGATGCCGGAGGCCGCGACCGTCGCGGGGTACGGTGGGAGGATTGAGTTCGTCGCCCGCGTGCCGGACCGGTCGACCTCGCGCTTGGCGGACGTTCTTGGCCATGACGACTGAGGGCCGGCAGGCCGTCTTCCTGGATCGCGACGGGACTTTGATCTCGGATCCGGGCTATCTGCGGGATCCGGTGCAGGTGGAGCTGCTCCCGGGCGCCGCCGCCGCCCTGACAGCGCTTGCACAGCGCGGATACCTGCTCGTCCTTGTGAGCAACCAGTCGGGGATCGGGCGCGGGCTGATCACTGCGCAGGAGGCGCACTCGGTTCATCGTCGTGTCGTTGCCGTTCTCGCGCAGGCCGGCATAGCACTGGATGCCGCCTACTACTGCCCGCACGCTCCTGACGACGCGTGCTCCTGCCGCAAGCCTCGGGCGGGCTTGCTGTTCGATGCAGCCCGCGAGCACGGGATCGACCTGCACCGCTCGATCATGATTGGTAACTCGCCGAGCGACGTGGGCGCCGGGAAGGAGGCGGGGACGTTCACGATCTTCCTACGCGACGGCGGTTCGACCGCCAATCAGGTCGACGCGGATGCTGTTGCGAGCAGTTGGGACGAGGCTCGCGAGATTGTGATCGCGGCGACTGGTGACAGGGCACTTCGGTCATGATCGCTCCCGGAGTGCGCATCACTGTCGTCGGCGATGTGATGCTCGACGAATACATCTTCGGTGAGGCGAGTCGGATCTCGCCGGAGGCGCCCGTCCCGGTGGTGCGCGCGCTCGGCGAGCGCAAGACGCCTGGTGGGGCGGCTCACTCGGCTCGCTGTGCAGCGGCCCTTCAAGCCAAGGTCCAGCTGTGCGCCGTCGTCGGTGCCGATGCGGCCGGCCGGGAGCTCGAGCAGCTGCTCTCGGAGGGGGGTGTCAGCGCACGGTTTGTCAGCTCGGCCACGCGCCAGACGATCCGCAAGACCCGTATCTTCGCCGGCCATCATCAGGTTGCGCGCGTCGACCACGAGACGATCAGCGCACTCGACCCCGATGATGAGCGGGCACTAGCGAACGCCATCAGCGCAGCCGCCGACGCCGACGTGATTCTCGTTTCCGACTACGCGAAGGGATCCGTCACCGGGACCGTCATGGAGCAGGTGCGGGCGATCGCTGGAGCACACGCCGTGCCCGTCATCGTAGATCCCAAGGCGACGGACTGGTCGCTGTACCGCGGGGTCGATGTGCTGAAGCCGAACGTCGCCGAGCTCGGCCACGCGAGCGGCATGCCGACACGGACGCCAGACGAGATTCTCGCCGCGGGCGCCCGGATGAGCGCCGAGATGAGCCCGACTGCGGTCCTGGTCACGCGCGGCGCTGACGGTATGTCGCTGTTTGCCGGTGGTCGCCATGTTTTGGATGATGCGGGGATCACCCGCGAGGTGGTCGATGTGACGGGGGCCGGCGACACGGTCGCCGTGTGCCTCGCGCTGGCGCGCGCGAGCGGGATGGATTGGCCGGCTGTCCTCAGACTCGCGAATCTCGCCGCGGGCATTGCGATCCGGCGCGCCGGAACGGCCGTCGTATCCCTGGATGAGCTGATGCACGAAGCCGCCAATGGTTAGCGGGCGGCATTTTACGGTCGCGGTTCTGCGTCTCGACCACATCGGTGACCTGGTATTGACCGGCCCGTTTCTCGTGGAGCTGAGGGCGACTTATCCCGACGCACACATCCTGCTCGTGGTCACGACGACCGTGGCGGACCTGGCGCGGCGGCTGTCGGTCGTCGATGAGGTGCTGACGGTCCCCGACCGGAGAACTCGATGGTTCGGGCGGATCCGCCGCGCCGTGGATCGCTATCGTCTGATTCGCCGGCTCCGGCGGCGGCGGATCGATGTGCTCATCGTTCCACGCTGGGACTTCGACCACTACGGCGCGCTCAAGATCGCGCGCCGCTCGGGCGCGCCGCTGCGCTTGGGTTTCGCCGAGACAACCAAGCGCTCCGAACCCGAGGCGTTCACTCGCGTTGTCGACGCGCCGGCGGATGAGCACGAGGCGCTCAAGCCGCTGCGCCTTTTGCCGGCTGTCCACCAGCGTGACTGGTCAGAGCTCGAGCATCCGCAGTGGTTCACAGCGGAGGACGAGCGAGCGGCAGACAAGCTCCTCGCGTCTGCCGACGGCCCCCTGATCGTCTTTGGCATCGGTGCCGACGAAGCTCGCAAGGTTTGGCCGGCAGAGCGATTTGCCCTGAGCGCCGTCGCACTTTGCGAGGCCTTCCGGGCCGTCGCCGTGGTCGTCGGCAGCCGCGATGACGGTCAGGCCGCGAGCCGCTTTGCCGCCATCGCTCCCACGTGCATCAACCTCGCCGGCGCCACGACACTGCCGGTCGCGGCCGCCGTCATCGCGCGGGCCATGCTGTTTGTCGGCAACGACGCCGGGCCGATGCACCTAGCGGCCGCAGCGCATGTGCCGGTCGTGGAGATCCGCTGTCACCCGCGCTCTGGTCAACCGGCCCACAGGTATGGGCCGGCGCGGTTCGGCCCGCGACCCGGCCCGGCGGTCACCCTCCAGCCGGCCGGCCCAGCGGCCGGTTGCGTGGGATCGTGCGACGCTCTGCAGCCACATTGCATACTCGCGACGTCCGTCGAGGACGTGGTCTCGGCCGCGACACAGCTGCTCGCCGTCGTGCCCGGAATGCGCAGTCCGTAACGACCACGCCCGCAGCCAGCATCACCACGGCTGACTTCGCGAAGCGCGGGACGGGGCGGTCGTCCCGCGGGTTACGATCCGTTACGGATGAGTGACGACACGCAGGGCGCCGCCGATCCAGCGGGGCTCGAGGCCGAAATACCCGTCGCGCTGTTCGTGCACCGCCGTCACGACCTATTGCCGCGTACGCTCGACTGCCTGCGCGCTGCCGGTGTTAGCAAGCTCTACGTCTTCTCCGATGGCCCGCGCGACTCGGCCGAAGCGTATGCCGTCGACCAGGTACGTGAAACGATCGCTGGCATCGACTGGATCGATCCCGTCACCGTCGCGTGTACCGAGAACATGGGACTGAGTCAGTCGATTCGCTCGGGTTTGGATCACCTGTTTGCCCGCCATGAAGCCGCAGTCATTGTCGAAGACGATGTCTGCGTAGCGCCCGAGTTCTACTCGTACGCGTGCCGCGCGTTAGGCCATTACCGGCGCGATCGCCGCGTGGCTGGCATCACCGGCTACCGACCGCCGTTTACGACGCGTGCGCTCGACAGCTATCCGTTCGACGTGTGGTTGTCACCGCGATTCTCGTCGTGGGGCTGGGCTACCTGGAGAGATCGGTGGCATGAGTTTTCGTTTGATTTGGCGTCCTTACGGCGCGAGCTGGAATCGGCTGAGCGCTTCCGCCCTGAACGCGCCGGGTACGACGTCCCGATGCTGATCCACGACGCGGTCGTCACCGAGAAGCTAGGCGGCGCGTGGGATGTCGTGTGCAACACGAACATGTTGCTCCACGGGCAGTATTTCGTCGCTCCGGCCTGGAACATGATCGAAAACACCGGCTTCGAGGATGGGACACACTTCAGCGGGCCGCCCCCGTGGCAGCTCGTGTGGGAGCGCGATCGACGTCCCGCGGACATCCGCTTCGCGCCGGTCGAGGAATGTGAACCGATTCTCCGCGATTACTTGCGGTTCTTCCAGCCAACGCATGCGCAGAAGCTTCGGGGTGTGCTCGGCGCCGTGAAGGTGAGACTGCGCGGGTGATGAGGTGGAGGGGGACATCCGTCGCACCATCGCTCGGTTCCCGCTCGAATCGCTAATCAGCGACGGCGCAGAGCGCGACCCACACGACCCAGGGGATTCGCGCGATGTGGGCGGGTATCGCCCCACTCCCAACGCTCCAGCCGCTTCGAGTGGATGTGGAGGTTGGCCAGGGGATATTCGGAGTCATCGCCCGTGCTCTGCACGAGCGGGAGACGTTGCTGGGCGTCCCAGCGCAACCGGTAGCTACCCGATAGAAGCTCGCGCCCCACGAGGTGATGCTCCCCCGCATACGCGACGCCCGGCTCCGCGGGCACCCCGTCGACGTACTGTCCATATGACGCTGGATCAAAGATGTAATCGCTGCAGAGCCGCCGGGCAGAGGCCACTGTCGTGGGAAGCGAGGCGGCGAGGCCGGACCTGGTTCGCAGCAAATGCATCATGCGCATCTCGTGTGCCATCTCGCCACCGTGGGCCGCGAGGAGCTCGACTGGAGGAACCGCGGCGAGGTCAAGCAGCTCAGCGTTGAACGCGGCGAGCGCCGCCCGAGACCCGACGTACATAACGGCCGCCGTGTCCTCGAAGTCCGTGAGCGGACAGGTAGCCAGGCCCGCGCCGTATGTGTCCGTCAGCCACCCCGTATAGGCCTCCGGCGCTGCGTACATCAGCACGTCGCATTCGATGTGCATGCACCGATCGAGTCCCAGCTGGTGCATCGCCGACTCGAGGACGAAGAAGCGCTCGCAGGCATATCGCCAGAAGCGCTTCATGCCCATGCCAGAGAGCGACTCCACTTGACGAAACCTGTCGCGCTCGTCACTGCGAAGCTTGCGGGCAGCCGTCGGACCGATCACCACCGGGGGCTCGCCGGTCACCGCGATGGCTTGACGGATGCAGCTGCGGGCGTGTCTTGGCAACGCCGAGCCGAGGTGGACGAGGACGACCCTCACTGGGTGGAAGCTGCCGGTGGAGCAGCCGTCTTCATCCCGGCGAGCGCGTCCCGCGCCACCCACGCACAGGTCTGTGCTGTGCGCATCCAGCGCGACGTGCGCATCCACGCGTGAGCCGCCACGAAGTCAAAATCACGAGCGTAGGCGGCCCGGCCGATCCGCCCCGGGACGATCGGAACGTTGAGGTAGCTGAGTTGGCGATGGAACGCCGCCGCCGGACGGTTGTCTAACACCCACAAGCCGTATGTGTCGAGCTCGCTGATCGAGGACGGCTGCAACGGATCGGCTGCCTGGACGTAGGCTTCCCACCACTGCACCCCGTGACGGGCCTCGATTGCTTGTTTCATCTCCGTGAGCAGCCGTCGGTCATAGACCATCTGATGGGCGGTGAGTGAAAACGGGGCTTGCGGCAGGATTCCAAACAACCGGAAATAGGCATCACGGTACGGCTGGTGATACTCAATGGCCTGGGTATACGGGAAGCGGATGCGGTCGTCGACCCGGATCCGCAGTGGTCGAAGCCAAATCACGTCAGCGTCCACCAGCATGTAGGCCGGCGAAACGTCTGCCACATACTCCGGAACGCCCAGCTTCAATACCTGCTGGTATATCCACCCGGCCCGCGCAGCAGATGCCGGACCGTGCTGCGCCCACCGCTCGCGTAGCTGCGCGCGAGTCGGCAAGCTCGAAGCACTGGTTTCGGGTATCCACGCGACCCTCGGGTCCTTGCTGTCGAATGGCTCGGACGCGACTACATACACCCGTCCCAACGGCTCGAGGTAGCGAAGCACCCCGCGCACTGAATGGCGAAGCGTTGGGAAATCCTTCGGGTGAGCCGGGATGACGACGTCAACGGCTGTCATTTGAGGCAATTGGAACGATTGCGCGGGTTCACAGACCTATCGTATTGCCCGTAACGGTCCCCAGCCGCTGCTGCTGGATTCGCCGTGCTCGACTGGAAGGCGCGGTGGTCGGCGCGCGTTCAGGCCGCGCCGGACTCAGCGGGCCGATCGCCCAACAGGGCCTCGTAAGCCTGCGCGATGCGCTGAGCAGCTGCCTCGGCTGAAAAGGTGCGCGAGCGCTCGTATGCCTCCCGTTTGACGACGCCGTCGTTGGGGTTCGCCGCCACTTGACGCAGGATCGACGCGAGCGCCGGCCAGTCGCCGGGGCTGAAGTAGCGCGCCGCCGGTCCGGTCACCTCGGGGATCGCACCCGAGCTGCTGGCTACGATCGTGGTGCCGGCAGCCATCGCCTCGGCCAGCACCATCCCGAACTGCTCCTCCCAGGACCAGATCGGCAGGCTCGCGAGGACGACGCAGGTGGCCGCCGCGAAGATCGTCGGCATCTCGGCGTAATCGACGAAGCCGCGAAACTCGACGAGGTCACCGATCCCCAGCTCGCTCGCGTAGGCCCGCAGCCGTCGCTCCTCAGGCCCGCTACCGACGATTTGCACGCGAACGTCGATCGCCGCCGATCGCGCCTCGCGATCGTCCGCTCCGCGGCGCAACAGCGCGACGGCACGCAGCACGTCCTGATGGCCCTTCTCCCACACGAGCCGCCCAGGGGAGACGACGAGCGGTGGGCCCGGATGCGGCGCGTGATCCGCAGCGCGCTCGAAGCGATCGAGCGCGACTCCCGGCGGGCAGACGCGGATGCGCTCGGCGGGCGCGCCCTCGAGCAGCAGGGACGTGCGGGCGCGCTCGGTCGTCGCGAGGAACAGATCCGTCGCCGCGAGCGTCTGGCGGCGGTAGGAGCGGGTGCGCACGTTGCGGTAGCTGCCGAGGAACGGGATCGTCTCCCACACGGTCGTCACAAGCTTGAATCCCAGCTTCGGGCGCAGCCGCGCCGCTTGCATGCTGTACCAGTAGCCGAGGTCCTGCGTATGCACGATCTCGGCCTCACCCAGCTTTGCGCGCAACCCCAGATAGCGATCGCCCGGCAGCCGCACCGCGAGGTCGCCGAGTGCGCCCTTTGGCGCGAGATCGCGCAACGTCAGGACGCTTCTGCGATCCAGCTTCAGTGAGCTCGTGTCAAACCAACCACGCCGCGAGGCCAGGTAGGAGACATCGAACCGATCGGCGATGACCGGTTGCTCCCAGGGACGCAATTCCCACGGGTTGGCCTGATGGCCGCGAAGAAGCAGGACTCGAGGCCGGTGTGGCACGGCACTCGATGCAGGCACGCCGTGACGATAGCCGCTCACCTGGCGGGCACGTTGCCCGCCTGTGGCCGAGTGCTCCGTTAGGGTGCCCCGGGTGCGGCCAGTGTCCGCCACCAGCGAACCGTTTGGTGTCCTAGGACGGCGCGGCATCGTGCTGGTCCCGGCGTGAAGATCGCGATCGACGCACGTGTCGCCGCCGATGTGCCGGCCGGCCGCGGTCGCTACGTGCGCGAGCTGCTGAACGGCCTTGCGCGACTCGACGCGGACCACGAATTCCTTCTCTACGCGACCCGACCGTGGTCGGAGGGATCGCTCGACCAGCGCTTTCGCTGGCACACCGTCAGCGCCCGCGGTCTCGCCTGGGCAATCAGTGCCGGTCGCCAGATGTCCCACGACGCGGATGTCGGACTCGCTTGTACGAGTTACGCGGTCACGGCGCCCTGGCGAATCCCCGGCGCCACGATCGTCTGGGACTTTGCCGCGTTCGATCGGCGCTTGCGCACCCCGCGCGGGAGCCTGCTGGAGCGGCTGACGCTCCCGATTGCCACGCGTCGCTGCGGCGCTTTCGTCGCAATCTCCGAGAGCACGCGCGAGGAGCTCACGCGGCGCTACCCGCGCCTGCGCGCGAAGGCCACGGTCGCGTATCCGGGCGCCGACGAGCGCTTCTCGCCGCAGACCGAGGCCGACGACGAGGAGGTGCTTCTCCGTCACGGGCTGCGCCGCCCCTACGCGCTCGCCACCGGGACGCTCGAGCCACGCAAGAACCTCCCTCGCCTGATCGATGCCTTCGCGAGCCTCGACGAGCGACGGCGCCGCGGATGGACCCTCGCCCTTGCGGGAGCCGCGGGCTGGCAGACGGATGCGACGTTCGCCTCCGTCGCGGCGCATCGCGAGCTCGTGCGAACGCTCGGATATGTGCCCGACCGTGAGCTGGCCTGCCTCTATCGGCACGCCGAGATCTTTTGCTACGTCTCGCTGTACGAGGGCTTCGGCATCCCCGTTCTGGAGGCGATGCAGTCAGGCACCGCCGTCCTGACCTCATCCGTATCGAGCATGCCGGAGGTCGCCGGAGGCGCCGCGCGGCTGGTTGACCCTCGCGAGGTGGCGAGCATTCGCGAAGGACTCGCCGACCTACTGGGCGACGCTGAGCTCCGCCGCCGCGGCGCCTCGGCCGGCCTCGGCCGAGCAGGGCAGTTCGATTGGGGCAACAGTGCGCGTCACGTGCTCGAGACGCTCGAGGGTCTAGTTCCCTGAGTCTGTCCCGCGGCGCGCGAGAAGCCACACGTTGCGCCGGTGGAATGGCATTCGTGCGAGAAAGGCGAACGTTCGCGGTCGCCGCTTGCGCCGCGTGTAGCGGGACACGATGCCGACCCCGGGCGTGACCGACTCGTAGCCAACTCGCCGGATCTCGAAGCCTTGATCGCCGAAGAGCAGGCGGAAGCTCTTGCGCGTGAACGGGCGGCGGTGGGTGTAGTCGTCCCAGACCCAGCGTTGGGCGTCGGGCGAGGAGGCGAACACGAGCCCACCGGGGCGCAGCACTCGTCGCGCCTCGCGCACCACTGCGACCGGGTCGGCGACGTGCTCGAGTACGTCCTTCAGAACCACGGCGTCAAAGCTCGCATCGGGAAACGGAAGCGGCTGGTCGACATCGCCCGCGACGACATTCCGTCCGTTCGCCGTCGCCCTGCGGACCGCATCAGCGGACGCGTCGATGCCCGTGTAGCTCGAGAAATGCTCGGCGAGCCAGCCCGTGCCGCAGCCGATGTCGAGTAGCTGCACATCCGGCGCGAAGTGCCGCGTAATGTCCGCCCAGTAGCCTGGCCGTTCGTGCCAGTCGAAGTAGCTCACGGCGCAGGGACGCTAGCAGCGCTGCGCACGCCCACGCACGGGCGTTCGTCCCCGGTCCCGCCGCGATGAGCCCGCTGGAGGTGATGCTCAACGCTCTTTACCTGGCGCCCGGGGTCTCGGGCGGCCCCGAGACCTACTTGCGCGGGCTCGCGCCGGCCCTCGCGACCGAGTACCCCGAGCTTCGGCTGAGCGTCGCGACGACGCGGTCGGGCGCGGCGGCGCTCGCCGCCGACGGCTGGCGTGATTTTGCTCGGCTGCTGCCCCTCCCGTGCGAGGACGGCCAGCGGTTGCGTCGTCAGCTGGCGGAGCAGCTACTGCTGCCGCGCGCCGCGCGGCGCGAGCGCGTCGACCTCGTCCACAGCCTGGCGAGCATCGCGCCGCTCGTCGTCGGTACGCGATCGGTGGTCACGCTCCACGACGTGACGTTCCTCACGGAGCGGACTTTCGGAACGGTGACGAATTGGGGGATGAGCCTGCTCGTCAAGGCCGCAGCGCGCAATGCGGATGCGCTCATCGCGGTGACCGCGGCCGCGCGCGACGAGATCTGCGAAACGCTCGGCGTTGCGCCCGAACGCTTCACCGTGATCCATCACGGCCACAGTCCGGCCCGGCCGGTGGACCCCGAGGCCGTGTCCGAGTTACGTGACCGCTACGAGCTCGCCGGCGCGCGCGTCGCCTTGTGCGTTGCGGCCAAGCGGCCGCACAAGAATCAGGCGCTTCTGATTCGTGCCCTGGAGCTGTTCGATCCCGACGTCGTCGTCGTGCTGGCCGGCCATGCCGAGCCGTATGAGCGCGAGCTGCGCTCGCTCGCGGCGGAGCTCGGGGTCGAGGAGCGAGTGCGGTTTGTGGGCTACCTGCCCGCTGACGAGCTCGATGCGATGTGGTCGCTCGCGTCGTGCGCCACTTTCCCCACGCTTGCCGAGGGGTTCGGCATCCCGGTGCTCGAAGCTCTCGCGCGCGGAGTCCCTGTTGCCGCCTCGGACCTCCCGGTGCTACGCGAGGTTGGCGGTCGGCTCGTGCACTACTTCGATCCGCGCGATCCCGGCTCGTGCGCACGGGCCGTGCACGATGCCCTCACTGACACGCAGACCGCCCGTCTCGGGCCGCAGCACGCGGCCGGCTTCAGCTGGCGCGCGGCCGCACGGGCCACCTATGGGACCTACGAGCGCGCGCTTGCCGCCGGTCACGCGCGATGAGCAGCCTCCACCCGACCACGGGGGTCGACGCGGCTCATCGTGGTCCTGACGAGTCGCCGTTGCACGTCGGCCTCAATCTGATCTTCCTCGTGCCCGGCGACACGGGCGGAATGGAGGTGGCGGCGCGTGAGCTCATCCCGAGGCTCGTCGCCTGCGCGCCCCCGGGAGTGCGGTTCACCGCCTTCGTCAGCCGCGACGCCGGGCCGGGACCGTGGGACGAGCTGACGGCAAAGGTCGAGGTACCTGTCCATGCGGCTGACCGCGTCGCGCGAGTTCGCGGCGAGCTTCAACTACTGCCGCGGCTCGCTCGCGCGGCAGGCGTCGATCTCGTTCACTCACTCGCGTCGACCGGCCCGGCCTGGGGGCGCTTCGCCCGCGTCGTGACCGTGCACGACCTGATCTATCGACGCTTCCCCGAGACACACGCCGGAATCCGTGCACTCGGGATGCGCGTGCTGGTTCCGCTCGCGGTGCGCCGCTCTGATCGAGTGATCGCCGACTCGGAGGCAACGCGCGAGGATCTCGTCGAGCTCCTCGGCGTCGCGCGCGAACGGATCGACGTCGTGCCGCTCGGCGTCGGCGCTCCGGTTCACGCAACGCGGATGCCGGAGGTCGACGTCCGCCGGCAACTGAAGCTGGGCGATCGTCGCGTGCTGCTCTCGCTCTCCGCGAAACGCCCGCACAAGAACATCGAGGCCCTCCTCGATGCCCTCGCGAGCATGCCCGAACGCCCGGTGCTGGTCATCGCCGGCTACCCGACGGCGCACGAGCACACGCTGCAGGAACGCGCGCGCGCGCTCGGGCTCGAAGACGACGTTCGCTGGGTCGGCTGGCTTGACCCGGCTGAGCTCGAAGGTTTGTGGGCGCTGAGCAGCGCATTCGTCTTCCCCTCGCTTTACGAAGGCTTCGGCCTGCCGGTGCTCGAGGCGATGGCGCGCGGCGTGCCCGTCGCCTGCTCGAACGCTTCCTCGCTGCCCGAGGTCGCCGGCGATGCCGCCCTGCTGTTCGATCCACGCGAGCCTGCGCAGATCGCAGCGACGCTCCAAGAGCTCCTGACCGACGCTCAGCTGGTCGCGCGACTCCGCCAGGCCGGCACCGATCGGGCAGCGCAGTTCACGTGGGAGCGCACGGCGCTGGCAGTGCTTGCCAGCTACCGGCGAGCGCTGTCGCGTGCGTAGGTCGCGAGAACCGTCGCCAGTGAGCCATCCAGCGAAAGTCGCGCTGCGTTGCGCCGGAACCACTCGCGCGTGCGCTCGCGGAGCGCCGGCCCTTCCTCATAGACGCGCACGATTGCTGCCGCCACGTCCGCAGGCTCGGCCGAGGACGCTTTCACGCCGTTGACGCCGTCCTCGATGAGTTCGAGGGCGGCGTTGTCGGATCCGCTGACGACGATGCTCGGCGTCCCGTAGGCCGCTGCTTCGACGACGATCATGCCGTAGCCCTCGCGGCGCGATGGCAGGACCATCGCGCAGGCGCGGCGAAGCGCCGACTGGACCTCCTCGCCGGGCACGAAGCCCGGCGCGCTCACCAACTCCGGGTCCTCGAGCGCGGCGATCGCGGCGAGCACGGTCGGGCGGTCGGGGCCCTCGCCGAAGATGATCCCGCGCAGCCCGGGCACGCGTGACGCGGCGAGTTCCACGGCCGGTGCGACGGCGGCGGCGCGCTTCTCGGGGATCAGCCGCCCGGCGAACACGATCAGCGGCTCGCCCCCGTTGCCGGCGGCAACCTCGAGCGCGCCGGTGTAGGCGCCCTGAAGCAATGTCGGCGGCGGATTCATGCCCTCGGCCACGAGTCGCGAGGCGTGCAGCTGGGAGAAGCAGAAGGCGCGCTGGCGCACGCGAATGCATCGACGCTGAACGCGGTACCCGACCCAACCGCCGAGCCGCCCCAGGTAGTCGCGCCAGTAGCCGCGGCTCCAGACCTCCCACCAGTCGACGACCAGCCGGTACCTGAGCGGTGTTCGCAGTGGTGCTGCGGCGAGCAGCGAGAAGTAAGGGAAGGCGCACGTGTGCACGACGTCGTAGCGGCGGCCGCGACGCAGCAGGTGTAAGAGCACGCCGAGGCCGAACACGAGCGGCGGCAGGATGCGGCGTCGCTGTTTCGCATACAGCGCCATGCGCGGAGCGACCGCGACGACGCGAATTCTCGGGTCGATCTCGGGGCGCGTGCCGCGGTCCCACTGACGCAAGGTGAGGTACGTCACGCTGTGGCCTTCTGCGGCGAGGCGCTCGGCGAGCTTGCGATACCAGCGCTCCGCGCCGCCAACTGTGTACGGGTACAGGCAGTCGTAGATGATGCACACCCGCACGAGCGGGAGCATCGCAGACATCTCTAGACTGGGAGCCCCGAGACCGCTGGCCTGGGCGTTACAGTCGTGCCGCATGATTAGCTCCCCAATGCGTTGAGCACGATCGAGCAGACACCCTCCTCATCCACGCTTCGCCGCAGCTCAGCAGAGCCGGCGATATCGGTCGTGATCCCCTGCCTGAACGAGGCGGAGAACATTGCGGCCTGCGTTCGTATGGCGCGGTCAGCGCTCGAGGATGCCGACCTCAGCGGGGAGGTGCTGGTGGTTGACAACGGCTCGGAGGACGCGAGCGCGGAGTTGGCGCGTGCCGCCGGCGCGCGCGTCATTCACGAGCCTCGGCGGGGCTACGGCAGCGCTTACCGTGCCGGCTTTGCGCAAGCCCGCGGCTCCTACATAGTGATGGTCGACGCCGACCTCACCTATGACTTCGGCGAGATTCCCCGGTTTGTCGCTGCGCTCGACGCGGGCGCGCAGCTCGTGATGGGCAACCGGATGGACAACATCCAGCCGGGGGCGATGCACTGGGCCCATCGCTACATCGGAAACCCGTTGCTGACGGGTGTTCTGAACCTGTTCTACAAGACCGGGGTGCGCGACGCCCACTGCGGCATGCGTGCGCTGCGCAGCGACGTGCTGGAAACGCTCGACCTGCGGACCAGCGGGATGGAGTTCGCCTCCGAGATGGTGATCCGCGCCGCGAAGGCACAGCTCGCGATCAGCGAGATCCACATCGCTTACCACCCGCGTGGTGGGGAGTCGAAGCTTTCGCGCTTCCGTGACGGCTGGCGCCACCTGCGCTTCCTGTTGGTTCATAGCCCGACGCACCTGTTCGTCCTCCCGGGCGCGGCGCTGGCCGGACTCGGCGTGCTCGCCTCCGCGACGGTCCTCGCACACTTCAGCGTGTTGGGACGCAGCTGGAACTTGCACGCGCTGATTGCTGGGGAGCTGCTCACGATCATCGGCACCCAGGTGCTGGCGCTCGGGCTCTGCGCACACGCCTACGGCACCTACTTCCTCGGCGAGACGGATGCGTGGTTTGACGCGATGCGCGCGCGCTTCAGGCTCGAGCACGGCCTTCTGCTCGGCGGCTTGATCGCGCTCGCGGGCTTCGTCACGGCGCTCGTCATCGTCGTTCGCTGGACCGAGCACGGCTTTGGCTCCCTCTCGCAGGAGAACCTCGCGATCGTCGCGTCCGAGCTGCTGATCGTCGGCCTGCAGATCTTCTTCTCGTCGTTCCTGGTCAGCATCCTCGGCCTACGGCGTCCTGAAGATCGCTAGCAGGCGACGCCGCGATGTTGGCCGGGATCCGTCGCCACCCACGGGAGCAGTCACCGCGCAGGCGCAGTCGCCGACGAGCGAAGGGCTGCGGCGGATGAGCCAGCGGCGAACGTCGGTCGCGTTCGTCGGCCAGAGCGTCTTCTTTCGCCAGTGCGCGCTCGAGCAGCCGGCGGGCGACCTCGAGCCGACGTTCCTCGACCACCGTGCCGGCGTCGCCGCGGAGCCGTTGCTAGCGCAGCTCGAGGCCCTCGACCCGGACGTGGTGCTCGTGTTTCGCCCGGAGATCATCAAGGCCGGGCTCTTCGAGTCCCTGCGGGCGATCACGATCGGCTATCTGACCGAGCCGCTGCCGCGCCGCAACGGCGTCAAGCACGTCGATCTGCACCAGCGATTGTGGTGGCTCGAACAGGTCGACGCTGCCAACTTCGACCGGATCGTGTCGTTCGACCCGTTGATCGTCGAAACCGCCGAGGACGTCGTTCCCGTGTGGCGCTCGCTGCCGCTTCCCGTCGGCGACAGCCTCTTCATGGACGTCCGCGAGCGGGCCGTGCCGCCGCGGCTCCTGTTCGTCGGGCGCTCGACCGAGCACCGTGAGGAGTTGCTCGCCCGGGTCAAGCGCGCACATCCGATCGTGCACATCGGACATGGCCTGTTCGGCGCCGAGCTGGCGCGCGTCTTGCTCGCCGCCGACGTCCAATTGAACCTGCACAACAACCGTTACCCGTCGTTCGAAAATCGCGTCTGCATCGCGCTCGCGGCAGGTCATCTGGTCATCTCCGAGCCGCTGAGCCCATCGCATGGCCTCACGGTCGGCGTCGACTACCTCGAAGTCGACACGCCCGAGTCGCTGGCGTCGCTGGTCGATCAACTGGTGGAAGACCCCGGAGCCTACGTCGACGTCCAGGTCGCCGGGCGTCGCCAGGCCGAGCGCTTCCGTGCGTCGAGCGTCTACCCGCAGCTCGTGGACGACGTCCTCGCGGACGTGGCCCTGCACGGCGGCCGTCGAGGGCGGGGCTGAAGCGGTGGTCGCCGAAGCACGGCAGGCGGCGCTCACGCGCGCCCGCGTGCTCGTAGCGCGCTGGCTGTCCCCACCGGTGGCAGCGCCGGCGCGCCCGCTGACGGCGGTCGACTGGTCGCTCGCCGGCCTGCTCGTCGCCGTGATCGCTTCGGTCTACGTGAGTTACGCGTTGAGCGTCGGAAGCTTTCAGCTCGACGAGCTCCACTACATGGTGCTCGCGCGCTACATCCCGGCGCACTTCCCCAGCGCGCTGTGGACGATCCCCGGCTACGGCTGGCTCGATGGGATCGGCCAGCGCCTCGACGTCTATCTGCTTGCGATCCCGTTCGCCTTCTTTCGCGACCCGGCCGCGTTCCAGCTGGACCACGTGCTCCAGTGCGTGATGTTCGCCGGCACCGCGTTTCCGGTCTTCCTGCTCGCGCGGCGTGTCGGGCTGGGCCGGCTGGCAGCGGCACTGGCGGCGATCCTCGCGGCGGTCGTACCGTGGGCTACCACCGCGACGTCGTTTCTGGCCGAGCCGACCAGCTACCCCGCCTACGCGTGGGTGCTCTACACGACCTGGCGAACGCTGCGAGCCCCGTCCTGGGGTCGCGACGCGCTCGCAGTCGTCGCGCTGGTCGCGGCGATCCTCGCGCGCACCCAGTTGCTTGCCCTGATCGTAGTGCTTCCCCTGGCTCTCGTCTGGCACGAGTGGAGCTGGGAGCTGCGTGACCAGGCGCGGCGGCGCCGCGCGCCCCAGGTCGCGTTGCGCCTGTGGTCGCGCCACCGCCTGCTGTGCGTTGTCTACGGAGCGGGTCTGCTCCTCCTGCTCGCCGGGGCGGTCGGCTTGCTCTCAGATGTCGGGATGAGCGGGCTGACCGGCCATTACGGACTGCCGACCCTGCCGCCGCTCTGGAAGCAGATCACCTTCTACCGCTACGACCTTTCGCGGCTGATCGTCGGCACGGGGATCCTGACCGTGGCGCTCGGTCTGCCGTGGACTGTGGCCACGCTCGCCAGACCTCGCGACGGTGGTCGGCATGCGCTCGCGGTCGTCTGCACGCTGGGTCTCGTGGCGATCCTCGTCGCTTTGATATCCGTGGCGCCCAACGGCGACGAGCGCTACGCGATGTATCCGGCGGTGGCCTTCGCGCTGGCCGCCGCTGCTGCCCTGCACGACTGGTCGATGGCGCCGCGGATTACCTGGCGTGCTGCGGGCGCTGTCCTCGCCTCGACGTTTGTCGTCGTGGCATTGATCGCGAGTGTCGGCTGGCCTCCCTTGAACAACCCCTACGACTGGTTCACCTACCC
Source organism: Solirubrobacterales bacterium (assembly GCA_003138355.1). Lineage (GTDB taxonomy): Bacteria > Actinomycetota > Thermoleophilia > Solirubrobacterales > Solirubrobacteraceae > Palsa-513. Next base: position 58,229 of record PLFX01000010.1, read on the forward strand.
GGCCGCGACTTTCTACCAGCGCGTGCTGCTCAATCATGCCTCCGACGCCCACCTCTCGTTCCTTGCCGAAAGCACGATCGTCTACGCGGCGATCGTCATCTGCGCCGCAGCGTTCGTGCTCCTCGCGCGCCGGCCGGGGTGGATGCGCCCGGCGGCGTGTCTGATCGCGATCGGTCTCGTCACGGTGTGTGCGACGGAGGCCGTCTACAACCTGCACAAATACGTCGGTTCGGCGGCGGGTGGCGGTCCGTCGGCGTCCGTGCGCGCGTTTGTCGATACGGCGGTTCCGGGTGACCAGAGCGTCGCTGCGCTCGGGATCACGCTCGGCGCGACCGACGAGTACCTCGGCATCTGGAACGCGGCTGAGTTTTGGAACAGCTCGATCAAGTGGGATGCGTACTTCGGGGATCCGGGACTCCTGCCGCGCCAGCCCGGCACGACCCCGATTGACCTCGCGGTCGCCAGTCCGAGCGGTCGCCTGCAGGGCTGGCCGTCCGGTCCCGGTGGGCCGCGGTACGTGCTGGTTCCGGCCCAGGGCACCAACTCGACGGGCTTGCTCGGGCAGACGCTTCTCACCTCCCCGTGGGTCCCCCTCGAGCTCGTGAAGCTGATTCCACCGGCGCGCGCCGCCTGGACCGTCGCGGGCACCGACGTCAACGGCAATCTCGCCTCCGGGTCCCCGGCGACCGCGACCGTCTATGCCGGGGCGCTCGCCGGTCTGGGTCAGCGCTGCGCGACCTTCTCGCTGATCACCCCGCCCGGATTCACGGTGCCTTGGCCGTACACGGTGCGCGTCGGCAGCCGTAGCTACCACCGCCGGCTGCAGGCAAGCCAACGTGCCGCGCTCAGCGTGCCCTTGCCCGTGCTCCGGGCGGGCGCGGCCGCGATCGACCGCCTCGAAGTCACCGTCAAAGCGCCTTCCGGACAGACCGCTCTACTTGCCTTCTTCAACGTGACAGGATGCAGCTCTGACCGCGTCGCGGTGCAGACCTCGCCCTGGCCGCCGTCCTAAGTGTAGGACCCGAGAAGGTTGTTCAGCTCGTTGAGGCGAGCTGCCGGGGGTTGGCGGGCGAGTGAGCCGTGTGGTCGGCGGTGATTGTAGAAGTCGAGCCAGCCGGGGAGGGCGGAGTTGCGTTCGCGGCTGGTGCGG
>PLFX01000050.1 GCA_003138355.1 Solirubrobacterales bacterium
TGGGCGAAGGCAGTAGCGAGCGCCAGCCGACGCGGGCTCCTGCATCCTGTCCGTTGCAGTAGCGACCGGCGGCGATCCAGACGCTCCCAACTGGGCGTGGGCGATCACGGAGATGGCGCGGACTGCGCGCCGCGCGGCTAGTCGCGGCCGGCAAAACGACCGCTCGCGGCTGCGAACGATGGCGGCGGAAGCTTCTGGCTACCCGTGCTGCAGGCCTTTCTCCCAATACAACGAGAACGTTGTCGGAATGCTCGCGCCGCACAGCGACTCCGAAACGGTGCCGGTGACCGCGATCGTCTTCTTGCTTTTGATGTGGCCCGACGTCTTGAAGCGCCCGCTGATCGTGATCGTCCCAGGGTTGGGATTCACGCCCGCAGTCGCGTCGTAGCTCGGGTCCACGTAGGCGGGACCCGAATAGGAGAACTTTCCGTTGCGGATCGGGATCGCCGTCGTGTAAGGGACGGCGAACGAGATAATCGTGCTGGATGTGCCATAGCCCAAGCTCGCAATCGCACTGGTGAGCGGGCAGGAGACGCCTTGGGCGTAGGGGTCGCCGATGCTGCCCCTGCCGAGTTCCTTGCCGTTCTTGTCGACGTAGAGGTCCACGGACGCCCCGGCCCCCTCGTGGGCGGCGTAGACGCCGTCGTGAATCGAGCTCGCCCCCCCCGCGGCGTAGGCGACGCCGGCGAGGGCCATAGCGACAGCGACACTCGTGGGCGCGACACGCGTCAACAGCTTGCTCATCCGCACTCCTCCCGAAGCTCGACCGCTTCAGGGAGACACTAGCGAAACCCAACGAACGCGAGCGCGCCGACGAACACTCGCATCGCGACCAACGCGCAGCCAACGGAGCTCGCGACCGTCGAGTGGCCTGCGGCGCCGGGATCGGATCCTTTCGTTCAACAGATAGACGCCCGGTCGCTCCGTCGTGCTACCGCCACTGAAGCGGCCAGTGCCGGTTTGCTGGAGGGACTGACGGGCCGGACAGCGGCGGCCGAGCTGTGGTGGCGCTGGTCGCAAGACAGATACTTCGCGTGATGTGGCGTCGTTACCGCGATGTGAGAGTGCGCGTTGCACTGCTCGTCTGCGGGGCTCTCGTTGGGTTGTTGGCGTTCGCGTCGTCGGGTTCCGCAGCGGTCACGCAGCTTGGGTCGCTGACTGCGGACAGCCCGATCGCGGCGTCCGACGGGTGGGTTGTGTGGAGTGCCCAATCGCCGGATGGTTGGCAGCTGACAGCCTGGCATGCGGGTGTCGTCACGACGCTGCCCGTTGCCACGCGACCAGAGCCGTTCGATGTCAGCCTCGGGACCGACGCGCAGGGGCGCATGGTGGCTACCTACTCGCGCTGCGCTGTGACGCCGAGCGATTCCTACGGCGACACTGTCCCTGCCTGGAGCGGGCGGGACTGTCGCGTCTACGTGCTCGAGCTCGCGAGCGGGCAGGAGCATGCCGCGCCGATCCCACATCCCGCTGGCGTGTCAGACACCTTCCCGTCGATGTGGCGCGGACGCATCGCGTTCGCTCGCTACGAGCCAGCGCACCCCGACGCGGCACAGATCGAGCTGTGGACACCCGGCAGCAGCACGCTGCGGACGTTGCCGGCCGGCCCAATGCCGACGAGATGCCCGATCACGACCGGCTGCGCCGGTCAGCCACGCGTCGGCGCCGTCGACGGGCTCAGCCTCAACGGTCAGCTGGTGAGCTTCAGGTGGTTCGTAATCGTGCCCGCCGTCCGCGGCCACTCCGGCTGGGAGATTCGCGCCGACCGCCTAAGCGACGGTCAGAGCATGCTCGCCGGCTCAGGCTTCGACGGCGAGGTCTGCGAAGGCGGTATCGACACGATCGAACCCTACGTTCCGGTCAACACCGGCCACCGCGTGCTGTTCGGTCAGTCGACCGACAACTGCTACGCCCAGACAGTCGAGCTGCTCGACTTCGACACGCTCACGCAGCGCACGCTCGGCGCCCGTCTCACCGTCTCCGGCCAGATCATCGAGATGACCAGCAACGGCGACTCCCTGTTCGCGCTCGTCGCACCGCAACCCACCAGGTACACCGCACCGACATGCTCGACCCCCGGAGCACCCTGCCTCCTCGAGCAAATCACAATCCCAACGCTCGACCGCCCCGTCGGGCCCGCGATAACACCATTTCCGGTACCCGTCCCAGTTGGCTGAGGGAGCCATGATGACCATCGGCGTCCCGCGACTCCGATAACCGAAAGGCAGAAGCGGCGCGACGCCCAGACCGCGCGACCGCTTTCGCCCAGGAGGACCGCCCAGAGGCGAGCGGGCTCGGCACACGACTAGGCGCGCTCGTCCGGCAACAACGGTAGGGGGCAACCGATGCCGACAGGGCCGCCTCGCCATTGAACAGCTTGCTCCGCAAGGGTTAAGGCGCCAAGGGCGACGCGAGAAGCGGTCAGGATTCGGACTGGTTCGCGGATGCCGCGCTGTGCCTAGGATGTTTGGGGTGGCGATTTCGAACTGGTCGCCGCGCGACGCCCGACGGTAAGCGCGGCGGTCGCGGCGCTCGAGCGGTCCGGCGAGTTGAGCCGAGCCGCAAATGGCTGGCTGCTACACGGACCGCCGCCGGGCGAGCTACCAGGCACCACGCCTTAGACACGAAGCGTTTCGTGTCGATCTGCACCACGCGCCCACGGACGAGCACCAGAACGCCACCTCGCACAGACCGGGACGATCGCCGTGACCAAGCAGTGAAGCGAGCCGCCAGCCCGGCGATGTCTTACGGCGCCGGCGTCCGTGTGAACTCGACAACGCGCTCCGCTCCCGCCCCAGCTGCGATGGCAGCTCCCGCCGCCGCATGCATGTGTCCCCGGCCGGAACTGCGCGACTCGTATTCGCGCGATCGGACAACGCAGCGCCACTCGGAGCTCGCAGCTGCTCTCTGCGTGGCTGTCGGGTAAATGGTGTCGTGGCCGGAGTACCCTGCGACACTCCAACCAAGATGGGATGCGATGTCTGACAAACACGACGAGCCGACTGCGACGTTTATCGAGCCGTTCCGGGTGAGGCCTGGCTCGAGTGTGAGGCTCGATCGGGACTTCGATCCCGCGTTCATGGGCGAGCTGAAGAAGAAGCACGCGGACAAGCTGCTGCGTGAGGGCGTGGAGTTGCTGAGCGAGTATCAGGCGCGTCTCGCCGCCCAGGACACCTATGGCGTGCTAGTTGTTCTGCAGGCGCTGGATGCCGCTGGCAAGGACGGCACGATCCGTCACGTGATGAGCGGGGTAAACCCGCAGGGTGTCGCTGTGCACAGCTTCAAGGAGCCTTCGGCGGAGGAGCTCAACCACAGCTTCTTGTGGCGCTTCCAGCAGCATCTGCCGGCGCGCGGCGAGATCGCGATCTTCAACCGCTCGCACTATGAGGAAGTGCTCGTTGTCCGCGTGCACCCGGAGCTTCTTGACCGCCAGCGGATGCCCCCGCAGGCCAAGCGCGAAGGTATCTGGGAGCGGCGCTATCGCGAGATCAACGATTGGGAGCATTACCTCGTCGACAACGGTCTGCGGATCGTGAAGCTGTTCCTCAATCTCTCCAAAGAGGAGCAGCGGGTGCGCTTCCTGCGCCGCTGCGACCTGCGCGAGCACAACTGGAAGTTCTCGGCAGGCGACATCCGCGAGCGCGCTTACTGGGACGATTACCAGCACGCGTTCTCGCAGATGCTCTCCCATACGAGCACCCCGTGGGCGCCCTGGCACGTGATCCCCGCGGACCGCAAGTGGTTCGCACGGATCGCCGCCGCGTCAGTGATCGTGGAAGCCCTGATCGACATCGACCCGCAGTACCCGACGATCGATGGCAACGCGCGCGCGCAACTGCTCGAGGCCAAGAGCGAGCTCGAGGCGCAGGCGCCAAAGGGAGCAGCACCGGATCCCGTGACGCGCGATCAAGCGTCGTGACCGGGCCCGATCAGCGATACGCGCGCAGCGGTGTTATTGCTCCGCGCACTGGCTGCACAGCTCGCGTCCGCCCGTCCCGTCGTGACGGTGTGACGCTTTGATTTCCTTGCCGTAAGGGCAGGCGTCGTCGGTGTGGTAGACGTCGCGGTGGCTTGGCGGGTACTCGCGAGACGTCGTGTGGTAGGCGTGCTTTGGAGTCGCGCCATTACTCGATTCCGGAGCGACTGGCTTGTCGGACGCTGCGGCCCCCGCGCCGGGTGGAACGCTCGGCGCGCCGGCAATAGCCGGGTCGAGAATGCGGTAGGCGAGCAGTTTCACGCGGTCGGTGATCAGGAACCAGGCGATGGCGTAGCCCCAGACAACGAGCGCCCAATACCAGGGCAGCGGGGTGACGAGGATTCCTCCAACTGCGATGATCGTGGCGATTGCTTGCGCGCCGATCACGGCGATCACGAGGATCCGTGCGGGGCGCACCGACCAGAACGGGCCACGGGTGCGGGTCAGGAAGATCGTGAGATGGCCAGCGACGGAGAGCATCAGGTACATCAGCGTTTGCAGCTCCGGTCGCCCGAGCGTGAAGACGTTGTCGGCGACGTAGAACAGGCCAAACGCGGCGATCGGCCCAACGAAGCCGAGTACCGACGCGATGCCAAGGACGCGGTGCATGTTCCACGCCTCGGGTCGATCGGAGTAGCGGACGTTGTCGTATGCGATCGACAGGATCGCGCCGTCGTTGAGTAGCGCGAGCAGCACGATCATGATGGCGGTGACCGGGAAGAAGTTGAACAGGAGGATGACCAGGGTCACAAGCCCGAGCACGCGCAGCGTCTCGGCGATCCG
>PLFX01000062.1 GCA_003138355.1 Solirubrobacterales bacterium
TGGCTCGAAGCCGTCGTCGCGCTGCCCGACCAGCTCTTCTACAACACCGGGATCTACACGTACTTTTGGATCGTTACCAACCGCAAGAGCGAGGAGCGGCGCGGCAAGGTCCAGCTCGTTGACGCGCGCGAGTACTTCGCGAAGATGCGCCGCTCGCTCGGCGAAAAGCGCAAAGAGATCTCAAGCGAACAGATCGAAGACATCACCCGCCTCTATGGCGACTTCGCCGAACGCGACGACGTCAAGATCTTCCCGAACGACGCGTTTGGTTTCCTGCGGATCACCGTCGAGCGACCGCTACGCCTGCGCTGGGATGTGACCGACGACACGATCGCCGCGGCGCTCACTGCCAAGGGCGTCGAGAAGCTCTCGCAGGACATGCAGCAGGCGATCCGCGACGCGCTCGAGGCGCAGCGAGACGCGCGCTTCCCGAGCGAGGTCGAGCTCGTCAAGGCGATGGGGAGCCGCCTCGCAGACCTACAGCTGGCAAGTCCTGTGAAGAAGGCGATCTTCTGGGCGCTCGCCGTTCGTGACGAACAAGCGCCGGTCATCACCCACCGCACAGGCAATCCCGAGTCTGACCCCGAGCTGCGAGACAACGAGAATGTCCCCCTGCCAGCGCTGCCGGTCACGTTCGCCGAGGTCCCGACTGATCGCTTTGAAGCGCGCGAGTACCAGACCGCGGTTGAGGACTACATGCGCGACGAGGTGCTGCCCTACGTGCCCGACGCCTGGGTCGACCATGACCGCACCAGGATCGGCTATGAGATCCCTCTCACACGGCACTTCTATAAGTACGTGCCACCGCGCCCGCTGGAGGAGATCGATGCCGAGATTAAGGCGCTGGAGGACGAGATCCGGCGGCTCTTGGCTGAGGTCGCAGGTTGAGCGACACGCTAGTACCGCTGAAGCGCCTGGCGCATCTCAACCCGGAGACGCTCGGCGAAGACACTGAACCTGGCAGAGCTTTCCGCTACATCGACATCGCCACGACCGGTCGGGGCAAGTTGGTCGCCGAGCCTCTACCGATGACATTCGAGACCGCGCCTTCCCGTGCGCGCCGCGTCCTACGGACGGGGGACACGATTCTCTCTACGGTGCGCACGTATCTGCGGGCCGTTTGGACTCTCCAGGACAGAGACGATGATCTCGTTGCTTCGACAGGCTTCGTCTGCCTGCGGCCGCTGCCGGGCGTCGACCCGCGATTTCTTGGCTGGCTAGCGCAATCCGATGCGGTCGTGGAGGCGGTCGTGGCTAGGTCGGTGGGCGTTAGCTACCCGGCCGTCAATCCGTCGGATGTTGGCCTCATCAAGGCGCCATGTCCGTCCCGCGCTGTTCAACGCGCGATCGCCGACTACCTCGATCGCGAGACGGCGCGAATCGACACGCTCATCGGGGCGAAGCGGCGGATGGTGCACCTGCTGGAGGAGCGGTGGCAAGTCGTGATGCACGCGGCGGCCGCCGGCCATTTGAGCTCGCCGACTACCCGGCGCGCAACCACCATCCCCTGGCTGAGCAGCGTTCCGGAGCACTGGAGCGAGGGTCTGTTGAAGCTGGTTGCTCGCCTGGGCTCGGGCCACACGCCGAGCAGAGGCCGTCCCGAGTGGTGGCTCGAGGCGACGATCCCGTGGGTTACAACCGGGGAGGTGGCTCAAATGCGTTCGGATGCCATCGAGTACATCACGGACACACGCGAGCGAATCAGCGACCTGGGTTTGGCCAACTCGGCTGCCACACTCCATCCCGCCGGAACGGTTGTGCTTTGCCGCACGGCGTCCGCTGGATACTCCGCGATCATGGGTTGTGACATGGCAACGAGCCAGGACTTCGCGACCTGGACCTGTGGGCCGCTGATCAGGCCGCGCTTCCTTCTCATATGTCTCCGGGCTATGCGCCAAGACCTCCTCGGCAGGCTTGCGATGGGCTCCACCCACCAGACCATCTATATGCCCGACATCGAATCCATCAAGGTCCCGCTACCACCGGTTGACGAGCAGGACGCGATCGTGGCAAACGCGCAGGCGAGGCGAGTCGCGCTAGATACGACCTCTACTCGTCTACGTGGGCAGATCGCACTTCTCGTCGAACGTCGCCACGCCCTCATCACGGCCGCGGTCACGGGCCAGCTCGACCTTGGAGGTGCCGCATGAGCTCGATTTCAGAACGCCTGCTCGAGGACGAGATCACAGCGCACCTCGTGGACGCTGGCGGCTACCAACGTTGCAAGCTGGGGACCGCAACTCAATGGCGGGAGGACTTCTCCCCTCAACTCGGCCTCGATACCGCCGAACTCTTTGCCTTCATCGAGGCGACGCAGGACGCGGCATGGCGAAAGCTCGTGCAGGCTCATGGAGGCAACGGCCCGGCTCGGGCACGGTTCGCGCAGCGACTCGCTCACCAGCTCGACGAGCTCGGCCCGCTCGATGTTCTTCGCCACGGCGTTCGTGATCAGAACGTCGAGATCCGCTTGTCGTACCCCAGGCCGGCTTTCCGGGTCGCACCTGAGCTTGTGGCTCTGTACGAAGCGAATCGCCTGACGGTCACGCGTCAGCTTCCCTACGACCCCGACTCGAGCAAGACGCTCGACTTGTGCTTGTTCGTGAACGGGATCCCGGTCGCGACGGCGGAGCTGAAGAACCATCTGACAGGCCAGAGCATCGAGGACGCGATCAAGCAGTACCGCGAGGACCGCGATCCGCGCAACGTGACGCTCGGGCGCCGTGCGCTCGTGCACTTCGCGGTCGACCCGGACGCGGTCGCGATGACGACGAGGCTCAACGGCCAGGAGACGGCGTTTCTGCCGTTCAACCTCGGCCACAACCTCGGACGCGGCAACCCGCCGAACCCGAGCGGCCACAAGACGTCGTATCTGTGGGAGCGCGTGTGGGCGCGCGATGCGTGGCTTGACATCCTGCAGCGCTTCATCCACGTGGAGCGGCCACTGAAGGGGTCGGTTCGGGCTCGCAGCGCCGCCGAGACGGTGATCTTCCCGCGCTACCACCAGTGGGACGCGGTGCTGAAGCTGGAGGCTGACGCCAGGGCGAACGGCGCCGGCCACTCCTATCTGGTGCAGCACTCGGCGGGGTCGGGTAAGTCGAACACGATCGCTTGGCTTTCGCACCGGCTTTCGACGTTGCACGCCGGCGATGACCGCAAGGTGTTTGACAAGGTGGTCGTGATCACTGATCGCGTTATCTTGGACCGCCAGCTGCAGGACACGATCTACCAGTTCGAGCACGCGCGCGGCGTGGTCGTGAAGATCGACCAGGACTCGAGCCAGCTCGCTGAGGCGCTGTCGGGCGAGCAGGCGCGGGTCATCATCACGACGCTGCAGAAGTTCCCGTTCGTGATCGACAAGATCGGGGATGTGCCGGCGCGCAGCTACGCGGTCGTGATCGACGAGGCGCACTCCTCGCAGACCGGTGAGGCGGCGAAGGATCTGCGGCTCGCGCTCGGGGCGGGCGAGGAGCAGGAGCTGAGCGTCGCCGAGGCCGAGGACGCCGGGTTGTTGGCGGTCGCGATCGACCCGGTCGAGGACGCGCTCGTCCGGTCAGTTGGGGCGCGTAGTGGCCACCAGTCGAATCTGTCCTATTTCGCGTTCACGGCGACGCCGAAGGGGCGCACGCTCGAGATGTTCGGACGCTTGAACCCGCAGAGCGGCAAGTACGAGCCGTTCCATCTGTACTCGATGCGCCAGGCGATCGAGGAGCGCTTCATCATCGACGTGCTCGCCAACTACACGACCTACCAGACCTTCTGGAAGATCGAGAAGGCGACCGAGGAGGACCCCGAGTACGACGCCAAGAAGGCGCGGCGGGCGATCGCGCGGTTCGTAGCCCTGCACCCGCACCACTTGGCGCAGAAGGCGGAGATCATCGTCGAGCACTTCCGCCAGCACACTGCCAAGCAGATGCGCGGACTCGCGAAGGCGATGGTCGTTACCTCATCGCGGCTTCACGCTGTCCGCTACAAGCAGGCGATCGACCGCTACATCAAGGAGAAGAGCTACAACGAGATCAGGACGCTGATCGCGTTCTCCGGCAAGATCGACGACGGCACCGGCAGGCCGCTGAGCGAGGCGAACATGAACGGCTTCCCAGAGTCGCGCACAGCTGAGGAGTTCGCAGGCCCCGACTACGCGGTGCTGATCGTCGCCGAGAAGTTCCAGACCGGGTTCGATCAGCCGCTGCTGCACACGATGTACGTCGACAAGGTCCTTGTCGGCCTGGCCGCCGTGCAGACACTGTCGCGTCTGAATCGCATCCACCCGTTGAAGGAGAGCACGTTCGTGCTCGACTTCCGCAATGAGACCGAGGACATCGTTGAGGCGTTCGAGGAGTTCCACGGCTGCACGGTCGCGCCGCCGACCGACCCGAACATTCTGTGGGACACGCGCCGTCGGCTCGATGAGTTCGACGTGCTGCGCCCCGAAGAGGTCGACGCGGCGCTGCCGGCGCTGCTGGGTGCTGGCCCGACTGACGCTAAGCGCTCCGCCGAGGCCTACGCCGCGCTCGCGCCGGCGAAATCCCGCTTCGAGGCGATGGGCGACGAGGCACGCCTGGAGTTTCGCGACGCGCTCAATCGCTTCGTGCGCACCTACTCGTTCGTCTCCCAGATCGCCGCGTTCACCGACCCCGCGCTCGAGCGCGACTATGCCTACTGCCGCGCCCTGTCGCTCTACCTGCGCGACACGGTGACCGTCGAGCGCCTCGATCTCGGCGCGCAGGTCGAGCTCACCCACCTGCGCCACCAGATCAGCTTCGAAGGCCCACTCTCGCTTGAGGCGGATGTCGGCGTGGTCCGCTCGTTCTTCGGCGAAGGCAAAGGCAGCCAACAGGAGCTCGAACTCGAGCACCTGTCGAGCATCGTCGAGTTGCTCAACGAGCGCTTCGGTACCGACTTCAGCGACGTCGACGAGCTCTTCTTTGACCAGCTCGAGGAGACCTGGGTCTCGGACGGCGAGCTCGCAGACCAAGCCCTGAGCAACAGCCTCGAGAACTTCCGGCTCGTCTTCGAACGCAAGTTCCTGCAGACGATCATCACCCGCGTTGACGCCAACGACGAGATCTACAAGCGCATCCTCGACGACGAAGACTTCCGCGCCACACTCGGCGAGCACTACCTACGCAAGGTCTACGCGCGGCTACGCGAGGCCGAGCCGACCGGGGCGTAGTCGGGAGCTCGCCGTCAGCGTCACGGCGCATGGGGAACAGTGGAGCGAAAAGTGCCGCTGAGCCCACCGTGGCCGCGCGAAACAGCCCCGCTGTCCCCGCCATCCGCCTCTTGCGCCCTCCGCCTCGGGGACTATCTTCGGGTGCCCATGTCCCAGCCCGAGTTCAACCAGGCGGTCCGCCGTCTCGCCCAGTACCGGCCCTTCGAGGAGGGCGGCCGCGACGTCCAGATCGCCGTCCGCGACCTCCTGCTGGCCGCGAGCGCGGTCGAGGGCAACGGGTTCCCGTCGCTGCAGGCGGCCAAAGACGGCATCCTCGCCCTCTGGGGCATGGACGTCGAGATCGACGAGCTGCGCGAAGTCGTGGCCGCGCTCGCCGCGTCCGGCTATTGCGTGAGCGCCCACGGCGGCTTCCGCCTGACCGAGCAGGCGCGCGCGGAGCTGGAGGCGACCGCCACCGGAAGCGAGGACACCGAGCGCCAGGCCTTCGCCGACTGGGAACGGGCGGTGCGCGCCCACCGCCCGGACCTGGGCGATGAGGACTTCACGGTCTTGAAGGCGGACCTCGCAGCCTGGCTCGGCCAGGTCATCGCCCGCCACGGCGTCGAGTCCGCGCTCATCCTCTACCCCGAGAACCCTCGCGCCCAGGAGCTGTTCGAGGCCATCGAGAAGCTGGGCCTGGCCTTCCTGCCGCGGCGCGGCGGCTGCCTCGGCGAGATCCGCGAGTACGCGCTGCAGCTCTTCGTCAGGCAGCCGAGCCCGGCCCAGCGCACCTACCTCGCCGACCTCCTCAACACCGCTTTCTACATGACCGTGCTCACCCTCGACTCCGAGGCCAGCCGCCTCGTGCAGGAGCGCGTCCGCGGCCACCGCCTGTACCTCGACACCAACTTCATCTACACGCTGCTGGGCCTCGGGGGGACGGCGGCGGAGACGCTGTCGGCGGTGCGCCTCCTGGAGCTGACGACGGCCATGGGCTACGAGCTGGCGGTGACGCGGTGGACGGCGGACGAGCTGCGCTCCAGCCTGCGGGCGTCGGAGGCGCGCCTGCAGCGCGTGCCCCTCCCCCGCCAGGACCTGGCGGAGCTGATGTGCCTGAAGGCCGGCGAGAGCGACATCACCAAGGCCTACTGGATGAAGTACCGCGAGACCAGCATCCGCCCCAAGGACTTCTTCGCCTTCTATACCCACGTCGAGACGGTGCTGGAGCAGCACGGCGTCAAGGAGGTCACCGAGGGCTGTGTCGCCGTGGATCAGAACCGCGCCGCCATCGACGGGCAGGTCGTGCTGCTCCAACGCTTCACGGCCGACAAGGAGGAGGTGGTGCTAGAGCACGACGCCAAGCACCGCCTCCTCGTCGAGCGCCTGCGCGGGGACGGCACCGTCGGCTTCTCCAACGCCCGCTGCTGGTTCCTCACCCGCGACACCAAGCTCCCACGCTACGCCCTCGCCACCCTCGACGGCAGCCACGTGGACCTGCCGTTCTGCGTCGGGACCTCCGCGTGGGTGCAGGTCATGCGGGCGTTCACGCCCCGCACCGAGGACTTCGACAAGTCGCTGGTGGAGCTTTTAGCCACGCCCTACCTCCGCTACCGGGGAGGCCCCGGCATCAGCCCCCGCGTCGTCGATGCCGTCGTCGGCCGCGTCGACGCCTACAAGGGCGCCAGCCCCAAGCTCGCCTCCGAGGTCCTCGCCGACACGGCCCTGGTCGACGACATCGCCTCCGCGAGGACGGACGCCGAGCGCGAGGCCAAGGTAGAGAACGCCTTCATCATGAAGTCCGAGGAGCTGCGCGAGCGCGCCGAGGCCAGCGAGCGCCGGGAGGCCGAGGAGCGCGCCAGCCGCGTGGCCGCCGAGGAGGAGGCGCGGCGCGCCGACAAGCTCCGCGAGGCCGAGGCGGCAAGGCTCGCGGCGGCCGAGGCCGCGCACGAGGAGGAGCTGCGCGCCGAGCGCGAGAGCCACGAGCGCCAGGCCCGCGAGCGCGAGGCCGAGCGCGAGCGCAGCGAGGCCGCGCTGAAGGGCAGCGCCGAGGATGAGCGCCAGCGGCGTGAGCGTGCGGAGAGGCTGCTGACGGCCGGAGGGACCGCGGGCCTGGTCTTGGCCGCGATCGCCCTCATTGCCGTCGCGATCTTCGCGCACATGGGTGTGGCTTGGATCTGCGCGGTCGCCAGCGTGGCTGCGCTCGCGCTCTGCGGAGCCGCGCGCCTCGGGCTCGGCAGGGAGCGTGGGTCGGCGCTCCTCCAGTTCGCCTTCGGGTTCGCCGGCATCGTGGGTTTGATCATCACCGTCGTCCTCGCAGTCAAGCCCTGACTGCGGGGCTGCGCCCGCGCCCGCAGCCGTTCTCGGGTGCCGGAGTCGGTCGTGTCAGGGTTCGCGTGCGTGTACACGTTCGTGCTACGCTTTGAGGATGGCTGGTAAGCCTCATGAGGTTTTGGCGACGCGCGAGGCGCGAGCGCAGCTGCCGGCGTTGCTTGAGCGCTTCCGCCGGTCGGGCGCGAAGGCGGAGCCGGTTGTGATCGGTGCGCGGCGCCGGCCGGAGGCGGTGGTTCTCTCCTATGAGCGCTACCTCGTGCTGGCGGGTGGCCGTGAGCGTGTTGCTGCCGCGCTTGAGCAGCAGGCGCGCGAAGCGAGCGAGACGCTCGACGGCGATGCGGCGCTGGAGCTTGCCAACCGCGAGCTGCATGCGGTGCGGCGGGGACCGCGCGCGAAGCGCTGATAGCGGCGCGTGCGCGTCGTTGTTGATCCCAACGTCGTTGTCTCGGCCGCGATCTCGACGGTCGGCCCGCCGCGGCGGATACTCGCTGCATGGACTGAGCAGCGCTTTGAGCTTGTCGCAAGCGCGACCCTGTTGGCCGAGGCGAACCGCGTTCTCGGGCGGGCGAAGTTCCGTCGCTGGATCAGCACTGCCGTCGCACGCGAGCTACTCGACGGTCTCGCCGATGGGGCGCTGATCATCGAGGACCCGCCACTGCGACCCGCGATCTCGCGAGATCCAAACGACGACTACCTAATCGCGCTCGCCCGCGCGGCCCGCGCGGACTATCTCATCTCCGGTGACCCCGACCTGCTCGAGCTCCCGGATCCGCAACCGCCGATCCTCAGCCCACGACAATTCGTCGACCTCCTAGACGCCTGAACGCCGGGACTCAACGTGTCGAGCGCCAGTCCAATAAGAGTGCCGGAATGTCAGTCGCGCGGCGGTCCTGCTCGCGACGCCCCGCGGCGCGATTGCCCTTGCTACGCCTGGGCGAGCGAGCTACGAGCGCCGGTCGGCGCACTGACATGAGGTGGCACGCAACCGCTGACACGAGCTGGCAAATCCACTGACATCACGCTGGCACTCGACGTGGACGCTTACAAAACATGCCTATTTGCAGGTAAGACGTCATAACCTAGATTATCAGGCATTGCGCCGAGCGGTCTCGTGGCCGCCGCACACGGCCCCACTTGCCCGCTTCGGCGCGCCCAGGGCGGCTTAGGGCTCGGGCGGGTGATAGCCCTTGCCGCGCTTCTCGAGCTTTCCGTCCTTGAGCAGGCCGGGCACGATCCGGTACAGGTAGTTCGGCTTGATCATCAGCCGCTTGGCGAGCTCGGCGATCGTGATGCCCGGTTGCTCACGCGCCAGCCTGAGGACTTGCTGCGCGCGAGCACCCGACCCATGCGGCCGGCCACGGCGACCCTTCGCAGCGGCGCCGGCGCGAGATGCCGCGCGCCTGGGCGCAGCCGCGGACCCCTGCCCCGCAGCCGACCGACCAACGCCCTTCAGCGCCTCTAGCGCTTGGTGCAGCCGCGCGTGCTCCTCGATCAGCGGCTCGATCTCCCGGATCCGCTTCTCCAGATCGTTGCGCAGCCTGCTCAAAGTCTCAGCCATATCGCCTCCAGGACGCCGACGGGTGATTGGCGTCACAGCCTAGACGCGACCGGCCAGCACCACCCGCGCCGCGGCCCTCCCATCGAAAGGGCGCCGATCGCGCGTTACCCCCTGTGTCGGCTGGTTCCCTGGTGCCGCTGCTCAACTACACGACGCCGATGTCGAGGTGGAGCGCGCAAACGGGGCATTCGTCTGGTCGAATGGGTAGCGGAACCGCGCCGTAGGCATTGAGCATCTGAAGCAAGGTCGGACGCAGCGCGCCCAGGGCCACGACGCCCGCAGTCACGTCCGCTGCGTGCTGGCCTGTATCGACCTCCTCGAAGAACGCGGTCAATCTTGCGTCGTCTTCGGCAACCTCGGGCACGTGTGAGGACTCGAACTCGCGCGCCCTTTCGCCACCTCGATTGGTATTGAGCTGCGCAGACCAACCGCCGTTCGGAAGGTCCTGCACACAACGGAACGCGATCGGGCCGTGGGGACGAGCATCGTCGCGGTGCACCGCACGCCAGTCAACATCGCCCGCGATGAACGCTGCGATCACGTCCTCATTCCACGTTGGCGCGGCGAAGCCGTGCGCCGGGGTTGCCTGGCGAACTGAATCCGCGAGCACAGTGCGGGCGACCTCCAACCGGCGAGCCGTTGCGTCCCACTGCTCCAGAGGTGCGATGAGGTCGGGGTAGTGCGCGCGGAACGCGGCGCGGAACTGCTCGTCGAGGTAGTCGCACGGGGCGAGATTCGCGATCGCTCGACGACACGAGTCGAATACGGCTCCGAGCTGTGCCGCATGGTCGGGATGAATCGCGGTCTGACTGAGTCGCTCGCGCAGTAGCACCGCGTCTCGATCAGCATCGTCCCAGCGCCGGTAGGCGGCCCACATGCACACCAAGATCACCACCGCCGCTCCGATCACGACCCACAGCGAGCGGTGGTGGGCCGCTTTGAAATACGCGATCGCCGATCCCCCGATCACCAGCGCCACGACGCTGCCGAGCGCGATCGCAAGCTTGCCACCGGTCACGAGCGCGCGGCCCCAGAACGTCAGGAATCGCATCCGATTCAGCTACGGATAGGGGTTGATCTGCACGTGGTTGACCGCGCAGCCCGAGCCGCAGTCGAGCAGATAGAACAGCTCCACATCACCGTTCTCGCCTTCCCTCGCGCACTCCCAGAACAGGTCGCATGCAAGAACGGTCATTTGCACCTCGGCCTCGATGCCGCCATACGTTCCGTCGTGCAGCGGCGCGATGTCGGCTGAGCTTGCGACCCAAGCCTGACGGTTCTCATCTCCGTAGATCCGCCTATCCTCCTCAATCTGCGCCGCCTCAGCGCAATCGGTCGCACGGTAGACCGTGACTTCGCCGTACGGGGGCGTCAGGCCCAGGCGCTCTAATGCAGCCGCAGCGTCGCGATCGACTCCCACCGAGTCAACGGTAACGCTTGCGCCCAGTCTCGAGCACCGGCGCGTGCTCTGCTTCTGGAGGACGGCAGGTAGCTCGCGCTTCGGCGAAGTCGCAGGCCATCTCATGTGGAAGGCACGGTTCGGCACAGCGTCAGGGTCGTCGCGAGGCGTTAGACGCGGACTGCCGGGGATGCGACGCGTCAGGCCAATCCGCTCAACACGCCTCTGATCAGATCGAGCAGGCCGCACTCTGCCAGATCGACCACGGGCGTCAGGGGTCGGTAAACGCCAAGTGGTGTCGCCCGTCCGGCCCAGTGCAGGTCTATCTCCTGGGCCGAGAGGATCTCGGACGCAAGACCACGCAAATGCCCGTCGGGGGTCCCGTCGTCGAGTTCAGTCCAGGAGCGGAAGACGCCGGCAGCAACCTGATTCATGACCTTCATCTGAACCCTCCCAGCGAAGGCCGACCAGCGTCGGTAGCGCTCGTAGAGACCGTCGGGAAGATACGGCCGCACGAGGCTGACCTGTTGCTGTAGCTGTTGGACTCTCGTGGCGTGCTCAAGATCCGACATCGAACCGAGCATCGCTCGTAGTTCCGGGCGCGTCACCACGTCGGGATACTCCGTGTCGACGAGAAGGTCATAAAGGGTTAAGGCGCCGACGATCAGCTGCCGTTGGTCCACAACGCACGCCCATAGCTCGTCGACCGCCCGCACACGTGCCTCATTGACGACGCTGCTCGTCAACAGTCGCCGTACGTCGCCTGAGTTTGCCCTGATGCTCCGCGCTCCTCGTCGGATGAGGATGTCGCCGGAGCGGAACACCTGCCTGCCATCGAGCTGGCCGTCCATGGCCGCGAGCACAGGTTGTGAGGTCCGTCGGAAGAAGTGGACTATGCCGAACCGTCTGAGGGCGCCGTCACCCCCGGCGAGTTCGTGCTCGGCGGCGGTCACCGCGAACTCCCCGTCGATGTACTTCTCGACCGCGTTGCGGATCGCCGTGGTGTCGATCCTCTCCTCGGAGCGCAGGCCGACGTGCGAGTAGTCCGCGGCGATTCCCACGACAAGGGTCCCCCCAAGTGGGAGATTGCAGAGCGCAAGCGCGTCCTTCGCGAGATTTACCCGGACGGAGTTCTCGGCCAGATCCCCGAGCGTCGCCTTGAAATCCCACTCGTCGCCCTCGCCGCGCACTGCGGCCAAGTGTTCAAACACCTCGCGCGAGACACGGCCGTGTCCCGCATCCGAACGAGACTGTGCATCACCAAATGTCATCGCGGGGCGACTGTACGCCGTTGAGGCCCCGACCGGTCCGGATCACGATGCCACGGCCAGTCGCGAAACAGCGGCAAATCGCTCGTCGAGTCCCGGCGCTCAGTGATCCGGGAGCGCCCGTCTTGCCGTGAGAAGCCGAGACGAGCGGGCGCACCAGCGCGGAGACCGTGATGCTCGCTTTCGCCCCCCAGACTGAGGACGCGCGACGCGCCGTGACGCGCGAGCGAACATAGCGAAAGTTATGAGGCGATGGGAGCGAGCGCCGGCGCCGTCCTCCCTAAGGGCGGGAGCGAGAGCGAGGCGATGCCGCAATCGTAGTACGGTGCGTCACGAACGGAAGGGGACGAGGGGACGAGCGATGCACTTGGGGGGCGATCCTACGGGCCTTGGCGCTGTGCAACCCTGCCGAGCTCCTCGGAGACGGCAGGGACGTGCGATTGTTGGCGGGCTCGTCGCTGCGGTGGCAGCCGCCGCGGTTCTTGCCGGGTGCGGCGGGACATCTCCATCGCAGGTCGCAATCGCAGCCGGAGCTAGGTTCTGCAACAACTCCGGCTTCTACATCCAGAGCAAGCTCACCGGTAACAAGTCGGTCATCTACGACTGCCGCTTCGCCGGGAAGCTACCCGCGTGCGTCACCTACTCGGGCAGCATCGCGAGCGACGCCACCGCGACCGTCCAGCTTCTCTTTGCCAACTCGCTGGATGGGCGGAAACCCGCCTGCCTTTCTTGGCTGAGCGCGGCGAAGGCTCGGCAGGCGGCCGCGAGCGAAGCAGCAAGTCAGAAGGCCTATCAGCAGGCGCTATCTGCCGACGTTCACGCCGCGTGGCACGCGGGGTATACGGCGGACTACTCGAATGTTGCCCCGTACGAGTTGCCGAACATCTACTACAAGTTCTTGAAGCCGCCGTTCTCGTGCGCGCAGTACGCGGTGAACGGATGCTACAAGCTTGAGGTCGTCACGCGGAACGGCTGCCCGACGGCTCTCAGCGTCCAACTCGACGAGGAATCAAACGACACCCAGGTCGGCACCCTTTACGGCGCCAGCGGGGCGCTCGGTCCGCAGGAGCACGCGGTCATCGAGATCGACGCAGCGCAGTCTCAGGCGCTCCAGAGTCGTATTGGCTCAATCTTGTGCGACTGATCGAAAGCGGCGACACGAGCTGTGGCGCTTGCGCGTGTGACGACAGCGCGGCCGGCTCCCGCGGCGTCAGCGTTGGCAACGCGAGTCTCATGTGCAAGACGCACTCAAAGTAGCCGGCGCCCTCGCCAATCGGCACCTCGGCGAACTCGCCGGCTTGTGTAGCCCGGCTCCTGGCGCTTTCCAGAATCGTGTTTATCGCGCACATGAGCGGCCCGCGCTGGCGTTCCAGCTACCCCGCCGTACTCGCGGCAGCCTCCCTCCCCCACGCCCCGCGAATCGTGTCAAGGCCGGTTGAAATCTAGGCCAGCCACGCCGGTTGAAAAGTAGGCCGCTTGAGGGTTGCTGCGCCGGCGTTTTGCGCAGCGAGCCGTAGGCGAGCGGAGCGAAATGCCGGCGGCGCGGTCGCCGGCGGGGGGTCAGTCGTGTTCGGCTGGCCGGGTGGGGCGTGCGTCGAGGTCTTTGCCGCGTAGCCGGTAGCTGTCGCCTTTGAGGCTGAGGATCTCAGCGTGGTGGATTAGCCGGTCGATCATGGCGGTGGCGGCCATGTCGTCGCCGAAGATCTCGCCCCAGGCTGAGAAGGGTTTGTTGCTGGTGACGATCATTGAGGCGCGTTCGTAGCGGTTTGAGACGAGGCTGAACATGAGGTTGGCGGCTTCGGGGTCGAACGGGATGTAGCCGATCTCATCGACGATGATCAGAGGGATGAACGACAGGCGCCGGAGCTCGTTCTCGAGTTGGCCTTGGCGTTTGGCTTCGCCGAGCCGGGCGACCCACTGCGTCGCGGTTGCGAACAGCACTCGTTGACCGGCAAGGCACGCCCGGATGCCGAGAGCGGTCGCGATGTGTGTTTTGCCGGTGCCTGGCGGGCCGAGCAGGATCACGTTCTCGCGGCCGTGCAGGAAGTCGAGCTGGCCGAGGTGTTCGATCACCGTCTTCTTCACCGACCGCTGAAAGGTGAAGTCGAACTCCTCGAGGGTTTTGCGGGCGGGGAACCGGGCGGTTTTGATGCGGCCCTCGCCGCCGTGGCTGTCGCGAGCTGAGACCTCTGTGCCGAGCAGGATCTCCGCGAAGCGCTCATAGCTCCAGGCCTCCTCGCGGGCCCGCTCGGC
>PLFX01000037.1 GCA_003138355.1 Solirubrobacterales bacterium
CAATAACGCAACAGCCACCATTCATTGGGGGAGCGGCGGAGCACTGACGCCTCAGTTCACGCGATAGCAGTCGCGTGGCCGAATCCAGGTCGCGTGCCTCCTTTGGCCCGCCAAAGGGGGCGTCTCGATCACGCCGCCAGGTTGCCCGCTCCGTCGGACGGGGCGGGTGCGGCTCGGAGGCTTATGTCGCGCGGCGGACGCGCCAGATGGTCGTCCCGAGGAGGAGGAGGGAGAGGGCGAGGAGCCAGGTGCCTTCGATCCATTGGAATGGCCAGAATCTGCTGGCGGGCTGGTATGTCGTTATTTGCGTGTAGCCGTGTTGGATGAGGTATTGGACGGGGTCTTCGGAGTTGGGCACGGTCGAGGGGCCTGTCGGGTGGAACAGTGTTGGGGTTAGCGCCTGGAGGTCGACCGCACGGAGGGTTTGGTTGATCATGTTCACGCTGGCTGGCTTGCCGTCTCGTAACAACCCCTGGTTGATCACCAGTGCGCCGGCTGGGCTGTTGGCTGTGTGGGTGACGAGCGGCGTCTCGTAGTCTGGGCGCAGGTATGTGCCGGTCAGGACGGCGAGCGCGACCCATACGGCCAGGGTGGCGAACATTGCCGGGGTTACCCGGCGGATCAGGATGCCGGCGAGGGCGCCGATCGCGAACGCTCCGAGTGTCCACGCGGGCAGCGCAATGCCGCGTAGGTTGAAGATGGTGGGGCTCAGCGGCCCGCTGTTGCCGCCTCCTGCGCCGATGACCGGCTGGACATACCAGGAGAAGAGCGCGGCGAACGCTGCGGCCGCGATTGTGATGACGATCGCCAATAGGGCCAGCTTGGCGATGATCCATCGTGTCCGCCCCAAGCCCTGGGTCCAGGCGTAGCGGAACGTGCCGGCCTCGAACTCCCGCGCGAGTAGCGGTGCGCCAACGAACGCTCCGATCAGTACCGGGATCGCCTGCATCAGGTCGGCGGTGACCAAGACGAGGTGCTGGTAAGTAGCCACCAAGTTCTCGGCGACCTGCTGGCAGGCACCTGAGCTCGCCGGGCGGCAGGCGGTCACGGTCGCATACGCGTTGTGCATCGGCAGGCCGGTTACGACGAGGTATACGGCCGCCACGCCGAACACCGCGCCGACACCAGCAAGCGCGAGCCGGTGCGCTCGCCAGGTGACCCACCCCATCCTTCGCCACGGCAGCGGCCGCAGGCTGGCGCTCAGGTTTGGCGGCGCGGGCGCCGTCTGTGTCGTCACTGCGCCACCTGCGACGCCACGGCGGCTACTGTGCGCTCCGGGCCGGGAAGTGCTGCCGTGCCGGGCGCGCGCAGATAAGCGAGCGTGAGTTCTTCGAGACTGACCGGGTGCTCCTCGAAGCCTGGCGGCAGCGCGTCGGTCGCTCCGTTGATCCTGACGAGTAGGTGGACCTGCGCTTCGCCGCGTCGGACGTGCACGACGTTCAGACGTTCGGCACAGCTGTCGGCTTCGCTGGCCGGGCCGGTCAGCACGCGGTGAGAGGCGAGCAGGTCGTCGACCTCGCCGGCCACCTGGACGCTGCCGCTTGAGAGCAGCACCAGATAGTCGGCTACCCGTTCGAGTTCCGCCAGGACGTGTGAGGAGAGCACTACGGAAACGCCGTCGTCGGCGACCGCGGTCATGACAGCAGCCATGAAATCGTGTCGAGCGAGCGGGTCGAGCATCGCCATCGGTTCGTCGAGCACGAGCAGCTTCGGATGCCTGGCCAGCGCCAAGGTCAGCGCGACCTGCGTCTGCTGGCCCCCGGACAGGTCGCCCGCCTTGCGTTCGCGGGGAATGCCCAGCTCGCCCAGCCGAGCGTTGGCGTATTCGTCGTCGAAGCGTCGGTTCAGATTCCGCGTCAGGTGCAGCAAGTCGGCAACGGACAGGTTCTTGTAGAGCGGCGTGTCCTGAGCGACAAACGCGATCGCGTCCAACGCGGCGGGCGATCCCGCTGGCCGGCCACCGATTACGGTCACAGCGCCGGCGCTCGGCGCTGCCAGTCCGACAGCGATGTTCAGCAGCGTGGTCTTGCCGGCACCATTCGGGCCGACCAGCGCAGCCACGTGCCCGGCGGGAATCGCCAACGTGCACTCGCGCAACGCCCAGCTGCCGCCGTAGCGTTTGCCCAGGCCACGCGTTTCGATGATGTTCACGCGACGTCCTTCGAGTCGTCCCTGGCAGCACCGCGATGCTCGCCTGAGCTGTCGCGGCGGTCATAGAAATCCCGCAGCACGCTGGCGAACAGCGCCTCGGTCCCGTCCGCATCCAGCCCAGCCCCCTCAGCACGGGCCAGCCAGCCCAGAAGCGAGCGGCGAAGCCCGGTCAGCTCCGGCAGTGCGACCTGACTCAGCGTGGACTCGATGAACGTGCCCTGACCGGGCCGCCCAGCCGTTAGGCCCTTCGTTTCCAGCTCGCGGTAGGCCTTCAGCACCGTGTTCGGATTGATCGCCAGCGACGCGACCACGTCCCTGACCCTCGGCAGCTGATCGCCCGGCGTGAGATACCCCAGCCGCAGCGCCTGCTCCACCTGCTGAACCAGCTGCAAATAAGTCGGCACGCCAGAGGACGAATCGAGCCGAAACTCAATCGGCGACAAGCCCCGCGCGGCCGTCAACCCATCCAAGCCACCGGACATAGGTTGCGCGTCGCCAGCCGACCGATCTCCCCGACTCACCGCTTTATCTATTCCCATAGGACAGGATTACAGCAGGGCACGGCACGACCGTCAACCCCGGTCAGCAGCGCTGCGCTAGACCCGCTTGCTTTTCCCGCGGCTGTCGCAACAATCTCAAAGGAGCCGCCACCGAAACCTCGTCTCACGTTGTCGCAGCGCACGAACAGCGGCGGCCAAGGAGGCGCGGTCAGTTCAGAGCAGTCAAGCGCCAGCGCGCTACGGTGTCCCAGTGGACCGCCTCCCGCTTGCGCTGATCGAGTTCCCAGCCGACGACGCCGATCGTGCGCTGCGCTTTTGGGGCGGCGTCCTCAGCGTCGATCTCGCGCCCAGGACCCCAGATCAGGGCAGCGGCTGGCAAAGCCCAACCACCGGACCGGCACTCGGCGTCCACACCCGCGGCCGAGGTCCCGGCGACTCCGTGTCGCTCCCCTACTTCGAGGTGACAGACCTCGAAGCAGCACTCGCGCGGGTCCGCGAGTTCGGTGGCAGCGTCGTCCATCCCGGCGAGCGCTGGGCGGTGTGCCGCGACAGCGAGGGTAGCCCCTTCGCTCTCGCGGCGACCTCGCCGCGACACGACTGAGCGGGCTCCGCATCGAGATGTCCAGCGGAGACAAAGTCGAGATCGTTGCCGGCACGATCACCCTCGACCGGCGAACAGCAAGTGCCGTTGTCCTAACTCGCGCACTGGGACAGCGCGACCCGTGTGTACTCGGGCGCCTGCTTTGCCGAAGAGCGGCAGCGTGTGTCAGGCGCGCGCTACTCGGTGCGCCAGCTACGTCTCGTCGCGCTCGCGCCTCTGCCGTGCGGCGAGCCGAGCCAGACCCAAGAGGGCCGCGGGCATCCGCTTGATGGGGACGCCGAAGCTACCCCCGGCGAAAATGACGCCGCCGCGAGCGTTCAGGATGCGGGCACGGCCGGAATGTTTGTGGAGCGCGCGTTGCGACGCGTCCCATGCAGCTGCGACGTCCGCATAGGTCTCGACGAGCTGCCAGTCGCCGTCGTCGTCGGGCTGGATCTCAACGCGGAACGGGCCGGTCTTTGCGAGTGGCCCGATCTTCTCGGCGAACTCGGAGCCCTTCACAGTGCTCGGTAACCTAGCGACCGCTGACGCTCCCTCGTCGCGCGAGGCGGTCGCGTGGGACGAGGTGACCGAGACGCTCGCTTGGTCATCGAAGCAGCGGCGCCTCGAGGCGGTCGGGGATTACCGCTGGTCGTCCAACTCGCGCGTCCCCTACCCGCGCGTGCCTCCTCTCTTCGCGGCGCAAGTTCTCGTGGCGTTCGCCTGGTCGGGCTGATGGCTGAGTTCGGTTCCAAACCTCAACGGGCGCCTGGAGGGCCAGTGGAGTTGCGGTCTGCTAATGGGCAAGGAGAAAGCTGTATACGCACGCCCCGCGGCGGACCTGGATGAGGCCGAGATCGCTCTGCGCGCAGTGAGGCGGCCTAGTTTCGCGCTCAGCGTCAAGGCTCCTGTAATGCGTTCGCTGATGGGGGACCACGGCACCTCGCCTGGCTCGTAGTGTGGCGCGCGGGACACCGGCCAGCCCCACCATCGGCTCGGGGGTTGGCGTGGGGCAAGACGCCTGCGCGCTTCAGCGACAGCGGCGCTTGGCGCTGCGAGCCTCGCGGCATGACATCTAATCCCTCATATTCACCCTCATCGATTCACCCTGGCGCCGACGGGATCCTCACCCGAATGGTGCGCGGCGCGTGCGCCAGCGCCATCCGGCGGCCGCGGACGACGATCGCGCTTTGGTTCGTGCTGATCGTCGCGTGCGTGACCGCAGGATCGCTGACCAGCACAAAGCAGCTCAGCCAGTCGGGTGTCGGGCAGTCGGCGCATGCAAGCGCGCAGCTGAGCGCCGCGAGGCTGAACGAGCCGAGCGTCGAGAACGTCCTGATCCGGACGGCCTCAGCGCACGACACGCGCGCAGCGACGCGGACGCTCGAGTCGCGGCTACGCAACTTGGCGGCGGTCGCCTCGATCGACGGTCCGTCGCAGTCGCCGGCGCTGTCGCGTAATGGCGCGCGCGTGGCGCTCGTGCAGGCAACGCTCTCGCCCAGCGGTACAGCCACACCGGTCGAGCGGGTCGTTGCCGGCGTGCGTGCGAGCTATCCGGGCACGAGCCTGCGCGAGAGCGGCGACTCGAGTCAGCAGCAGCAGGCGAACAATGAGATATCGAACGTCCTCGGGACGGCCGCGATCGTGTCGCTGCCGCTCACACTCGTGATCCTGTTGCTCGCGTTCGGCTCGGTCGTCGCGGCGCTCGTGCCGCTTGGTCTCGCGCTGACGACCGCCGTCGCGGCGCTCGGCGGGCTCGGTGTCGTCTCCCAGATCGCGCCCAACTACAGCTCCACCTCCTCAGTCGTGCTGCTGATCGGCCTCGCGGTCGGCGTCGATTACTCGCTTTTCTACATCCGCCGGGAGCGTGCCGAGCGAGCAGCCGGAGCGACGAGCAGGGCCGCGCTTGATATCGCCGCGGCGACGGCGGGGCGTGCGATCCTCGTCTCGGGCGCAACGGTCGTGCTCGCGCTCGGCGGCCTGCTGTTGACCGGCACCGCCGACTTCACCTCGATCGCGCTCGGCGCGATGCTCGTCGCCTCGATCGCGATTGTCGGCTCGCTAACGGTGCTGCCGGCGACGCTCGCCCTGCTTGGTGACCGCCTCGAGTGCTGGCGGCTGCCGTGGCGGCGTCGCGCGCGCGGACGCTCGCGCGGCTGGCGGGCGCTGGCAGCGACCGTTACGGGCTCGCCCGCGGTCGCCCTGCTCACCGCGGTCTGCGTGCTTGGCGCGCTCGCCGTGCCGGCCGTTGGGATGCACACGCTCCAGCCGGCCGACGGTTCCGACTTCCCCTCGAGCGTGCCTGCGGTCGCGGCTGAGCGCGCGATCGAGCGAGCGTTCCCGTATGGGGTCGTGCCGGGCGACGTAGTTATTACCGGCCACGGCCTGCGCACTCCGGCGGGGCGCCACGCCCTGGCGAGCATTGGCCGGGCGGCGACCCACGCCGCACGCGGCGAGGGTCGTGTGGCCGTGATGGTCGCCAGAGGCGGGCGCACCGCGCTGGTCGCGGTCCCTATGCCGATCGCCGGTGCCGGCGCGACGCACGCCCTCGACGCGCTGCGCACACAGATCACGCAGCTCGCCTCTCGGCTGCTCCCTGGAGCGCACGCGCTGGTGACTGGGGATGTCGCCGGGAACGCCGACTTCTCTCACCAGCTCGGCTCGGCGACCGTGCCGATCGTCGCGATCGTGCTCGCGCTCGCGTTCCTGCTCATGCTCGCGGCGTTCCGCTCGGTCTGGCTGGCCGCCACAGTGGTGGCGCTCAGCCTGCTGTCGGTGACCGCAGCCTACGGCGTGATGACCGCGGTCTTCCAAGCCCACTGGGCGCAAGGGCTGCTCGGTTTCACCTCGATCGGCGCGATCATCTCCTGGGTCCCGCTGTTCCTGTTCGTGATCCTGTTCGGGCTCTCGATGGACTACACGGTCCTGATGCTGGAGCGGGTCCGCGAGGGTCGCCGCGCCGGTCTCGACGCACGCGCAGCGACCGCCGAGGCTGTCGTCCACACGAGCGGTACGGTTACGAGCGCGGCGATCGTGATGGTCGCTGTGTTCGCGGTCTTCGCGCTACTGCCGACGCTCGACTTCAAGGAGCTGGGCGTCGGCCTGTCAGTGGCGATCCTGCTCGACGCGACGATCGTCAGAGCGATCGCGCTGCCGGCTGCCGTCACGCTGCTCGGGGAGCGCTGGTGCGTGCGGGCGAACATCCACGCGGATGAGCCGGCGACGCGCGAGTGGGATGATGTCGCGCCCACTTTCGAGGCGATGCCGAGCATGAGCAATGGCCGCTGACGATCACCCCAAGGCCGCCGACCGGGGATTGACGCTCCACGTCGGCCTAGCCGCACTCCTCGGATGCGTGACGACCCTGATCTGGGGCGCCAGTAGCGGAACCTCCAACTACTACTGGCCGGTCTGGGTCTGGCTCGGGCTCGGCGTGATCCTCGGCCTCCACGTGGCAGTTCTGATCGCGCGGCGCACGCCCAGCAATCGCCGCGCGATCGCGGTGCACGCGTGGCTGACCGGCTTGCTCGACCTGGCGCTGGTGGTCGTCTGGCTCGCGGCAGGGGATGGCACGTTCTGGGCCGGCTGGCCACTGCTCTTTCTCCAAGCTCTCCTCGCCGTGCACGCGCTGATCGCCTTTCGCCACATGCTGCCGCCGCTCGGACGCCAGCGCGAGCTCGAGCAGCGCGTCGATGAGCTGTCGCGAACGAGGCGCGGCGCGCTCGACGCCCAGGCCACCCAGCTGCGCCGGATCGAGCGCGACCTCCACGACGGCGCGCAGGCGCGGCTCGTGGCGCTGAGCCTTCAGCTCGGACGCGCGGAGGAGCGCCTGCGCGACGACCCCGAGACGGCCGTGCTCGTGCGCCAAGCGCGCGAGGAAGCAACGGCCGCGATCGGCGAGCTGCGCTCGCTCGCGCGCGGGATCGCGCCACCGATCCTCTCCGACCGCGGGCTCGCCGCCGCCGTCGAGGCACTCGCTATTCGCGCGCCAGGCGAGGTCACGGTGTCGGCCGACCCCGGCCCGCGCGCGCCTGTCGCGATCGAGACGGCCGCCTATTTCGTCGTCGCCGAGTCGTTGACGAACGTCGCCAAGCACGCGCCCGGCGCGAGCGCCACAGTCTCGATCAGGCGCACGAACGACGACCTGATCATCGAGGTCACAGACGACGGTCCAGGGGGCGCGCGCAGCGACGGCTCAGGCTTGACCGGGCTGCGCCGCCGCGTCGCGGCTCTTGACGGCGAGCTGAAAGTGACCAGCCCGCCCGGGAGCGGCACGACAATCCACGCGGAGCTCTCATGCGGGTCGTGATCGGCGAGGACAACGCGTTACTGCGCGAGGGCCTCGTGGCACTGCTGCGCGAGCACGACATCGATGTCGTCGCGCAAGCGCAGGATGCGCCCGGCCTGCTGCGCACGCTGAACGCACACAAGCCGGACCTCGCGATCGTCGACGTGCGAATGCCGCCCGACTTCACCGACGACGGCCTGCGCGCCGCGATCCAGGCGCGCCGCCAGCGCCCAGAGCTCGCGGTCGTAGTCCTCTCCCAGTACGTCGAGCCGGCGTACACGGCCGAACTCCTCGCGAGCGGCGAGGCCGGCGTTGGCTACCTGCTCAAAGAGCGTGTTAGCGAGGTGCGCGAGTTTCTCGAGACGATCGCTCGCGTTGCCGCCGGCGGCACCGCCCTCGATCGCGAAGTGATCACCGAACTCGTCCGCGCCCACAGCGCCACGCCCGGCGGTGAGGACGCGCTCGCGGCGCTCACCCCACGGGAGCACGAAATGCTCGCGCTGATGGCCGAAGGCCGCTCGAACGCCGCGATCGCCCGCACGATGGTCGTCACCCAAGGCGCAGTCGAGAAACACGTCTCGAACGTCTTCGCCAAGCTCGACATCCCCCAGACCAACGACGCCCACCGCCGCGTGCTGGCCGTGCTCACATTCCTGCGCGCGCGGACTGACGGGTAGAGCCGACGCTCGCTTCGGACAGCAGTCGGGTGCGCGCGCCGGTCGAGACGCTCGCTTTCGCAGGCAAAGGAGCTGCGCGACCAGCCAGCCAGTACGCGCCCCCTTCCGCGTGAACTGAGGCGTCAGCGCCGCCGCTCCCCCAACGAATGGTGGCTGTTGCGTTATTGGTGG
>PLFX01000064.1 GCA_003138355.1 Solirubrobacterales bacterium
TTTACGCGACAGCCTCACGCGAAAGGGGCGATCGTGTTCCGTTCACCGAAGACCATCGACGGTGCCTAGCCCGCGCGGCGGTTGTGCTCTTCGAGTTCAGCGAGCAGAGCGTCATCGAGGCGTGTCGGTGGAGAGGAAACGTCGCCCGATGTCAGATGGGCTATCACGCGGAGTTCGAGGCCGGTGGCATCGAAGCCGAGCCGGTCCAGCCGCACTTCGGTCTGAAGTGGCTCGCGTGGCTGGATCGGCGACGACGAAGTCTCAGTCGGCACGATCTCCTGCGAGGCGCTCCCGTCGGCAGCTTTGATCGTGATGCTCGTCATGTACTCGGTCCGCTCGCCGTGGTTGGTGGTGACGATCTCCAGCCTGTACACCTTCGGCGCCGGGCGTATGTCGTTGAGGTCGATGACGCTCGGCGCGTCGGAGAGCGCGTGTCTGACCTCGACCGTCACCTTTGAACGGCGCGCGTGCCACCACGCAAACACGTTGAAAGGGTCGATCGGCACGCCCACAGCGTGGCGGGCCCGTCGGACTTGTTAGCGCGAGACTAGCCCGGTGGAGTGGCGGTGCTGCCGCCGTCCGCCTGGACGCGCTCGGCGGTCATCTCGAACAGCTTGTTAGCAAGCGCGTCCAGCTCGTCGGCGCTCATTTCATCGATCCGCTTCGTTGGGCGGACAAGCGCGACTAGCTTCTTCTCGGTCACGCTCTAATTATCGTGCCCGCAGGCGAGGCGACGGGAACGAGCATGCGCCCCCGAGCGCTACGCGAAGGTGTCCGCCAGGTGCTAGCGCCTCTCGGTCAGGTCGCGCTGGTGGTCAAGCAGTTGTTCGAGAGACGGTTTCCAGCCGAACCGCGCGAAGAACTCTCTCGCCATCTCCGCAGCTGCCAGGTGGGCCTCGGCGACGAGTCTCGCACGCGTCAACTCGACCTCCTGAAAAATCGCGCCCACATCCGACTTGTACGGCTCGAAGAACTCCAACCGGTTCCGCTGCCCGACGACCAGGCCTCGATCCTTCAGGCCCACGAGGTTGGCCGAGATGATCATGCGGTCGTCACCCGATGGGCCGAGCGCAAGCCTCGCGGCAAGCTCGAACACTTCCGTTAGGTAGAAGAGGATTTCCCAAACCTCGATCACGTGGATAAATCCCCCCGGCATTGAGGTTGTCTCCGCTCCCGATCGCCAATCGACTGACACCGCGCGGAGGTGCGCAAACTGGCCACTCATGAAGAACCGCCACGCCTCGTACATCGAGACGACATGCGCGTCGATGTCTTGACCGACCCAATCTTCGCCGCGACGGAATTCGCGCCGAGCATCGACGCATGGGACCGGCCAGCCGCGCAGCCGCACCTCAACCGACGCGATGATCTCGTCCAGTTGGGCGTACGGCACGCGATTGGCAACAAAGGTCGCCGGGCGGATCGCGACGTCCCAATACGCGCGCGAGCGAATCTTGTCGACGACGGGACTATTCACCCCACGCCTCACGATTCTGGGTTTCGAACTGCTCCCGGTCGTCGGTGGCGCGCTCGTTGGGCGCTGTGTCCCGACGGGCAACGATGGCACCGCCTGCCCGCTCGGCCGTCTCGATTAATGCCCGAAGGCGCTTTTCGGCGGCAAGGTCAACCACTTCGCGCATCTCCACCGAAGAGGCGACCTCGGCGGTTTCCGGAATCCTGCGGGGTCGCACGTAAAGGCCCCCCTCGCGCAGAACGTCGGGATAGCCGCATGCGCACAGGTGCGGAATGTCGGCGAACTCAGATATCTCCAGCACCACGACGCGAGATTTAGTCACCAGCTCGTGTTCGGCTAGGTGAAAGCTCAGCGGCGGGTCGCAATACACGGCGAGCCTTGCAGAGACTGCGTCGTAATCCAACCAGGACGCTAGTTGGTCGCCATCGAGCCCGGGCAGCATGGCCTGGGGGGCCGCGTCATCAATCCCGATCACCACATAGCCGCCGTCGCGGAGGTTGCCCATGCTCAGCGCGGCGCGTGCGACCTTCGCCAGAAAGCGCTTATCGTCGGACTTGCCGGGACCCTTGAGTTCGAAGCCGCGACGCTCATACCCCGTGCGAAGGTAATCCTCCAGTTCCTCCGTCGAGAACACTTAATGCTCCGCAGCGAAGCGCTTGCCGTTCGTCATCTCGGCGATCGGCTTCGAGGGGCGCACCATCGCGATCAGCTTCCGGGGCGCCATGTCTCCATGTGCCGCTGGCATACCGTGATCACCGCCCCCGCGTCAGCCCGGACGATCAGATAGTCCCCCGCCGCCCCGCACGGCGTCTCGCCCTCGTCAGCGGCTCGGCAGGTTCTCGATATCTCGAACACGTGTCCCTCGGGGTCTACTCCCTGCGCACGTACGAACACTGCCAAGTCCTCGATGTGGTCGTCGCATGCCCATACCAAAGTTCACCCTGTTGGGTCTTCTTCTGTAGGTGGCAGCGTCGCGATAGCGACGGGACGTTGGTCGCACGTGCCACATTTGTCCCTGATGGGAACGCAGCTGAGAGGGTGCTCGCTCATTCGTCACCCCGACGTGCGGCGCTGAGCGAACGCAGCAGGCGCCGCTCCCGCACGCGAGCAGCTTCGCGATAGATCCGCGCCTCACTGACAAAGTCGTCGGGGGGACGCACGCCGCCGAACATGTCGAGCCACGCCCGCTCCAGTAGCTCGCGGAGCGTGCGGTCGTCGAGGCGCAGCAGCTCGACGATGCGCACCGCGACCTCGATGTCGTCGAAGAGCATCGACTCGACGGGCGTGCGCGGCCCGCCGCGGGCGGCGGCGTCGAGCACCGCGGGCGGCGTCGGCCAAGACGCCGCCGCGGACTTCGGATAGCGAAGACGTGAAAACTCCACGCCACGGCTCCTCAGCTGGGCGGCTGCTTCGCGTTCGACGGGCTTCGGCTTGCGTCCGGTCCAAGGGCTTCGCGCCTTGACCAGCGTCGGGCGTGCCTTTGGGGCCACGAGCCCGACGAGCACGACCTGCTCCAAACGCGTCAGGCGCCGCCCGTTGACGGTCGCGCTGTCCGCGTAGCGGATCGCCGCGAGGAGCGCTCGGCCGTCGTCTGTCGCCTCCCGCTTTGGGCGACCGCGACGAGTTGCTTTTTTGACACCCCTCAACTCGTGATTTCGGCCCGAGACTATTGCTATGGCATTCACTGAACGCATCGAGCCCGAAGTGTCGCACACGCACCGCACGGTCACATTGGACGCTCGGCAGCTACTGACAGCCGATGAGGTCGCCGCCTTTCTGCGTGTTAGTCGGCGATCCGTTCATCGTCTCGCTGCCGCGGGTCGCCTCGACCGCGTCCGGCTCTCGCATCGCTGCGTGCGCTACACGGTTGGGAGTGTCGAGCGACTGATGACCCCCACTAACGAGAACAGGCCCGCGGACGGCGGACCTGTTCAAAAGCTGAGCGATGGACCCGCTCGTGTACGAGTTTACAACTAGCGCCCAGCTCTCCCCGGCAGCCCAAGCGTTCCGAGCCCGCATCCACGCGGCAGTCGGACGCGATCTTGAGCGGTGGTCCTACATCGACGCGGACACCTGGGTCGCGGTCTGCCCGGTCTGCGGTCGCTCGCTCGCCGTCCGTTTTCACGGCGCCGCCGCCCGCGCCGACCTCCACTGCTGGGGCGGCTGTACCGAGGGCGACATTCTCGACACGATCAAGCAGGCGACGTCGTGACGATCACGGACGCCGACCTAGTCGATGAGCCGCGCACGACCTGGCAGCCGACCGACCTAACGCAGATCGTGCGCGGCGTGCTGAGCGGCGAGGTCGTCGGCCCGGTGCCAACGCTGCTTGTGCGCCTCGACGGCCGCGCGCTGCTTTACCGCGGCGAAGTTCACTCTCTCGCGGGCGAGCCAGAGTCCGGCAAATCATGGCTAGTGCAGCACGAGAGCGTGCAGCTGATCGAGCGGGGCGAGCGAGTGCTTTATCTCGACTTTGAGACCGCCGCCCCGAGCGTCGTCGAGCGGCTGCTCGCGCTTGGCGCATCGGCGCAGGCGGTCGTCGATCACTTCGTCTACGTCCGCCCGGACGAGCCGCCGACCGACGCGCGGATTGCCGAGCTTGCCGAGGGCCGCTTTGCGCTCGTCGTGCTCGACGGCGTGAGCGAGGCGTACGAGTTGCTCGGCCTCGATCCGCTGAGCAACCGCGACGCGGCGGCGGGAGTGGGTCAGTTTGAAATGGCCCACTCGTATGCGTCTTGGCGAGGTAGGCCGTGAATCCCGGCCGCTTCCTCCACTCGCAGCACGACACGCCACGCTTCGTTAGCCATGTCCCAGAGATCCCAGTGGGTGATCTCGCCGGACTTTCCCTCGACGCTAAACGCTATCTCCATGGGGATGCTTGCGTTCACGCCCACCTCCACGTTTGGTGGCGGGAGTTGGACGACGCGGATCTTTGCTCGGCCTATCTCTGCGCCTGTTTCGAGTGGAGTACCAGGGGCCGCGACGCGGCTCTTGAGCATCTTGAAATACCCCGGCGGGGTGATGTGAAGGCGTCCGCGCGGAACGCTGAGATTGGGGCCGATTATCCGTCCCGGCACAGGGATTCTCGGGGTTGTGGCGTGGATTGCCTGGTGCTTGTCGGTATTCGACGCGGCTTGCAGCAGCATGAGCGGCGTTCGCGCTATGGAGACGCCCATGGGTTTGGTTCGGTACGGCTGGGACTTCTCGATGGCTGTGAGCACCGCGTCCGATACCCCATCGGTGGGGGCTGGCCCGTGGGCAGTCCTATCGCGGGTGACGATCTCGTTGCGCCACTTAGCGCTTCCGTCATACGCCGGGAAGTAGGCGTGTTCGACACTATGGCCCGGATCGTTGCGCCGGATCATGGCGACGACGAGATTGTCAAGCGCCGACCGGGCGTTGTGGATGAAGTCACCCAGGAAGGCGCCGAACAACGGGCTGATGGGTTTGACGTCTCCGCGCTTGAAGATCGTCCACTCCTTCTCGGGCTTCGTCTCGAATGGAACGGCGCCTGCCAGATTGAATTCAATGAAAGCTCGCACGTCGCGGTCGATGGTTTCGAGGTGCTGCTTTGCCCGCCGGAGTTTGAGCCTGTAGCCGGGCTCATCGACGAAGACGACCGGGGCGCTCACGGTGCCCGATCGTAGCGCTACGATGGCCGCGTGGCTGATCTCAACAGCATGGCGTTCCGACTCGTCCAGCAGGCCACGGACGGCGAGGAGCCGGCGAATAATGCGGCGCAGACCAACGGACGCCGTGGAGGGCTCAAGGGCGGCAATGCGAGGGCAGCCAAGCTCTCCGCTGCCCGACGCTCAGAGATCGCCAAGAAGGCCGCGCAGGCCCGCTGGCAGCGCTCCTAGCGCCTCGACACATCTCCCGTCTAGCTGCTCGCTTGGCGAGTCTGCGGTTGTTATTCCGTCCGACGGCTCAAGCATAATGGTCAGTATGAACAAGCTGACCACCGAACAGCGGGCACGCATCATCGGCTCGCTTGTGGAGGGCAACAGCATCCGCGCCACGGTCCGCATGACCGGTGCGGCTAAGAACACGGTCACGAAGCTGCTCGTGGACTTGGGCGAAGCCTGCGTGGAGTATCAAGACCGCGTGCTGCGCGACCTGCCTTGCACGGTCATCGAGTGCGACGAGATTTGGGCTTACTGCTACGCCAAGCAGAAGAACGTCCCGGATGAGCATGTGGGTGAGTTCGGCTACGGCGACGTGTGGACGTGGACGGCGATCTGCGCCGACACGAAGCTTGTCCCGTCGTGGCTTGTGGGCGAGCGCACGATGATGGACTGCTGGACGTTCATCGCCGACGTTCGCGACCGCGTGCGTGGGCGCATCCAGCTCAGCACGGACGCTCACGCGACCTACCGCGGCGTCGTGGGCCTCGTGTTCGACAACGACGTGGACTGGGCGCAACTCATCAAGCACTACCAGACGACGAAGGTCGGTCCTGGCCGCTACAGCCCGCCGGTCTGCACCGGAGCGACCGTCAAAACACGCATCGGCGATCCTGACCCCTCGCGCGTCAGCACGAGCTACGTCGAGCGACAGAACCTCACGATGCGGATGGGGATGCGCCGGTTCACGCGGCTGACGAACGGGTTTTCAAAGAAGGTCGAGAACCTCGCGCACGCCGTGAGCCTTCATTACATGCACTACAACTTTGCGCGGGTCCATTCGTCGCTGACGGTCACGAACGACGACGGCACGACGACGAAGCGCACGCCAGCGATGGCCGCCGGGGTAGCCGACCACGTTTGGACGCTGGCCGAGATCGCGGGGCTACTCGGCTAGGCAGTCGGTCGCAAACGCGACCGGACTACGACGAAAAGTCCAAACAGGACCAGCAGGATGAACCCGAACAAGGAGACGACCCATAGGACTTCGAGCAGGCTAAGGAAGGCTCCGTGGGCGTTAAAAGCGAGAAGATCCGGACCTTGCGAATCAGCGACCAGCCAGACCACGACGGTGGCGAGCAGGAGGCCGAGCCAAATGCGCCTGCCTCGGGTGAGAGCCATCGGCGCATCCTAATGCGCCTACCACCAGATTTCAAAGTGACCCACTACCGGAAGATCCGGGCGAGTTCGAGCCCAGTATCGCCCATTCTGGCCCTTTTGGCCGTAGGCGCAAAACCCCTGTAAACGCACGAAAAACCGAGCGTTTGCAGGGGCTTTGCGTCGGACCGGCGTCCTGCCGGTTCTGCCAGGTATGCCGCGAATGCTCATCGCGTGCATACCCCGGTGCATACCTCGAGACACCACGCGCATCCGCTGCGCGAGGAGCGGGCGACCGCCATTCAGCCATGACGGAATCGACGTCCTCGGCTTGCTTGCCACGCTCGCCTTTGGGGCGGAAGCGGTAGCGAGCGGCGATGTCCGCGGCCTCCTGCTTCTCTTCTTTTCGGGGAGCGTGGAGCGCGGCTGATCGGACGCTCCCATTCGACGACCGTTCGCGGCGGACCGTCGAGATGACGGACCCGCCTGCGCCCTGGTTGGCGCAGCACGTCGCGGTTCCGCCCCAACCTGCCGATACTTGAGGCGCCTGCTTCACATGGATTACATGCCGTGCCCAAGTCACGCTCAAACCACAAGCTGAACGCTTACTCGCGCGAGGAGATCAAGCTTCTGTGCCTGGACAACCTGCTCGCGAGCAGCGACGAGGTCGTGTATTTCAAGGATGCGGACAGCCGGTTCCTGCTGGTGAGTGAAGGTTGGCTTGCACGCATCGCGCCGGGGATGCCGGTCGAGGACGTGATCGGCAAGACGGATTTCGATTTCTTCAGCCGCCAACACGCGGAGCCTGCATTCCTTGACGAGCAGCGGATCGTGGCGACCGGAGAGTCGGTGGTGGCGAAGCTGGAGCGCGAGGTGTACCCGAATCGGCCAGATATCTTGGTGTCCTCGACGAAGGTGCCGTTGCGCGACAAGCGGGGGGACATCGTTGGGACGTTCGGGATCTCTCGCGACGTAACGGCGCAAGTCGAGGCAGAGCAGGAGCGTGATCGCGTGAATGCCCAGCTCGCGATCGCGCGCGATCAGGCGCTCGAGGCATCGAATCTGAAGTCCGCGTTCCTGGCGAACATGAGCCACGAGATCCGCACGCCGATGAACGGCGTGATCGGGATGACGGAGCTGCTGCTCGACATGGAGCTGACGGCGGACGAGCGCGAGGCCATCGAGCAGATCACGCGGTCCGGCGATCAGATGCTCGCGATCCTCAACGACGTGCTCGATCTCTCGAAGATCGAAGCTGGCAAGCTCGAGCTCGACATCACCGACTTCGACCTGCACGAGGTGATGAACGCGACCTGCGCGATCGCAAGCGCACAGGCGCAGGCGAAGAACCTCCCACTTGAGCTGCGGATCGGCAAGAAGGTGCCGCGACGCGTCCGCGGTGACAGGCGCCGCCTCGCACAGATCGTCCTCAACCTCGCGACCAACGCCGTCAAGTTCACAGCGCACGGCTCGGTGACGGTCAACGTGAATGCGAAGCGCAGCGGAACCGCGTGCGGCCTGATCCGCATCGAGGTGAGCGACAGCGGGATCGGGATGGAGCCGCGCTTCGTCGATCACCTGTTCGAGCCGTTCAGCCAGGCCGACGTGTCGACGACGCGCAACTACGGCGGAACCGGCCTCGGCCTCGCGATCTCGCGCGAGCTGATCGAGCTGATGCACGGGACAATCAACGTCGCAAGCAAGCCGGGGCACGGGAGCACGTTCCGGGTCGAGCTCGAGCTCGAGACTGAGGGCGCCGCCGCCCGAGCCGACGAGCGCCCCGAAAGCGCCGCGCCCGCACCGCTCTGGTCGACTGAGCCGCTCGTGCTCGTCGCCGAGGACAACCCTGTGAACCAGCTCGTCGTCGCGCGCGCACTCGAGAGCATCGGTTGCCGCTGCGACATCGTTCCCGACGGCTACAAGGCGCTCGAGGCGATCCAGCGGCGGCACTACGACGCCGTGTTGATGGACTGCCAGATGCCGAACCTCGACGGCTTCCAGGCGGCCGAGGCGATTCGCCGGCTCGACGGCGCGGCCGCCCGCGTGCCCGTGATCGCGATGACGGCCCGCGCAATGGACGACGACCGCGCGCTCTGCCTCGCGGCGGGCATGGACGACTACCTCAGCAAGCCGATGCGCCGGGCAGCGCTGGCCGAGATGATGCATCGCTGGATACCGGCAACGCCCGCAGAGGCCGGAAGCGCACGCATTCAGAGCCAGCGCAGCGCCGCCGCCTGAGAACTGGCCCCGTCGCCGGCAGGCGCCGGTCTCTCACGGCCAGCTGCGGATGCGCTAGCTCCTGGATTCGAAGAGTTGCGAGAGCGGGCCGAGCCGGCCGCCCGCTCCTGGT
>PLFX01000014.1 GCA_003138355.1 Solirubrobacterales bacterium
AACCTTCTCGGGTCCTACACCTACGACGCTCGCGCCCCACTCCTGCTGAGGTGAGGAGATTGCGTCATAGCTAGTCGCATTCCAATCCCGCGGCGCCATCGGGATCGTACGTTATCACGGACGCGCGTTCGTCATCGCATAGGTATTCGGATGCGGTAGAACCACCCCATGAAGGTCCTCGTCGTCGGCTCGGGTGGGCGCGAGCACGCGCTGATCCGGGCGCTGGCGCGCTCTCCGCAGCACCCCGAGCTTCTCTGTGCCCCCGGCAACGCGGGGATTGCGCAGGACGCGCGCGTGCTCGAGATCGGCGCCGAGGAGATCGACGGTCTCGTCGCGGCCGCTGCCGACGAGTCGGTCGATCTGGTCGTCGTCGGACCGGAGGCGCCCCTCGTCGCGGGGCTCGTCGACATCCTGATCGAGTCGGGCATCAACGCATTCGGCCCGAGCGCGGCCGCGGCCCGGCTCGAGGGCTCGAAGGAGTTCGCCAAGCACGCGATGCGCGCGGCCGGTGTGCCGACCGGCAGGTGGACCGCGGTGCAGGGTGTCGAGGAGGGCCTGGCGGCGGTACCCGGCTACCCGTGCGTCATCAAGGCCGACGGTCTCGCCGCCGGCAAGGGTGTGGTGATCGCCGGCGACGCCGGCGCGGCACGCGCGGCACTCGAAGCGTTCCTCGTCGAGCGACGTTTTGGCACCGAGACGGTCCTCGTCGAGGAGTGCCTCGCGGGTCCGGAGCTGTCCCTGCTCGCGCTTTGCGATGGCGAGCGCGCGATTCCGATGGCACCGGCCCGCGATTACAAGCGGATCTTCGACGGCGACGCGGGTCCGAACACCGGCGGCATGGGCTCCTACTCGCCGGTCGAGGGACTCGGCGAGGAGCAGATCGCCGCGCTCGTCGCCCAGGTCCATCAACCGATCGTCGATCACCTGCGCGAGCGCGGGACTCCCTTCCACGGCGTCCTCTACGGCGGCCTGATGCTCACCGCGACCGGCCCGCGCGTGCTCGAGTTCAACGTCCGCTTCGGCGATCCGGAGACCCAGGCCCTGCTGCCGCGGTTGCGCTCCGACCTGCTTGACGCGCTCGTGCGCGCGACGCGGCCCGGCGGCCTCGCGGATGTCAAGCTCGACTGGTCGCCGCAGTGGTCTGTACTGGTCGTCCTCGCGAGCGCGGGCTACCCGGACAAGCCGTTCCTCGGCGATGAGATCACCGGACTGGACGAACTACCGCCCGAGGTCGAGGTGACGCATGCTGGGACCGCGCGTCGCGATGGGCGGCTCGTCACGAGCGGCGGCCGCGTCCTCGGCGTCGCAGCCCTCGGCGGCGATCCCGATAGCGCCCGGCGCTCGGCGTATGCTGCGGCGCAGATGATCTCCTTCGCGGGAAGGCAGATGCGCAGCGACATCGCGCGGGGGGTGCGGTAGTGGCCACCGAGCCGCAGCTCGCAGTCGTGGCGACCGAGCCGGCCGAGGGCCCGCCACTCGTCGGGATCCTGATGGGCTCGCAGAGCGACATGGACACGATGCAGGGTGCTGCAAAAGAGCTCGCCGACCGCGGCATCGAGCACGAGGTCCGCGTGCTGTCGGCGCACCGTCAGCCGGACGAGGTCGCAGAGTACGCGCGTTCCGCGCGCGCGCGCGGGATTCGCGTTCTGATCGCCGGCGCTGGCCTCTCCGCCGCCCTGCCGGGCGTGGTCGCCGCCCACACTGAGCTGCCCGTAATCGGCGTGCCACTGTCGAGCCGCCTCTCCGTGGCCGCTGGCCTCGACGCGCTCCTTTCGGTCGTCCAGATGCCACCTGGCGTGCCCGTCGCGGCTGTGGGCCTCGACAACGCGCGAAACGCAGGCATCCTCGCCGCGCGGATCATCGATACGTCGATGCCGTCCGGCGGCCGGCCAACGGCCGTCGCGTGAGAGCGCGCTGCGGTGTCGGCCCAGGAGTCAAGTGATGGCGCCAAGCGTGCCGGGCCGACATCCTCGCTGGGCTTAAGCGGCG
This sequence comes from Solirubrobacterales bacterium, assembly GCA_003138355.1. Lineage (GTDB taxonomy): Bacteria > Actinomycetota > Thermoleophilia > Solirubrobacterales > Solirubrobacteraceae > Palsa-513. The sequence continues at coordinate 1,990 of PLFX01000014.1, forward strand.
TGGGCGAGAGGCGCCGCCCGGCGAGTGCCCGACCGGCCTTGCGCGAGTGGGTGACAGCGCGCTTCTAGCACCAGCCCGCCTGCGCACCCCGCGGACCGTCGAGCCAGGGCGTCCCATCGGCCGCGCGCTCGTTAAGATCGAGGAGGGCCGGCCCAGAACGGCCCCGCCACATCAGCCCGAATCCAAGGCCGCCCGACGATGATCACGCGCTACACCCGCCCCGAACTCGGCGCGATCTGGACCGATGCCGCGCGCATGGAGCGCTGGCGCGAGGTCGAGGTGGCGGCCGCCGAGGAGCTTGATGGGCCGACCGCTGAGGAGCTTGCGGCGATTCGCGCCGCGACGTTCACGGTCGAGGCGGTCCGCGAGCGCGAGCAGGTCACAGATCACGACGTCGCCGCGTTCGTCGACGTGCTGGCTGCATCCGCCGGCGACGCCGGCCGCTTCATCCACTACGGGCTCACCGCCTCGGATGTCCTCGACACGGCGCTCGCGCTCCAGCTGCGTGACGCCGGCGCGATCATCCTCGCGGGTTCACGCGAGCTCGTCGCGGCTTTCGCGAAGCGCGCCCGCGAGCACGCGCAGACACTTTGCGTTGGGCGTACCCACGGCGTCCACGCCGAGCCGACGACATTCGGCCTGAAGCTCGCCGGCTTCGCCTTCGAGGCGCAGCGTAACCGCGAACGCCTCGAGCGCGCCTTCGTGCAGACATCCGTCGGCGCGATCTCGGGCGCGGTCGGCACGCACGCTGCCCACTCGCCCGATTACGAGCGTCGCGTCCTTGACCGCCTCGGCCTCGCCGCCGAGCCGGTCTCGACGCAGGTCGTCGCGCGCGATCGACATGCCGAGTTGCTGGCGGCGATCGCGCTTGCAGGGAGCGGTCTCGAGCGCTTCGCGACCGAGGTGCGCCACCTCCAGCGCACCGAGGTGATGGAAGCGCAGGAGCCGTTCAAGCCGGGTGAGCAGAAGGGCTCCTCGGCGATGCCGCACAAGCGCAATCCGATCGTCAGCGAGCGGATTTGCGGCCTTGCGCGCGTCCTGCGCGGTAACGCCCAGGCGGCGCTCGAGAACGTCGCGCTCTGGCACGAGCGCGACATCTCCCACTCGGGGGCCGAGCGCGTCATCCTGCCCGACTCGACGATCCTCCTCGACTACGTGCAGCATCTGGCGCTACGCCTGGTGAACGGTCTCGTCATCGACGCCGACCGGATGCGAGCAAACCTCGAGCTCACACACGGCGCCCTCTTCTCCCAGCGCGTCCTGCTCGCCCTCATCGCGACCGGCCAGAGCCGCGACGACGCCTACCGCACGACGCAGGAGCTGGCACAGCGCGCCTGGGCGACCGGCACTCCACTGCGCGAGCTGCTCGCCGCAGACGCGCGCACGAGCGCGCTTGACCTCGACACGGTCTTCGACTACGGCGCCTACACGAATCACGTGCCCGAGCTGCTCACCCGGCTCGACACGCTCAGCTGACCTTCAACGAGCGGATTACCGCTGGGACAGCGGTTAGAGTGCCGCGCGTGACACCCGTCTCAGACCTGCCCCTGATCGCCTCCGGCAAGGTCCGCGAGATGTACGAGCTGGGCGAGGAGATCCTGATGGTCGCCTCCGACCGGATCTCGACCTACGACGTCGTCCACCCGACGCCGATCCCAGGCAAGGGAGCCGTCCTCACCGGCCTGTCGGTCTTCTGGTTCGAGCTGACCAAGGACATCGTCCCCAACCATCTCGTCTCATACCGCGACGGCGTACCGCAGGAGGTGCGCGGCCGCGCGCTCGCCGTCGAGCGCCTGCGAATGGTCCCGATCGAGTGCGTCGTGCGGGGCTACATCACGGGCTCCGGCTGGAAGGACTACCTGCAGACCGGCGCGGTCTGCGGCATCGAGCTTCCCGCGGGCCTGCAGGAGTCAGAGCAGCTGCCCGAGCCGATCTTCACTCCCTCGACGAAGGCCCTCGAGGGGCACGATCAGAACATCAACCTCGACGGCATGGTCGAGGTCCTTGGCGGCGACCGCGAGCTCGCCCGCCGCCTACGGGACGCGTCGCTCGCCGTCTACAGTCGCGCTGCCGAGCACGCGCGCAGCCGCGGCATCATCCTCGCGGACACGAAGTTCGAGCTAGGCCTCGATCCGGACGGCACGCTGACGCTCGCCGACGAGGTCCTCACGCCCGACTCCTCGCGCTTCTGGCCGGCCGCCGGTTACGAGCCGGGCCGCTCACAACCGAGCTTCGACAAGCAATACGTGCGCGATTGGGCCTCCGCAAGCGGGTGGGACAAAGCCCCGCCCGCCCCGGCCGTCCCCCAAGACGTGGTAGCTCGTACCCAAGCGCTGTACCGCGAGGCCTACGAGCGGATCACCGGCGAGCCGCTGGACGCCTGGCTCGAGCGCAGCGGCGCGCAGTAGCCGCGGGCGGCGTTGCGCCAGAACATCCGCAAGTCGGTCCGTCTCCTCGCGCTAGGCGCTATCGGATGCGCCCTCGCCGGCTGTGCGGTCTCGCTGGCCGACTCGTCGCTGCACGCGTGGCGCGTCCCCACGACCGCCATGAAGCCGACGCTCAGCGTGGGCGAAACGGTCTACACCGGCTCCGGGCCGATCCACGTGCGAGTCGGCGAGGTCGTGATCTTCCATCCGCCGCGCGGTGCGCTGCACGGCAATCTCGGCACCTGCGGCGCCCACGTTTCGGAGCGCCAGCTCTGCCCGGATCCGACCGGCGGACGCAGCTCGACCTTCTATATGGACCGGATCGTCGCACTCGGCGGCAGCCGCCTCGCGATGTTCGGCGGCCACGTCGCTATCAACGGGAAGGTGCGGCACGAGCCCTTCGCGCGAACCTCCGCCTGCGTCTTCGCGCGCCTGTGCAACTACCCGGAGCCGATCACGATCCCGCGCGGCTACGCCTTCATGCTCGGCGACAACCGCGCCGCCTCGGATGACAGCCGGTTCTGGGGTCCGGTCCCGCTCTCATGGATCGTCGGCGTCGCGGAGACCTGCGACCGCGCCCAGAAGCACTGCCACGCAGCCGGCTACCCGCCCGCGTAGGCGGCTGCGCTCGCGCGGTCGGGGAAGCCCTTCATCTCCGCCACCAGCCCGTCCTCGCCGAAAGCGCCTCGACGACGTCGAGCTCGCCTCGCTCGAGCGCCGCGAACGCGTCCCGCAGCTGCTGCTCCCGGCCCGCCACGCCCCCATCTTCGCACGCGGTTAGCATCCATTCCAGTGCACGCCCGCGTCCTGATCCGCCCGAAGGCGGGGATCCTCGACCCGCAGGGAGCGGTCGCCGAGCGCGCGCTCGGGGCGCTCGGGTTCGACGGCGTCAAGGGCGTGCGCATCGGCCGCCTCGTCGAGCTCGATGTCGCCGATCCGGCGACGCTGCCCGAGATGTGCGAGCGCCTGCTCGCGAACCCGCTGATCGAGGACTACGAGATCATCGAATCGCCGGCGTGAAGTTCGGCGTCATCACCTTCCCCGGCAGCTGCGATGACCTCGACGCCCAGCTCGCGGTAGCGCGCGTCGGCACCGCCGTCCCGCTCTGGCACGCCGACCACGATCTCCAGGGGGTCGACGCGGTGATCATCCCGGGCGGCTTCTCCTACGGCGACTACCTGCGCCCGGGCGCGGTCGCGCGCTTTGCCCCGATCATGACCGAGGTGATCGAGTTCGCGCACGCGGGTGGCCACGTCATGGGCATCTGCAACGGCTTCCAGGTCCTCTGCGAGGCGCGCCTGCTGCCCGGCGCCCTGCTCACGAACACCTCCTTGCGCTTCGTCTGCCGCCAGGTCTCACTCGAGCTCGTCAACCCGGACACCGCGTTTACGCGTGAGGCTCCCGCGCGCCTCTCGATCCCGGTCAAACACACGACGGGCCGCTACTACGCGCCTGAGCCGGACCTCGACCGCCTCGAGGCAAACCGCCAGGTAGTCCTGCGCTACGCGCCCGGCGAGAACCCGAACGGGTCGGCGCGCGACATCGCCGGCGTCATCAACGAGGCCGGCAACGTCTTCGGCCTGATGCCCCACCCCGAGCACGCGGTGGACGCGTTGACCGGCTCCACAGACGGCCTGGGTCTCTTTGCGTCTCTTCGTGGGTGCGGTCTGTGAAGGTCGCGGTCTCCGCTCTTCACGCAGCGGCCAGGGAGCTCGGGCTGACGGACGCTGAGACTGATCTCATCGTCGAGCTGCTCGGGCGCGAGCCGAACACGGTCGAGCTCGCGATGCTGAGCGTGCTCTGGTCCGAGCACTGCTCCTACAAGCACTCGAAGCCGCTTCTGCAGACGCTGCCGACGCACGGTCCCCGCCTGCTGATGGGCCCTGGCGAGAACGCCGGCGCGGTCGACGTCGGCGACGGCTGGACGGTCGCTTTCAAGATCGAGTCGCACAACCACCCGAGCGCGGTCGAGCCCTTCGAGGGCGCGGCGACGGGCGTCGGCGGAATCCTGCGCGACATCTTCGCGGTCGGGGCGCGCCCGATCGCGGTACTCGACTCGCTGCGCTTTGGCGAGCCGGGCTCGGAGCGAACTCGCTACCTGCTCGACCGTGTCGTCGCAGGGATCGGCCATTACGGCAACTCGATCGGTGTCCCGACCGTCGGTGGTGAGGTCTACTTCGAGGGCCCTTACGAGCACAACTGCCTCGTCAACGCGATGTGCATCGGACTCGCGCGCGCGGACCGCATGATCCGCTCGGCCGCCGCCGGCCCGGGCAACCTGCTCGTCCTATTCGGCTCCTCGACGGGCCGCGACGGAATCGGCGGCGCCTCCGTGCTCGCCTCCGCCGAGTTCGGCGAGGGCGACGAGGGCAAGCGCCCGACGGTCCAGATCGGCGACCCGTTCGCCGAGAAGAAGCTGATGGAGGTATCGCTCGAGCTGCTCGAGCGCGACCTGCTTGTCGCCCTTCAAGACCTCGGTGCCGCGGGCCTGACTTCGTCGGTGCCGGAGATGGCAAGCAAGGGCGGGGTCGGCATCGACATCGACCTCGCAAAGGTGCCGCTGCGCGAGGCCGACATGCGCCCCCAGGAGATCATGGTCTCGGAGTCGCAGGAGCGCATGGTCGCGATCGTCGAGCCGCCAAAGCTCGAGCGTGTGCTTGCCGTCTGCGCGCACTGGGAGGTCGCCGCCTCCGTGATCGGCGAGGTGACGCAAACGGGCTGCATCCGCGTCCTCTCGGGTGAGGAGCTGCTCGCGGATCTGCCGCTCGACGTCCTCGTCGACGGCTGCCCGATCTACGAGCTCACCGCCGCAAAGCCATCCCAGCCGCTGTACTCATCACCCCCGCGGCAGCTCGACAGCACGGACCCGAACAGCATCCTGCTCGCTCTGCTTGCGAGTCCCAATATCGCCGACAGGCGGTATTTGTACGAGCAGTACGACTCTATCGTCCAGTCGCGCACGGTCCGCCGCCCCGCGAGCGCCGACGCCGCGGTCCTAGTGCTCCCGAACGGCCGCGCGATCGCGACGGCCACCGACTGTAACGGCCGCCGCGTCGCCGCAGACCCCTACCGCGGCACGCTCGAGTCCGTGCTCGAGTGCGCTGCGAACCTCGCCTGCGTCGGCGCCGAGCCGCTCGGCTTGACCAACAACCTGAACTTCGGCAACCCCGAGAAGCCGCATATCGCCTGGCAGCTCACGGAGTCAGTGCGCGCGCTCGGCGACGCCTGCCGCGCGATGGAGATCCCGGTCGTCGGCGGTAACGTCTCCCTCTACAACGAGTCGGCCGAGGGCCCGATCTACCCGACGCCGGTGATTGGTCTCGTCGGCGAGCTCCTCAGCGAGCCGTCCCGCGCGGCCTGCATCGCCTTCGCGCACGAAGGCGATGCGGTCGCGGTCGTCGGCGCCTTCGAGCCCTCGCTCGCCGCGAGCGAGCTGGCGAAGCTCCGCGGCGAGCCACTTCCGGACGAGCTGCCCGAGGTCGACGTCGGTGCCGCCTGCGTCGCCCTCGCGATGGTGCGCGCCGCGGTCCGTACCGGCGCTGTCCACAGCGCCCACGACATCGCCGAGGGCGGCTTCGCCGTCGCGCTAGCTGAGTGCTGCCTTGCAGCGGGGCTCGGCGCCACGGTCGAAACCGAGCTGAGCGAGACGAAGCTCTTCGGCGAAGGGCCGGGCGGCTTTATCGTCTCGGGGCCCGCCGACCAGATTCCCGGGCGGATCGTCGGCACGGTCGGCGGTGAGCGCCTGCGCATCGCGGCTGCGATCGACATCCCGCTCGATCGCCTGGGCGAGGCGCACTCCGCTCTCGCGGCGCTGTTCGACTAGGTCGAGTAGCCCGGAATCCCGACGCCGGGCTCGACCGGCCCGATCGTCAGCACGCTGATCTTCGAGCTGGCGCAGGCGTCAAAGCCGAACTCGACGTTGTGCGCCTGTGTCTCCCCCGGCGCATAGACCTTCAGGCCGACGGTTGTGACGAACTTCGAGCACAGGGCCCCTGCGTCGGCGATCGCGATGATCGCGTGCGCGGTGCCCCGCGGCGCGATCGTCACGCGCGTCGGCTTCGCGCCCGCGATTGACCCGCGCGTGGCCGGCGCGCCGATCTGCCCGCCGCCGGTGCCCCAGGCGGAGACACCCGGATAGCCGTAGAGCGTGCAGCTCGTGCGCCCGGTATTGCTGAGCTCGATCGGGTAGTAGATGTGGCCCGCCGTACCGCCGCCTTCGCCGTCGCCGAGCCAGATCGCCGTAGCCTGGCTCGTGCAGGCCGGTGGGCTTGCGCCGGCGGAGCCGGCTGCGAACACACTGCTCGCGGCGAGCACGATCAGCGCGCCACCGGCCAGCAACACGCGGTTACCGAACGCGTCACGACCGCCAAAGCGACTGCGCCCTCTCACGCGTCCACGGTATCGCGCAGCACGGCGTGTTAGCGCCGCTGCGCCCGCACAGGACGAGGTGAAGCTTCCTGTCGCATGACCAACCAGCTCCCCGCAACAAGCGGGCCGGCCCCGGCAATCGCCCTCCCCGGCGCTGGTAGTCTTGGACGTGCGCGCGCGAATGTTCGCCGCGGCGCTCCTCTCTGATGCTTTCATCGTCCAGCAGCCCCGAGACGCGGGATGGACCACGCGATGAGTGCGGCGTGTTCGGCGTCTTCGCCCCCGGCTACGAGGTCTCGAACCTCGCCTTCTTTGCGCTCTGCGCGCTGCAGCACCGCGGCCAGGAGTCGGCGGGGATTGCCGCCGCTGACCGTGGGCGCGCGATCATCACGCGGCGCGACCTCGGTCTCGTCAGCCAAGCGCTGAACGCGAACGACTTGATCACGCTTGGCGGTGAGCTCGCGATCGGACATGTGCGCTACTCGACGACAGGCTCGAACGCATGGGAGAACTCGCAGCCGGTCCAGCGCGCGGCAGGCGCCGCCGGGAACCGCCGCGAGCTCGCGCTCGCCCACAACGGGAACCTGATCAACGCGGTCGAGCTGCACGCGCGGCTGCGCGCGGAAGGCGTCAGCTTCGCCTCGACCTCGGATTCCGAGATCATCGCCGCGCTGATCGCGTCGCATCCCGCAGAGCGGATCGAGGACGCCGCGGCTGCGGTCATGCCGGATCTGCTGGGCGCTTTCTCGACGGTGCTGATGACCAAGGACCGGGTGCTCGCGATGCGCGACCCGCTCGGCCTGCGCCCGCTCGCGATCGGGCGCCTCGCGCCGCTCGCGCAGGGCGGCCCACCTCGTTACTGCATCGCCTCGGAGACGTGCGCTCACGACATCCTCGGGGCGGGATTCGTGCGTGACGTGCGTCCCGGCGAGGTCGTCATGCTCGACGACGAAGGCCTGCACAGCATCCAGGTGATCGAGCCCGCGCGCGAGGCGTTCTGCGTCTTCGAGTACATCTACTTCGCGCGGCCCGATTCGCGCTTCAATGGCACCGCGTTGCAGGCGATCCGCGGCCGGATGGGCGAGATCCTCGCGCGCGAGGCGCCGGCGGACGCCGACCTCGTGATCCCTGTCCCTGATTCGGGTAACGCCGCGGCGCGCGGCTATGCGCGCGGCTCGGGCCTGCCGCAGGACGACGGCTTCGTCAAGAACCGCTATATCCAGCGCACCTTCATCCAGCCCGGGCAGCAGCTGCGCAAGCACGGCCTGCGGATTAAGTTCAACCCGCTTCCCGAGGTTGTCAGCGGGCAGCGCCTCGTCGTCGTCGACGACTCGATCGTGCGCGGCAACACGACCGCGCAGATCGTGCGAATGCTGCGCGATGCCGGCGCTGCCGAAGTCCACCTGCGCATCAGCGCGCCGCCGATCAAGCATCCCTGCCACTACGGCATCGACATGTCGACGCGCGAGGAGATGATCGCGCACGAGCGCACGATCCCCGAGATCGCCGCCCAGCTCGGCTGCGACTCGCTCGCCTACCTCTCGATCGACGGCGTCTACGAGGCCATCGGCCAGCCACGCTCGCGCCACTGCGACGCCTGCTTCACCGGCGACTATCCGCTCGCCGGCAGCGAGACTGCGAACGGCAAGTACGCGCTCGAACTGGCTGGGGGACCTGCCGCGTAGGCAGGGCGAGGGGGCGCAGACGTGCCGGGCAGGTGTCCTCGCCTGGATCATCGCGCGCTTTGCTGGGGCGACTGGCCGCGCATTCTGCGAGCGCCGCGTGCGTTCAAGCGCGCGAGGATGACGGTCCCGCACGCCGCGAATCATCGCTTTCCGGCGGGGCCGTCACCGCAGCGCGCTAGCTTCCGCTGCCGATGAGCGACGTCTTACGCAGCGCGCTCCGCGCTCACTTCGGCTACGACACCTTCCGCCCCGGCCAGGAAGAGGCGATGCGCGCCGTGCTGGCCGGCCGCGACGTGCTCGCCGTGATGCCGACCGGCGCCGGCAAGTCGCTTTGCTACCAGCTCCCGGCGCTGCTGCGCGAGGAGCTCACGATCGTCGTCTCGCCGCTCGTCTCCCTGATGGCAGACCAGGTGGCCGGGCTCCCGCAGCACGCCGCGCTCATCAACTCCCAGCAGGATCTCGCCGATAATCGCGAAACCTTGGCGCGGGTTCGGGGAGGGGATGTGCGGCTCCTGTACGTCGCGCCCGAGCGCTTCTCCACGCGCGGTTTCATCGACGCCCTTGCCGGCGTCCGCGTCGCCTGTTTCGTCGTCGACGAGGCGCACTGCGTCTCGCAGTGGGGGCACGACTTCCGTCCCGACTACTTCGAGCTGCCGGAAGCCGCCCGTGCGCTCGCCGCGCGGCAGATCTTCGCCTGCACTGCTACGGCGACCCCGCTCGTGGCGCGCGATATCGCCGCGCGGCTGCGCCTGCGTGAGCCGCTGCTCGTAGCCACTGGATTCGATCGCCCGAACCTCTCCTACGTCGTCGTGCACGCGACGAACGACACGGACCGCGAGCGGCGCATCGCTGCGGTCCTCGCCGATCCGGCCGCTCGTCCAGCGATCGTCTACGCGGGCACGCGCGCGCGCAGCGACGCGCTCGCGAGCTTTCTCGCGGCCCGGATCGGCACTCCCGTTGCGACCTACCACGCGGGCCTCGAGCGCGAGCAGCGCGCCGAGGCGCAGCGGCGCTTCATGGACGGCGAGGTGGATGTCGTCGTCGCGACGAACGCCTTCGGGATGGGGATCGACAAGGCTGACGTACGAACGGTCTGCCATGCCGCTGTCCCCGAGTCGCTCGAGGCCTACTACCAAGAGGCCGGCCGCGCTGGCCGCGACGGGGAGCCGGCCCGCTGCCTCCTCTTCGCCGCGAACCGCGACAAGGGCCTGCACGTCCATTTCATCGGGCAGTCCGCATCTGGGAGCGCGCGCAACGCTCGTTGGGCGCAGTACCGGGCGATCTGGGCGTTCGTCGAGTCCTCGTCCTGCCGTCGCAAGCAGATCCTCGAGCACTTCGGCGACCGCAGCGCGCCGGCCATGCTGCCGTCAGTCGCCTGCTGCGATATCTGCGCCCCGGGCTCGCGACCAGCCCCACCAGTGAGGCCCGCGCCCGCCTCCGAGTCAACGCCGCGCCCCCGCCAACGGCACGCTCGCGCAAAGCCGGCGCAGGTCGAGCTCGCAGAGCTCGACCGAGCCATCCTTGAGGTCGTCATCAGCGCGCGTCCGTCCGTCGGACGCACGAGGACCGTCGAGATACTCCGCGGCGGGCGTTCCAAGCTGATCGCGCAGAACGGGTACGACTCGCTCGAGGCGTACGGCGCCTACGCGCACCTGTCGGCCGGCGAGGCGCTGGCCCAGGTCGACGGGCTGATCGCGCGCGGCGTGCTGCGCTCAACCGGCGGCCGTTTCCCGAAGCTGGCTGCGGTGACGGCCGTGGACTCGAGCGGGTAGGCAGCGTCCGCTCTGGGTCGTCATCCTCGCTGGGCTCATCACGCGCGCCGTAGGCAGTGATCAAGGACATCTGAGCTACGGACGCGCCCGCGCGAGGCGCGGTTCCTCGGTATGCTCGAAGCATCGCCACCGAGATGAACAGCGCCGCAGGCATCGAGCCGGTTCCGCCGGGCGCGGTGCAGGTTCGCCGGGCGCTCCTCTCGGTCTCGGACAAGCGTGGGATCGCCGACTTCGCTCGCGGCCTCGCGGATCTCGGCATCGAGATCGTCTCCACCGGGGGCACCGCCCGCGAGCTTCGCGGCGCGGGCGTCGAGGTGCGTGCGATCGACGACTTCACCGGCTTCCCCGAAATCCTCGACGGTCGCGTGAAGACGCTGCATCCGAAGCTCTACGCCGGTCTGCTCGCGGTGCGCGACAACCCCGAACATCTCCAGCAGGCGGCCGAGCAGGACGTCGAGTTCGTCGAGCTCGTCTGCGTCAACCTGTATCCGTTCGAGCGCACCGCGGCGCGCGCCGATGCGACCGATGCCGAGGTGATCGAGGACATCGACATCGGCGGTCCGACGATGATCCGCGCCGCCGCGAAGAATCACGCGTACGCCGCCGTGGTCGTGCGGCCCGAGAGCTACGACGCGGTACTCGAGGAGCTGCGCGCCTCCGATTGCCGTCTCTCGATGGAGACGCGCGCGAGCCTCGCGGCCGAGGCGTTTGCTGCCACGGCGCGCTACGACACCGCGATCGCGCGCTGGTTCGCCGAGCGCGAGGCCGACGAGTTTCCCCCGTTGCACGTGCGCGCGTACGAGAAGATCGTCGATCTCTCATACGGCGAGAATCCGCACCAGCGCGCCGCCTACTACTCGCTGGCCGGCGCGCGCACGCACCTGCTGTCGATGGTGCGCCAGCACTGGGGCAAGCAGCTCTCCTTCAACAACCTGCTCGACCTCGACTCGGCGCGCCGCCTCGCGGAGGACCTGGCAACGGCAATCACGCCGGGCGGGCCCACCTGCGTGATCGTCAAGCACAACACGCCCTGCGGCGCAGCCGTCGGAGAGACGGCGCTCGCGGCCTACCAGAAGGCGTTTGCCTGCGATCCGCTGAGCGCTTATGGCGGCGTGATCGTGCTCAACACACCCGTCGATCGGGAGCTCGCGCAAGCGCTGCACGAGCAGTTCATCGAGGTCCTGTTTGCGCCCGCCTACGAGGATGATGCGCTCGAGGTACTCGAGCAGCGCAAGAACATCCGCATTCTCGAGAAGGGCGACCGCCGGGTCGGCGCCGGCGAGCCGGAGATTCGCCAGGTCGCGGGCGGCCTGCTCGTGCAGGACCGCGACAACTCGCTCGAGGGGCGCGGCGACATGCGCGTCGCCACTTCACGCGCGCCGACCGAGGACGAGTGGGATGACCTGCTGTTTGCCTGGCGCGTCTGCAAGTACGTCCGCTCGAACGCGATCGTCCTCGCCTCCAACCTGGCGACGGTCGGCATCGGTGCGGGGCAGATGAGTCGCGTCGACTCGGTCCGCCTCGCAATCGACAAGGCTCAGCCGGGGACCGTCGCCGGATCCGTCCTCGCCTCTGACGCCTACTTCCCCTTCCCCGACAACATCGAACTGGCCGTCGAGGCTGGAATCGTTGCGGTGATCGCCCCCGGCGGCTCGATCCGCGATGACGTTGTTGTCGCCGCCGCCGAGGACGCAGGGATCGCGCTCGTCCTCACCGACCGGCGCCACTTCCGGCACTAGCTGCGGGGGCCGGCCTCGGGCCGTGCGTTTGGCAGTTTGCGCTTGGTGCCGGCCTCCTCGCTTGGCTTTGCGGGCGCATGTCGCTGGCCGATTGCGGCCGTTTCTCCCTTGTCTTGACAGGAAAAGATTCGGCGCCTAACCTTCGGCACCGAACTATTAGGCTCCTTCGGACGGGAGGCGCATGATGGCCGGGAAAGACGACCGCATTGAGGCCTGGGTATGGCGCGTAGCCGCCGTGATCGTGCTCGGCTCGATCATGTCGATCCTCGACACGACCATCGTCAACGTCGCCCTTGCGACGCTGCACCACGATCTCCATAGCCCGCTCTCGGACATCCAGTGGGTGATCACCGGTTACCTGCTCTCGCTCGCGGTCGTGATCCCGCTCAGCGGCTGGTCCTCGCGGCGCTTTGGCGCCAAGCGCGTCTACCTCATCTCGATAGTTCTCTTCACCGCCGGCTCGGCTCTATGCGGCTTCGCGGGCTCAGCCACGAGCCTGATCGTCTTTCGTGTGCTCCAGGGCGTCGGCGGCGGCATGATCATGCCGGTCGGTCAGATGATCCTGGCCGGCGCCGCCGGGCCCTCCCGCATGGGTCGCGTCATGGCCGTTACGGGCGTGCCGACGATGCTCGCGCCGATCATCGGCCCGACGATCGGCGGCCTACTCATCGACAGCGCCAGCTGGCGCTGGATCTTCTTCGTGAACGTCCCGATCGGCGTGTTCGCGACGGTGCTTGCGGTGCGCTTGATCCCCGCTTCCAGCAACGATCGCAGCAAGCCACAGCCACTCGACATTGTTGGCCTGCTGCTCCTGGCCCTCGGTCTGCCGCTGCTCACCTATGGCCTTGCCGAGATCGGCACGACGGGGAGCTTCAGCTCGCCAAAGGTAGTGATTTCGATCCCGGCCTCGCTCGTCTTGATCGGCGCGTTCATCGTCCACGCGCTGAGCGCGAAGGTGCCGCTGCTCGACCTCGGTCTGTATCGGCGCCGGACCTACGCCTCGGCCTCCGCGGCGATGTTCTTCCTCGGCGCAGCGATGTTCGGCGCGATGATCCTGCTGCCCCTCTACTTCCAGAACATCCGTCACGAGACGGTCCTCGACACGGGCTTGCTGCTCGCCCCGCAGGGTCTCGGTATGGCAATGATGATGCCGATCGTCGGTCGGCTCACGGACCGCGTCGGCGGCGGTCCGCTCGCGATCATCGGCGTGATCATCACAACGTTGGTCGGCATTCCGTTCGGCTTGATCGGCGCGAATACGTCCTTCGTGTGGCTCAGCATTGAGCAGGTGGTGCGCGGCATCGGCATCGGCTTCGCATTCATGCCCGCGTACATCGCCGCGATGGCCGCGCTGGAGCGCCACGAGCTGGCGGACGCCGCACCCCAGCTCAACGTGCTGATGCGCGTCGGCGGATCGCTCGGCACAGCGATTCTTGCCGTCGTCCTTCAGCGCGCCCTGGTTTCTGCTGGTCCGCGTGCGACGCCGGCCGCGATGGCCGGCGCCTACGGCACGTCGTTCTGGTGGGGCGTCGGGATCATCGCCGTCGCGATCGTCCCCTGCGTCATCCTCTTACGCGCCGAGCGCGATGCACGCGATGCACGCCGCAGGCGCGGCCCCGAGTTCAGCGAGACGCCACCGCTCGCGGAGGCGGCATGACCACGACCGAGTCGACGACCGCGCGCGACGAAGCACTTTCGCGCTTCGGCGTCGCCTTCAAGCACGCGAACGCCGCGGTGCGCCGGCTCCGTGGTCGCGACACGCATCGACCCGAGGAGCTCAGCTATGCCCAGGCGAGCCTGCTCTTCGGCCTCGCCGAACGGGGGGAGCTGACGGCCAGCGAGCTCGCGCAGTATGCGGATGTCGCGCCGGGGACCGCGACGCAGATGCTCGACGGTCTCGAGCTCGCCGGGTTGATCGAGCGTCGCGGGAGTGAGCGCGACCGGCGCCTCGTCCTCGTGTCACTGACACCGCGTGGTGCCGAGCTGGTTGACAAGCGGCGGGTGCGCTACAAGGCCTCCTGGGAGGCGGCACTGAACGAATTCAGCGCCGCCGAGCTGCTGAGGGCCGCCAGCGTTCTCGACAGCATGCGTGTGATGTTCGACAGCCTCGCGAGGGTCGATGCCTCGAGCACGGAGTGAACGACCAGTAAGAATGAGGTTGTGCGCCACGAGCGCCACTTCACGCTTGATGAGGCCCGCGCGGAGCTCCCGTGGGTCGCGGGGCGTCTCGCGGCGCTACGCGCTGCGCACGCGCGCCTGACCGACGAGGAGACGCGCCACGTGCTCGCCGGCGGGTCGGCGGCCAACGGCGGCGGCGTCGCCGGCAAGCAGGTCGGCGAGGCGTTCCTCGATATCCAGGCAAATGTCGCGGCGTTCGACGCACGTGGGATTCTGCTGCGCGATTTCGATCGCGGCCTCGTGGACTTCCCGTCGATGCGCGACGGACGCGAGGTCTACCTGTGCTGGATCGACGGCGAGGCGGACATCGGCTACTGGCACGAGCTCGACGCCGGCTTTGCCGGGCGCCGTGCGCTTTAGGCGCGGAACCTGCGGGAAGGATTCCGCTCACGCGGCGTCTGTATGACTGGGACGAACTCAGCCAGATGGGAGAAAGCACATGAACAAGCTCAAGCTGCTCGCGGCGGCCTCGGTGGTGACGCTGCTCACGGGCGCCGGCGCTGCCTTTGGCCAGTCGGCGCACACGAGCGCAGCCTCGACCGTCGTGACGACGAAGTCGACGTCACTCGGAACGATCCTCGTCACCGGATCAGGTCAGACGCTCTACGCGGATATGGGTAGCTGCACGGGCGGCTGCCTCCAGATCTGGCCGCCGTTGAAGGCCAAGGGCACGCTCACGGCGAAGGGGAAGGCGAAGGCGGCCGACCTCGGCAAGAAGAACGGACAGGTCACCTACAAGGGCCATCTCCTCTACACGTTCGCTTCGGCTGCGACCGGGACGAGCGGCGAGGGCACGGGCGGCTTCTACGTCGTCAGCCCGAGCGGAAGCCTGATCACGAAGGCGGCGAAGACGATCGGTTCGAGCGGCGGCTCGTCGTCCGGCGGCGGCTGGTAGCTAGGCGCCGGCGCATGCAGGCAGGGGGACGGCGCGCGACCAGGCGCCGTCCCCCGAAGCGTGCCCGCGCCGCCGATCTCGACACTCATCGTCGCGCGCGGCGATTCAGATCGCGAGTCCAACCGCGCGGTGCTCGTAAGATGGCGCCCGTTGCTTGGCCGCTTCTCTCGCGGCTTCCCCACTCGCAGGCTGAACCTCGTCTTTGTATGCATTTCGATCGGCGGCTACTCAATCCAACTAGGCCTTGCGATTGCGCTCCTGGTCGACGTTCAAAGCTCTGCATTGCAGCGCGCCTTGGTGCTGGTCATCGTGGGGTTGTTTGCAAGTGCGATCGGACGAGCCTGGGAGGTCACCGGGATACAGCGGCGACGGATCCGTGAAGCCACCGATCGGTAACGCCGGCGATCCGGCGAGCTCGGAGGCTCGAGTTCGTCCCACCAGAGCGGATCGAGTGACCCGCCAGCTCGCGTCGCTGCCTTTCGCGCCGTGCGGCAACGTCGAGCGGGTCGTCGGTGGCGGCTGCTTTGGCGGCGAAGCAGTCACGGCCTGGAGGAGGGATCGGCTTCGGGCCGGGCGTGATTA
>PLFX01000051.1 GCA_003138355.1 Solirubrobacterales bacterium
CTGGGAGACACGCAGCTCGATCCTGCGCCCGGCGAACGCGGGGTTGATCGAGTAGTCGTTGCGATCAACCCGGACAAACGGCTGCGCCGGGACCCTGATGACCTGGCGGCGGTCCAGGTCAGGCATGCCGGTCGGGGGCGGGCGCATCCGCGTCTTCTCCTCGGCGAGCCGCTCGGCCGGAACAGCCCTGACCGTCCGGTGCTGGCGCTGGTTCACCTTGTCGGCCCAAGCGTCCAACCGGTCCTGATAATCGAGGTGGTTGGCGAACACTCGGCCCGGCTCGAAGTTCGAGCGCATAAACCGGTGCGAGCGCTCCAACAAGCCTTTCGCCTGCGGATCCCGTGCCTCCAAGATCACCCAGCCAACCTCGAGCTGGCCACAGAACGCGGCAAACGCCTCTGTCGGACGGCCACCCGCAGCGATCGCCGACTCACGGTCCCACACCAGCTTCTCCGGCAACGCGCCCAATCTCGTCAGATTGCGAGCCAGGCCCCAAAGGATGTCCGGCGCCTCCTTGCTGAACACCAATGTGCCGGCGATCACGCGCGACCAGCACACCTCACAGGTCACGACCCAGCCACGACGACGCTGCCCGTGACCAACCGGAATCTGCTCGCTCGGCTCCCACAAATCGCACTGAACGAGCTCCCCAGGCCGATACACAGTCCGCTGAAACGTCCGGGGTCGCAAGAACCTGGGCCGGACCTCGCGAACGAAGTCATCAAAGATCGACTTGCCGCCCAGATAGCCCAGCTCGCCAGCCAGCTCCCGCAACCGCTGGGACTGAATCCGCGGATCCGCCTGAAGCTGTTCGCAGATCCAGTCCCTGAACGGATCAAGCTTCGACGCGACCGGCTTGCGCTCATACCTCGGCGGCTCGCTCGCCACCAACAGCCTCGCGACCGTGTCACGAGCCAACCCCGTCCGGCGGCTGATCTCGCGCGCCGACAAGCCCTCGACCCGGCGCATCCGCCTGACCTCCGCCCACTGCTCCACGCCGACCAATCCTTCCTCCTCGCCGATCGCAACCGATCAAACGAGGGTCAAAGGCCAGCCGGACGCATCCAGCCCCACGCCGAAGTGGCCTACTTTTCAACCGGCGCAGGTGGACTAGTTTTCAGACGGCGCCCACAAATCGCGCGTTCGCGGCCGGCGGCGGGCGCCGGCACCGTCCTCTCTTGAGCGATCACCAGCCGCCGGGCGCCTCGAGGCCGAGCCATTGTTCGAGCGCTTCGCCCTGTATTAGTCCGGTGAAACTATCGGTGAACGCCATTGGCGCGGGCGACTTTGCTGCTACTCGCCCGAGGTTCTGCATAATCGTGTCGACGCACTTCTGGTCGACGTCCACAACGGCAAGGCGGTAGCCCGGGGTTACGTCGGCGAGCACTTCGAGCGCGTGCGGCTCCGCGGCCTGCCATCCGATTATTAGCAGCCGGTCGACCTGCGCGACGTTGGTCGCGAACGCCTCAACATGGTAGGGAGGGCATTCGAACCTTTGCTTGGCGTCGGTTGGCAGTGCGATCGCCGGCACTGCCTCGAGAATGTCGCTGCGCCAGTGGGCGTCACGAATCGGGCCGTCTGTGAGGTTGATCCGCGCCGCTCGCGCGATGGTTGCGTTCGGATCGGAGCCGATACCCGCATCAGGTCCGTCTAGAACGCGCGACCAGCTCGTGGATCCGTGGAGCTTGAACAGGCGCCAGTCGTCGCGATCGACGTACCACGAGGAATCTGCACCCTCCGAGTTCGCGGTGAGCTGTCGCGGAGAATGCCAGTCCCCCGCGAGTTGCTGCGCCAAGCTTCGATCGAGCAGCGTGTCGTAGTTGAACGTCACGAGCGCCACGGGTTCGCGTGTGGCCGCGCGCCAAACGCCGAGGCGGGCGAGCAGCTGGGCGTAATGGGTAATGCCGTGGTGCTGGGCCCACCAGAGATCTGCTGTGGTCTCGATGAGATCCGCGAGGTAGAAACGGAGGGCGAGCACGTGTCTTGCGATCTCGGTGTCGCCTGATGCTTGCGCGTACAGCTCGCCGATCACCGTCTCGATGCCGGAACCGGGGCGCAGATCGAGCGCACGCTGGAGTTGAACGAGCGCCGGTCCGCTGCCGTTGTACCTCTCAGCGTACGTGCCGAAGCGTGGCAGCAACAGGTCTTTGGTGAGGGGCGGCCGGTTGCGCATCGAAAGCTCGTAGTTGGCAGACGAGGCGCGTTGCAGCGGCGCAGCCACCATCACGCTCCCGTACGACGCTCCGGCCCCGAAGATGACCATCAACATGCACGTCAACGCTACGCAGCGCTCCGGACCGGAGCAAGCTCGCGGAGTCAACAACCTGTCCGATTGAGGCACCATTGCGGGATTTCAATTCGGACGGGCCTATTGCGACGATCGAGCTCCCGCGGTCATTGGCTCGCACGCAGCGATCTCCAGCGCCACCGCTGTCCCAGCAGCCGTTCCTCATACGGGGTCCCCCACGCCCTGAAAAACGCCGGGTGCCTCAGACACTAGAAGCCGCGCTTCAAGCCGACGCGAAGCCTGCAGCTGGTCGCGGCGTGCTGGCTCAGGTCAAGCGTTGGCAGCGACGCGCTTACGCGCGACGCGGCCGAGTGGCTGCCCGGTTGCGTCGTAGGCGATGAGCGCAATGTGGCCGGTCGCTTCGGGCTCGGCCGCCAGGATGTTCTCCAGCGCGTCTTGCGCGACGGATTGGTCATCGTAAGACGAGATCAGGTTCCCGTCGCCGTCTAGCAACGTGAAGTGGTCGGCCGCTGCGACGTCGAGCTGCTCATCAGTGGGGGTCCGGCGGTTAGCCATCACTACCAAGGATAGACATCGACTACGGCGTCAACAAGTTGATCCGGCCGGCCCCAAACAGTCCAGTGCCCGACCTGCCCCGTTGACGCCAGGTTGAAGCCCTGCCCCGCGGCCACTAGCAAGCGCGCGACGTATTGACCAATCGCTGGGTACAGGCGAGCGGTCCCCTCCGCTTGGGTCGACTGCTCGTACATCGACAAGCCCATCTGTATCGCCGCCGAGCGAGACTCAGGGCCTCGCGGAGGCCTGCCGGTCGCGAAGTTCGACATGAACGAACCGCGAAAAGCAGGGTTGCGGCGATCGTCGCTCCGCACAATCCGGAACAGCTCGACCGGCCTGTCAGGCGGGATCTCGTAGATCTCGAGGAAAGGAGGGCCGACGAACGCGAGAGACATAGCGTCGTCAGACTAACGACGGGCCGCGAGAGCTTCACTCCAGCGGCTACCTGACGAGCCCGACGACTCGATGGCCGCGTTGCAGCGCCTGTGCCTCGCGCATCGGCTCGCCTGAGTAACCGAGCAGCGACTCAGGCTTCCGGTGCGTGCAATCCCTTGCCGCGCTTCTCAAGCTTTCCGTCCTTCTGGAGTCCAGGCACGACTCGGTACAAGTAGTTCGGCTTGATCTTGAGTCGCTGCGCGAGCTCGGCGATCGTGATGCCCGGCTGCTCACGCACCAGCTTCAAAACCTGCTGCGCGCGAGCACCCGACCCGCGCGGCCGGCCACGACCCTTCGCGCCGGCGCGAGCCCGAGATGCAGGGCTCCTGCGCGCCGTCGAGGAACCCTGCCCCAGCCGCGAGCCGCCAACGCCCTTCAGCGCCTCGAGCGCCTTACGAAGCTGCGCGTGCTCTGCGATCAGCGGCTCGATCTCGCGGATCCGCTTCTCAAGATCGCTCCGCAGCTTGTCCAAACTGTCAGCCATGTGCTCCCCCTGATTCCGATTCGTGACCCGCCCAACAGCCTATTGCCGACCGCGCGGCAACATCCGCAGACGTCTCCAAGCACGCGATGCCACAGAAGGCATGCGCGTTGCGCATCGTTGATGCGCGCTTCGCATTATGAGCTTGGCGCATGATGCGTGGGACGATCCTCAGCGGGAGCCGGCGAGCGCCCTCGAGAGCCTCTCCCCTCCCCCTGCCGCGCACGCCGAGCGGGCGGAGCCAGACGCTCGCGTTTGGGCGGTTGCGGTAACGGCGGACGATCTCCGCAGCCTCCTGCTGATGGACGAGAGCGGGAGTGAGCAGCGAGACTCAGCAGGCGCTCGCATCTCGTCCGAAGCATGCGTCTCGTCTCGGTCCGACGACGCGCCTGCTTCCGTTGTGCAGCGAGCATGGGCAGAGTCGACTGTCCCCGCGTGGCTCGCATGCCTCGTTGCACGTCTGCTGCACAACTGCACAGCGCCCGCCGAGCCCAGCGTTTGCAGTGGGCGCCGCTCTGTCGGCGGCAGCTTCTGCTGCCGATGCAGCAGCGGAGTACGCGTGGCGGCCAGAGCGACGCCGCGCGTACAGCGTGGCTATTTCTCTGTCCTATGACTCGGGGTGACGAGCCCGGTCTCGTAGGCGAGCACGACGGCCTGAACGCGGTCGCGCATCCCGAGCTTCATGAGTATCCGGGTGACGTGCGTCTTGACGGTCGTCTCGCCGATGATCAGTTCGGTGGCGATCTCGCGGTTGGTCTTCCCGGTCGCCAGCAGCCGGAATACCTCGAGCTCTCGCGGGGTCAGCTCGTCGAGTCCGGGGGCGGGGCCGATCGGGGTCCGCGACACGGCGAACTCTTCGATCAGGCGGCGGGTGATGCTGGGAGCGAGAAGCGCGTCGCCGTCACCGACCGTGCGTATGCCTGCGGCCAGCTGGTGTGCCGGCACGTCTTTGAGTAGGAAGCCGCTCGCCCCGGCTCGTAGCGCATCGTAGACGTACTCGTCGAGATCGAACGTGGTCAGGATCAGCACGCTCGTGTTGGTGGCGCCGTCTCGGGCGAGGATTCGCCGGGTGGCTTCGATTCCGTCGAGGTCTGGCATGCGGATGTCCATCAGGACGACGTCCGGGCGCAGCTCGCGGGTCAGAGCAACTGCTTCGGCGCCGGTGGCCGCCTCTCCCACGACTTCGATGTCGGGCTCGGTCGCGAGGATCATCCGAAATCCGGCGCGGATCAGCTGTTGGTCGTCGGCGATTAGGACGCGAACGGTCATGCGAGCGCTCCGTGAAGTCCGCGTGGCATACGGGCGGCGAACTGCCAGCCATCCTCGTCGGGAGCTTCGGCGCGTAGGTCGCCGTCGCACAGCGCCACGCGCGCACGCATCGTGTCCGTCGGCCAGCCGTTCGGTCCGGTGCAGCGAGCAGTGAGGCGCAACTCGAGAGCTTCCTCGTCGAAGCGCAACGCTATACCGACGACGGTTTCGGGCCGGCGGGGGGCGCTCTGCAGCGCCTCCTCCAGGATCCGATAGAGCCCAACGTCGATTCCTGCGGGCAGGGTGCCGGGGTCGCCGTCGATGCTCAACTCGATCGGCTGACCCTGCTCGCGCGAGCGTTGGATCAGCGTGTAGATCTGGGCGACGCCGGGCTGCGGCTCGAGCTTGTTGCGATCATCGGTGTGGCGCAGGACGCCGAGGATGCGGCGCATCTCGGCGAGCGTCTGGCGGCCGCTGTCCTCTATCGCGCTCATCGCCTTGTCGGCTCGCGCTGGATCGCGGGCGAGCGTGGTCCCGGCCGCCTCGGCCTGAACGACCATCGCGGCGACGCTCTGCGCGACCACGGCGTGCAGCTCTCGCGCGATCCGTGACCGCTCGCCGGCGACGGCCAGCTGTTCGCGATCCTCGCGTTCTGCCTCCAGCCTTATTGCGGCGCGCTGTAGCTCGGTGACGAGCAGCCGACGTGCGCGGATCGCCTGGCCGGCTGCCCACGCGGCGCTGATCGTGAACACGGCACCGGCAAGGTTGCCGATCGGCTGGTGTTGCGCGATCAGCTGGCTGAGCGCTGTACCACCGAGCAGGACCGCGAGTCCGAGCAGCGCCCTGCGGCGTTCCGTCCAAGCAGCAACCGTGTAGGCCGGAATGAGCAGAAAATAAGCGGCGGTTAGCGGCGAGTCGTCCAGCGAGGTGAGATAAGCGTTCATCGCCGCGGCGAGTGTGGCGAGCGCGACCAGGAACGACACCGGATAGCGCCGCCGCCAGCATGCCGCTAGCGCCATGACGCCGACGATCACCACGTTCAGGACGAGCAGGCCGTGGCGGTGGCTTCCCGCCAACACCCCGACCTCTAGCACCACCAGCAAGGTCGCTGCGAATACCGCATCAAGCCAGGGCCAGCGCAAGGCGCCTGCCGTCCCGATCGCCGCTGCGTCGTGACTGCCCGGCAGAGCAAGCGCGCGGGGCGATGGCATAGTCCCTTCGAGCGGGATCCGAGTACGGACTTCAAAGCCCCCGGCGGCGCGCGGGCCTGTGTACAGCTCGCCGCCGTACAGCCTGACCCGCTCACCCATCCCGACCAGCCCGTGACCTGGCTCGCCGTCGTTGCGCTCTGTCTGGGCCGACCCCTTTCCGGTATCTGAGACCTCCAGAATGAGCTCGTGCGCGCCGAAGGTCACGTTTACGCATGCGCGCGCGCTGCCGGCGTGCTTGATCGTGTTCGTCAGCGCCTCCTGCACGATCCGGTAGACGACCAGATCCAGGCCCGGGGGAAGCGCCTTCGCGTAACCGTTGACGTGGAGCTCCACCGGCAACCCGGCGGCGCGCGCGCGGTCGACGAGCTTGCCCAGCTGCGAGATCCCCGGCGGCGCGGAGCCCGCGAGCGCGTCGCTGCTGCGGCGCAACGCGCCCACGATCCGCCGCAGCTCCACCAGTGCATCGCGGCCCGAGCTCTCGACAACCCGCAATGCCGCCAGTGCCATCTCGAGATCTCCCTGCGCGGCCCGGCGGGCGCCGCTGGTCTGGATCACCATCACGCTGACGCAGTGGGCGATCACATCGTGCAGCTCGCGCGCCATCCGATTTCGCTCCTCGCCGGCGGCTACGTTCGCGCGCAGAGCCTGCTCGTCCTCCAACCGCGCCAACCGCTCCTCGAGCTCGCGCGTCAGCGCGCTGCGAGTCTCCAGCGTCCGCCCGACAGCGAACGGCACGCCCCCGAGCAGCGCCCATCCTCCGAGCACCGCGCCCACCGAGCCGCCGGCCTGGTCGTACGTGATCACGGCGACTCCTGCCAGCCAGTATGCGAACACCGCGGCCGCCGTGCGCACACCCTGGCGGTCACGGGAGCGACGGCCAAGCAGATAAAAGTTCAAGGCGATCGCGGCGACCTCAAACGCGCCGCCCCCGGCGTAACCGCTCGCGACCTGGAACACCACGAACCCCGTGACCGCGAGCGGCGTCGTGATTGCCGGGCTCCGGCGGCGCCAGGCGACGCTGCCCGTTAGGACGAGCAGCGACACGACCGTCAGCACCCCCAGCCCGCGAGGGAGCTGCGAGGAAGCGTCCACCAACGCGCCGACGGTCAGCAACGACGCCAGCGCCCAATCGATCACGCGTAGATCGATCGTTGGTCCTCGCGCGATCAGCCTCTGTTCAGCGCCCACGAGCGCACGCTAGCGCCCAATACGGCAACGCGCGTCCTACGAGGGGCTGACTCAGGTCCTACTCCAGTACGACGCCGTCGGCCCGCAGATCACCACGAAGTCCACGAGAAGTCATACCGCCGGCCGACGACACGAAACCTCTCGGTTGCGACGCTTTCGCCAACCAACCGGGAGGCACCATGTCGAACACCGCCGATGCACGCACACCCATCAGTCGCCGAGGCTGGATCGGCTTCGTCGTGGCAGACGTCGTGCTCTTTCTACTCGCCAACCTCACGGCCAAGAACAGCAGCCATCCCGGAACCTTGAGCAACGTCCTCTTCGTTGCCTTCGGCATCGGCACGGCGCTGCTGATCGCCGTTGCCGTCGTGACCACCGTCAAGTCGCGGCGGCGACGCGCGCGCTAACCGGCAAGGCGCACCGCTCGCGGAGATCAAAGGAGACCACATGAAAAACATTTCGCTCAGCAGCTCAGTGGCCGTGGCCTGCGTGGCGGCAGCGATGCTAGCCGCCTGCGTGACCGCGGCCGGCAGCTCTGTCACATCGACCCTTCCGACGCTCACGCTCGCCCTAAACGGCCACTCCGTCACGGTCGCCGGCCCGCTCCAGTCAGGCGCTGTGAACGTCATCTCGACCGTGAGCGTGAAACACACCGAGCCGACGCTAATCCGCCTGAACCCCGGCACGCCGTTCGCCGCGTTTGCGAAGGCCGGCGCGGCGATCGCCGCGCACCAAGGAGATCTCAACTACCTCGACCCTTACGGAGCGATCGTCTTCGACATCAGCGCCAACAAGGGAACCACCAGTACGCAGACCGCCCTTCAGCCAGGCAACTACATCGCGGTCGACCTCAGCAGCAGCAGCCCCAACCCACCCCACGCCGCCTTCACAATCAGTCAGGCGCCACACCCGGCCGCGCTTCCAAAGGCGGACGCGACGATCAGCGCGATCGAGTTCGGGTTCCGCGGGCCACGCACGCTCCACGACGGCGAGCTCGTCAGGTTCGAAAACGACGGCTTTCTCGTGCACCAGATCCAGGGCATCGGCGTCAAAAACGCCAAGTCCGCCAAGCACCTCACCGCCCTGCTGCTCGCGGGCAATGACAACGAGGCACAGAAGGTCGGGATCACCGCCCCGGAATTCGCCGGCCCGCTCTCGCCAGGAGGAGCCCAGCAGGAGCTGATCAACGAGCGACCAGGGGTCTATCTCCTCGTCTGCATCATGCGCACCCAGGACGGGCGTGAACAAACCCAGCTCGGGATGGAACGCACGATCCACATCATCCGCTAGCCCCTCGATGCGCCAAAGCAACCATCCGGGTGACTGCCCCGAGGGCGGCAGTAGCTACCGCGATCCGCGCGGCACCGGCGCCGGCAGGTATCAAGACCTGCTCTTGTTCGGCGCGGTACTCGGCCGTGACGATCGCTCCGCGGACCCCAACGCACGGGAACCAGCTGCCCCCGCGTGGCCTAGGTCGTGACCCAGAGTTGGACGACTTGCGCTCGTCTCAGGGGGTAAGCAAGCTTCCGCATCGCCGGCGAAAGCGGGCGCGTGGCACGCCCCAGGCGAGAACGCTCCTTGTCGTCCAAAGCAGGCGCGTGAGTCTCGGCGGGTCGGACGCCCGCCCCGTCGCGCAAGGGCGGCCGCCTGGTGAGCGATGTCGCGGACGCCTGCCTTCAGACTTCGCGAGCGCCTCGTTTAGTTGGCGAACGCCCAGGTGGTGCCTTGTGGGCCGAGCGGTTTGCTGACGGTGCCGTTTGGGCCGTTGAACGTGATTGTGAGCGTGGCTGGCGCTGAGGCTGGTGGTGCGTTCTCGCCGAGGTTGTTGTAAACGGAGAGCGAGCCGGTGGGCTGCAGAGCGATCAGGAAGACGTTGTTCTGGACGGGGAAGGTTTTCGTGGCGCCGCCGTAGAGCGTTAGCGTGACGGTGCTGACGCCGTCGGGCAGGACGCCGGCGATGTACATCGGGAGCCTGCTGTGGGCGTCCGAGGGTAGGTTCGCAGGACTGCGGGGATCCGGAGGACCGACCGTGTCGAAGAGATCGCCGTCGGCGACGGTGTTGCCTGGAGGGAAGGTGTCGTTGCAGTTGGGTCCGTCGCACGCGTGTTGCGCGCTGATGCTCGCGGCGGTCGCTGGCATGCAGCCGGGCCCGCCGCCCTCATAGGGGCTGCCTGCGGCGACGGGTCCGATCGCGAGGCAGACGAGGCCCTCGTTTGCTGGCATAACCCATACGCCGATGCCGTTGGACTCTTGCGCGAGTCGCGCGAGTGCGACGTTGGCACCGTCCTCACCGACACCCATCGCGACCTTTGGGTTGGAGATGATCGCGCCGGCCGGTATCGCGTCTGCGCTGGTGACGGCTCGCCGTAGGATTGCGAGGTCTGCGGTCTGGTCGGGCGTCATCGTTGTCGCGGGCGCCGCGTATTGGCCCTGGTAGAGGTACTGGTGGTCGGTGGGCACGCTGCCGCTCAGCGCGTCAGCAATCGCGATGCCGCCCGCGCCGGCCGAGGCACCCATGAGCACACCGGCGATCACGAGGTGGCGGCGAGCGAGCGAGCGTAGCCGTCGCGCAGTGGAGGGCTTGCGAGTCGCTGCGGACGGGAACGCGGCAAGGTGCAAGGCGTGTTCGGCGTCAAGCAGCTGGTTGCCGATACGGTCGAGAACGTCAGGCATCGTGATCCTCCGTTGCAACTTGGCGTAGCGTTTTCAGTGCGCGACTAACGCGCATCCGTACGACTTCTGGGGAACAGCGCAGCTGGCTCGCGATCTCGCTGTAGTCGCGCTCATCGACGATGCGCGCTTTGACCGCGAACGCCTGGTCAGGCGGCAGATACCGGTCGAGATGCTCGAGCAGGTCCGTGGAGTCGGCGATCTCACCGATCCGCTCAATGTCCTGATCGTCGAGCTCCAAACGCTCGAACGAGAGGCGGCGCCGCGCGGCATCCTCGACGCGCCCGCGGCGGCAGCTGTCAAAGAACTTGCGCTGCGCGATCGTGAACAGCCATCCGACTGGTTCGCCCGGCAACTCGCGCCCGCGATCGTGGACCGCGACCAGAGCCGCGGCGAACGTCTCCGCTGTCAGGTCGGCGGCAAGCTCCGGGTCGCGAACGCGACCAGCATGGTAGGCAAGAACCGCATTGCGATGGCGGCGATAGAACACATCGAACCCCGCGCCGTCGACCCGGCTTGCGGCGAGCAACAGCCGATCGCTTCGCGAGTCCAAATCACGCCTCACGTCTCTTAAGACGCACCACCCGGGGATGTGTAACCGCTAGGCGCGAGACCACGCGCCCCGTCGTCGGCTCGTCACGGTGACGACCAGCCGAATTGGCCGGCCCAGTTGATCTGTCCGTAGAAGGAGAGGCCGTTCGTGCCCACCCTCCACCACTGCCGCGGCGGGAAGAGCGGGTATTCGATCTCGATCGGCTTGCCGCTCAGGGGAGCGAGCCAGAGGCCGTCGCCCTTGACGTAGAGGAGCTGTGTGCCGTGGCGCGACCAGGTCGGGAGCGAGACGCCGGCGATGTCGGCGATCTTGCGCGTCGTGTCGTCGTCGCGGTTCCAGACGAGGAGCTCGTGTGCTTTGAACCACGCTGCGGGGATCTGCGCTTCGTCCGTGGCGGGCGCCTTGACGTATGCGAGCAGCGAGCCGTTCGGCGACCAGGTGGGATCGATCGATACGCCCGAGCCGGGCGCGCCCGGTCTTGGGGTGTCCGGCTGCCGGCAGACCGAAGGGCATCTCGCTTTGGGGTCCGCGGCGGCCCAGATCGACGCCCCCGGTACGGGCGTACAGGTGAGCGTGCGACGAGCACAGGTCTCGACCGTCTTGCCCTGCGTGTACGTGCGCCCGGGATCGGGCGCGCTCGTGACGACCGCAAGCTCGCCGCCGCTGCCCGCGGCGAGCGCGTCCGTGACGCCGTCAGAGAGGGTCTGTGTGATCTGACGCGGTGCAGTGCCTGGCGCCGGGAGCAGCTCGAGTGGGGTGCTGTCGCTGTTGTGTGTCATGCCGCCCGCGTAGACCCAGAACGCGATCCCCCAATGCGGCCACCAGCCGGCGAGATCGGGGATCACCTCCGAGCACGGCTGACCACACACGCCGAGAACTCGCTGACGCGCGTTGATCGAAAACCACGTCGTCGGCGCGGCGCCGTCGATCGGGTAGGCGCGCACAACGGTCTGGCGAGCGCCGCCGTACGTCGAGACCGCGATCTTGTCTCCGTTGGGGGACCAGACCGCGCTCTCGATCCCGCTGAAGGCCGGCGCTGAGGCGGGCAGGATAGTAAGGCGCCGGGCCACGCCGGAGGGCGTGACCAGCTGGACTGCGGTCGTGCGCTGGAATAGGCCGCGGGTCCCGTCCGTGTAGACGGTCGGCGTCTGCGTATCGGTCGTGACGGCGAGCAGGTCGGCGTGCGGACTCCAGCCGATGAGCGCCGGTGCGACGAGACCGCGGACGGCGTGCGCATCGCTCCCGTCGCCGTGGGCGATCCACAGCTCCGCTGTCACGTCGCCTTCGGCGTTGACGCGATTCACCAGGTAGGCGAGCCAGCGCCCGTCACGCGAGAACTTGGGCGCGACCGGGCTAAAGCCGTCCGGCACCGGCAGGCGCCGAAGCGAGCCCGACGCACCGTCGAGCGCCCACAATCCTCCGCGCGAGATGAACGCGAGCTCGCCCTCGCCGTGGAACGCCCTGGAGTTCACGAACGGCCGGCCCGCAGCCTCGGCAAGGATCCCCGCCTTCCCGCCCCCGCCCGCAAGGTAGGCGAGCGTCGCAGCCCCTAGGACGAGCGCCGCCGCAAAGCCACGGCGCAGGCGCCGCCGCCGCGTGCGCTGCCGCGCCTCCTTGAACAGCGCCTCCGCCGCGTCGCTCGAGAGATCGTCGAGCGCCCGGGTGTCGTCGTGAAGCAGCACGGCGCTAATCAGGGCATGCCCTCGATCATCCGCAGTAGCTCCTCACGGCGATAGCCGTGGCGGCGCGCCACCTCGATCAGCTCGCGGGCCCGCTCGAGCACGATCGTGCGCTCCGGCGTCCCCGCAACCGTCACTCCCCGCCCGCGCCGGAACTCGAGCAAGCCTTCATCGCGCAGCAATCGCAGCGAGCGCAGCACCGTGTTCGTGTTGACGCCGAGTTCAGCCGCTAGGTCCTTAGCCGGAGGCAGACGGTCCCCCGGCTTCGCCTCGCCGTCGAGGATCGCGCGGCGAATCTCGGCCGCCACCTGCTCGAACACGGCGGTCGAATCTGCACGATCAACCCTCACGCGAGCATCAGCATGACACCAACATAGCTATCACCATACTGCCGGTCAAGACCCCGGGGCGGTCATCCCGCGCCGTGGGGGTGACACCTGCCTTGGACGATTTTCGGGAGCGCAGGCCAGCGGTGGGTCGCGTCTCAGGAGTGCTGT
>PLFX01000005.1 GCA_003138355.1 Solirubrobacterales bacterium
GCCTCATGACTGCCTTCGCGTGATACGAGCTGTCTTGACCCTAATGGGGCCGCGCCGCTCGTTTGGTTCCATGGACCAATTCATGGACCAATCTGAGCACAAGTGGGGGCAACTCGAAGGGTCTGAAACCCAGTAAAAACGGGACAAACGGGGTAGGCACAACCAGATCCTTTGGGGTGTGGTCCCGGCGGTCGGGGGTTCGAGTCCCCTCGCTTACCCTCGGGGGATGGCTGTAGATCACGGCATTTTGGCTCCGTTGCCGATGGCGGGTCGCCGTAGTCAGTCGGGCCAGGAGGCGGTGCCCGGCACGCCGTCGCCGCCCTCTGGTTTCGGGCCACCGACGGCGATCATCTCGAGCCCGTCAGGGCCCGCTTCGAATGCACGAACGACCTCCGGAGCGACGCGTACCACGTCCCACTGGCGAAGCTCGAGGACCTCGTCATTTAGCAGCACGCGACCAGATCCCGCGACGACAACGTAGGCCTCTTCCTGCTCGCGGTGACTATGTGCAAACTGCCCGCGCAGGTTGGGCTGGTAGCGGACGTGGCTGACACCGAGGTCGCGGGATTCAAGGTACTTGCGGCCAAAGCGGACCTCGATGCCGGGCGCTCGGTCGCCCATCGAGTCCTCGACCTCCAACAGATTCACGGTGGCGAAGCGCGACATGCGGTCTCCTTTGGTGGCGGTCGGGTGATCACGTGCCTGGCGGACCTTACCGGCGCGTCGCGACGCCTGACAGAGCCCCCCGCCAATCGGTAGCCGGGCTGTCGGATGTCGCGCCGAGCGAGCGTCGCGGGTCGGGGTTTCCGCGCGCTCGCTTTGGTGTCGGAGCGACTGTGCGCGTCGATCCCCAGCGTTGTCCGGCCTGAAGTCTCGTTCTACGGCACGTCTTCGAACAGGTCGCGGCGAACGGTGTACCCCTCGCGCACCGTTACCGACACGGGCGGCAGGCGAACGCCATTGGCGATCCTCGCGCCGAGGGTGTAGCTCCCCGGCGTCACGGTCAGGACGAACAGCTTCCCGGCATCGCGGATCGTCTCGCGCGCGACGATCCTGCCGTGCGCGCTCAAGGTCACTGTACCGCCGTCAGGTCCATACGGCTCCTGCGGACAGTTCGGGCGAAGCGCGCCTCCCTGTACGTAGAGCCCGACGACAACCTCCGTCGGTCCGCGCGTCTCGTACGGCTCGCGTGGCGCGACGGCTACCGTCGGCTTCGGACACGGGGTGTGGTGTGTCAGCACGGCGGCGTGGACCATCGGCACAGCCTACGCGGCGCTCCGCGCTCCCGCGACCGCCGCCACTGAGCCGCTCGCTTCCGTGATCACACACGTGAGCGCCGCCGGATCTCGCGCCGGGCGGCAACCCGGCGCAAATTTCGCGCTCGTGGCTGCTTCGGCGGATTGCGGCTGCAGTTGGCGCGTCATCGGAGGCCGGCTCTGGCCGGCTCGGTCACTCAGCCGCAGTTCGAAGCTGCGGTGCCACACGGCAGCCTCGAAGCCCCGTTGGAATTGGCGCTCGCTCTGCGGCGCGTCGAACAGGCTATCCCGGCCTGCGACCCTGACGGTGGAGACGGCGCCGGGCTCTACCGAGAACAGAGCGTCGACGGGCAGCATCCGCCCGGGCGTGGGCGGCGGCGGGGCTGGGTGGTCAGGTGTCGAGAAACTGAACCTCGACGATCGGGCTCGCTGTGGTCCAGGATTCGAGGTCGACTTCTCGCCCGATTCCCGCGAGCAGTTCGCGGAGCACGCGCCGGCGCTCGGGCGGATCGGTGACGAGGCGAGCGCGCGCCGGGAGATCGATCTGCGCCGTTTCTTTCAGGTGAAACACAAACTCGGGATTAGTGACGAGGTTTGCGTACCAGTCTCGCCGGCCCGGCAGACCACTGATGTAGATGCGTCCGCCTAGGTTGTGAAACCAGATCTCGATCCGCCGCGGCTGTCCGGATCGCCGACCGGTCGTCGTGATGTCGATCGTGCGATCACTTGCCAGTGCGCGCAGTGCTCGCTCGTCGGCGACCGCGCGTATTTTGGGTGGTTCAGACAAGGGGATAGATCGTCTTGTTGTGGAAGCGAGCGTTGAGCGACGGCGCTACTCGCGGACCGGGATCGGCTCAGCTGGCGCAGCGCGCCCGGGAGGCGCGGGGAAAGGGTTGGCGAAGTACTGGGTCTCGTGTGTTACGAGACCATCGGTGATCTCCATGACGCTGAGCGAATATGTCGGCACGCCGTCATAGGTGATCACGCACTCGCTCACCCAAAGGTCGCCGTCGCCCAGGATCCGGCGAATGGTGAAGTGGCGTTCGGCCGGATGCCCGCCGCGTTGCGCTTGGATCCTTGAGCGACCTCGGAAGCGCTCGCCGGATTGCGGGTAGTCCAGGATCGCGTCCGCGGCGTAGATCGCGTGCTCAGCGTCAATGTCCCCGCGTTCGGAGGCCTCCCAGTGCTCCTGGAGACGGGCCCGGATGTCGGCTTCACGATCAATTGCGCTGCTCACGCGATAGCCCTTCACGAGCAGTAAGGAATATCGCTGGCTCGCACGACAGATGCTACCCGAGGGTTCTCGTACAGCAGGCGCGGATCGCAGGGGCGTTGTTGCCAGGCGTATGCTCGGAGAGTGAATGGACTGCAGAAACGCGGCAGCTATACCCCGCGGCGGGTGCGGGAGCGGCGTGCGTATCAACTTGCTGTCGGTGGCGGCGTCGCGGGGGCGGTCGGCGTCGTCGGCCTCGCGCTTGCCGTCGTTGGCGTAATCGGAGCGACGTTGCCCATCTTGGCGCTCGTGGTGGCGGCAATCTGCGCGTTCTTGTTCCGCCGGGTCATGTCGGGCTGAGCCGAGCGCTCCAGGTCGCGCGCCGGACAATGCGGCGTAGCCGACGCGGTGGCCGGAGCCCGGATGCCGAATGCGCCGGGCTCCTGATGGGGTGCTGCTCGTCGCGCACGCGAACTTTCCAGCGCTAAGCGGCATGACCGCGAGCGTGCGACATTGGTGCGCTCGCTCGCCAGACGGGATTCCCCGAGCCGGCGCCCATCCGAGCAGCTCCGCTTTCGCTGCGCGGCGCACATCGTCGCGCCCCTCCTCCCGCCCCGAAGCCCTACGGGGCGAGGGCGCCAGGCGCCTCAACCGAAGTAGTGGCCGTTCCGCACGTCCTCGACCCAGCCGGGGTGCGTTGGCTCCCAGTCGAGCACCTCGCGTGTCTTCTCGTTTGAGGTCGGGTTGTCGAGGCTGGCGAAGGCGGCGAGGAAGCCGAGGTACTGCGCGGCCTCCTCATCTGTGACGCTCCGTGCCTCGAGCCCGAGTCTGCCGGCGATCGTCTCGGCGATCACTTTGCGGGGGATGCCGGTGTCACCGACGCCGTGGAAGGTCGCGCCGGCGGGGGCCTTTTCGAGCGCCAGGCGGTAGAGCACGCCGATGTCGTGCGTGTTCGCTGCCGGCCAGCGGTTGCCGCCGTCGCCGGTATAGGCGGCAACGCCGTTCTCGCGGGCGAAGCCGATCAGCGCGGGCGTGAAGCCGTGATGGTCGAGCTCGCTGTGGACCATCGGCGCGAGCCGGATGACCGAGGAGCGCACACCCTGCTGGCCCAGGCTGATCGTGTAATTCGCCGCGTCGGTCCGGGGACCGCCCTCGGACTGGTCGTCCTCGGTGCCGGGGCGGCCCGTGATCCCGGCCATCGCCAGCATCAGCGTGCCACCGGTCGACACGAATGGCTTGTCGGTGCCGATCAGGGTCTCGCCGATCGCGCGGGTGGCTGCCATGTCGGCGGCGACGGCGTCCATGAAGCCGCCCGTGCGCAGAGCCTCGTGCTTGAAAGCGAGGTGGATCACGCCATCGGCCTGGTCGGCGGCCTCACGCAGAACCGCGAGGTCGTCGAGATCGCCGCGGCGCACCTCGGCGCCGAGCGCGGCGACGGCCGCTGCGGACGCATCAGAGCGAGCCAGGCCGAGGACCTCGTGGCCGCTCTCGAGAAGCTCGGGGATGACGGCGGAAGCGATGTGGCCTGAGGCGCCGGTTACGAAAACGCGCATTGGAATCTCCAGTCCGTTGGATGACACTCAGTGACATGACGATAGCACGGACCACGACACCGAGTGACATCAACTACGCTGTCCCCTGATGTCGCGCTGGAAACCAGACGCCCACGGCCGCCTGATGGGCGCCGCGATCGAACTGTTTGATGAACGGGGCTATGACGCGACGACCGTCGCCGAGATCGCCGAGCGCGCGGGACTCACGAAGCGCACTTTCTTCCGCTACTTCTCGGACAAGCGCGAGGTCCTGTTCAGCGGCGCCGACCAGCTCCAGCGGCTCTGGCTCGAGGGGATTGCCGGCGCCCCCGCGGACGCGACTCCGCTCGCGGTCGTGACCGCCGGGCTCGATCCGGTCGCGGAGATGTTTACCGAGCGCCACGAGTTCGCCCAGATTCGTGCGCGGATCATCGAGGCCAACCCGGAGCTGCAGGAGCGCGAGCTGATCAAGCTCCAGAACCTCGCGGGCGCCGTCGAGCGGGCACTGGTCGAGCGGGGTGTCTCAGCGAACGCGGCGCTCCTCGCCGCCCAATCGGGCGTGACCGTCTTTCACGTCGCCTTCGCCCACTGGGTGGAGCAGGACGACCCGACCGCCTTCCGCCGGCTGATCGCCAAGTCGCTCGCGGATCTGCGGTCCCTGACCGCCGCCTGATCAGTCAGGCCCGGGGCGAGACCTCGAGGTCAAGCGCGGCGGTGGCGCTTGGAACGCACGTTGCCGCGGCGCCGCGGAGCGGCGAGCTACGCGTCGGCTGGCGCGCTGTCGAGCGAAGCGACGGCGGGCTCGGCGACGTCGGGATCTGCTTCGGCGCTCTCGGCGTCCGCGGGCGGTTCGAGGCGCAGGCGAGCACGCTCCTGTTTGTTCGCCTCCTTGATCACCCGCCGCTCGCGAAGCTTGGCTTCACGGTTGAGCTTGGCGATCGTCGTTTTCTTCTTTCCTCGTGAAGCCATGGCGCTACTCCTCAGTTCGGATTTGTCGTGACTCGGTTGCGGCGCTCACGGGAGGCGCCCCGCGATCTTCGCCGCTGCGATCACCGCGCCCTGTCCGCCGCATGAGCTCGTCGTTGCGCTGGTCATCGAGCTGCGAGCGCCGGTGCGTCGCGTCTTGGAGACCCTCCAGTGCTGCCTCGAGGTGCTCGAGCGCCGTCTCGACGACCGTCAGCCGCGCGTTGAGATCGGTATGCAACCGAGAGGGCTCAGACGCCCCGACGCTTCTGTCACCAAAGAGGTCGCGCAGGCGCCGTCGCAATCGAGGTTTCGCTGCCTTCTCCTGCGTCATCGGCTCGGTGCGGGGCGCAGTGTGGCGCGCCTGCGCTCCGGCGTGACGCGGATCACATCCCAGGCGAGACCGGTGCGCTCGAGCGCAGTGATCAGCCAGCTGCTCGGGTCGAGCTGCCAGGGCGTGAGACCGTGGGATGCGGACGTCGGGAACGCATGGTGGTTGTTGTGCCACGCCTCACCGAAGGTCGGTAGCGCGAGCCACGCCAGGTTGCGCGAGTGGTCTCCGGTGTCGTAACTGCGCCGGCCGAAGAAGTGGCAGAGCGAGTTGATCGAGAAGGTTGCGTGATGGAGCAACAGGATGCGAACTGCTCCGCCCCACAGCAGGGCGGTAAGTCCTCCCGCAACGGTCCCCGACAGCGCGACGCCGAGCCCGAAGGGGGCCGCCAATCCGACGAGCACCCACAGCACGAACAAGCGATCGACCCAGCGGATCAGTGGATCGGCGAGCAGGTCCGGCGCATAGCGCTCCGCAGACGCGGTCTGTGTCGCGCGGAAGAGCCATCCAAGGTGCGCGTGCGCCAGGCCCACGAAGGCACCACGCCAGCCCGAGCCCTCGTGGAGGTGAGGACTGTGTGGGTCGCCGTCGCGGTCGCTGAAGCGGTGGTGCATGCGGTGGTTCGATACCCACTCGATCAGCGGCCCCTCGACCGCCGCCGAGCCGAGAACGGCGAAGAGCGCGCGAACCGCCGAGGAAGTCTTGAAGCTTCGATGCGTGAAGAGCCGATGGAAGCCGACCGTGATGCCAACGCCCGTGAGCGTGTAGCCGATCGCCATCACGACAAGGTCCTGCCAATGCAGGACGCCGCCCCAGGCACGCCAGACGGCGAAGCCGAGTAGGCCCAGCGGCACGAATGTGGCGACCGCATTGGCGACGCGCCCGAGCGCCAGGTGTTCGATCGCTACGCCATCGTCGCGTCTGCCGCGAGCGGCCATAGTGCTCCTCGGCGCCGACGCCGCGCGAGCGCGTTCGTCGGCGCTACAGATACTTTTCAGTGTTAAAGGACTTTGACGTTAACGGCCTTGGGGCCCCTGTCCCCGGCCTCGGCGTCAAAGCTGACCTTCGCGCCCTCCACCAACGAGCGATGACCATCAGCGGCGATGCCGCTGTGATGGACGAAGAGCTCCTTGGACTGGTCGTCAGGTGTGATGAACCCGAAGCCCTTGTCGTCGCTGAACCATTTAACGGTTCCTGTGGGCATGATCTTTGCCTCCGGCGTGATGTGCTGCAAACGCGAACATTGCCGGTAGCAACGACGGGCGCTGGCACTGTGTGCGCCGAGACCCCAGTCTCGACTTGGAAGGAACCAGCGTAGCAGCCCGGCCCACCGGATCCACCGCACGCCATTTCGGCTGCACAGGGCCGCGCAGCACAGTCAGCCTGCTAGGTTGGGGGGAGCGGTCGACCACGTTGACCGCGAGGCAGCTCGCTTGAGTCCCGCGCAACGCGGTTCGGGTCAGCCACAGCCTCCGAACCGTACGCGGCTCACAGCCGCCCAAAAGGAGTCTCACTTTGTCTACATCTTTCGCCCAGCTCGGCGTGTCTAACGCCGTCTGCAGCGCGCTCGCGCGCCGTGGCGTCACCACAGCCTTCCCCGTACAGGAGCTCGTGATCGGCGACGTGCTAGCCGGTCGCGACGTGCTCGTCAAATCGCCAACGGGCTCGGGGAAGACCCTCGCATTTGGCGTCCCGATGGTCGAGCGGATCGACGCCAACGGGCCGCGGCCGGCAGCACTCGTGCTGGCGCCGACCCGCGAGCTCGCGACGCAGATCGTCGAGGAGTTGCGCGAGGTCGCGCATTCCCGCGCCCTGCGGATCAGCGCCGTCTATGGCGGCGTCGGCCTGCACAAGCAGGCCGTTGACGCGGCACGTTCGCACATCGTCGTAGCAACGCCCGGCCGGCTCGAGGATCTGCTCCAGCGCGGCGCCTTCAGCCTCGCGCAGATCCGCATGCTCGTCCTCGATGAAGCCGACCGCATGCTCGACATGGGCTTCCGACCGCCCGTCGACCGCATCGTTGCCCGCTGTCCGCGGGTGCGACAGACGCTCTTCTTCTCCGCAACGCTCGACGGCGTCGCCGGCAAGGTGGCGGCGGCCTACACGAGCGACGCGATCGTGCACTCCCAGGGGGACGCCGGCCACCACTCGCCGAGCGAGATCGAGCACCGCTTCGTCGCGGTGGGAGGCGAGGACCGCGTCGAGGTCCTCGTCGGGCAGCTGTCTGCCGAGCGCGAGCTCGCGCTCGTGTTCGTGCGGACCAAGCGCGGAGCCGACCGTCTCGTCAAACGGCTCGGCGCGCACGGCGTCGTCGCCGCGGCAATCCACGGGAACCGCTCCCAGCGCCAGCGCGAGCAAGCGCTCGCGCACTTCGAGTCCGGCCACGTCGACACGCTCGTCGCCACCGACATCGCCGCTCGCGGGATCGATGTGGCGGGGATCTCGCACGTGATCAACTTCGACCCGCCCGCTGACCACGACACATACGTGCACCGCATTGGACGCACCGGGCGCGCCGGGCGCACTGGCGTCGGGATCACCCTCGTCGCGCGCGTGGAGCGGGACGCCGTGGCCCGCATCGCACGCGAGCTCAACCTCGTGCATGGACTGACGGGCACCGCCGAGCCTGCGCGCAGACACGCTGACTCGGGCCCCGGTCGCTCGCGTAACGCTCGCCGCCGTTCGCGTCGCCGCTCACCGGCGGCGGTCAAGCCGTAGCCGCTCCCGCGGCTCGCGTCACACCGATGGACGGCGCGACGGGCGCCGGTGTGATGCGGGACGCGGCGGGTACTGCTCGCGCTCCTCGGCGGTCATGTCTCGGATCACGAGCGATCCACTCTCAACCTGCTCGCGGATCTGCTCGAGTTTTGCATCGCGCCGTTCCTCTGCCCGCTCGCGAGTGCTCTTCATGCGTTCCTCCTATGCTGCGTTGCGCGTGACCTGAACCGTTCGGACCCGCCGCCTTGCGCCAGAGTCAGGCCGGCGCGCCGCTCCCGGCGCGCCATCCACGAGTGACGGTCGCGGCATGACGCCGCGCCGGTTCTTTCGGAGCTACTGATCGAGGCAGTGGGGATCGAACGATCCCTTTCATTGGCCGCGCAGCCAGCCACTCCGGCCGTCGCGCTACCGATAGCTAGTTCAAGGATATCGGGCCGATACGCCGGACCCGTCAGGCGGACCTGGGAGCACCGTGTTCGCCCACTGCCCCGGGGCCCGGTCGTTCTAGCGTTCCGTAGTTCCTACGTTGGGATTCAGCAGAGCGCACGGAAGTCCGCTGGCCGCGCCGCCGGTAGCTTCCCGCCATGCTGGCCGGAACGAACCATCGCGTGATTCAGGGGGGCATGGGAGTTGCCGTGTCCGGTTGGCGGCTGGCCGCCGTGGTGTCGCGCCTTGGCCAGCTCGGGGTCGTTGCGGGCACCGCTCTCGGGGTGATTCTCGCTCGCGCGCTCCAGGACGGCGACGCGGGCGGTCATCGGCGGCGCGCCCTTGAAGCCTTCCCGGACCAGGCAGTCGCTGCACGCATCCTCGAGCGCTACTACTTGGCGGGCGGCCGTGGCGCGGATCAGAGCTACCGTGCCGTGCCTATACCGCGCTGTCAGGCGTCGCGCCAATTCCTCGAGCTGACGGTGGCCGGCAGCTTCGTCGAGGTCTTCCTGGCCAAAGAGGGACACGACGGCGAGGTCGGGATCAACCTGCTCGAGAAGATCCAGCTCCCGACGCTCCCGGCGCTCTACGGGGCAATGCTCGCGGGCGTCGACTGGGTGCTGATGGGCGCCGGCATCCCGACCTACATTCCATCGGCAATCGACGCACTCGCCGAGCAGACGCCGTTCGCCCTGCCGCTCGCCGTAGTCGGCGCCACCTCCAGCGATTCGTACACGGTCGGATTCGATCCCAGTCGCATCTTCGCGCCGCCGCCAAAGCCGATCGCGCGGCCTCGGTTCCTGGCGATCGTCGGCTCTCACGTGCTCGCCGCCCATCTCGCTCGCAGCGAGGCCGCCCGTCCGTCCGGCTTCGTAGTAGAAGCGCCGATTGCGGGCGGACACAACGCGCCACCGCGGGGTCGGCTGCAGTTAGACGCGACCGGCGAGCCGATCTACGGCGAGCGCGACGATGTCGATCTCGAGCGGATGCGAGCGCTTGACATCCCGTTCTGGCTGGCCGGTGGGTACGCCCATCCGCAGAAGTTGCGCGAGGCGCTCGATGAGGGAGCAGCCGGCGTCCAGGTCGGTACCGCGTTCGCGCTCTGCGAGGAATCCGGGCTCGATCCGCACCTCAAGCAGCTTGCGCGCGAGCGGGCGGCGGCCGGCCGTCTCGAGATCCGTACCGATCCTGTCGCTTCGCCGACGGGCTACCCGTTCAAGGTCGCGAAGCTGCCTGGGACGGTCGCCGAACGGTCGGTATACGAAGCGCGAGAGCGGCGCTGCGATCTCAGCTACCTCACGACGCTCTACCGGCGACCCGACGGCCGCGTCGGCTACCGCTGCCCCGCGGAGCCGATCGAGGACTACCTCGAGAAGGGCGGCGAGGCGAGCGACACGGTGGACCGTGTCTGCCTTTGTAACAGCCTGGTGGCCACCGCGGGCGCCCCGCAGCACCGCCGCGGCCTCGGGATCGAGCCGCCGATCGTCACGCTTGGAGACGACGCGTGCGCGGTCGCCGCGGCGCTCTCGCCCGACGGGCGCCCCTACGGCGCCGAGGCCGTGATCCGGTATCTGCTCGGAGAATCTGCGGCGGCGGCCTGAGTCGCCTCCGCGGCGTGAGGCGGCCGTGCGAGTGGACGGCTCCCGCTTCGCGAAGCCGTACCTTGATCGCGATGGGTGACACACCGCGGGCGATCCGCGCGACGATCACCGGCGCCGTCCAGGGCGTCGGCTTCCGCCACGCCGTGCGCCGCCGTGCGCTCCAGCTCGGCCTCGCCGGCTGGGTTCGCAACGGCGAGGACGGCGGCGTCCTGGTGCACGCCGAGGGTTCTCCTGTGGCGCTCGACGAGCTCATCGAGTTCCTCGGACGCGGCCCGCGCCTGGCGGCGGTTATGTCCCTGGCAATCGACTCGGCGAAGGTCGAGGGTCACGAGCAGTTCGCGATTCGCGGCGTGCGCGCCGGCCTCTTCGTCGTGCGTGAACATCAGGCAAGCACGCATCACTTCGACCTGCGGCTCGAGCTCGCCGGCTCGATGCGCTCGTGGGCGCTGCCGAAGGGTCCATCGCTTGACCCGGCGACCAAGCGTCTTGCTGTCGAGGTCGAGGTGCACGAGCTCTCCGGCGCACTCGCCGAGAGCGAGAGCGCGATCGTCTGGGATCGCGGCGGCTACGAGCAGGGCGGTCGCGTGCCTTGGCCGCAGGCCTTGGATCGCGGGCATGCGGTCTTCGTGCTGCACGGCACCAAGCTGCGCGGCGGCTTCGCGCTGCAGCGCACCGCCGGCGGCGCAAAGCCCCAGTGGCTGCTCGTCAAGCGACGCGACGAACACGCGCGGCCCGGCTCGGACATCGTCGCCGCGCAGCCCCAGTCCGTGATCAGCGGTCGAGTCCTGAGCTAGACGCGAGCACGCGGCAGGCCGGCACGCCCGCGGGCTCAGCTGGCAAGTCGCCAGTCGCCGCTGGGCTCACGTCCATCGCAGTGGGCCCGAGCACTCACCTGCAGTCCGGCGGCACGAAGCCGCTCTCGCCACACGGAAAGAGCCTCCGCCTGTGCCGCCGGCCCCGATCCGGCTGGCACGAGCAGCGTGCGGCGAGCGCCGCGCGTCTCCGCGCGGTTTCGCAGCAACGCCATCAAGGCCCGTGACGGCTCGTTCGAGCGAGCTTGAACGAGCATTTGCACACCCGGGCGACGGGGGGCGCCCATCTGCGCCCCCGAGCTGCCTCCGCCGGCCGGACTGCTGTGAGTGAGAGGAGAGGGTCGATGCAACGTCTCAGATTGTCGGAGAGGACGTGCCCGGCGCCCATGGCCCACCGTCTAAATTCGCGGGCGGCGCTTTCGCCGCGCTGTCGAGCGCGCATCGCCCGCGCGACGGAGCCGGGCCTCCACCGGCCGGTGGAGGCGCCCCAGGTATCGTTGGCCCCATGGCCGCGCTCGCCGTCACGACGACCGTCACCGAGCTTCCCGACTCGCGCGCACGCGTCGAGGTCGAGGTCGCTGCGCGCGAGCTCGCCGCCGCGATGGACTCCGCCGCGCGCGAGCTCGGGCGCAACCTGCGCCTGCCCGGCTTCCGCAAGGGCAAGGTCCCGCCGGCCGTCCTGATCCAGCGAATCGGCCGTGAAGGGGTCTTCGAGGAGGCCGTCGCCGATCGCATCTCGCGCTGGTATGTCCAGGCGGTCGGTGAGTCCGAGATCGCGCCGGTCGGTGATCCGAGCATCACCCCGGGCGAGCTGCCGGCGGGCGGTGAGCCCTACCGCTTCTCGTTCGAGATCGGTGTCAGGCCGACTGCGACGCTCGGGCAGTGGCGCGGCCTCGAGGTCCCGCGCCGCGAGCCGCGCGTCGATGCGGCGGACGTGGAGCGCCAGCTCGAGGAGGCTCGCGAGCGCCTCGCGCGGCTCGAGC
Source organism: Solirubrobacterales bacterium (assembly GCA_003138355.1). Taxonomy (GTDB): domain Bacteria; phylum Actinomycetota; class Thermoleophilia; order Solirubrobacterales; family Solirubrobacteraceae; genus Palsa-513. The sequence goes on from PLFX01000005.1 coordinate 11,836, forward strand.
CGGTCGATCGGGCCGCACGGCGCGGCGACTTCATCGCGGTCGACTACGCCGGCACGATCGGCGGCGAGCCGTTCGAAGGCGGCGAGGGTCGCGGTCAGCTGCTCGAGTTGGGGAGCGATCCGCTGATCCCCGGTTTCGAGGAGGCGCTGATCGGCGCCAGCGCCGGCGAGGAGCGCGTCGTCGCCGTGACCTTCCCGCCCGGCTACCAGCCCGAGCGCCTCGCCGGTCAGGACGCGACGTTCGTCGTCAGCGTGAACTCCGTCAACGAGAAGGTGCTGCCGGAGATCGACGACGAGCTCGCGAGCGAAGCGGCGGGCCTCGACACGCTCGAGGAGCTGCGCGAGGAGATCGGCCAGCGCCTGCTCCAAGCCGACGAGCGCGCGGTCGAGCGTGAATACCGCGGCGCCGCGCTCGACGCCGCCGTCGCAGCGTCGAAACTGAGCGTCCCGCAGACGCTGATCGACGCGAAGAACCACGAGACCTGGGAGCGGGCGGTCCACCAGTTCGGACACCGCGGCCTGACCAAGGAGACCTTCCTGCGCCTCACCGGCAAGACCGAGGAGGAGGTGCTCGCCGAGTCCCGGCCCGACGCCGAGCAGGCGCTCAAGCGCGAGGCGGTCCTCGCGGCGCTGATCGCCAGCGAGCAGATCGAGCCGACCGACGACGAGCTGATCGAGGCGATCCTTGCCGACGTGGCGCCCGAGCGCCGCCCGCAGAGCGCGGCCGAGCGCGCGAAGCTGCTCGATCGCCTGCGCAAGGCGGGGCGCCTCGGCGAGCTACGCGAGGACGTCGCCGCGGAGAAGGCGATGGACATCCTGATCGCGGCCGCCAAGCCGATCGCACCCTCGCTCGCGGCGGCGCGCGAAAAGATCTGGACCCCCGGCCAGTAGTCCCGCGAGCCGCGCGCGGCGTCACGCCGCGTGGTCTGGAAACTCACCAACCCGAGGTCGACGACTCGCTAGAGTTGCCCGTGACGGTGGAGCTTTCCGCTCGCCGGGGAGGAATCGAGCCGGGCAAGCGAAAGATGCGCAAACCATGAGCCCACTGATCCCGATGGTTGTCGAGCAGACCTCGCGCGGCGAACGTGCGTTCGACATCTACAGCCGCCTGCTCAACGAGCGGATCATCTTCCTCGGCACGCCGATCGACGACCAGATCGCGAACCTCGTCGTCGCCCAGCTGCTGCACCTCGAGAGCGAGGATCCCGAGAAGGACATCTCGCTCTACATCAACTCGCCCGGCGGCTCCGTGTACTCGGGCCTCGCGATCTACGACACGATGCAGTTCATCAAGCCGGACGTCCAGACGATCTGCGTTGGCATCGCGATGTCGATGGGCGCGCTGCTCCTCGCCGGCGGCGCGAAGGACAAACGTATGGCTCTTCCCAACGCAAAGATCCTCATTCATCAAGTCAGTTCAAGCTTCCAGGGGCAGGCGACCGACATTGAGATCCATGCCCGCGAGATCATCGACATCCGCCGGCGCCTCGACGAGATCATCGCCCAGCACACGGGCAAGTCGCTCGAGGAGGTCAAGCACGACACCGAGCGCGACTACTTCATGTCGGCCGAGGAGGCAACGACCTACGGGATCATCGACCGGGTGATCTCCCAGCACTGATGGCACGACCCACCGACTCCAACGAGCAGCTCCTCTGCAGCTTCTGCGGCAAGTCCCAGCGCCAGGTCAAGAAGCTGATCGCGGGACCTGGCGTCTACATCTGCGACGAGTGCATCGACCTCTGTAACGAGATCATCGACGAGGAGCTCGTCGCACCGCCGACCTTCGACATCTCGAGCCTGCCGAAGCCGCGCGAGATCTACGACGTCCTCGACGAGTACGTGATCGGCCAGGACACCGCGAAGCGCACGCTCTCGGTCGCGGTCTACAACCATTACAAGCGCGTGCAGATGATGCACGGCGACGAGGCCGAGATCGAGCTGCAGAAGTCGAACATCCTGCTGCTCGGCCCGACCGGCTGCGGCAAGACGCTGCTCGCCCAGACGCTCGCGCGGATCCTCAACGTGCCGTTCGCGATTGCCGACGCGACCGCGCTCACCGAGGCGGGCTACGTCGGCGAGGACGTCGAGAACATCCTGCTCAAGCTGATCCAGGCCGCCGACTACGACGTCAAGAAGGCCGAGACGGGGATCATCTACATCGACGAGGTCGACAAGATCGCGCGCAAGGCCGACAACCCGTCGATCACGCGCGACGTCTCCGGCGAGGGCGTCCAGCAGGCGCTGTTGAAGATCCTCGAGGGGACCTCCGCCTCGGTCCCGCCGCAGGGCGGGCGCAAGCACCCCCACCAGGAGTTCCTCTCGATCGACACGACGAACATCCTCTTCATCTGCGGCGGCGCCTTCGCGAACCTCGACCGGGTGATCGAGAGGCGGATCGGCAAGGGCGGCGTCGGCTTCGGCGCGACGCTGCGCGAGAAGCGCACGCGCGACGACGGCGAGATCTTCGAGCAGTGTCTACCCGAGGACCTGGTGATGTACGGCCTGATCCCCGAGTTCATCGGCCGCCTGCCGGTGATGTCGGCGGTCCACCAGCTGACCCACGAGGACCTCGTCGCGATCCTGACCGAGCCGCGCAACGCGCTCGTCAAGCAGTTCCAGCGGTTCTTCTCCTTCGACGGCATCGAGCTGGTTTTCTCCGACGACGCGCTGGTCGCGGTCGCCGAGAAGGCGCTCGAGCGCGAGACCGGCGCGCGCGGCCTGCGCTCGATCATCGAGGAGACCCTGCTCGAGGTCCAGTTCGAGCTCCCCTCGCGCCGCGACGTCAAGAAGTGCGTCGTCACGCGCGAAACGATCGAGAAGGGGCTCACCCCGACGCTCGTCACCGAGGCCGTCGCGGACGAGCCTGCCGAGCGCCTCGAGGAAACCGGCTAGTAGGCGGCGGGCACCGGCGCATGCCTGTGCCCCGAACGGGGTACGCCGGTGCCGGGATCGGTGCATGCACCGATCCCCCGGCGGGCGCATGCGCCCGCCGGAACAACGAGGAAAGCTAGGCTTCGTCACTCGTTGTCTTCACGGCCCCCGATCGAGGCCTTACGGTCGCGCACGCGCTTCGTCCCGAGCGAGGTCGAGCCACGGCTGACCGAGCAGTGGCTCGCCTCGGGGATCTTCCACCCGGAGCCCGTCACGGGTGAGAACTATTCGATCGCGTTCCCGCCGCCGAACGTCACCGGCGACCTGCACATGGGCCACGCGCTGCAGGCGGCGACACAGGACACGCTGATTCGCGCCGCGCGCCAGCGCGGTGAGCGCGCGAAGTTCATCCTCGGCACCGACCATGCCGGCATCGCGACGCAGGTCCAGGTCGAGCGCCAGCTCCTCCGCGAGGGCAGCTCGCGCGAGCTGCTCGGCCGCGAAGCCTTCGAGGAGCGCGTCTGGACCTGGCGCGAGCTATACGGCGGCAACATCATCGAGCGCCTCAAGCAGCTCGGCGCCTCCTTTGACTACGCGGAGGAGCGCTTCACGCTCGATGAGGCTTACGCCGCGGCGGTCGTGAAGGTGTTCGTCGAGCTCTACCAGCGCGGCTACGTCCACCGCGACCACTACCTCGTCAACTGGGACACGGGCTCCGGCTCGGCGATCTCTGACCTCGAGGTCGAGGAGCGAACGGAGACCGACACGCTGTTTTCGATCGCTTACGCGATCGAAAACGAAGACGCGGAGATCGTGGTGGCGACCGTGCGGCCCGAGACGATGCTCGCCGACACCGCTGTCGCCGTGCACCCCGACGACGAGCGCTACGCGCACCTGATCGGCAAGCACGCGATCCTGCCACTCGTCGGCCGGCGCCTGCCGATCATCGCCGACGACTACGTGAAGCGCGAGTTCGCCACCGGCGCGCTCAAGATCACGCCGGGCCACGACCCGAACGACTTCGAGATCGGCCGCCGTCACGACCTGCCCGTGATCTCGGTGATCGGCGAGGACGGGCGGATGAACGAGCAGGCCGGGCGCTTCGCGGGTCTGACGGTCGCTGACGCCCAGGCGGCCGTTGTTGCCGCGCTGGAGGCCGAAGGCCTCCTGCGCGCACGCGAACCATTTACTCACGACGTTCCCTACTCGCAACGCTCCGGACGACGTGTCGAGCCGTTGATCTCGCTCCAGTGGTTCATGCGCATGGACGACCTCGCGAAGCCCGCGATCGAAGCGGTCCACCACGGCCGGGTCCGCTTCTTCCCCGAGCGCTGGGCCGGCGTCTACCTCGACTGGATGGAAGGGATCCGCCCGTGGTGCATCTCGCGCCAGCTGTGGTGGGGCCACCGCCTGCCGGTCTACTACTGCGACGCCTGCGAGGAGACCTACGTTGCCGCGAGCCCGCCCGAGCGCTGCGGGGCCTGCGGCGGGCCGCTGCGCCACGACGAGGACGTGCTCGACACGTGGTTCTCGAGCGCGCTCTGGCCGTTCGCGACGCTCGGCTGGCCGGCGCAGACGCCCGAGCTCGCGGCCTTCTACCCGACGAATGTGCTCGTCACCGGGCGCGACATCCTGCACCTGTGGGTCGCGCGGATGATCATGATGGGGCTCGAATTTCGCGGCGAGGTCCCCTTCCATGACGTTTACATAACGTCGATCATCCAGGCCGCCGACGGCCGGCGGATGTCGAAGTCGCTGGGGACCGGCGTCGACCCGATCGACGCGATCGCCGAGCACGGCGCGGACGCCCTGCGCTTCGGCCTGCTCGTGATGTCCTCAACCCAGGACGTGCGCTGGAGCGCGGAGAAGGTCGAGCAGGGCCAGGGGCTCGCGAACAAGCTCTACAACGCCTCGCGGCTCGTGGTGCTCTCGATCGATCCAGAGGCCGCCCCGCGGCCGCAGCCTTCTGCCATCGAGGACCGTTGGATTCTCTCGCGGCTGTTGAGGATCGATCGACAGCTCCACGACCGCCTCGGCAGCTACGACTTCGCTCATGCCGCGCTCGAGCTCTATGACTTCATCTACGGCGAGCTATGCGACTGGTACCTCGAGCTGATCAAGCCGCGGTTGCGCGAGCCGACTGGCGAGCTCAGCTCGACGCTTCGCTTCGTGCTGCGCGAGACGCTCACGCTCGCGCACCCGATCATCCCGTTCGTCACCGAGGAGATGTGGGCCTACGTGCGCGACGAGGACGAGGGGCTGCTCGCGGGCCGCGTCCCCGCGAGGCTCGCGGACAGCCTCTTCGATCCGCAGGCGTGCGAAGCGCTCGATCGCGTGATCGCCGCCGTCCAGGCGGTGCGCAGCTGGCGCAACTCGGTCGGGATCGCACCCGGAGCGTGGGTGCTCGCGCGAATCGACGCCGATGGCTACGACGCGGTGGCCCACCTGGTCGGGGCGCAGGCGCGCCTCGAATTGCGCGAGCGCGGCTCGAACGGCGCCGAGCCGGCGGCGAGCGTGCCGGTGCCGGGCGGGGCGATCGCGATCCTCGACGGGATCGATCGCGAAGCGCACGAGCAGCGCTCGGCGCGCCGGCGCGAGAAGCTCGAAGCCGAGATCTCGCGCGCCAAGGGCAAGCTCGAGAACGCATCGTTCGTCGCCAACGCGCCACCCGAGGTGGTCGCGAAGGAGCGCGCCAAGCTAGCGGCGCTCGAGCGCGAGCTGGGGGAGCTCTAGTGCTTCGCGGCTGCAAATCGTCGTCTGGCGGCGTCCTCGGTCGCCGCAATAGCGCTGCTATTCCGGCTCCCTGCGTCCTTGCCAGTCTCGATTTTCGCTCGCGAATCTGTATCGGGAGGCACCCGTGAGCGACGTCGTTCCGTTCCCGCACGAGGGTTGGAGCGCCGAGGACGCAGAGCGCTTCCTGCTGGCGCGCGAGCGATTCGGGATGCGCTTCGGCCTCGACCGCATCCACCGCCTGCTGAACGTGCTCGAGCTCGGCCAGATCCCGTTCCCCTCGATCGAGATCGTGGGGACCAACGGGAAGTCCTCGACGACGCGGATGCTCGCCGCTGTGCTCGAGCGCCACGGCCTGCGCACTGGCTGCTTCACCTCGCCGCACCTGTTGAGCTACCGCGAGCGGATCCGCGTCGGCGAGCAGGACATCGTGCCCGAGCGCTTCGCGGCGCAGATCGCGCGCACCGTCCGCGCCGGCGAGCTCGTCGATCGCTCGCAGCAGGACGCTGCGGACCGCGTGACCCAGTTCGAGCTCCTGACCGCGGCCGCGCTCGCCGAGTTCGCGGCGGCCGGGGTTGATGTCGCGGTCCTCGAAGCGGGTCTCGGAGGTCGCTATGACGCGACGAACGCGGTCGATTCACGCGTCGCGGTCCTGACCAACGTGGGGCTCGAGCACACGCGCTACCTCGGCCCGACGATCGCCGACATCGCGCGTGAGAAGCTCGCGGTCGTGCGCCCGGGTGCGACGCTCGTCATCGGCGCCGGGCTCGCGCAGAGCGCGCGCGAGCTCGCCTGGCGTACCGCCGCCGAGCGCGGGGTGAAGCTCGTGCGTGCGGTCGAGGATCGCCGGATCGCCCCCGAGCTCGCCGCGCGCGGCGCTTACCAGCGGCGCAACTTCGCCGCCGCGTGCACCGCCGCGCGCGCGTTCCTCGGGCGCGAGCTGGACCGCGAGGCGGTGCTCGATGCGGCCCACAGCGTGACCGTGCCGGGACGCTTCGAGGTCCACGACGGCGCGCCGCAGGTCCTCTTCGACGGCGCCCACAACCCGGGTGGGATCGATGCGCTCACGGCGTCGCTGCCGGAGTTCGTCGTCGGGCGGCGCCTTGTCGCCGTCGTCTCGATCCTCGACGACAAGGACGCCGCGTCGATGCTCCGCGGACTGCTCGCCCACATCGACGCGCTCGTCTGCACGGCCACAGCCAGCCCGCGCGCGCTGCCTGCGGCGACGCTCGCGTCGCTGGCCGGCCAGCTCGGCGCGGGCGAGGTGCTGGTTGAGCCGCGCCCGCACGAAGCGATGAATCGCGCGCGCGAGATCGCGGGCGCGCCGGGAGTGGTCCTCGCGACGGGATCGATCTACCTGCTCGCCGAGCTCCTGCGCGACCCGGAATTCTCGGCACCGGTGTCGACGATCTGATGTGGGACGAGCCGCCCAGCCTGGTCGCGATGATCGCCGTCGTTGCGATTGTCGTGATCGTCGTGATCCTGATCTTCGCGGCAATCGGATATGGCTTCGGCCGGCTGGTTCTGTAACTACGGTCGTTACACTCACCTAAAGATGCTGGTGCCGGTGGCCTATTTCGGGATCAGCAGCAGCGGCGTGAACCTGTTCATAAATCTGCTGCTGCTGTTCGTGGCGATCGTCTGGCTCGCGCTCGTCTACTGGACTCGCGCGGACGCGAAGCGCCGGCTCGACGATCCCCTGCTCGTCGTCTGTGCGACCGCTGCGTCGCTCTTCCCCTTCGTCGGCACGCTGATCTACATGATCGTGCGCCCGCCCGAGTACCTCGAGGACGTCCGCGAGCGCGACCTCGAGATGCAGGCCGCCCGGGCGCGTATCGCCGAGGGCTCGGTCCTCGCCTGCCCTTATTGCCATGAGGAGATCGAGAAGGACTTCCTGCTCTGCCCGAACTGCCAGAGCCGTCTGCGCGACCCCTGCCCGCGCTGCCAGCGAGCCCTCGACCTGACCTGGAGCGTTTGTCCTTACTGTGAATCGCCGGTCCGCTCGAGCGCGCGCCGCCACCGCGAGCAGTTCGACTTCCCGCCGGCGTAGCGGCGGGCTCGCAGGCCCGGACCCAGCGGTGTGCGCACCCGGCTGGTGACAGATCGCTCGCGACCACCAAGCCGCCGCGCACGCCGCTACATCCCACCCACCCGACTGCCAGCAAGCGCGCCCGTGAGCAAGCGAGGATGGCTCGGCCTCACTAACCTACGGCCCTCGCATGGCCAGGCCCGAGCCACCGCAGCGCACCCTGATCCTCGTCAAGCCCGACGCTTACGCCCGCGGCCTGAGCGGGGAGATCATCGCGCGCTTCGAGCGCAAGGGCCTTCGGCCGGTTGCGCTGCGGGTGATGCAGGTCTCGCGCGAGACGGCCGAGCGCCACTACGCCGAGCACGTGGAGCGTCCTTTCTTCGGCGAGCTCGTTGCGTTCATCACGTCGGGGCCGCTGGTCGCGATGGTGCTCGAGGGCGAGTCGGCGGTCCTCGCCGCGCGCCAGGTGATCGGCGCGACGAACCCGCTCGAGGCGGCGCCGGGATCGATCCGCGGAGACTTTGCGCTCGAGACGGGGCAGAACCTCGTCCATGGCTCGGACGGGGCCGAGTCCGCGGCGCGCGAGATCGCGATCTTCTTCCCGGACCTCTGAAGCTCGTTCTCGCCTCGCGTTCGCCGCAGCGGCGATTGATCCTCGAGCGGCTCGGCATCGAGCTCGATGTCCGCCCGAGCGATGCCGCTGAGCTCGAGCAGGGCGACCCGCAGGCGGTCGCGTGCGAGAACGCGCTGCGCAAGGCGCTCGCCGTGCCGATCGCCGCCGGCGAGCTCGTTCTCGGCGTCGACACGATCGTCGCGCTCGACGGCGTGATCCACGGCAAGCCGCGCGACGAGCAGGAGGCGGCGCGCACGATGCGCGCCCTCTCGGGCAAGACGCACGTCGTGATCAGTGGCGTTGCCCTGCGCGAGCAGGCCGGCGAGCCCGAAACCCACGCCGCCCTCACGAGCGTCACCTTCCGCGAGCTCGACGACGATCTGATCGACTGGTACGTCGCGACCGGCGAATGGCGCGAGCGCTCTGGCGGGTACGCGATCCAGCAGGCGGGCGGCGCATTAATCCGCGAGATCGACGGCGATTACAACAATGTCGTCGGCCTGCCGCTGGCGCTGCTGCTGGACCTGCGACCCGATTTGCTCACGCTGCGCTCGACCTGATCCTGCGAGCAGCGCGTTTCTTCCAGTATTTGCAGTCAATATTGCGCTGCTAGTGCAGGTCACAGCCGCGCGGAGGCGAAAAACGGTTCGCTAGAATCGGCCGCCAGGTGGGTTCCCCCATCCGCGATGGCTCACCCTCACCGAGGGAGCCCGGACGCGGCGTGCCCGCCCGGTTACAGCCTCGACGATGGGTCTCTTCAGTCACTTGACCGGACTTGGCACCCGCGACCTCGCGGTTGATCTAGGCACGGCCAACACGCTCGTCTACATGCGCGGCCGCGGCATCGTTCTGTCCGAGCCGTCGGTCGTGGCGATCGATTCGCGCACCAACGAGGTGCACGCGGTCGGGATCGAGGCGAAGCGGATGCTCGGCCGGACGCCGGGCACGATCACGGCGATCCGGCCGCTCAAGGACGGCGTGATCGCCGACTTCGACGTGACCGAGGCGATGCTGCGCCATTTCATCCAGAAGGTCCAACAGAGCCGTTTCGCGCACCCACGCGTTGTTGTCTGCGTGCCATCGGGTGTCACCGGTGTCGAGAAGCGCGCGGTCGAAGAGGCGTGCCTGTCCGCCGGCGCGCGCGAGGCCTACCTGATCGAGGAGCCGATGGCGGCGGCGATCGGCGCGGGACTGCCGGTCGGCGAGCCGACCGGTTCGATGATCGTCGACATCGGCGGCGGTACGTCCGAGGTCGCTGTGATCTCGCTCGGTGGCATCGTCGTGTCGGAGTCGATCCGCGTCGCCGGCGATGAGCTCGACAACGCGATCATCAATTACGCGAAGCGCGAGTACAAGGTGCTGATCGGGCAGCAGACGGCTGAGGAGCTGAAGCTCGAGATCGGCTCCGCCTACCCGCTGGCGGAGGAGCTCCAGGCCGAGATCCGCGGTCGCGACATCGTCACCGGCTTGCCGAAGACGGTCGTCCTGACGAGCGAGGAGATCCGCGCGGCGCTCGCGGAGCCGCTCGATCAGATCATCGGTGCGGTGAAGGTGACGCTCGACCGCACTCCGCCCGAACTCGCATCCGACATCATGGACCGCGGGATGATGCTCGCGGGCGGCGGGTCCCTGCTCCACGGCCTCGACGAGCGTATGCGCCAGGAGACGAACATACCCACGCACATCGCCGAGTCGCCCTTGACCTGTGTTGCCGTCGGCTCGGGGCGTTCGCTCGAGGAGTTCGAGGTGATCCAGCGGACGAACCGCCAGGACCGCAAACGGGGGCGCCGCCGTTAGAGCCTTGCCATGAAGCGAGCCTCGAGCGGGAACCAGTGGCAGGTGTACAGGAAGACGATTCGCCGACGCCGTGCGACTCTCGGGCTCCTCGTCGCGCTGTCGCTGATCCTCTTGAGTGCCTCGATCGGGAGCGGCGCGTCCGGCGGTCCGATCGGTGCGGTTCAGGCCGGCTTCCTCGACATCTTCACGCCGATCGAGGACGGCGCAAACATCTTGCTGACGCCGGTGCGCGACGTGATCAACGGCATCGGCGACGTCGCCGATGCCAGCCACGAGCGCGATCGCTACCACGCCGAGAACCGGCGGCTGCTCGCCCAGAACGCGGCGCTCGAGGCCGACCGGCGCCAGCTGCGCCAGCTCCAGGGCCAGCTCACGATCGACCGCGAGCTCGGCGTGACGAGCTACGCCCAGGTCGTCGCGCAGGTCTCCGAGGAAGCGCCGAGCGTCTGGTATTCGCATGTGACGATCGACGCGGGCAGCGATGCCGGTATCCGCACGGGCGACGTCGTGATCGACGGCGACGGTCTCGTCGGTCGCGTCGCGACCGTGGCGGCCGGGGCGGCCGAGGTGACGCTGTTGACGGATGCGACGTTTGCCGTTGACGCACGCGATGCCGCGACCGGCGTGTGGGGCGTGGCTGAGCCCTCTGCCGGGGGGAACGCCAACGAGCTCGTGCTCGGCTTCCCCAGTGGAAGCGACGTGAGCGTGGGCGACTCGATCGTGACCGCGGGGACGGGGCCGTCGGTCTTCCCGCCGGACATCCCGATCGGACGGGTGACGAGCATCGATCGCACGACGCAGACGATCGCGCTCGCCCCTTATGCGAGCGTCCGCCAGCTCGAGGACGTCCAGGTCCTCACGCACCCGAAGGCGGAGAGCAGCGCGACCGCCGCGGCGGTGGTGCACCGCGGGCGCTCCAACTCGACCGGCGCGACCGGGGGCGGTGGCGGGCGATGAGGCTCCCGTGGCGGCGCGGTCGGGTGCGCGCCGCGCGCCGGCAGGCGGCGCACATGCCCGCGCACCTCTCCTTCCGCGGCCGCCGCGAGCGCACGCCGTCCACGCGCGGGCGCAGCGACGGGGCGCAGCGGCTCTCTTTCCGCCGGCACAAGCCAGGTACGCAGCTCCCGCGCGGTGGCCAGGATCTCGCCCGCGGCCTCTCGTTCCGCCGGCGCCGCGCTGCCAAGCAGCCGGCCCCGCGCGCACGCACGGCGGGCTCGCTCAGCTTCCGCCGGCCCCGCACGAAACCGCACGCCACCAAGGCCCAGACCATCAAGCTCAAGCTAAAGGTTAAAGTTTTCGGCCGGCGGGCCGCCCGCAGCCCCAGGCCGCAGCCCCAGCGCGAGCCGGACGGAGCCGCGCTCGCTCTGCGCCTTGTCTGGATCGGGCTCGCCGCGGGCATGCTCCAGCTCCTCGTCGTCTCGCAGATCGTGATCGGCGGCGTGAGCGCGGATCTCACGCCGCTGGTCGTCGCAGCCGCGGGCTTCCTGTGCGGCTCGCTTGCCGGCGCCGGCTTCGGCTTTGGCCTCGGCCTGTTCGTCGACCTCGCGTTCATGCAGACGCTCGGCATCTCATCACTGCTCTTCACGCTGATCGGCTACGGCGCGGGACGCCTGCGCGAGCTGCGCGCCCCGGCGGCGCCACTCACGCGGCTGCTGCTCGGCACCGTCGCGACGATCACGGCATTGGCGGGCTACGGAGCGATCGAGTTCATGCTCGGCGTGAACACGCCCGTGAGCGCGGGGCTGCTCGGCGCGATCATCAAGACGACGCTGCTCAACTCGCTGATCGCGGTGCCGGTCTACGCGCTCACGCGCAAGGCACTGCTCGGCGCCCTCCCGGCGAGCGAGCGCCGTCCCCAGGCGACAGCCTCGAACTCGGGCAGCCTGAGCCCGCTCTCGCGCGCGTGATCGAACGCCCAGTCGAGCGACGCGCCCCCCTGCCACCGGTGCTCGGCCGGCGCGTCGAGCTGCTCGGCTTGCTGGCGTTTGTCCTCTTCGCCGTCGTCGCCTTTCGGCTGTGGTACCTCCAGATCCTGACCGGCCATCGCAACGTCTCGCTCGCCAATGCGAACGTCGCGCGCGACATCGCGATTCCGGCACCGCGCGGAGAGATCGTCGATCGCCAGGGTCGCGTGATCGCGAACGTCCGCTCCGCTGCAATCGCCGCGATCGTCTGCAAGGAGCTGCCGGCCACCGCGGCCGCGCGCGCGAGCCTCTACAGCCGGGTGGGGCAGGTGCTGAAGATCCCCGAGAGCCAGATCGCGAAGACCGTGGGTCGCTGCGACAGCTTCGCGCCGGTCACGCTCGAGGCAGACATCCCGAGCGCGGCGCTCGTCTTCCTCGCCGAGCACAAGGCCGCGTTCCCCGGCCTCATCGAAGAGCAATCCGATATCCGCAACTACCCGGACGGGACGCTCGCGGCTCAGGTCCTCGGCTACGTCGGCGACCTCAGCCGATCCGAGGAGGCCGACCAGAACTTCGCCGGCGTGCCGGCCGGCGACGTGGTCGGCCAGAGCGGCCTCGAGTACACGTATGACCGTTACCTGCGCGGTCGCGACGGCGTCGAGCGGATCCAGGTCGATGCCGCCGGCGTGCCGACCGGGCGCGACCTCCGCGGCACCCTGCCGACGACCGGTGACAGCCTCGTCACCTCGCTCGACCTCCCGCTCGAGCAGGAAGGGTTGCGGGCGATGCAGACTGCGATGCACCTCGCGCACCTCAACGGCTATCCCGCCAGCGCCGCGGCCTTCACCGCGATCGACCCGCGCAATGGCCAGGTGCTGGCGATGGGCTCGCTGCCGGCCTACGACCCGAACGTGCTCTCGCGCCCGTACATCTCGCAGTCGCAGTACGCGCAGCAGGGCGCCGGTGATGCGTTCATCAACCGCGCGATCTCCTCCGTCTTCCCGACCGGCTCGACGTTCAAGCCGATCGCCTCACTCGCGGCGCTGAGCAGCGGGCTCATCACGCCCTCGAGCCTGCTCGGCGCGACCGGCGCCGGCGGCTGCCTGAACATCTCTCACCAAGCGTTCTGCAACTCGGGCCACGTCGACTATGGGGCGAGCGATCTCGCCCACGCCCTCGAGGTCTCGGAGGACACCTACTTCTACGAGGTCGGGGCGCTCGCAAACTCGCGTGGCCCGCTGATCCAGGACATCGCCCACCAGCTCGGTCTCGGTGCGCCCACCGGGATCGACCTGCCCAACGAGGTGAGCGGCTATGTGCCGAGTGCGGCCGCCGACGCGCGCCTCGACCGCGAGTACATGAAGGCGGAGTGCACCCACGGCAAGCACGGCGCCTTCTGCACGTCGGGCGGCCCGATTCCGCCGTGGACGATCGGTCAGAACGTCCAGCTCGCGACCGGCCAGGGACAGCTTCAGGCGAGTCCGATCCAGATGGCGGTCGCCTACAGCGTTCTGGCAAACGGCGGCTACGTCGTGACGCCGCACATCGGCTTGGCGGTCGACAGCCCAACCGGCAAGCTCGTCGAGACGCTTCCTGCACCGAAGCGCCGCGCGATCCCGCGTACCGAGGCCGCCAACATCCCGGCGATCCTAGCCGGGCTGCACCTCGCCGCGCAGGCCCCGTCCGGTACCTCCTACGACGTGTTCGGCAGCTTCCCGCGCACCGTCTACGGCAAGACGGGGACCGCCCAGACCGTCACCGGCAACCCGCACGACAACCAGTCCTGGTACGTCTGCTACGCCCCGGATCCGAAGCGCCCGATCGTCGTCGCGGTCACGGTCGAGCGCGGCGGGTTCGGCGATCAGGCCGCCGCACCCGCGGCGCGGATGATCCTCGCGAAGTGGTTCGGGCTGCCCGAGCGCGTCGTTCGCGGGACGGGGACCACGTTCTGATGGCCGTCCGCGTGTTGCCCCGCAACGAGCGCACCGTGTCGCTGCGCGCGCTGCCTTTGATCTCGTTCGACCCGCTGATCGCGCTCGCGGCCGGGGGACTCGGCGCGTGCTCGCTCGTCGTGCTCCATGGCGCGGCACCGGCCTATGTCAGCCGTCAGGCGATCTACCTGGCCGTCGGCTTCGTCGTGATGCTGAGCGCCTCGCGACTTGACTACTGGCGCCTGCGCTCGATCAAGTGGCTGCTCTACCCGCTGATGATCGGCTCGATCCTGCTCGTCATCGGCGCCGGCAGCGCGGTCAACGGCGCGAGCCGCGCGCTCAGCATCGGCGGCGTCTCCTTCCAGGCCTCGGAGCTCGGCAAGGTGCTCCTGATCGTCTTCCTGGCGGCGCTCGTCGCCGACAGTCCGCGCAAGGCATCCGCCACCGAGCTGACGCTCAAAGTGGTCGCCTTCGCGCTGATTCCGGCGGCGCTCGTGATCGCTGAGCCCGACCTGGGCTCGGGTCTCGTCTACTTCGCGATCGCCTTCGCGGTCCTGTTCGTGGCCGGCATTCCGGCGCGCCAGCTGACGGTGCTCGCGCTCATCGCGGTGGGAGCGTTCGTCTTCGCGCTCGTGATCGCCCCAGCGATCGGGTTGCACGTCCTCAAGCACTACCAGGAGCAGCGCCTGACAGGGTTCCTCAGCCCCTCGCAGAATCCCAACTCGTATGACCACCAGCAAGTCGAGTCGGTGATCGGTGTCGGTGCCGGCGAGGGCACGGGCCGCGGAGCGGGCGCGACACAAACGACTCTCGGGCTCGTCGGGACGGAGGCACCGACGGATTTCATCTTCACTGTGGTCGGAGAGCGTCTAGGCTTTGCCGGTGCGGCCTTCGTTCTATCGCTCTACGCCCTGATCATATGGCGGACGCTTCGCATCATCGGAGCCGCCCGCAACCTCTTCGCGGCCCTGATCGCCGGCGGAGCGGTGGCGATGCTGATGTTCCAGGTCTTCGTGAACGTCGGGATGACGATCGGGATCATGCCGATCACCGGCGTCACGCTGCCGCTGCTGTCCTACGGCGGCTCGTCGGTCCTCACCACCTTCCTTACCCTCGGCCTGCTGCAGTCGATCTACGGTCAGGCCCGTGCGGCAAGCGCGCCACGCAGTCGCGCGCTGCGCGTCTAATAGAAATGGATTCACTCCGTGAAAAAGCAAGTCTTAGTAAGCGTCTCGCGGGGCGAGACGCGCGTCGCGCTGCTCGAGGCAACCGGCAAGCCGGGTGCCAGGCGGCGTACCGCCACGACCGACCCCTCGCGCGGCTACCGCGTAGCTGAGCTCTATCTCGAGCGCCGCGGTTCGCGCTCGATCGTCGGCAACATCTACAAGGGGGTCGTCGACAACGTCCTCGTCGGCCTCGAAGCGGCATTTATCGACATCGGGCTCGACAAGAACGGCTTCCTGCACGTCGACGAGATCGTCCTCCCCGGCATCGAAGCGCCGCGCCGCGGGCGCGGCGCGGGCAAGGACGCGGTGGACATCTCCGAGCTACTCAAGCCGGGCCAGGACGTCGTCGTCCAGGTCGTCAAGGATCCGCTCAAGACGAAGGGCGCACGCCTGTCGATGGAGCTCACGATTGCCGGCCGTTACATGGTCTACACGCCCACCGGCGAGGGCATCGGCGTTTCGCGCCGCCTCGACGACGGCGAGCGCGAGCGCTTGCGCCGCGAGACGGCGGGCCTTGACCTGCGCGGTGGCGGCGCGATCGTCCGCACCGCTGCCCATGGCGCGACGCGTGTCGACCTCGAGCGCGAGCTCCAGTACCTGTTCAAGCTGCACGAGGTCCTCGACCGGCGCGTCGCCGAAGCGAAGGCGCCGGCGCTCGTGTTCCAGGAGGCCGACCTCGCGGTCCGCGTCGTACGCGACGTCTACTCCGAGCATTTCGAGCGCGCGATCGTCGATGACGCGCAACAGCACCACCGCCTGATCTCGTTCTTCACTCGCACCGCGCCGGAGCTCGTCGACCGCGTCGAGCTCTACGAGGGCGCCGTGCCGCTGCTCGACGCCTACAAGGTGACGCCGGTCGTCGAGGGCATGATCGAGCGTCGCGTCGACCTGCCGAGCGGCGGCTACCTGATGATCGACTACGCCGAGGCGCTGACCGTCATCGACGTCAACACTGGTTCGTTCATCGGACGCGGCAAGGGCGCGCGCCTCGAGGACACGATCACGAAGACGAACCTGGAGGCGGCCGAGGAGGTCGTCAACCAGCTGCGCCTGCGCGACATCGGCGGCATCATCGTCATCGACTTCATCGACATGGCCCGCGCCCGCAATCGCGACGCCGTGCTGAAGTCGCTGCGCAAGGCCCTCGATGAGGACCGCACCAAGACGTTCACCGCCGACATCTCGAAGCTCGGCCTCGTCGAGATGACGCGCCAGAACGTGACCGAGGGGATCCGCGAGATCATGACCCGGCCGTGTCCGACCTGTCACGGCGACGGCGTGATCCGC
The DNA here is from genome assembly GCA_003138355.1 of Solirubrobacterales bacterium. Classification (GTDB taxonomy): domain Bacteria; phylum Actinomycetota; class Thermoleophilia; order Solirubrobacterales; family Solirubrobacteraceae; genus Palsa-513. The sequence goes on from PLFX01000005.1 coordinate 28,226, forward strand.
TCGGAGGAGACGATCTCGATCGAGTTCGAGCGGCGTATGCGCGAGCTCGCCCTCGCCAACCCGGACACCGAGGCCTTCCTCGTGCAGATGAACCCGCGCGTAAGCGGCGAGTTCACCGGCCACGGCGGCCGTGTCCTCGACGAGCTCGAGCACCAGACCGGCAAGCGCTTCTACTTCGAAGGATCCGAGGGGCTCGCGCTCGATCATTTCGCGGTCACCTTCGAGGGCACGAGCTCCGAGGTGCTCGAGCGCGCGGTCCCGTTCCGCGTCGGCGATGAGCTGCTCGTCGAGATTGTCGAGCCGCATATGTACGAGGCCGACTACGGCGTCGCGAAGATCGACGGGTACATCATTTCGGTCCGGGACGCCGCTCGGCTGGTCGGCGAGAGGCTGATGGTCCGCCTCGAACAGGTTGACCGCACTGCCGCGATCGCCGTCCCGCTCGACGGCACGCCGCCCACCGGCGAGCCCGACGATGACGTACAATCGGCCCCTCGGCGCCGAGGCCGCAGGGGCGGTCGGCGCCGTTCGGCTGAAAAGGAGCCTGCCCCCGAGCAGGCCTAGAGCATGTACGCAATCGTCAAGTCAGGTGGCAAGCAGTACCGCGTCGAGCAGGGTCAGAACCTGCTCGTCGAACGCCTGCCCGAAGCCGAGGGCGCGACCGTGACACTCGAGCCGCTGCTCTACCGCTCCGACGATGCGATCTTCGACGCCAAGGGCCTCGCCCGCGTCGAGGTCTCGGCCAAGGTCCTCGCCCACGAGCGCGGCCCCAAGCTGCGCGTCTTCAAGTTCAAGCCCAAGCGCGGCTACAAGCGCCGCACCGGCCACCGCCAGGACCTGACCCGCATCGAGGTCACGAAGATCGGCCTGCGAGCAGCCCGCGCGAGCGCGACGAAGGAGGAAGCAGATGGCGCATAAGAAGGGCCTCGGCTCCTCGCGCAACGGCCGCGACTCGAACGCGCAGCGCCTCGGCGTCAAGACCTTCGCCGGCCAGACGGTGACGGGCGGAGAGATCATCGTCCGCCAGCGTGGCTCGCGCTTCAAGGCGGGCGAGGGCGTCGGCATGGGCAAGGACGACACGCTCTACGCGCGTGCCGCCGGCAAGGTCCGTTTCTCGGTCGGCCGCCGCGGTCGCGTCGTCTCGATCGACCCGGTCGAGTAGCGCCCTTTTCGCCGGCTGAGGCCGGCATGACGCGTGGGCGTCCTTGACCCGCGCGAACTGGACACAATCTGTCGATGCTCTACGACAAGGCACGCATCTTCGTCGCGGCGGGCGCGGGCGGCGACGGCTCGATGAGCTTCCGCCGCGAAGCCCACGTGCCGCGCGGCGGCCCGGACGGCGGTGACGGCGGGCATGGCGGCGCTGTCGTGCTCGAGTGCGACCCAGCGCTTCGCGACCTGCAGGCTTTTCGCCGCCGCCAGCACTTCCGCGCACGCCGTGGTGGCCACGGTGGCGGCGCGCTGCGCCACGGCGCGAACGGCGAGGAGCTGGTCGTCCGTGTGCCGCCCGGGACCCAGGTCACGACCGACGATGGCGCGACCCATGACCTGACGCGCCCGGGCCAGCGCGTACGCGTCGCGCGCGGCGGCGCCGGGGGGCGCGGCAACAAGCACTTTGCGACCCCCACGCGCCAGGCGCCGCGCTTCGCCGAGCTCGGTCTGGCGGGCGAGGAGCGCATGCTCGAGTTGCGCCTCAAGCTGCTTGCCGATGTCGGCTTGATCGGGCTCCCTAACGCGGGGAAGTCCTCGTTGCTCGGGCGTCTCACGCGTGCGGCGCCGAAGATCGCCGACTACCCGTTCACGACGCTCGAGCCTGTCCTCGGAACGCTCGAGGGGCCCGATCGCCAGCTGATCATCGCCGACATCCCGGGTCTGATCGAGGGCGCGTCGGACGGCGCGGGCCTCGGCCACGACTTCCTCGCGCACATCGAGCGCACTGGCCTGCTCGTTCACGTACTGGACCTCGCCCCGCTCGACGGCTCGGATCCGCTCGCAAACCATGCCACGGTCGAGCGCGAGCTCGCCCTGCACGACCCAGCACTCGCGGCGCGTCCTCGCATCCTCGCTCTCTCGAAGGCCGACCTGGTCACGCCCGCCGAATCCGCCCGCCACGTGGCGCAGTGGCGCGAGCGCCTCGGCTCGGGCACGCCCGTCCTTTTGACCTCCGCGGCAACTCGCGAAGGGCTCGATGAGCTGGGTGCGACCCTGCTCCACGCGGTGCCGCTGGCCGCGCCGGAGGTTTTTCCCGAGACGGAGCTTCCCGAGACGGAGCTTCCCGAGCACGTGACCTTTCGACCGGCCGAGCACCGTGGCTTTCGCATCGAGCGCGACGGCGATGGTCCGTTTCGCGTGGTCGGCGCCGGCATCGACCGCCTCGTTGCGCGCCACGATCTGGACAACGACGAGGCGCTCGGCCACATCGAGACGCGGCTGCGCCAGATCGGCGTGATCCGCGCGCTCGAGGAGAAGGGCTTCCAGTCGGGCGATGACGTCGAGATCGCCGGTGTCGTGTTCGGGCTCGACGCCTAGCGCCCGGGAGTCGCGAGCGCATGCATCGCCGATCTGCGTTAGAAACGACCCAATGACGCGGGTAATCGTGAAGCTGGGCTCGGCGATCGTGGCCGACGACGAGGGCGCCCTGCGGACCGAGGTGCTGGGCCGGATCTGCGAGGCGGTCGCGCAGCGCCGCAAGCAGGGCGATGAGATCGTCCTCGTGACGAGCGGCGCGATCGCAACCGGCGTGCGCGTCCTCGGGCTGCCTGCCCGCCCCACCGCGGTCGACGAGCTGCAGGCGACGAGCGCGGTTGGCCAGGGCCGCCTCTACCCGGTCTACGACGAGCTGCTCGGCGCACGCGGCGTTTCGAGTGCGCAGGTCCTGCTCACCTTCTTCGACCTGACCGAGCGCCTCAACTACCTGAACGCGCGCCAGACGCTCGGCAAGTTGCTCGAGTGGGGTGTCGTGCCCGTGGTCAACGAGAACGACACGACCGCGACCGACGAGATCTCCTTCGGCGACAACGACTTCCTCGCCGCCCAGGTCGCGATCCTCGTTGGCGCCCAGCGCCTCGTGATCCTCACGAACACCGACGGCCTCTACAGCGCCGATCCCGCCGTCGATCCCGCAGCGAAGCTGATCCCGCAGGTCGACGACGTCACCGGCCTGAGCGAGCTGGACATCACTCAGCGTACCTCCGCCCATGGCTCGGGCGGGATGCGCTCGAAGGTGACCGCCGCGGACATGGCGACCGCTGCCGGGATCGAGACGACGATCTGTAACGGCTCGCGCGACGGAGTCCTCGCACGCGTGCTCGCCGGCGAGCGCGAGGGCACGCAATTCGCGCCGCGTGCCACCCACTACTCCTCGTTCAAGCTCTGGCTCAAGTACGCGAAGCCGCCGCGCGGCACGATCGTCATCGACGCCGGCGCCGCCCACGCCCTGCGCGCGGAGGGCACGAGCCTGCTCCCGGTCGGCGTGACCGGGGTGAGCGGCGAGTTCGACGTCGGCGACGCGGTCGAGATCCGCGAGGCGAAGGGCGCGGTGGCGAAGGGCATCGCGAGCTACTCCGCCGCCGAGCTGCGCCAGGCCAAAGGGCTCAAGTCGGCCGCCGTGCGCGAGCTGTTGCCGCGCGCGCCCGAGGAAGCGGTTCATCGCGACTACCTCGTGCTCGACTAGCGCCGTAACCTTCTGGTGATGGCCACGCGCACCGAATCCGTTGCGGCTGTCTGCGCCGCGGCGAAGCACGCGTCGCGTCTACTCGCGACGCTCGATACGCAGGCCAAGAACGACGCGCTCGAGCGGATCGCCGCCGGACTCGAGGCGCGCGTCGGCGAGATCCTCGAGGCGAACCTGCTCGACCTCGAGGCGGGCCGCGAATCCGACCTGTCGACCGCGCTGCTGGACCGTCTCGCGCTCGACGAGCGGCGCATCGCGGCGATGGCGGCAGGCGTGCGCCAGATCATCGCGTTGCCCGACCCGGTCGGCGAGGTGGTCGACGGATTCCGCCGGCCGAACGGACTCGAGATCCGCAAGGTGCTCGTCCCGCTCGGCGTGATTGCCGTCGTCTACGAGGCACGGCCGAACGTCACGATCGACGCGGCGGCGCTGTGCCTGAAGTCCGGTAACGCGGTCGTGCTGCGCGGCTCCTCGAGCGCGACGCGCTCGAACGCGGTGCTCGCTCAGATCGCGGCGCAGGCCGCGCCGGCCGGCGCGATCTCGATCCTCCACGGCCGTGACGAGCTCACCGAGCTCGTCACGCAGACCGCGCACGTTGACCTCGTCATCCCGCGCGGCGGTGAGGGACTCAAAGCGGCGCTGATGGAGCACGCGACGGTGCCGGTGATCTACGCCGCGTCCGGCAATTGCCACGTCTACGTTGACAGCGCCGCCGACCTGCAGATGGCGAGCGAGATCGCGATCAACGCGAAGGTGCAACGGCCGGGGGTCTGCAACGCCGCCGAGACGCTGCTCGTGCACCGCGAGGTCGCGGCGGCGTTCCTGCCCCAGATCGCGCGCGATCTCACGGCGGCCGGAGTCGAGCTGCGCGGCGATGAGCCATCGCGCGAGCTCGTTCCCGCCATGGTCGAGGCGAGCGAGGCCGACTGGGACACCGAGTACCTCGCGCTGACGCTCGCCGTGCGCGTTGTCGACTCGCTCGATGAGGCGATCGCGCACGTGCAGCGCCATGGCACCGGGCACTCCGAGGCGATCGTCACGCGCGATCGCGCTGCGGCGCGCCGCTTCCAGCGCGAGGTCGATGCGGCTTGCGTGTACGTGAATGCGTCGACGCGCTTCACCGACGGTGGCGAGTTCGGGATGGGCGCCGAGATCGGGAACTCGACGCAGAAGCTGCATGCGCGCGGGCCGATCGGGTTGCGCGAGCTCTGCACTTTCAAGTACTTGATCGAGGGTGACGGCCAGGTGCGCAGCTGAGACTCGGGATCCTGGGGGGGACGTTCAACCCGCCGCACGTGGCGCACCTGTTGTGCGCGAGCGAGGCGCGCTGGCAGCTCGGGCTCGAACGCGTCTGGTTGGTGCCGGCGCGCGTGCCTCCGCACAAACCGCTGACCGACGAGCCCGGCATCGAGCATCGCCTTGCGATGTGCCGCCTCGCGGCGGCGGCACATGAGGACTGGCTCGAAGTGTCCGAGCTCGAGGCGAGCTGCGACGGCCCGTCGTACACGGTCGATACCCTTGGTGCGATCCATGCGAGCCAACCAGGTGATGAGCTGACGTTCATCGTCGGAGGCGACATGGCCTGGTCGCTGCCGGCGTGGCGCGAGCCGGAGGCGATCCTGGGGTTGGCCGATGTTGCAGTGGCGGAGCGCGCGGGCGCGCGCCGCGAAGAGATCAGGGAGCGGCTTGCCGGCCTGCGCGGCGTCGAGCGAGTTCGCTACATCGAGGTGCCGCGCATGGACGTCTCTTCGGCCCTCCTGCGCCAGCGTGTGCGCTCGGGGCAACCGATCACCTTCCTGGTGGCGCAGGCCGTTAGCGACTACATCGAGGAGCGGAGGCTCTACAAGTGAGGACCGACCAGCTAGCCGAAGTGATCTGCGAGCTCGCAGCCGACAAGAAGGCGCTCGACATCGTCGAGCTCGACCTGCGCGGCGTGATCGACTACACCGACTACTTCGTCATCTGCTCGGGCAACTCGGACCGGCAGGTGAAGGCGATCGCGGACGCGATCCTCGCCGGCCTGAAAGCCGACCACGACGTTCGGCCCAAGCGCGTCGAGGGCCTGACACAGGCCCGCTGGGTGCTGATGGACTACCTCGACGTTGTCGTCCACATCTTCGTGCGCGAGGTCCGCGAGTACTACGGTCTCGAGCGGCTGTGGGGCGAAGCGCCCGCGCGCCGGCCGCTGGCCGCTCAGCCGGCTGCTTCGATCGCGTAACAGCCGACGCCACGCTCCTCGCGCCAGTGCCAGAGCATGAAGGCGAGCGCAGCGCCGTCGAGCCGGCCCCTCGCCAGCGTCTGGCCGGCGAGCCGCAGCGCGCCGCCGCGTTCGCGCTCACCCTCGATCTCGTCCTCCCAGAGCTCGAGCCCGGCTCGAAGCAAAAGGCCATCGCCATCGTAAGTGCTCGATAGGCGCGGGTCCGCGACTCGCGCGGCCTCGAGCGGCGCCCCGCGGGCGACGTGAACCTCGAGCGCCTCAGCTCCGTGCGGATCGCTCAGCAAGCGCCGCCCCGCCAACGCGCTCACCGCGAGCTTGCCGTCGATGCAAAGCCACAGCGAGCGACGCAGTGCAAGTCCGGCGAGCGCGTCAGTCTCCCGCGCGACCAGGCCGTACCCCTCGAGCTTCGCGTTCGCCGCGCTGCGCCCGCGCCCGTGGCAGATCCACTCGCGCCGAGCGGCGCCATCGAAGCCGATCGGCGGGCCGAGCGGCTCGAGTGAGAGCTCGCCGATCCCTGGCCCACGCAGGCTGAAGGGTCCCTCGCCGGCGAGCTCCGCGCGCTCGACGGGTCCGTCCCCGAGCAGTACGGCGCGATCGTCGCGCCCGAAGCAGCAGTAGCCGGCGCCTTCATCGGCGAAGCTGAAGCTCCAGGTCTCGCTCACGCCGCGCAGGCTACGCCAGTCCCGCCGGCGCGGCTCGGCCGCCGAGCGCTCATTCGCGGTCCCTGCGCGGCGAGGCCCTAACATGACTGCATGCCCACGGTCGAAGAGGTCGAGGAAGCGCTCACCAACGTGATCGATCCCGAGCTGGGGCTCGATTTCGTCGAGCTCGGGCTGATCTACGACATCGAGATCGACGGTCCGCGCGTTGCCGTCACGTTCACGCTGACCGCGCCGGGCTGCCCGATCGGACCGCAGGTCAGCGAACAGATCGAGGAGTTCGTGTCCGAGCTAGAGGACGTCGAGGAGGTCTCCTCGACGATGGTCTTCACCCCGCCCTGGACGCCGGACCGCATGAGCGAGGACGCGAAGTTCGCGCTCGGGTACTAGCCCGACGTGCCTGAGGACCTCACGGTCACGGGGCCGCAGCTGAGCCTGCGCTACCCGGTCGCGCAGGACGCGCCGCGCCTTTTCGAGCTCGCCGCGGATCCCGAGGTCACGAAGCCCTTCGCGTGGGGACCGTACGAGAAGCAGGAGCAGGCTGCGGACTGGATCGCTTCGACCGCGCGCAGCCGCGGCGACGGCGACGCACTCGAGTTCGTGATTGCCGACGCGGCCGACCAGCCCGTGGGGGCGATCTCGCTGCTCGAGCTCTCGCGCCGTGATCGACGCGCCGTGATCGGCATTTGGCTCGGGCGGCCCTACTGGGGCGCGGGCATCGGCGACGAGGCGCAGGCGCTGCTGGCCCACCTCGCGTTCGGCCCACTGCGTCTCGAGCGCCTCGGTGCCTGGGTCGACGTGAAAAACCAGCACTCTCAGCGCGCGTTCGAGCGGCTCGGCTTCACGAATGAGGGCGTGCTCCGCTCGTTTCAGCGTCATTACGGCCGGGCGCACGACCTGATCGCCTACTCGCTGCTGCGCGAAGAGTTCGAACACTCGACGCTGGCCGCCGTCGCGGTCCAGATCAGTGGCGATTCACCACCCGCTTGGGTCTGCGACCCGTGGTGATCCTCGCGCTGCCCAGGCTTGGGGCGCTCCGTGCCCGCCAGCGGTAGTTCCGGGCACGGCCCGAATCAGCCGTACAATCCAGGGGTGAGCGCCGCGACCAATGGGCTCCCCAAGCTGTCGATCGAGCGCATCCTGCTGGCCTCTCCGCGCGGGTACTGCGCCGGTGTCGACCGTGCGGTGCAGACGGTCGAGCTCGCGCTCGAGCGCTACGGCGCGCCCGTGTATGTGCGCAAGGAGATCGTCCACAACAAGCACGTGGTCGATCAGCTGCGCAAGCGCGGCGCGATCTTCGTCGAGCAGGAGACGGAGGTTCCGGAGGGTTCGGTCTGCGTGTTCTCCGCCCACGGCGTCGCGCCGACGGTGCGTGCCAATGCCGATGCGCGCCGGCTGCGGACGATCGACGCGACCTGCCCGCTCGTCACGAAGGTCCACGTCGAAGCGCGCCGGTTCGTGGCCGACGGCTACACCGTGATCCTGATCGGGCACGACGGTCACGAGGAGGTCGAAGGGACGATGGGAGAGGCGCCCGAGCACATCATGCTCGTGCAGTCCGAGCAGGACGTCGATGCTCTCGTCGTACCCGACCCCGAGAGGCTCGCGTACACGACGCAGACGACGCTCGCCGTCGACGAGACGCGTTCGATCATCGAGCGGCTGCGTGAGCGCTTTCCGGCGATCGTCGGCCCGCGCATCGATGACATCTGTTACGCGACGACGAACCGCCAGGCGGCGGTGCGCAAGCTCGCCGAGCACTGCGATCTTGTGCTCGTCGTCGGCTCGCGCAACTCGTCCAACTCGCAGCGTCTCGTCGAGGTAGCGCGCGACTGCGGCGCGAGCTCCTATCTGATCGACTACGCCGACGAGGTATCGGAGGGCTGGCTCGACGGCGTGCGCACGCTCGGCATCACTTCTGGAGCCAGCGCGCCCGAGGAGCTCGTACAAGAGCTCCTCGCAGGCTTCGGCGAGCGCGGCGTGACCGACGTCGCGGAGCTCACGATTACCGAGGAGGACGTCCGGTTCATGCTGCCGAAGGCGATCCGCCAGCCGGCCGCGAGTTGAGCTCCACCCTCGTCGTAGCGGACCTGCACGTTGGCGATCGTGCGCGCGCCGACGTGTTGCGCCGTGAAGGCGTCGCCGGTCCGTTGCTCGACGCGGTGGATCGAATCGACCGGGTCGTGCTGCTCGGCGACTCGCTCGAGCTGCGCAACCGTCCCGCGAGCGAGGCCCTGGCGGCCGCCGAGCCTTTCTTCCGGGCGCTCGGCGAGGCGCTGGCGGGTAAGCCGGTCGTGATCCTCGCGGGCAACCACGATCACGCGCTCGTCGAGCGCTTCCTTGCCCGCAACGACGAGCCGCTTGGGCTCGAGCAGCGCTTCAGCCCGAAGAAGGCCTCTGATCTCGCGGTCAAGCTCGCCGAACAATTCGGTCCCCACGCCGACGTGCAGTTCGCCTACCCCGGAGTCTGGCTGCGCGAGGACGTCTACGCGATGCACGGTCATTACCTCGACGTGCACATGACCGTTCCGACCCTCGAGCGGCTCTCGATCGCGGCGAGCGGGCGGCTCGCGCTCGACCACAGCCGGCCCTGGAACGCCGTCTTCTCGGTCGACGAATACGAGACGCTGCTTGCGCCCGTCTACGCCTGGAGCTTCGCGGCAGCCCAGAGCGGGCGGCCCGGGCAGGGACCCGCCGGCGCGGCGGCGGGCCGGATGTGGGACACGCTGCGCTCGAAGCGCTCGGGCGGCCTGCGCGCGCAGGCGCTCGCAGCCGGGTTTCCGCTCGCGGTCGCGGCGCTGAACGCGGCAGGGCTCGGGCCGCTGCGCAGCGAGCTGACGCGCGCCGAGCTGCGCCAGGCCGGACTGCGCGCGATGAGCGAGGTAGTTGAGCGCCTGCGGATTCGTGCGCGCCACGTGCTGTTCGGGCACACGCACCGGACCGGCATGCTCGAGGGCGACCGCGAGCCGGAATGGCTCACCCCCAACGGCGTCCAGCTCCACAACTGCGGTTCCTGGGTGTACAGCAACACGTTCCTCGCCGATGGCGATCCGGCGAGCGCGTACTGGCCGGGTGGCGCAATCCTGATCGAGGACGGCACGCCGCCACAGCTCCTGCGCCTGCTCGCGACGCACGTGGCGGCCGAGCTCAGCGCCTCGCCAACGGCCTGACGCGACGGCAAGCTCCGCGTGAGCCGGCGCGGGCGATACCGCCGAAGCGCCATTAGACGAATGCCGACGCGCGCACGCTATTGCACGTGGCTGCGCCTGGCAACAACATCGCGGGCGCGACGCACAACGGGATGACCGCGGCGCAAACTGCCGCTATTGCTCGAAGTTCTCGACCGTGTTCGTATCGCGCAGGCCGGCGAAGTTCGGGTCGAGATCGAATTCCTCGCGCGCGCGGCGCTGGCGCAGAAGGTCCCAATAGCGGTCGAGCTCGACACGTACCGCATCGAGCCGGTCGCGCTCCTCGACGCTCAGTCCTTTGCTGCCTGCGTGGTCGAGCAGGCGGTGTTCCTCGGCGACAAGTTTCTCGATGCGGTCTGCGACTTGGCTGTCATCCATCCGCTCAGCATACGACGCGCGCGTTTGCCGATCACCCTGCGCCGGTATCTTTTGTCGATGCGGGTACTCGGGGCGGTCGGTGCGGCACTAGTTGTCGGCTTGCTCGCCGTGGCGCCGAGCGCCGCCACCGGCGCGAGTGGGCCGACTGGAACAACGGGAGCGACCGGCGCAACCTCTGCGACGGGCGCGACCGGACCTACGGCGCCGCTGCCACCGCCGATCCCGAACGTGACCCTGCGGCCGGAGGAGCGCGGCGCGGCAGTGCGCATCCTCCAGAGCGAGCTCCGCGCACGCCACTACGTTGTCGGCCGCTTCGGCATCTTCGATGCGCGCACGCGGCGCGCGGTCCTCGCCTTCCGCAAGGTCGTGGGCATGAAGCGATCGGAGGTCGCAAATCACGCGGTGTTCCGCAAGCTCGCGCAAGGCGCGGGTGCCTTCAAGGTGCGCTACCCATACCAGCCGCCGCACGTCGAGGGCGATCTCACCCACCAGGTGCTCGCGCTGATCGGCCGCCACGGCCATGTCGAGCGCATCTACCCGATGAGTTCAGGGCGCCCAGGCCTCCAGACCCAGCCCGGCATCTTCCGCGTCTACATGCAGGAGCTCGGCATCACCTCCGACGGCATGGTCGACTCGAGCTTCTTCAACGGCGGCGACGCGATCCACGGCTACCACTTCGTCCCGCCCTACCCGTGGAGTCACGGCTGCCTGCGCGTGCCGATCCCGGACGCGCTCTCGATCCACAACTGGCTGCACATCGGCACGATCGTCGACGTCTACTACCGCTAGGACCTGTCGCGCATAATCGACCACCCGGTCGCGGTCCATGTGTCCGAAATAGGTGGGTCACCGAGCGCTGGGAGGTCTGATATCGCCCGCTTGAGCGACCGCGCGCTCGGCCGCGCCCTGCTGGCGCGCCAGCTGCTCCTCGAGCGATCGCAGCTGCCGGTCACCGCTGCGCTCGAGCACCTCGTGGGCATGCAAGCACAGGAGCCGCGAGCTCCATACGTCGGCCTGTGGTCGCGCCTCGAAGGCTTCGATCCGCGCGAGCTCTCAGAGCTTGTTGCCGACCGCCGCGCGGTCCGTGGCGTGCTGATGCGTTGCACCGTCCATCTCGTCAGCGAGCGCGACTGGACGCTGCTGCGGCCACTCATGCGAGCGGTGCTCGAGCGCAGCCTCCGCTCGAGCCCTTTCGGCAGGGCGCTGCGCAACCTGGACTTCGATGCGCTCGCCAGATCCGCGCGCGGGCACCTGTCGCACACTGCGCTCGCCCGCCGGCAGATCGGCGACCTCCTCGCGGCTGACTGGCCGGGGGTTGATCCGGCGTCGCTCGCGCAGGCGGCCACCGTTCTCTGTCCGGCCATTCAGGTGCCCCCGCGCGGCCTCTGGCGGCTCGGCGGTCAGGCGCGCTGGATGGCGAGCGAGTCCTGGCTGGCACGCGGCCTCGATCACCGCCCCGACCTCGAGGCGGTGATCATCCGCTACCTCGCCGCATTCGGTCCCGCGAGCGTCACGGACATCCAGGCTTGGTGCGGCTTGACGAAGCTCGCCGCCTCGATCGCAGGCCTGCGCGACCGGCTTTCGGTCTACACGGATGATCGCGGCCGCGAGCTCTTCGACCTGCCCGGCGCGCCACTGCCCGACCCCGACACCCCGGCACCCCCCCCGCATCCTCGCGCCCTTCGACAACGTGTTGCTTGCGCACGCCGACCGCTCACGCATCATCAGTCCAGCTCATCGTGCGTTGGTCTCGCGCGATCGCCTGATGCGCACGTTCCTGATCGATGGCGCTGTCGCAGGCACGTGGAGCCTCACCGACGGCCAGCTCGAGCTTGCGCCGTTCGCTCGCCTGCGCGCGCCCGACCGCGGCGCGCTGCTCTCCGAGGCCGAGCGGCAAGCCACGTTTGCCGGCTACCGCTCGGTCAAGCTGATCTGATTCCGGGCAGCGGGTTGCCGTCAGCCTGCGGCGCGTTCGGCTGAGCGCAGGCCGCGGCGCGCAAAGGCCGCCCAGAGCACGATCGATCCGCCGAGCAGTCCGAACGCGAGTGCGATGTCGGTGGGCGTGCCGGCGAGCAGGCCGCGCGCAGCCTCGAGCGCGAAGGTCGCGGGGTTGAGTCGCGCGACCGAGTGCACCCAGCCGGTCAGTAGGTGCAGTGGCACGTAGACGGGAGCGAGGAAGAGCACGACGAAGACCGGCATCTGGATCACGGCACCGGCCTGCTCGGTCCGCAGGAACATCGCGAGCCCGACGGCCCAGAGCGCGGCGACGAGGTTGAATAGGACGCCGAGCGCGAGCAGCGCGAACAGGTCCCCAGGTCCGGCCGGAACGTTCATCCCGCTCGCCAGCGCGACGACCGTGACGACGCTGCCCGTGATGCCCCAGCGCAGCAGCGCGCCGATCACATACCCGACGATGATCCCGCCGCGCGCGGGTGCGCTCAGCAGCAAGCGTCGCGCGAAACCCGAGTCGAAGTCACGCGCGACCGCGAACCCCGTGAAGACGCCGCCGAATGCCGCGGACTGCAGGAAGACGAACGTGAACTGGAAGGCCGTGTAGCCGGGTTTGTAGTCGAAGTTCGGGACCTGCGCGATCTTCGACAGGCCGCCCGCGAACGCCGCGAAGAAGAACAGCGGGAAGACGATCGAGGGGATGATGATCGACGGGCTGACGATCGTGTTGTGGATCGAGCGCCAGGCGACCCCCCGCACCACGAACGCGAAGCGCCTCATGTCCGCGCCATCCGGCTGCGCATCGCGAGGCTCGAGGCACCAAGGCTGATTATGGCGAGGGCAGCTGCAAAGCCAAAGCCGAGCGCGAGCGCCTGTCCGTCCCAGCCCGTGATGATCAGGCTGCGCACGCCTTCGATCAGGTAGCTCACGGGGTTGTAGGTCGCGACATCGTGAAACCACGGCGTCTTGATCAGGTTGCGCGGCAGGGCCATTGAGCTGAGAAAGAGCGACACGAAGAACAGCGGGAACACGGCCTGGACCGCTTCTCCGTTGCCGAAGCGCAGTGCGACGAGCGTGCCGAGGCCGGCGAAGCCGAAAGCGATCAGCGTTGACAGCGCGAGTAGGACAAGCGCGCCGCCGGCGCCGCTTGCGATCCCGACTCCCGACGCGACGCCGACGACGAGGTAGACGACCGCCTGCACGCACGCCACGACGAAGGCGCCGCCGAGCTGTCCGAGGAGCAGTGCGCCGCCCCGCAGCGGCGTCAGCGCGAGACGGTTGAAGAACCCTGTCTCGATGTCGCGCGCAAGGTCTACGCCGGCGGTCACGGCGACGAACAACGCGCCCTGCATGAACGGCACGGCGAGCGCGAACGCGCGATAGCTGACGGGCGGAAAGCCGGGGATCCGCGTTGCTGCGCTGAGCGCGCTGCCGTTGATCGCAAAGAGGATCAGCGGGAAGAGCAGCGGGAAGACCAGCAACCCGCGCTGGCGGAAGGTCCGGACGATCGAGCGCCGCGCGATCGCCCCGATCTGCTCGAGCACGCTCGCGTGCTCAGCGCCCACGGCGTCCTCGTTTCCCGCCGTCGGCCGGTGCTTCCTCGGGCTCCTCGTCGGCGGCACCCTCGAGCTTGCGACCGGTCTTCGCGAGGAAGACGTCGTCGAGCGTCGGCTGGTGGAGGGTGAGCGAGGCGACGTGGAGCGAGGCCGCGTCTAGCGCGCGGACGAGCTCGGCGAGCTGGGCCTCCCCACCGGGAAGCTGGACCGTCACTGTGCCGTCGGCGCTCACCGGCGTGCCGAATTGCTCGAGCGTTCCGCGCAGGAGCTCCGCCTGGTCGTGCTCGACCGGCACGACCTCGACGGTCGGGCTACCGATTTCGGCCTTCAGGCGCTCGGGCGTGTCCTCGGCGACGATGTGGCCGTGGTCGATGATCCCGACGCGATGGGCGAGCGCATCGGCCTCCTCGAGGTACTGGGTCGTCAGAAAGACGGTGATGCCCTCCTCGCGCGCGAGGCGCGCCACCTCCTCCCATAGCGCCGTGCGGCTCTGCAGGTCGAGGCCGGTCGTCGGCTCGTCAAGGAACAGGATCCGCGGGCCGTGAACGAGCGCCAAGGCCAGGTCGAGACGGCGCTTCATGCCACCCGAGTAGCCGCTGATCCGCCGGTCTGCCGCTTCGGTGAGCCCGACCCTCGTGAGAAGCTCGTCCGCGCGCTGTACGCGCTTTGGTTTCGGTAGGCCCTGGAGCGTCGCCTGCAGCAGCAGGTGCTCGCGCCCCGTCAGGATCGGGTCCAGTGCCGCTTCCTGTAGCGCCGCGCCGATGACCGTGCGCACCTGACGACCCTGGTGAACGATGTCGAAGCCGGCGACGCTCGCCTGTCCGCTCGTCGGCGGCAGCAGCGTCGTGAGCATGTGTACTGTGGTGGACTTGCCGGCGCCGTTGGGGCCGAGGAAACCGTAGATCTCGCCGTAGGAGACGCTGAGGTCGATCCCATCGACGGCGCGCGGCCCCTTGCGGAACTGGCGTACGAGCCCGCTTGCGACGATGGCCTCTCCGTCCGGCACGGTTCGTAGCGTACAACAATCTTTGGCAGTGTCAACTGTCTAGTACATCATGTAACGTGTAGGGGCGATGCTTGAGCAAGCACCTGCTGGCTCACCCGCCGACGAGGCCTGGGCGCTGTTGTATCGCCTCCTCGTCCCGCAGCGCCAGCGCTTTCTCGATATCGCGACGGAGCTGGGGCTACATCCGGCGCAGCAGGGGGCGCTGCTGCAGATGGAGCCGGGCGCTGCGCTCCCGATGAGCGAGCTCGCGACGCTGTTGCGCTGCGACAGCTCGAACGTGACGGGCATCGTCGACCGGCTCGAGCAGCGGGGCCTCGTCGAGCGCCGTCGCTACGACCAGGACCGGCGCGTCAAGCACATTGTGCTGACCCGCCACGGGGAGGAGTTGCGCGACGAGGTGCGCCGCCGCATGCGCGAGCCGCCCGAGATCCTCCGCCGCCTCGCGGTCGAGGATCAGGAGGCCCTGCGAGACATCCTCGGGCGCGCACTCACGGGCGCGCAAGAGCATCACGATTTCCAAGACTCCATAACTCCGCCGCCCACGTCAAAAAGCCAGTTCTGGCGGGCAATCCGGCAGATATCTAACCGTCGAGTCGAGCCTTAGAGACTGGGTTGACGTAAGGATTCAGGGCCCTTGACGAATTTGTCACCGAGATGCAATATGTGCCGTCGACAATCGCGAATAGTCGCAAGTATTTAGCGTAATACGATAAGAACCAGCCGCTGTCGCCGTTTAGCGGCCGCCGTGCCGGTTACGTGGCACGCCTCGCGGGCGGGACTATGATCAGCGCAGTGCCTGCCGCGGACCTTTCGCGGCGGCGAGACGGATTCAAGCTGGCCGGTTGCATGGCCTTCCCGCACCACGACACCGACGCGCCGGCGCTACCTGCCCACGGGAGCGGCGCCGCGGTGACGGCCGCGTCATCGCCATGAGCGGGACCGACGTCGGCCTGGCGCTCGCCGTCTTCCTCGCCTGCACAGTGGAGGCAGTCGAGGCGCTCACAATCGTGCTCGCGGTCGGGATAACGCGCAGCTGGCGCTCGACCTTCGTCGGCATCGGCGCCGCCGTCATCCTCCTCGGCGGCGTCACCGCAGCGCTCGGGCCCGCGCTGACAGCGTTGCCGCTCGACGTGCTGCGCGTCGCCGTCGGCGGGCTGCTGCTCGTGTTTGGCCTGCAATGGCTGCGCAAGGCGATCCTGCGCGCGTCCGGGCACAAGGCGCTTCACGATGAGCGCGAGATCTACGAGCGCGAGCTATCCGCGGCGCGGGCGGCCGGAAGGCCCGCCGGGCGGATCGACCCCTACTCGTTCACGATCTCCTTCAAGGGCGTCTTCCTCGAGGGTCTCGAGGTGATCTTCATCGTCCTGACCTTTGGCGCCAACCAGCACCGCGTTGGGCTCGCGGCGGCCGCCGCCGGTGTCGCCGTCGCACTCGTCGTGATCGCCGGCGTTGCGATCCATGCGCCGCTCGCGCGCGTGCCGGAGAACACGATGAAGTTCGCGGTCGGCGTGATGCTGACGTCGTTCGGGACGTTCTGGGGCGCCGAAGGGGCCGGCGCGCACTGGCCGGGAGGGGACGCGGCGCTGCTTGCGGTCATCGCGGGAATCCTTCTGTGCGCGCTTGCCGCGGTCGCTGTAATGAGAGGCCGCCGCGCCGCAGTCTCGAGCGAGGTGGTTGCTGAGGCATGAGACGGTTGCGGGCGCTTGGCGAGTTCATCTGGGAGTTCCTCATCGGCGATGACTGGCTCGTCGCCGCCGGCGTCGTCATCGCGATCGGCGTGACCGCGCTCGTCGCGACGACGAAGGTTGCGGCGTGGTGGATCCTCCCGGTCGCCGTGGCACTGCTGCTCGCGCTGACCCTTTGGCGTGCAAGCCGCACGAGCTAAGGTTGATTGCGACATGTGCCGCAACATCCATACCCTGCACAACTTCGAGCCGCCCGCGACCGAGGACGAGGTTCACGCGGCAGCGCTTCAGTACGTGCGCAAGATCAGCGGCTACGCGCGCCCCTCGCAGGCCAATGCAGCGGCCTTCGAGCGCGCGGTACACGAGATCGCGCACATTTCGCGTCACCTGCTCGATGAGCTCGTGACGTCGGCGCCGGCGCGCGACCGCGAGGTCGAGGCGGCGAAAGCGCGCGCTCGCGCCGCGCAGCGCTTCGCCGCCTAACCGCTGCGCTCGTCTAGATGTGCTCGTGCCTGGCGAGGTCGAGCCACTCGGCCCGCGAGGGCGGCTTGTCGACGCCGCCTTCGGCGAGTGCCTTGCCGAGGCGCTCGTTCATGAAGCGCTCCTGATCGGCCTTTGACTCCCAAACCTCGAAGACGACCCAGCCACCGGGCTTGGCTCCGCCCGCGTGGAAGATCATGCCCTGCGGTGCGTCCGCGGGGTCCCACTTGCCGTCGCCGAGCCCGAGGGCCGTGTTGACCGCTTCGTAGTCGCTGCGCCCGACGCCCTCGAACTCGAGGATTATTGCCTCTGCCATCTGTCCGCTCTCCCTACTGGTCGATGCTCGGCCCCGGCTGGGGCCTGCGAGTTCAGCCTAGCGGGGACTGGGGGAGCTTCACTGCGCCGCGCGCGACGGGCGCCGACGGCGGCGGCACGACGGGGCCGATGTCGCCGTCCGGGGTCTCGTCGAGATCGACGATCACCGGCGCGTGATCGCTCGGGCCGCTGCCCTTGCGCGCCTGGCGGTCGATCCATGCCGCCTTGACGCGCGCAGCCACCTCGTCGCCGGCGAGCACGAGGTCGATGCGCATCCCGAGGTCCTTGTGGAACATGCCCGCGCGGTAGTCCCAGTAGGTGAAGACGCGCTGCTCGGCCGGCCAGCGCTCGCGTACGACGTCGCGAAGGCCGGCGTCGAGGAGCTTTGCAAGCGCCGCACGCTCGGGCCCGGTGACGTGTGTGTGGCCGATGTACGCGGCCGGGTCGAAGACATCGGCGTCGGTCGGCGCGATGTTCATGTCCCCGCAGACCACGGCGTTGCTCGGCCGCACCGCCACGACGCGCTCGAGCGCGCCGAGCCAGGCGAGCTTGTAGCGGTAGTGCTCGGAGTCGACGACGCGTCCGTTCGGGACGTAGACCGAATGCACCCGAATCCCTGCGCACGTGGCGGCGATTGCGCGCGACTCGGCCTGCGGGAAACCAGGCGCGCCATCGATACCGGCGACGACGTCCGCGAGCCCGACGCGCGAAAGGATCGCGACGCCGTTCCATTGCGCCTCGCCGTGGCGCGCCACGGCATAGCCGCGCGTCGTGAGCTCCTCCCCGAGGAGGGCATCGAATGCGTCGTCGGTGAGCTTCGTCTCCTGCAGGCAGACGATGTCGGGGGCTCGCTCGTCGAGCCAGGCGAGCAGGCGTGGCATGCGCTGCTTGACCGAGTTGACGTTCCAGGTGGCTAGGCGCACGCAGCTAACGCTAATGACCGCGGCCGGCGGCCTGCCGGCCGAGCTGCGGACGGCGCTAGCGAGGCTCCCGCTCAAAGCGCTCCGGCCTCGCCCACCCGGCTCTCGTGACTCGAGGAGTTGGCCCTCGCGCTCGTCCGATCGCTTCGTGAAACCCGCAGTACCCGGAGTTTTCTACCCAGCAAGCCGGTTGAGAAGGTTCCATAATGCCGTGACTAGGTGCGCTGACCCAACGGGGGGTGTGTTGAAGTTGCGCAGGCGCGTTCGCCTGTACTTGCTGGTCTTGGCCGGCTGCGTAGGCGCTGCTGTTGCGGCGATCGTGGTGGTCCCGGCCGCGGCGAATCCACCGCACGGCGCCCCCCGAACGGCGACGGCACCCGATGGCGCTGTTGCGCCGGCAATATCGAACGCCAATCTCATCGTGCCCGCCGCCCGCGGGTCGCTGCGGTTGCGGCTCGATCGCCGGTTAGGGCCGTTGGTGTGGGGTGGGTTGGGGCCTTATGT
>PLFX01000058.1 GCA_003138355.1 Solirubrobacterales bacterium
CCCCCGCGTCCTCCATGTGGGCGGGACCGGTAGCGGGCGGCCTGGCTCGCACGCTCCTGCTCTCGTCTATTTGGGGGAGCGTGGACCGCGGCTGATCGGACGCTTCCACAGGCTTAGCCGGTCAGTCAGCGGGGCGGATCAACTGTGTGCTGACGGTGGGGGGATCGGTAGCGTTGATCCAGGTCGCGCTGTAACTGCCGTCGTCGGCGAGCGCGAGCTGGATCGAGTCGGGTGGCGCTGGGTGGACTGCGACTGCCGCAGCCATCGTTTCCAACTCGCCTCGTGAGAACTCAAACGGGCCGACTCGGACGAGGTCGAGGGTCGGCTCGCCGTCGCGAGCGATAGCGATCGTCTCGAACTCGTCGACGATCGCTTGCAACTCGGTGGCGCTGAGGCCGATCGTGGTTGGCTGGCGTTCGGTCATGTCAGCTACTTACTCGATCGGTGAGGCTCCGCGGCCGCGCAGCCCGGCTTACAGACGCGCCAGCGCTAGCAACCCGCCTATCCGCATACGGTGACGTGCCCGGGAGCCCGCAACGAGGCTACTGCACCACGGCGGCCCAACGCAGTGGAGCCGCGCGGCGTGGCCGACTGGTCCGGGGTTGCCGGTGTCGCCATCGGGCGCGGTGTGGGCTACGATTTGGTGGCCATCGCTCTCGTGGAGTTCTCCGAGTCTGCTTTGAACCCCCAGACGCCTCAAACGACTTCGCTTAGGCACGGTGACGTGTTGACCGCGATCTCCGATGGGATGGTCGCGTTGTTGAAGGAGTTCTACGGTCACGGGCCGACGCGGACGAAGTCCTACTATGCGGATGACCTCGTCGTGTGCGTGCTGCGCGGTGGCTTCTCGCGCGTTGAGCAGACGCTGCTTGAGGGCGGGCGTGGTCCCGCGGTGATCGAGCAGCGGATGGCGTTCCAGGACCTGATGCGCCACCGCTTTGAGGAGGTCATCGAACAGGCGACCGGCCGTCGCGTGATCGGCTTCATGAGCGGCAACCAGCAGCACCCCGACATGATGTGCGAGGTCTTCATCCTCGCCCCGACCGACCTCGTTGACCACGCCGAGCTTGCAGCCGGCGCGCCGAGCTCGTTCGCTGACTGACCGAACACGCGGCCCGCGTCGGCTGTTCGGGCGTGCTGTTGTGCCAACACGGCCCGCGGAGTACCCTCACTGGCGAAGGGCATCTTGTGTGGGGTCGGCCTGTAGCGGGCTGGCAGCACTCTCTGACTTTCGAGGATCTACTTCCCCTCGGAGGTCATATGTCCGGCACGCCAGTCCTGTCTGATTCAACGTCGAAGGCGGCGGATGTCGTTGAACCGCCGTTTGGCTGCACGTTGGGCGACGGCGGTCGCGGCGCGTCGTGGGTCCGCGTGACCGGCGAGCTGGATCGCATCACCGCGCCACGGCTCGCGCAGATGTTGGGTCAGGCAGCGCGGCGTGCGCGGATCGTGGTCGTCGACCTCCGCGGACTGACACGCGTTGACAGCTTGGGCGTCGGCGCGATCGCCGACGCGAGTCGCAGCGCTCGCCGCGATGGCCGGCGGCTGGTTCTTGTTCGCGGGCTGTCACAGGTCGAGCGCCTACTGGCGCTGACCGGTGCCTTGGATGCCGTCGAGATCGTCGATCTCAACCCCGGCGAACCGGCAGTCCTCGCGCTACTTCACATCGCGCGCAGCGACCGCGTTGACACACACCAACGAGCACGAGCGACTCATCGCGTGGCCACGCTGCTCGGCGCAGGCCAGATCACCCGCGGCGTTGACGCGTTGATCGCGCGCGGGACCCGACACGACTTCATCAATGGCTAAGACAGCCAAAGCAGTTTCCATGGCGCACAAGGAGGGCGTATGGGCTTTTCAACGAGCATCGTCGTAATCGCGGTGGGCGCGATTCTGCGCTTCGCGGTGTCGGTCACCACGACCGGGTTCAACCTCCACACGATCGGGCTCATCCTGATCATCGTGGGCATCGTCAGCCTGCTGCTCTCGATCATGTTCTGGCAGTCGTGGGGCGGATTCGGCGGCCGCCGCGAACGGCTCGACGGTGCGCTTGACGCCGTCGCGGCCCCTCCAGGTCCTGGCCGCGAAGGCCTCACGCAGAGCACCGCTTACGTCGCAGAAGAACGCGCCGACGCGTGACGCGGACCGTATAGCACTACCAGGAGGGATCCCGATGTTCAGAGTTAGACCCGCAGGGCCGACGCCGGAAGTCGCGCAGGATCACTCGAGCGGCGAATCGCGCCGTGCAGCGGCCGCGCGCGGGATCCGAGCGACGGCGCTCGGCGGATCGAGCTTGCTCGCGCGCGCTGTGCGGCTCGTCGCCGCCTGCGTCGTGTTGATCGTCGCCGTGGGCATTCTGTTCGCGCTGCTCAAAGCGAATGCGACGAACAGCGTCGTGTCGGAGATCCACGGCTGGGGCCGCTGGCTCGTCGGCCCGTTCAACGGCATGTTCAGCTTCCACACGGCACGCGTCGCGACCGCCGTCAACTGGGGCATCGCCGCGGTCATCTACCTGGTTGCCGGCGGACTGATCGCACAGCTCATCAACCGCTCCCAACACTCATCCACCAGCCCGAAGGAGACCTCATGAGCGACAAGCACATCGACAAGGCAACGGGCCGCGCAAAGGAAGCCGCCGGCGTTCTCGCCGGGAACGATCGCCTCAAGGACGAAGGCCGCGTTGACCAGGCCAAGGCCTCCACAAAAGACGCCGCGGACAAGGTCGTCGACGCCCTCAGCGGCAGCCCCAAGCACTAGGCGAACGCAGTCGTACGCGAGCCAACCAAGCCGAGACACGGGAGAAGCACATGCTCTTGATCGTTCTACTCATCGTCATCGTCGTGCTGCTACTTAGCGGGTTCACGTTTACTCGTCGCGGCCGACGCAGCTCATAGAGACCGGGCCATCCGAGCGGCGCACACGGCCACCAATCAAGTGACATCCCGCGCATCACTCATGCTGCGCGACGACGGGGTGGACCTGCCGAGCGCAGCGAGCCGGGACCGTCTGTCCCCGGACTTGCTCGCGCGTGTCGATCGCTATTGGCGTGCGGCGAACTATTTGTCGGTCGGGCAGATCTACTTGTATGACAACCCGTTGCTGCGCGAGCCGTTGAAGCTCTCGCACGTGAAGCCGCTGGTCGTCGGGCATTGGGGGACGACGCCGGGCCAGAACTTCATCTACGTGCACCTGAACCGCGTGATCAGCGAGCATCAGCTCGACATGTTCTATGTCGCCGGCCCAGGGCATGGCGGCCCCGCGCTCGTCGCTAACACCTACCTCGAGGGCAGCTACAGCGAGATCTATCCGAACGTCAGCCAGGACGAGGCTGGGATGAGGCGGCTGTTCATGCAGTTCTCTTTCCCGGGCGGCATCTCCAGTCACGTCGCGCCGACAACGCCCGGATCGATTCACGAGGGCGGCGAGCTGGGCTACTCGCTCAGTCACGCGTTCGGCGCCGCGTTCGATAACCCCGAGCTGATCGTGGCGTGCGTGATCGGCGACGGTGAGGCGGAGACGGGTCCGCTGGCGACGGCGTGGCAGTCCAACAAATTCCTTGACCCGGTCAGCGACGGGGCGGTCCTGCCGATCCTGCACTTGAACGGTTACAAGATCAGCAATCCGACGGTGCTTGACCGAATCGAGCGCGACGAGTTGGAGCAGTTCATCCGCGGCTGCGGCTGGACGCCGTACTTCGTCGAAGGGCACGAGCCGGCGGCGATGCATCAGCTGATGGCGTCGACGTTGGACACGGTGATCGCGGAGATCAAGCGGATTCAACGCGCTGCTCGTGAGAACGACGACGCGACGCGGCCGCGCTGGCCGATGATCGTGCTGCGCTCACCGAAGGGCTGGACGGGCCCGAAGGTCGTCGACGGACTGCAGATCGAGGGCACGTTTCGCGCGCACCAGGTGCCGCTGCTGGTCGACGCGGAGCACCCCGAGCACGTTGAGCTGCTCGAAGCATGGATGAAGAGCTACCGGCCGGAGGAGCTGTTCGACGACGACGGCCGGTTGCTGCCCGAGCTCGCGGAGCTGGCGCCCGAGGGCTCGCTGCGGATGGGCGCCAACGCGCATGCCAACGGTGGACTGCTGCTGAGCGATCTGCGCCTACCGGACTTTCGCGCTCACGCGGTGGATGTCCCGGCGCCGGGCGCGGTCGATGCGCAGGACACGCTCGTGCTGGGGAGTTTCCTGCGTGATGTCGTCAAGCTCAACGAAGAGCGGCGCAACTTCCGTCTGTTCGGTCCTGATGAGACGCTCTCGAACCTGTTGGGAGCTGTCTTCGAGGTGACCTCGCGCCAGTGGGAGGGGCGGGTCGAGCCGAACGACGAGTTCCTCGCCCCGGAGGGCCGGGTGCTGGATTCGATGCTGAGCGAGCACCAGTGTCAGGGCTGGCTCGAGGGCTATCTGCTGACCGGCCGGCATGGGCTGTTCAACTGCTACGAGGCGTTCATTCACATCGTCGATTCGATGTTCAACCAGCACGCGAAGTGGTTGAAGGTGACCAAGCAGCTCCCGTGGCGGGCGCCGATCGCGTCGCTGAACTACCTGCTCTCCTCGCACGTCTGGCAGCAGGATNNTTCACGCACCAGGATCCCGGCTTTCTCGATCACGTCGTCAACAAGAAGGCCGACATCGTCAGGGTGTACCTGCCGCCGGACGCGAACTGCCTGCTATCGGTCGCCAACCACTGCCTGAACACGCGCGACTACGTGAACGTCATCGTCGCCGGCAAGCACCCGATGCCGCAGTGGCTGACGATCGGCGAGGCGGTCGTGCACTGCACCGAGGGCATCGGTATCTGGCCATGGGCCAGCAACGATCAGGGCGGCGAGCCGGATGTCGTGATGGCGTGCTGTGGCGACACGCCGACGCTCGAGATCCTGGCCGCGACGTCGATCTTGCGCGACGAGCTGCCCGACCTGAAGATCAGGGTCATCAACGTCGTTGATCTGATGAGGCTGCAGTCCGCCAGCGAGCATCCGCACGGGCTCAGCGACAGCGACTACGACTCGCTGTTCACCACGGACAAGCACATCATCTTCGCCTTTCACGGCTACCCGTCGTTGATCCATCGCCTGACCTATCGCCGTGAGAACCGTGACCTGCACGTGCGCGGCTACAACGAGGAGGGCACGATCACGACGCCGTTCGACATGCGCGTGCAAAACAAGCTCGACCGCTTCCATCTCGTCCAAGACGTGGTCGATCGCATCCCCGGCCTGGGCGCGGCCGGCAGCTACCTCAAGCAGACGATGCAAGACAAGCTGATCGACCACGAGCAGTACATCGACCAGCACGGCCAGGACATGCCGGAGATCCGCAACTGGAAATGGGGCGCGAGCAAGTGACGCGCCGCGGCGAGTACAGCGCCGCGGCAGGGAGGACGACGGCAGCATGAGTACGGCGAGCAGTCATAAGGCGGCCGGCAAGCAGCGTCGCGGCGGCGCGCGAACCCACCGCCGCGCACCTCCGGTTCCTGACGCGGGCGGCGGATCCCCTTCTGAGGCGAGCAAGGATCTGAAGGAGCTGCCGCTGGCGGACGTTGAGAAGCAGCTTGACTGCTCGCCCGACGGACTCACCGCTGCCGAGGCGAAGAAGCGCCTAACCCAGTATGGGCCGAACGAGATCGCGGAGAAGACGAGCAATCCGCTGTTGGCGCTGCTCGCCTACTTCTGGGGGCCGATCCCGTGGATGATCGAAGTCGCGGTGATTCTCTCGGCCGCGCTTGCGCATTGGGCGGACTTCTTCATCATCCTGCTGCTGCTGGTGGCCAATGCCGGCGTCGGGTTCTCCGAGGAGCATCAGGCGGGCAAGGCGATCGCCGCGCTGAAGGCGCAGCTGGCGATCAAGGCGCGGGTCTTGCGCGACGGGAACTGGATCACCCCGCCGGCACGCGAGCTGGTGCCGGGTGATGTGATCCGGATGCGGATGGGCGACATCGTCCCGGCGGATGCGCGCCTACTCGAGGGCGACCCAGTGGAGGCGGATCAGTCCGCGTTGACCGGCGAGTCGCTGCCGGCCGAGAAGAAATCCGGTGACGCTGTGTTCTCCGGTTCGATCATCCGCCAGGGCGAGATCGGCGCGCTGGTCTACGCCACCGGATCGAGCACCTACTTCGGCAAGACGGCGCAGCTCGTTCAGGACGCGCACAGTGTCAGCCACTTCCAGCGTGCGGTGCTGAAGATCGGCACGTATCTGATCCTGCTCGCGCTGGCTCTTGTTGCGTTGATCATCGCTATCTCGTTGTTGCGCGGCGACCCGTTGTTGACCACACTGCAGTTCGCGCTGGTGCTGACGGTCGCAGCGATCCCGGTCGCGATGCCGACGGTGCTGTCGGTGACGATGGCGGTCGGCGCGCGCCTGCTCGCCAAGAAGAACGCGATCGTCAGCCGGCTCGTCGCGATCGAGGAGCTGGCCGGCGTGGACGTGCTGTGCTCGGACAAGACCGGCACTCTGACCCAGAACAAGCTCACGCTCGGCGAGCCATTCGCCGTAGAGGGCGTCACGGCCGACGAGGTGATTCTCGCTGCCGCGTTGGCGTCGCGCGCCGA
>PLFX01000027.1 GCA_003138355.1 Solirubrobacterales bacterium
CGCGAAAGCAGGCGCGTCGTGGGAGCCGCGGGTCGTGACTCCTTTCGCCGGGCAAAGCGAGCGTCTCGATTCCGAGCACTGCTGCCTCTCGGCGCGCCCTGCGGTGGGGGAAGCATGCCTGAGAGTGGATTCCCGTCTCGCTACCATCGAGCTGTGGGCGGCGAGAGAGTGCCGGGTGGTGTAGTTCATCGCCTCCCCGTGGACTTGCGGCACGCGCTGCTCGCCAACGCCATGGCGCTCAGTGCCTGGAAGGACATCACGCCCTTAGCCCGCAACGAGTTCATCTGCTGGGTCGAGGATGCCAAGCAGGCGACAACCCGAGAGCGCCGCATCAGGCGCACCCAGGAGGAGCTTGAGGAAGGCCAGCGCCGGCCCTGCTGCTGGCCGGGATGCAAGCACCGCGACCGCACCGGCAGATAGCGGTCACGCGCCACTCCCCGCCGCGCGAGGCGCTTCGGTTTAGTCGGTGTCGAGGACTTCGATGCCGCGCAGAGGCCCAGGCGAGGATCGTCGCGAGACCCGCCGCACTTCGCGCCCTAGACTCCAAGCTGCCGCCACAAACGTCGCCACACGGACGGGGACCGCAATGAATACACGCAGGTTGGGCTCGCTCGAGGTTTCCGCGCTCGGGCTCGGATGTATGGGTATGTCGTCTTTCTACGGGTCGGCCGATGAGGGCGAGGCGATCGCGACGATCCAGCGTGCGCTCGAAATCGGCGTCAACTTCCTCGACACCGCACAGCTCTACGGCCCGATGACCAACGAGTCGCTCATCGGTGAGGCGATCAAAGGCCACCGCGACGAGTACGTCATCGCAACCAAGTTCGCCCGTCGCATCGGCCCCGACACGGTCGCTGGCGACATGTCCACGCTGGGCCCGGTCGACGGCAGTGCCGAGTACGTTCGCAGCTCGGTCGAGGGCTCACTGAAGCGCCTTGGCACCGACTACATCGACCTCTACTACCAGCACCGTGTCGATCCGAACGTCCCGATCGAGGAGACCATCGACGCGATGGCCGAGCTTGTTCAGCAGGGCAAGGTGCGCCACATCGGCCTGAGTGAAGCGGCGCCGGAGACGATCCGTCGCGCCCACGCCGTTCACCCGATCACCGCGCTCCAGAGCGAATACTCGCTCTGGAGCCGTGATGTCGAAGTCGAGATCCTTCCGACCTGCCGCGAGCTAGGCATCGGCTTCGTCCCGTACTCGCCGCTCGGCCGCGGCTTTCTCTCCGGCCGTTTCACGTCCCCTGACGAGCTGGACGAGGGCGACTTCCGCCGCAGCGGCCCGCGCTTCACCGGCGAGAACCTAGACGCCAACTTGAAGCTCGCCGCCAAGCTTGCCGAGATCGCCAACGAGAAAGGCATCACGCCCGCGCAACTCGCGATCGCCTGGGTCCTTGCGAAGGGCGATGACCTCGTGCCGATCCCTGGCACCAAGCGTCGCACCTACCTCGAGCAGAACGCCGCGGCCGTCGACATCATGCTGACCCCAGAGGAGATCGCCCGGATCGAGGCCGAGCTCCCCCAAGCCGCGGGCGAACGCTACAACGAGGTAGGAATGGCGGCGATCAACCTCTAGACCGACTGCCGGACGCTACGTGGCGAGGGTCAGCAGAGGCGCTCCCATACCTCGCCTTGCCGCCCGGCTGGCGATTTCTCGTCGCACCAATCACGAAGACGTCCGGTTCGACCAGTCACCGCTCGCGGTCTAACGCAACGCCAGTACCGAGCGTGCGATCGCTTCTGCGCCCGCTGTCCCAAACCTCCGAAAGCAGCCGCGCACCAAAGCCAGCGCCGCGTTGTCGCATCGCGCGAGGAGGGAGAGCGTCCCGTGCGCCTTGACGCGTAGCATCGCAGCTCGTAGGTTTCGCGCGTGATTTTCTTGATCGCTGGAGTCGTCGGGTTCGTGTTCGGCGCTGGCGACCAGTACCTCGGCAGCCTGTTCTTGCTGGGGCCTTGGACGAGCACCGTGAGCGGCATGTCCGCGCCTTGGCTCGTGTTGCCGTTCGCATTCGGAGCGACCCAGGCAGAGCAGCGCCGGGCGATGCTCGCGGGGCTGACCGCCGTGATGTGCGCGCTCGCCGGCTACTTCCTGATGACGCTCAGTCCGCTCGAGAGCGTGCCGCTCAGTCACTTCCCGTCGGACCTGATCCACCTCGTTCCTACGCAGCTGGCGTGGATCGTCGGTGGTCTCGTCACTGCGCCACTGTTCGGAGCGCTGGGTCAGCGCTGGCGAACCGAGCGGTCGTGGATGAGCGCGGCAGCACTCGTCGCCACCGTATGCCTGGAACCGCTCGCCCTATTCGCCGTCGGGCGACTCTCCTCGCCGGACCTCGTGTGGCTGATCGAGATCAGCCTCGGGACCTCCCTCGCTGCCTACTTCGCGCGCGCCCGCAAGACGTACCGGCGCCGTCTCCGCGCCTCACCCTGACGGAAGCGTCCTTGCCCGCGCTCTCGCGCGGCGCAACGCGACCCGAACGTGAGCACGCGACACGCTCGCTCCCGCGGAAAGCAGCAACGCCCGCGCGTCGACAGCACGTCGCCGCTGAGCGCGACGAGTGATCGCGCGGTAGCAGGCCTTTTGAGGCGGGGCGTTCGGTGTAGGCTCGCGCGGTCGTGCCGTCCGCGCCTGAGGATCAGCTCGCGCGCTCGTTACCCGCTCGCTATAGCCCCATGCTTATGAGTCCGTCGGTCGCGCACGTGGTGGCTCTTGAGCTGCGCCGGCCGACCCGAGCTGTGCAGCTCGCCGGCCTGTTGTCAAAGGAGCGCGGTTTCCGCCGCGGATACGAGCACGCGTTGCGGGTCGCGAGCTCGTGGGAGCAGGGCCGTGATCCTGCCTCGGCACCGTTCGCCACGCGCGGACCAGTAGCCGACGCTGTCTACCAGCGAGCGGGTGCGCTCGCGAGTGAAGGACGCGAAGATTAAGGAGCCGTCGGTGAGCTGCGAACGATCGCGCAGCGCGATGAGCGCGCGCTCAGGCAGGCGGAGCAGCTCTCACGTGTCGGAGGCGACCACCTCGAGAGCGTGAAGGCAACCGGCGCTACCGGCTCGTCGCGGCTGCGCTGAACAACACGACCGTCGAGCCGCCAAGCGCGAAGACACGGAGCGGTTCAAAGCTGTCGCGGCGTTCAACGAGCTCAAGCCCGAGATGGGCTGGCAGCAGCTCACCGAGAAGGAGCCGCGACTCGCCGCAGTCCAAGACGAAGCCCGTGCAGGCGCTTTCGTGCGCACCGATTACCCGGACCCCAGGTCGCTCAACACCACCGCGCGCCGCCGACTCCGAGATGAACAAGCCCGTCGCTGGTACTCGCTGAACGATCGCATCGCGACCCTGCTCGGGCCTACGTCCGGGCAAAGCGACCCACTACTCGCCTCCCGCGCTGCCCGCGATGCCGCGGCCGCTCACCTCGAGAAGGCGAGCAAGTACCGAAACGACCGCGACCGCTCCCAAGCAGGAGCGAGCGTCTGTGCCACCCGGCACCACGCTGCTGCTCCGCGCGACGAGCAGGCACGGCGGTGCCCTTAGGTGGATGTCGGCGCTTAGCGGTCGGGATCGCCTGGTTCGTCGTCGCACGGCGCTCCGATCTTCGCGCGCTCCGTTCGGGGAACAACGTGGCCGACGGAACACACACCGCCACCACCTAGACGCTCGCTCCCACGCAAAGCGACTACACCCGACGCTTCAACTCACGTTGTCGCATCGCGCGAACAGCAGTCACGCGGCGTCGAGCGAGGCGAGTCGTGCTCGGTAGGCTGCCGACGATGGAGCCGCGCATCAATCTGATCACGCTCGCGGTATCTGACCTCGATCGTGCGCTCGCGTTCTACCGCGAGGGGCTCGGCTTGGAGTCGGCGGGGGTCACTGGGACCGAGTTCGTCGGCAGCGATGAGACCCCGGCCGGAGACATCGCGATGTTCCACCTCGACGGAAACCTCATTCTTGCCCTGTACCCGCGCACGGAGCTTGCGAAAGACGCGGGCGTACCGGTTGGGCCGGCGCAGTCGGGCGAGTTCAGCATCGGACATCTCGTCTCCAGCAAGCGGGACGTTGACGCTCTGCTCGCCCAGGCCGAGGCTGCTGGAGCCACGCTCCCCGGGCCACCGCATGATCGACCGTGGGGGATCTACTCCGGCTATTTCCGCGACCTCGACGGACACCTCTGGGAGATAATCTGGAACCCGCGCGCGTAGGGCAGCGCGGCTCGCAGGACCCTGCGTAACCGCTGTCGCTGTGCCATCAAAGCGATCACGCACGCAGTTTCACGCCACGTGACCGCCTCGCGCGATTTGCGAGCGTCCGATCAGTCTCGCTCCACGGGCCCGGCTCGGACGACCGACGGGTCTGAGGAGCGGTACGGCGAGCGCTGCCGCTCCTCCGGCGCGAGCGAGTGCGTGCCGATCCTCGCACCGTGCGCTCGCAGCTCGTCTCAGGCAGGTGTGGGCGCGGGCCTAGCGGAAGACGCCTGCTAGTTTGGACATCTGTTCACAGTCTCGCCGTCGTTACCGAGAGCGATCTGAGATGAGCCACAAAACGCCGGCCCTCGAGTCTTCTGCGGTCCAGTCCGGTGCTGATCACCTGCCGGCCGCTACGTTGCCGGAGGTGGTGGAGACGCTCGCTGTTCTGGAGCGGCGCGCCGGTTCTGTGGACGAGCAGCGCGCGGCGGAGTGGATCGCTGAACGTCTCGATCGGGCGGGGGCTCAGACGCGGATGGAGGAGGAGCTCTTCTACGACGGCTACGCCCGCCAGCTGCTGCCGTTCGGGCTTGCGTGTCTGGCCACCGGCGTTTGGGCATTGATCGCCCGCCGCCGGCTACTGCCGGCCGTGATCGCCGCGGCGGCAACGGCGGCGCTTATCGATGACGTCTCCAACGGCGAGCGCGTGTGGCGCAAGCTGGTTACTCGTCCAAAGCGGACCTGGAACGTGGTCGCACACGCGGGCGATCCCGCGGGCGAGCGGACGCTGGTGGTGCTCGCGCACCATGACGCGGCGCCGACCGGTCGCGTGTTCGATCAAAGCCTGCAGAAATGGGGCGCCAGGCGCTTGCCGTGGCTGATCGCGCGGATCGACGTGTCGCTGCCGATCTGGTGGCCGGTCGCAGGCGCCGGGGGGCTGGTCGCGGGCGGCGCCGCCAGCGGGAATCGCAAGCTCGCCGCGGCCGGAATCGCACTGTCGGCGTTGATCGTCGCGATCGCCGTTGACATTGCACGCAGCCCGATCGTCCCCGGCGCCAACGACAACCTCAGCGCGGTCGCTGCGCTGGTCGCGCTCGCTGAGCTCCTACGCGAGCGGCCGGTGCCAGGGCTACGCGTGCTGCTCGTCTCCTGCGGCGCCGAAGAGGTGCTGCAGGGTGGCATCTACGGGTTCGCCGAGCGTCACTTCGCAAACCTGCGCAAGGATCGCACGTGGTTCTTGAACCTCGACACCATCGGCTCGCCTGAGCTGATCATGGCCGAGGGGGAGGGACCATTCTGGATGGAGGACTACACCGATCCCGGCTTTCGCGACTTGATCGCTCGCGCCGCCGAGCGGATCGGACAACCGCTGCGCCGGGGTACCCGGTCGCGTGCGAGCAGCGACGCGGTGATCCCCAGCCGCGCCGGATACCCGACCGCGATGCTCGCATCGTGGGAGCCCGACTCCAAGGTCCTCAGCAACTACCACCTGATGACCGACACGCCCGAGAACCTCAGCTACGACACGATCGAGCGCGCCGTCACGATCACCCACGCGGTCGCGAGCGAGCTCGCCGCGGACACAGGCGGAGCGAAGCTCCAGTAGCAACCCCGCAGCGCTCGTGCGCGGCGACACTGCATTGGGCTCCCGCCCAGCACCGGGAGCCGGGCCCACGCACAGAAGCATGGGACCTGGCGTTTGCGCACGACCGCCCCCAGTCGCTGTCGCAAATGTGAAAGCAGACGTCGCGCTCGCCAAGATCGAGACAGCCCCTCCGCGCGACGAGGGAGCGTCCGATCAGCCGCGCTCCACGCTCCCGCAATGGAGCATTTGCAGGCTCCTGCTGATCGACCAGAGCGGGAGTGAGCAGCGAGACTTACCAGACGCTCGCGACTCGTCCTTTGCATGCGTCTCGCAGACGCGGATCACACCCCTTTCCGCGCGTTGCAGGGCCGCCGCCAGCGATCGGTCGCTCCTGCTGGTTGTCCGACCCAGGCGGTCCAGCTCGAGCCCGCGAGCTGAAGACTCTAGATTCGCTGGCGCAGCAGCGCGCGCAGGTCGGCGACCGGCCCCAGGTGCCCGTTCTCTGCGTGCGGCGGCGGGTTAGTCGACGTGCGCGACGGCGGCTCGTTCTTGGTGTGACGTCGCGCGCCGCTGGGCGAGCGCGAGGGACGCGCAGCTGCTCCCGTTGTACGCCAACGGTGTTCCCGTAGCCGCGGTCGCCCGCCAGAAGCACGCAGGGGCTTGGCCGCGGCAGAGCGCTGCTCACACAAGCGCCCGCAACAGGAGTAGTGTGGGTGGCAAGCTGGCCCTGCGGCCAGGATCCTCGGCCCAAGCCCGGATGCCACCGACGGCGCGACCTGCGCCACGAGGCGCGAGGCGGGGGTTACTGGTTTTGACTGCGGGGCCGGTGACGTACTTCTGCGGGCGTTACTCCACCGGCCCGGTGACCGCGTCCCGATCTGATTGACCGCGCCGGTGTTCTAGCCCTCTTTCCTTCCGCGCGGACTCAACAGAGGGACGGGGAAAGCCCGATGAACATGACGCGCAGGACACGCGACCTCCCAGAGCGCAGGCGAGACGAACTAAAACGCGACGTCGGGTCGCAGCGGCTTTGGTCGGTGATCGATGCCCGCCGACGCCTGAGCGCCCGGCGAGTGGATGCAGCCGGACCAAGACGCGCCCGGTTGGGTCTGAGCGACCCCCGCCACGCGTATCTGACGCGATCGCATGACTAGCAGGGCCTGCCGATGGCGCGTTTCGCATGTCTCGTGCAAGGCCCACCTACACAGCACCGAAAGCCAAGCCGATCCGATCGGGGATCTATGCCCCGTCTGCGTCCTCGGCGGCAAGCTACGCACCGACATCAGCCGGTTTTAGCTGCGCGGCTGAACGCGAAACGCGGCCAGATGTCGGTAGTGGAACTGCAGGAGCTTGAAGAGGTCAAGGGTCTGATCACACGCGGCCAGCAGGTCGGCGTGCTGACCTACGCCGAGATTGCGACCGCCACGGCCGAGTTCGACCTCGACGACACCGACGTCGAGGAGTTGCACGGCCTCTTCGAGCGCTGTGAGATCGAGCTGGTCGAGGACATCGACCCGGCCAGTGCGGCGAGCCTGAACATCGAGCGCGCGGCCGAGAAGCGCACCCGCCGCAAGGCTCCGCTCGATCTCAAGCCGGACATGACGACCGACTCGCTGCAGCTGTTCCTCAAGGGCATCGGCAAGGTGCGGCTGCTGACGGCGCAGGAGGAGGTCGACCTTGCCAAGCGGATCTGGCGCGGCGATCTGGCCGCCAAGCAGAAGATGGTGGAGTCCAACCTGCGCCTGGTCGTGTCGATCGCGAAGAACTACCGCAACCAGGGGCTGCCGTTCCTCGATCTGATCCAGGAGGGCACCATCGGCCTCGTCCGCGCGGCCGAGAAGTTCGACTATCGCAAGGGCTTCAAGTTCTCGACCTACGCGACCTGGTGGATCCGCCAGGCGATCGCGCGAGCGGTCGCCGACAAGGCGCGCACGATCCGGATTCCCGTCCACATCGTCGAGAAGCTCAACAAGATCCGCCGCGCCGAGCGCAGCCTGGTCACGGCGCTGGGCCGCGAGCCGACGGCGGAGGAGATCGCGGAGCTGACCGGCATCGATCCCGAGGAGGTCGACTCGATCAAGCGCTCCGCCGAGGCGCCGATCTCGCTGGAGAAGCCGGTCGGTGACGATGAGGCGTCCGAGTTCGGCCAGTTCATCGCCGACGAACAAGCCGAGTGTCCCTACGAGCGCGCCGTGGAGATCCTGACCAAGGAGGCGCTCCGCGAGGCGCTCGAGAACCTCAGCTACCGGGAGCGCCGGGTGCTCGAGCTGCGCTACGGCCTCGGCGGCGAGCGCCCGCGCACACTGGACGAGGTCGGCCGCGCGTTCCATCTCACGCGCGAGCGCATCCGCCAGGTCGAGCACCAGTCGCTGAAGAAGCTGCAGAACCTCGCCGAAGCCCAAAAGCTGCGCGACGACGTCTAGATCGCTTCCGGCCGTCGCGATCAGCCGTAGGCATAACCCGGGGGATGGTGACGGACACGCAGGAGATGACCACCCGCAGCGGCCACTACACCGCTCTGCTTGAGACCATGGGCGCCCACGGGGCCACCAAGCTGCACACCAATGAGCGCGAGCAACTGCTCGCCGTCGCCGACGCGCTGCTATTCGGCGACCCCGACAGCGAGCAGGGACTCGCCCGGGCGCTGGACCTGATCGCGCGCCTGCGCGAGAGCGAGCGCTGGTCGGCGGAGAGCTGCGCCGAGCTGCGCGAGCACCTCTACGGCTGCGGACCGCTCCCCGCGGAGGCCTGAACGAGCCGGCGGCGCGCGCTCGCCCAGCACCGGATCAGGTGTCCCACCGGCGGCCGCCACAGGTGTGCGGCTGGCGCGCCCAATCCACGCAGTAGGTGTAGGGCGCGATCGATGTCCCGGGGGCGGGCGGCGTCGCTTCCGCCGACGGAGCAACTCCGGCCGTAACGCCGCGGAAAGTCCGCCGCACGAGCCGCGCTTACACCGATCTGCCCTGGCGTCATTTCCAAGTGCGATGTGTGCGCCCAGCAATGCGCGGCCAGCCGGTTGCCCGAGCTACCTGACGACGATCGCGTAATCCTGATGCACGACAGCTACCTCGAGCCGATCCAGGCAGCGGCCCGTCAAGACTGCGCACAG
Source organism: Solirubrobacterales bacterium (assembly GCA_003138355.1). Classification (GTDB taxonomy): domain Bacteria; phylum Actinomycetota; class Thermoleophilia; order Solirubrobacterales; family Solirubrobacteraceae; genus Palsa-513. The sequence goes on from PLFX01000027.1 coordinate 8,868, forward strand.
ACTGTGGATTTGGTGCTCGGCACGATGTTCGGCGCGGACGCGGTGACGTGCCCGCAAAACGGCAGCTGCGTCGCCGTGGGCGACTCCGAATGGCACTCCACAACCGGACCGGCGAACGATCTGGAGTTTCGTGCGACGACAGTGCCCCAGGCAAACGGAACCTGGCGTACGAGCGCGATCGCCGTCACGCTGCCGACTAACGCCAGGTCGCTCCAGCGCAGCGGCGCCGGACTCCTCTCGGTGACGTGCACCAGCCGCAGCCAGTGCGTCGCCGTCGGCGAATACGCCGACACCAACAACGAAACCCAAGCAATGGTGGTCAGCACATAGCCCGCGCCTGATCGCTCCCGCAGCAGCGTTGTCGCATTCTGCACGAGCAGCCGTCTGCCACCACAAGCGACACACAGCTCGTTTGCGCGAGCAGCAGCTGTCGCGGTTTCGTGCTGGTGCCGGCTTAGGACAGCACGCGGCGGCGGAAGTTGTGCAGTCCGATCGCGAGGAACAGAGCGCTGAAGCCGATTAGCGCGGGGTAGATGACGTAGAGGTGCATGTGGGCTGCGTTGGTGAAGGCTGCCCGCATGCCTTCGTTGACATAGATCAGTGGGTTGACGAGCACGATCGTCTGCAGCCAATGCCATCCGTCGAGCGTGACTGGAGAGAGCCTTGTCCATTGGTAGTAGGTGCCGCCGAGGAACGTGATCGGGAGCACGACGAAGCCGAACATCAGGCCGATGTTGCGCGGCTCGAAGGTCGTTCCGAGCAGCAGTCCGAGCGCGGTCATTGCGATGCACGCGAGCGGAACGAGCGTCACGATGACCAGCCAGTGCAGTGAGATGTCGGCCGACACTCCTGAGGCGTGGACGACGGAAGCGATCGGCAAGACGATCGCGGCCGAGATGAGTCCCTGCACCGCTCCGGAGAGGACCTTTGAGACCGCCACCAGCCAGATCGGGCAGGGCGCCTGGACGCGGTCCTCGATCTCGCGCGTGTAGCCGAACTCGGTTGCCATCTGCAGTGCCACGGACTGCACGCCCTGAAACATGATCGAGATGCCCACCACACCGGGGACCAGCACCGTGGCGAACGAGCCGGCGCCTGCGCCGCGTCCGCCGCCGATCTGCTGGCCGATCTTCGGAAACACGAACAGGAACACGAAGCACAGCAGGAACGGCTGCACCAGCGTGCGTACGACGAACTCGCCCGCGTGCTTCCGGAGAACCACGAGGTCACGCAGGATCAGTGCCCACAGCGCCGCGCAGCTCGCGCCGAATGCCGACCTTGTTGGTGATGAGATCACGTGCCCGTGATCGGTGGCGAGGTCCGTCGTTGCCATTACTCGCGCAGCGCCTTGCCGGTGAGGCTGATGAACACCGTCTCGAGGCTCGGCTCAGTGACCGAGAGATCGAGAACGTCGAACCCGGCATCCTCGACCGCGTCGACGACGCGGGGAACCAGCCGATCAGCGCCCTTGACGTAGAGCTCGACCCCGCCGTCCACCAACCGCGAGCGAGTGACGCCGGCGACCGCTCGCGTAAGCGCCGCCGCCAACGCCTCGTGGTCGCCGGTGGCCCTGACTTTGACGATCGTGTCGACGCCAACGCTCTGCCTCAACCGAGCGGGGGTATCGAGCGCGATGATCTTGCCGTGGTCCATGATCGCCACACGCCCACAGAGCCGCTCGGCTTCCTCCATGTAGTGCGTGGTCAACATGATCGTCTGCCCTTCGGCATTCAGTTCGCCCAGCAGGTCCCATAGCGCGAGGCGCCCCTGCGGGTCAAGGCCGGCGGTCGGCTCGTCGAGAAACAGCACCGCGGGACGGTGGAAGATCGAGCGCGCCACCATCAGCCGCTGGGCCATCCCACCCGAGAGCGCATAGATCGAGGCCTTAGCCCAGTCCGAAAGCTGGAACTGCTCAAGGAGCTGGTCCGCCACGCGGCGTGACTCGCGCGCACCGATGCCGAACAGCCGACCGTGGAAGTACAGGTTCTCCCAGACCGTGAGCTGCCGGTCGAGCGTGTTCTGCTGACTGACGATGCCAAGGATCTGCTTCGCCAGCGACGGATGAGCAACCACGTCGATACCACCCACGAACGCCTGCCCAGAGGTCGGGATGACGCGCGTCGTCAGCATCCCGGCCGTGGTCGTCTTGCCAGCCCCGTTGGGCCCCAGCAAGCCAAAGATCTCGCCGCTCGCGACACTCAGGTTGAGTCTGTCAACCGCTCGAACCGCGCCCGCATAGACCTTCGTCAACTCGACCGTGCGGATCACACCATCAGCCACGCCCGAGCCGTCATACGGCCGATCCGCCAGAGACTGGCTCAACACCACAGGGGCAGCCTAGCCGCTGCCTCCCCACACGAGCTCACGGACCCGACCCGACCGCCGGCTCGCGCCCAAGTCGGAGCGCCTGAACACGCGACCGCCTCCTGCGCAAGCCGACCAGCAGGAGCAGTCACTAACAGCGCCGGGCTGCTGTCCCTTTCCGTGGAAGCAGCCACGAGCGCGAACCAGGGCCGCGTTGCTGCCTCGCGCGAGAACGAGGAGCGCCGTGGGAGTGGTTCAGGTCATGTGCCAAGCGTACCGGTGTCGTTTTCGGTGATGACGACTACGCCTGTGGGGGCGTCGAGCAGCGGTACCGTTCGGCGTGCCGCTTCATCGACGTGAATTCGCGGCGGCAATGGCGGTTGATTCTCGTAATAGGTGCCGGGTCCGTAGAACTGGCCGTAGCGAACGACCACTCCCCCTGCATCGAGAACCTGTCGTTCGAACTCGCCGATCCTCTCGCCACCACCAAGAGGCGTCCAGGCAATGCTCTGCGCGAGAAACCGCGGCGCACCCACTGCTGCGGCGGCGGCGGCGGCCAGCAGGTTGGCGGTACCTTCACTGCGGATACGGCCCATGCGCAGCGCGAACGCCGGGATCTCGGCCTCGTCATCCGGCAGGTCCGTCAACTGGTGAATCACCGCGTCAGGCCTGAACTCGCCAACCGCCAGACTGAGCGCGTCAGCGTCGAACACGTCACAGACGACCGGGTCGGCACCGAGTGCCGCGACAGCAGCAACCTTGTCAGGGGACCGCGTCATCCCGGCGACGACATGCCCGTCCGCTACGAGCAACGGGACGAGCCGCACACCAATTACCCCGCTCGCACCAGCCAGGAAGATCCGCACACGCCCAGAGTACAACCGGCTACCGCGCCTGCTCCCAAAAAAACACGCGCAGGCGTAACGACAGACGCATGACCGCTCCCGCAGAAAGCGGTCATCAGTGAACCTCCAGGCCTCGCGCCCCCGTTGCGCGACAAGCAGCAGCGCGCCTGCTGCCTCCTCCCGCTGCCTTACACGTTCGCCGCCTCGGGCGAGCCGTTTTCGGTCGGGCGCTAATGCTGGAGGACCAGCGTGGGGTTCGCGTCGTTGATGTTGCAGGTCGACGTTCCGCCCTGTGCGACGGTGGCCGTGCTGCCCGTGACGTTTGCCTGTACCACAATGTCCATGCCGGGCTGCGCGCCGCCGTTGGGGACGAAGCTTGGATGCTTGCCGCCGTTCGCGACCATGATCAGTCATGCCATAGGCTCCGTTCGTGCGCATACTCGGGCTCGTGTTCGCGGGAACGGCCACGGAGCAACGTGCCGAGATGGCTGTCTTTGTCCAGGACATCCTCGGCCTGCGCCGCGCGCAGGTCGGCGGTGTTGAGGCTGACCTCTACGTGCTGCCTGATGGGTCGCACTTCGCTGTCGCCGATCCACGCGGCATGGGTGACGCCGACCGGTCAATCGGGTTCCGTGTAGAGCACCTCGACGATTCGATCGTCGAGCTTCGAGCGGCGGGCATTGCGGTCGATGATCCAGCCGAGAACGATCGGCAGCGCTACGTTCACTTCCGAGCGCCCGACGGCAACCTTTACGAACTCGTCGAGGATCGCTGAAGAACGGCGGCTGCCGCCAGCCGAGCGACAACACCGGAGCCGCTCGCCACGTCGAGCACCGAAACGCCCGCGGCCGGGCGAGCCCTCAGCAGGAGCTCGCGCGCCCACGGGTCGAACAGCTGACGGGCCATGAAGCGTTCGTAGCGCTCGGGAACAGATGCTTCAACGAACGCTCGATCCCGTGACCCGCCCACAATTCAAGCTTCGCAGACAAACCCACGAGCCACCAGCAACGCGAAGTCGCTCGCGACACACGGGACACCCGCCGCCCTCTCAGCGCCTGCGGAAGGCGGCGAGAGCCTGCAAACAACCGATCGCGCGAAGCCGGCGGCCGACTTCGCGAAGCGAAATCGGCCGCCTACTCCCACTCGATCGTGCCCGGCGGCTTGCTCGTGATGTCGAGAACGACGCGGTTGACCTCGTGGAGCTCGCCCATCATGCGCGAGGCGATCTGCTCGAGCAGGTCGTATGGGAGGCGGGCCCAGTCGGCGGTCATCGCGTCGTCGGAGGTGACGGCGCGGATCACGATCACGTTGCCGTAGGTGCGCTCGTCGCCCTGCACGCCGACCGAGCGGATGTCGGGCAGGACGCAGAAGGACTGCCACAGCTCGCGGTAGAGGCCCGCCTTGCGGATCTCGTCCTGGAGGATGTAATCGGCGTCGCGCAGCAGATCGAGGCGCTCCTTGGTGGCCTCGCCGCCGACGATCCGAATCGCGAGGCCGGGACCCGGGAACGGTTGGCGCCAGACGAGCCGCTCCGGTAGGCCGAGCTCGGCGCCGACCGCCCGAACCTCGTCCTTGAAGAGCATTCGCAGCGGCTCGACGAGCTCGAAAGCGAGGTCGTCGGGCAGCCCGCCGACGTTGTGGTGGGACTTGATCGTCGCCGCGCCGACGCGCCCGCCGGATTCGATGACGTCGGAGTAGAGCGTGCCCTGAACGAGGTAGCGCGCGTCCGAGAGCTTCGACGCCTCCTCCTCGAAGACGCGGATGAACTCGGCGCCGATCAGCTTGCGCTTGGTCTCCGGGTCGGTCACGCCGCGCAGGCGCTCGAGGAAGCGTTGCTCGGCGTCGACGGCGAGCAGCGGGACCTTGAACGTGTCGCGGAACGCCGCGATCACCTGCTCCCCCTCCCCCTTGCGCATCAGGCCGTGATCGACGAAGACGCAGGTCAGCTGGTCGCCGACGGCGCGATGGACGAGCAGCGCGGCGACCGAGGAGTCGACGCCCCCCGAGAGGCCGCAGATCACGTGCCCGCTGCCGACCTGCGCGCGAATCCGCGCGATCTGCTCATCGATGATCGACGCCGGCGTCCAGTTGCGCTCGCAGCCGCAGATGTCCTGGAGGAAGCGCGTCAGGATCTGCTGGCCATACGGAGTGTGGACGACCTCGGGATGGAACTGGATGCCGTAGATCGCGCGCTCCTCGTGCTCGAAGGCGGCGACGGGCGAGACGCCCGACGAGGCGAGCTCGGTGAAGCCCTCGGGGCCGCGCTTGACCGTGTCGCGGTGCGACATCCAGCAGGTCTGCTCGGCGGGCAGGCCGGCAAAGAGGCGACCGAACGCACGGAGGTGGAGCTCGGCGCGGCCGAACTCGCCGACCTCGGCGCGCTCGACGAGGCCGCCGAGCGAGTGCGCGAGGAGCTGCATGCCGTAGCAGATGCCGAGCACGGGGATGCCGAGCTCGAGCAGGCCGCGATCGAGCGCGGGCGCCCCGGGTGCGTAGACCGACGCCGGCCCGCCTGACAGGATCAGGCCCGCCGGCGCGCGGCGCACGATCTCCGCGACGCCGACATCGGCCGGCAGCAGCTCGGAGAAGACGCCGCATTCACGGACGCGGCGCGCGATCAGCTGCGAGTACTGGCCGCCGAAGTCAACGACCAGCACCTCATGATGACCCCCCCGGCGTGGCGAGGCGCTTGCCGGCGTCTGCGCGTCGGCGAGCGCCTGGGTCAACCGTGCGCCTCGACCGTCTCGGGCAGCGGCGGTGCGACGGCGCGCCCGAGCGAGGCCATGCCGACCCCCTGCTCCCGCTGCAGCTGCTTGCCCTCGGTCTGGAGAGCCGGCGCGACCATCAGCTCGGCGCGCTGGAACTCGGCGATGTCCTCGTAGCCGCAAGTGGCCATCGAGGTGCGCAACGCGCCGAAGAGGTTGAGCGTGCCGTCGTTCTCGTTCGCCGGGCCGGTGAGGATCTCCTCGAGCGTCGCGTTCTGGGTCGTGCGGACGCGTGCGCCGCGCGGCAGCGTCGGGTGGAAGGTCGCCATGCCCCAATGGAAGCCGCGTCCCGGCGCCTCGTATGCGCGCGCGAGCGGGCTGCCGATCATCACGGCGTCCGCGCCGCAGGCGATCGCCTTCGCGACGTCGCCGCCGTTACGCATCCCGCCGTCGGCGATGACCCTGACGAGCTCGCCCGTCTCGAGCATGTGCGTCGAGCGCGCATCGGCGACGTCCGCGATCGCGGTCGCCTGCGGCACGCCGATTCCGAGCACGCCACGCGTCGTGCAGGCGGCCCCCGGACCGACGCCGACGAGGACCGCGTCCGCGCCGGTGCGCATCAGGTGCAGACCCGTGTGGTAGGAGGCGCAGCCACCGACGACGACCGGAATGTCGAGCGTCGGGATGAACTCCTTGAGGTTGAGCGGGGTCGTCGTCTTCGAGACGTGCTCGCCAGACACGACCGTGCCCTGGATCACGAGGATGTCGAGACCTGCATCGAGCGCCGTCTCGTAGTAGCGCAGGACGCGCTGAGGGGTGAGCGACGCAGCGCAGACGACGCCTTCGGCCTTGATCTCGCGGATCCGCTCGGCGATCAGCTCCTCCTTGACCGGCTCGGCGTAGATCTGCTGCATCTTGCGGGTCGCGATCTCCTTGGGCAGCGAGGCGATCTCCTCGAGCTGCTCGTCCGCGTCCTCGTAACGCGTGAAGATCCCCTCCAGATTGAGCACCGCGAGGCCGCCGAGCTTGCCGAGAATCCCGGCGGTCTTGGGCGAGACCACGCCGTCCATCGCGCTCGCGAGCAGCGGGAGCTCGAAGCGGTAGTCGCCGAGCTTCCACGTGATGTCGACATCGTCCGGATCGCGCGTGCGCCGCGAGGGCACGATCGCGATGTCATCGAAGCCGTAAGCGCGCCGCGCCTTCTTACCGCGACCGATCTCTACTTCCATTTGGCGATCCTAGGGGTCTGAACGGACGGAGAAAATGACCGAAAACGCCGCCGTCGCGGTCCATTCGGCCAGGCCACCCGAGAATACCAGCGGGGGCCGTCCGGGCAATCAGCCAACGCTTGCGGGCAGCGGGAGCGCGACCAGATCGACCTCGGGGCGAAGGCGCTCGGCCGCGCGGGGGTCGAGCAGTCCGGCGCCCAGTCGCTCGGTCGACTCCGCACCGCAGGCGACCGCGAAACGCAGGCAATCCGCGGCCGGGCTGCCGTTGTAGCGCGCCGCGAGATAGCCGGCGAGGAAAGCATCCCCGGAGCCGACCTTGGCGACGGGCTCGCGCCGCTCGATCGTCGCGCGGAAGCACTGTGGCGCGCCGTCGACGAGGATCTGCGCCCAACACCCGTCGGGCGAGGTCATCAGCGCTTCGCGGGCTCCGAGCCTGACGATCTCGCGCAGCCCTTCGGCGCGCTCGTCGTCGTCGGCGAACTCCTGCCCGATCAGCTCCTCGGCCTCGTGGAGGTTTGGCGTCACCAGATCCGGCTCGGCGCGCACAGCCTGGCGCAACGCGTCGCCTTCCGTGTCGACGACGACCATCGCGCCGCGCTTGCGCAGCTCGCGCACGAGCAGCGCGTAGAAGTCGGGCTCTACCCCGCGCGGCAGCGAGCCGGCGATGACGACGATCGCGGCGCCGCGCGCGAGGTACAGGAGCTTCTCGCGAAATAGCGCGAGCTCCTCCTCGTCGACCGCCGGGCCCTGCTCGTTGATCTCCGTCTCCTCGCCCGTCGTCGGGTCGAGCACGGCGGTGTTGGTGCGCGACTCCTCGCGGATCCGCACGAAGTCGTTGACGACGTGCTCACGCGTGAGCTGCTCGACGATCTGCGTACCGGTCGGCCCACCGGCGAAGCCGGTGGCGATCACGGGGACATCGAGCGTCCTCAGTAGGCGCGCTACGTTCACTCCCTTGCCGCCGGCGAGCGAGCGCCGCTCGACGGTTCGGTGGCGGCGTCCGATCCGCAGACTCGGAACCGAGAGCGACTTGTCGATCGCTGGATTGAGCGTGACGGTGATGATCACTGGCGGGTCCTCACGGTCGCACGCCTTCGCATCTTCTGCGCAGGCTACACCCCGAGCACGCCGGTCCGTAAGAAACCTGGCGAGGGGATGGTCGGGCCGGTCGCCCCCGCCGGCGCCGGCAGCGCGTCGCGCGTCACGAGTGGTACGTGCAAGGCCTCGCGCCCAGCCACGCTCACGACGATCTCGCCTTCCTGCGTGCCGGCCGCGACCGGGCCGTCGAGTTGCGCCGGGACGCCGGAGAGCGTCACATCGAGGTGGACGCCGCGCCTGAGAACCAGCGCAGCAGGGCTCGCGACGACGAGCGCAACCTGCTGCGTGGCCCCGTTGGCCGGGACCGTCGCGTACACGTGCCCGGGGATCGCAAACCGCACGCGGTGATAGAGCGAGAGGCCGTAGCTAAGAAGCGCAACCGTGTCGGCAAACTCACTGCTCTCGCTCTGCTCGCCGAGCACGACGCTGACGAGGTGGACGCCGTGCCGCGACGCCGCGCCGACGAAGCACCAGCCGGCATCCGAGGTGTGACCCTCCTTGACGCCGACGACGAACGGATAGACACCGAGCAGCGTGTCGCGGTTGCGCACGACGATTCCGCCTGGAAGGTAGGCCACCGGCTTGCGCACGATGCGCGCGAAGGCGCGGTCGCGCAAGAGGATTTCCGCGAGTCGCGCGAGATCGCGTGCGGTCGAATAGTTGCCCGGCGTGTCCAGACCGATCGGCGTCGCGAAGTGGGTGTCGCCGAGGTGCAGCGCAGCCGCTGCGGCGTTCATCTCCGCGAGGAAGTGCGGCATGCTGCCGCCGACGTCGATCGCAAGCGAATAGGCGACGTCGTTGCCGCTTGGCAGCAGCATCCCCTCGAGCATCTGCCGGACGCTGTAGTGACGGCCCGGCACGAGCCCCGCGATGGACTCCCCGGGGCCCGCGTCGTAGGGCTGCTCGACAAGACGTCGCGCCAGCGGCTCGCGCTCGAGCGTGACGTACGCGGTCATCATCTTCGTCACGCTCGCGATCGCGACCTCGCGACCGGCGTTCCGTGCGTAGACCGTGGCACCGGTGTCGCTCTCGACGAGCAGCGCCTCGGCGGCAGACACAGGCGGCGCCTCCACTTCCGTGCGAGCATGCGCGCTCGCGCCGGCGCAGACCAGGAGCGCCACCGCCACCGCAATCGTCCGCCCGACCGCGCGCCGCATGCGACCAGCGAGGCTACTGAAGGGGTCGGGCGTTCCTCACCGCAGGCGCCAGGCAAGCTCGCGCAGCCGCTCGGCCTCGGCTCGCGCCGCCGCCGCCGGCTCGCGCCCGTCGCTCGCGTACGCCTCGACGATGGCCCGCGAGGCGCTGACGAGACCAGCAGCGCGAGCGGGCGCGAAGGCCGCGGCGAGATCCTCGACGCGACCGCCCTGCGCGCCGATCCCCGGCAACAGGAACACGGCGCTTGGCATCAACTCGCGCGCCCGGGCCAGGTGCTCGGGCACGGTCGCGCCGATCACCGCGCCGACGTCGCTGAGCCCGCAAGCGCGGGGCACGCCGAGCTCATCGACGAGGCGCGCGACGCGCTCCCAGAAGGCGCCGCCCGCCGCGAGCTCGACGTCCTGGAGCTCCGCGGCACCCGGATTGGAGGTTCGTACGAGCACGAAAACGCCGGCTCCGGTCGCGATCAGCGGCTCGAGCGCGTCACGCCCCAGCAGGGGGTTGGCCGTAAACGCGTCGGCCCCGAGCCCCGCTACAGGACCGAACGGCGCGGGCGTGCTGCCCGCGAGCGCCTGCGCGTAGGCCGCGGCTGTGACCGGCACATCGCCGCGCTTGCCGTCGGCGATCACGATGAGCCCCGCCGCGTGCGCCGCCGCCACGACCTCGTGTAGCGCGGCGATCCCGGGCGCGCCGAGCCGTTCGAAGCAGGCCAGCTGCGGCTTGCAGGCAACACACGCCGGCCCGGCAGCGGCGATCACCGCCCGGCAGTGGGCGAGCACGGCGGCGGCGGCTCGCCCGCCCGCCTCCCCGTCGGCGGCCACCGCAACCGGCCACAGCCGCTGCGGGTCCGGGTCAAGCCCAAGCACGATCTGGGATTCGCGCAGCGCAACGCGTGCCGCCAGCTCGTCCGCAAAAGCTCTCGTCGCCACGAACCGCAAAGATACGCACCGTGCGGCTATCCCGACTGCCCTGGGCGCTCACCGTGCTGGCCTGCCTGGTCACCGCGGTCCTGCTCGAGCTGAGCCACTTCCACGGCTACGCCGCGGTCGCGGTCGCGGTCGGCTTGGCGGCCGCAACGAACCTGCTCTAGCGCTATTCCCCCTGGCTGTCCGGCCTCACGCGGTCGGCCGGCTCGAGGTGAACGAGCACGTCGGCGCCGTCGAGCCGGCGCGCGATCTCGTCGCTGAGCACGTGTGCCGTGCCGTGCGCAGCCTCGAGCGTCGTGCCGGCGGCGAACTGCACGTGGAGGTCGACGTAGCGACGCGAGCCGGCGGCGCGGCTGCGCAGCTCGTGGAAGCCAATGACCCCGCGCGGGGTGCCGAGCTCGCGGATCGCTGCGCGAATTTCGGCGAGGTCCGATTCGGGCAGCGCCTCGTCGATCAGGACGCGAGAGGCGCGGCGCAGCAACCGTACGCCAGCGATCACGATGCCCGCCGCGACGGTCAGTGCGACGAGCGGGTCGAGCCAGTAGGCGTGCGTCACGGCGATCAGGATGAGACCGGCGAGGACGGCGAGGGAGGAGTACGCGTCGGCGCTCAGGTGCATCGCATCGCCCTCAAGCGCGGGCGATCCGCTCGCTCGAGCGCGCCGACCGATGATCCGCGACACGATGAGGTTGACCACGGCCGAGGCGGCGACGACGGCGATGCCGATTCCGAGCGTGTGGACGTGCGAGCCGCGCACGAGCCGGGCGATCGCCTCATAGGTGATGATCCCCGCGCCGAGCAGGATCAGGGCGCCTTCGGTGGCCGCCGCGAGGTTCTCGAGCTTGTGGTGACCGTAGCGGTGCTCGGCGTCCGCGGGCTCACCGGACTTGCGCACCGAGACGTACGCGACGATCGACGCGAGCAGATCGATCGAGCTGTGGACGCCCTCGGTTAGGACCGCGACCGAGCCCGTGGCGACGCCCGCAACGAGCTTCGCCGCGATCAGCGCGCTGTTCGACGCCACTGAGAGCGCCGCGGCCCGACCCTTCCCGGCCTCCTCGCTTTCCATCAGCGCTCCGCCGTGAACCACTCCTCGAACGCGCGCAGCGCTCGCCCGCGATGGCTGATCGCGTCCTTCTCAGCGGCGCTCAGCTCGGCCATCGTCCGGCCGCTGACGTCGTCGACCGGGACGAAGACAGGGTCGTAGCCGAAGCCGCCGCTACCGCGGCGCGACGCTGACATGACCCCGTCGCAGCGACGCTCGAAAACGCGCTCCTCGCCGCTAGCGGGGTCGACGTAGACGAGCGCGCAGACATAGTGCAGTCCGCTCCCCGGCGGCACGTCCTCGATCAGCAGCGCCAGGTTCTCCTCGTCGCTCGCCTCCTCGCCCGCGTAGCGCGCGGAGCGCACGCCCGGACGTCCACCGAGCGCGTCCGCCGCGATCCCCGAGTCGTCGGCGATCGCGGCGCGGCCGGTCTCCGCCGCCGCGGCCCGCGCCTTGTCGAGCGCGTTCTCGACGAACGTCTCCCCCGTCTCGGGCGGCAGCTCGACGGTCTCCGGCAGCGGCTCGAGCTCGGTCACCGACAGCAGGCGGCGGAACTCGCGCAGCTTGTGCCCGTTGCGCGTCGCGAGGATCAGCGGCATCGGTCGCGGTCCGAGGGCGTCCGCTACTGGGCCACGGGCGCTGAGATTGCGGCGTCCTGGAGGGTGCGCAGCTGCGCGATCGCGCCGGCCGCCAGCGCGAGCAGCTCGTCGAGCGAGGCGCGCGTCAGCGGCGTGCGCTCGGCCGTCGCCTGCACCTCGACCAGGCCGCCGTCACCGGTCATCACGACGTTCGCGTCAACCTCGGCGCGGGAGTCCTCGGAGTAATCGAGGTCGAGCAGGCTGGCGCCGTCCACAACGCCGCACGACACCGCCGCCACCGCTCCGCTCAGCGGGGAGCGGGCCAGATCGCCCGCTGCGATGAGCCGCGACGTGGCCCGCGCGAAGGCCACGTAAGCGCCCGTGATCGAGGCGCAGCGCGTCCCGCCGTCGGCCTGGAGGACATCGCAGTCGAGGTAGACAGTTCGCTCCCCGAGCGCTTCGAGATCGACCACGGCGCGCACGGAGCGCCCGATCAGCCGCTGGATCTCGACCGTCCGCCCGTCGAGGCGCCCGCGCGTCGCATCGCGCGCCTTGCGCTCGCCGGTCGAGGCCGGCAGCATCCCGTACTCGGCAGTCAGCCAGCCGCGCCCGCTGCCGGCAAGCCAGCGCGGCACGCCCTGCTCGACCGACGCCGTGCAGATCACCTTCGTCTCGCCGATGCTGATCAGCGCCGAGCCGGTCGCGGGCCTGACGAAGTCGACCTCGAAAGCGACCGGGCGCAGGCCGTCAGGCGCGCGCGCGTAGCTGCGCTCGCTCACGCCGCCACGGCCGAGCGCAGCTCGACGTGCTCGATCTGCTCGATCGGCAGCTGGAGGAAGCGCGAGCCCACAGCGCGGAAGGCTTCGACGTCGCCGGTGCACAGGAAGCGATAGTCGCCCTCGCCGCTGGCCTCGCTGGAAAGCCCGGCGAGCTCGAGCGAGGACGCGACCGACAGCGCCAGCGCGCGGCCCGAGCTGACCAGCGTGACGCCCGGGCCGAGCATTCGCTGGAGCATCGGAGCGACCAGCGGGTAGTGGGTGCAGCCGAGGATCACCGTGTCGACGCCGGCCTCGCGCAGCGGCGCGCAGTAGCCACGCACGGCGTCGACGACGCGGTGGTCGACCGGGAACCCCTCCTGGATCATCGGCGCGAGACCAGGGCAGGCGACGCTCGTCAATGTCGCGTCGGGGGCGGCGGCTTGCAGGGCGCGGTCGTACGCGCCGCTCGCAACCGTCGCGGTCGTGGCGAGCAGACCGATCCGCCGGCTGGCGCTGTGCGCCGCCGCGATCCGCGACTCCGGCTCGATCACGCCGAGCACGTCGACGCCAAGCGTCGTCGACAGCATCCGCGCGCGCAGCGACGGCAGCGCGGCCGAGCTGAGCGCGTTGCAGGCGACGACCAGCAGCTTTGCGCGGCGCGCGAGCAGGTGCTCGGCGATCTCGAGCGCGAACCGCTCGAGATCGGCGGCGCTGTGCTCGCCGTAGGGGAAGCGCGCCGTGTCCCCGAGGTAGAGGAAGTCCTCGTGCGGCAGCTCGACGAGCAGCTCCTGGAGCACCGTGAGGCCGCCGACACCCGAGTCGAAGACCGCGATCGGGCGCTCACGCGGTGGGGGCGCTGGTGAGCTCACCGTTCGTGATGATTCCAGATGCGCCGCCGGATATGGTGGCCTCGTGCGGGCGCTCGTCATCTCCAACATGGCGCCCTCGCACACGAGTCCGGGCCGTGGCAGCTTCGTCCGCGACCAGGTCGCCGCCCTGCGCCGCCTGCCGGGCGTCGAAGTCGAGCTATTCGAATTCCCGCCCGGAATCAGCTCCTACCCGCGCGCGGCGCTCGCGCTGCGCCGGGGCTTCAACGGCAAGCGGTTCGATGTCGTGCACGCGCACTTCGGCCTGACCGCGTGGCCAGCGCTCGCCGTGCGCGGCAGCCCCCACGCGCTGACGCTCCACGGGACGGACGTGCGCCACCCGCGAACGCGGCGCGCGACGCTCGCCGTGCTGCCGCGGATGGACCTCGTCGCCGCGGTCTCCGAAGCGCTCGCTTCCGAGCTACCCGGCGAGGTCGCGGTCCTGCCGATCGGCGTCGCGATGGAGCGCTTTCGCCCGATCCCGCGTGCCGCCGCTCGTCTCGCGCTCGGGCTCGAGCGCGAGAAGCCCTACCTTCTGTTCCCCGCTGACCCGGCGCGCGCGGGCAAGCGATTCGACCGTGCGCGCGCACTCGCCGGCGACGTGTCGCTCCTGACGCTCGGCCAGACCGCGCCCGACCACGTCACGCTCGCGATCAACGCCGCGAACGCGGTACTCGTCCCCTCCGACGAGGAGGGCTACGGGCTAGCGGTGCTCGAGGCGCTCGCTTGCGACGTGCCCGTGCTCGCGACGCCGGTCGGGATCCATGAGGAGGCGCTCGCGGGGATCGAGGGCACCCTCTGCGCGCCGTTCGACCACGCGCTCTGGAGCGCTGCGCTCGCGCCGGCGCTGGCTGAGCCCGAGCCGCGGATCGCTGGTCGCGCGCGCGCGGCCGAGTTCGCGACGGACGTGATGGCCAGGCGCGTGCTCGCGGCGTGGGAGTCGCTCGTCGCGAGCGCTTAGGATTCGCGCGGATGGAGGGTTCGGAACAACGGGCGACGAGCTTCCTCGAGCGCGCGCGCCTGCGCCGTCGCGTCGCCTACCTGCGCCGCCGCCGCGAGCTGGCGTTGCGCCAGCTCGGCCTTGCGGTTCTCGAGCAAGGCGACGTCGAGGCCCAGCTCGCCGCGCTCGTTGCGCTCGAGGAGGAGCGGACCAAGCTCGAGCAGGCACTCGGCGAGCACCGCGAGCTCGCGCTGCTACGTGAGCCGGGGATCGCCGTCTGCCCGCAGTGCCAGACGATCCACGGCAGCGACGCGAACTTCTGCCCGAACTGCGGCGCCAAGCGCGCGCCGCTCAGCCGCGGGGCGCGGACGCAAGCTCCCGAAGCGTGAGCTCGACAGACCGCGCGAGCGCTGTGAGTTCGTAACCGCCCTCCAGTACCAGACCAAGCGGCACCCCCAATTCAGCGCACAGCTCGCGCACGGCCGCGGTCATCGCCGCGAAGCCCTCGTCGCTGACGCGGCAATCGGCGAGCGGATCCTCCGCGTGCGCGTCATAGCCCGCCGAGACGAGCACGAGCTGGGGCTCGAACTGGCGCGCGAGCGGAACGGCGCGCTCCTCGATGAGGCCGCAGAAGACGTCGTCGCCGGAGCCCGCGGGGACCGGCAGGTTCACGGTGAAGCCGGCGCCGTCGCCCGCGCCGTGGTCGGTCGCGGGACCGGTTCCCGGCCAGAGGCCGTCCTGGTGGATCGAGATGAAGAGGACGCTCTGGCTGCGGGCGAAGATGTCGTTCGTGCCGTTGCCGTGATGGACGTCCCAGTCGATGATCAGGACGCGCTCGAGGCCGTGCTCGCGGAGCGCGTGAGTCGCGGCCAGGGCGATGTTGTTGAACAGGCAGAAGCCCATCGCACGCGCGACCTTGGCGTGGTGGCCCGGCGGGCGCCCGGCGGCGAAGCCCGTGCTCGCCGCGTTCGTAAGCAGCAGCTCGACGAGCTCGACGGCACCGCCCGCGGAGCGCAGGGCTGCCTCCCAGGAGCCGGGACCGACGATCGTGTCCGCGTCGATCGCGCCTCCACCGCGCTCGCAGTAGGCGCCGACGGCGGCGACGTACTCGCGGAAGTGGACGTGCTCGAGCAGCGCACGGTCGACGCGCGGCGCCTCGCGGCGCTCGAAGCCGTGCCAGCCGACGCGGTCGAGTTGCGCCTCGATCGCCCGGATCCGGTCGGCGCGTTCGGGGTGGGCGCCCGTGTCGTGGTCGAGGACCGCCGGATGGCTCAGATAGACCGGCGCGGACATCGAGGTACGGTACAGCCCGCATGTCCGGCAGCGCCCCCATCGAGGCCGACCTGGCCGTCGTCGGGGCGGGTGCCGCAGGGCTCTACGTGTCGCTCGTCGCGGCGGCCGAAGGGGCGACGATCGCGCTGCTCGCGGCCTCTCCGTTCGCGCAGACCGCGAGCTACTGGGCGCAGGGCGGCCTGGCGGCCGCGCTTTCGGTCGAGGACAGCCTCGAGGCCCACCTGCGCGACACGCAGATCGCGGGGCGGGCGCTCGTGCGCGAGTCGGCTGCGCGCGTCCTCTGCGCCGAGGCGCCGGCGTGCGTTCGCGAGCTCGAACGACTCGGTGTGCACTTCGACGCGGACCGCCACGGCCAGCTTGCTCTCGGGCTCGAAGGCGGCCACTCGGTGCGACGGATCGTGCACGCCGGCGGCAGTGCGACCGGGCGGCGCGTCGTCCGCCAGCTTTCGGCGCTCGCCGCCACCGAGCCGCGGATCGCGATCCTCGAGCACGCGCGCGCCACCGCGCTCTTGTCCGCGGACGGACGCTGTGCGGGCGTGAGCTGCGACGACGGGCGGCGGGTGCATGCCCGTGCCGTCGTGATCTGCGCCGGTGGGGCCGCCGCGCTGTGGTCGAGAACGACGAACCCGCCGGGCTCGCTCGGGACGGGGATGCTGCTCGCCCACGCCGCGGGGGCGCAGCTCGCGGACCTCGAGTTCATGCAGTTTCACCCGACGGCGGTGATCGGGGTGGCGGGTCGCGAGGGCTTCCTGATGACGGAGGCGATCCGCGGCGAAGGCGGCCTGCTGCTCGACGACGACGGTCAGCGCTTCGTCGACGAGCTCGCGCCGCGCGATGAGGTCAGCCGCGCGATCGACGCGCTGCTCGCGGCGAGCGGTGGCCGTTGCGTCTGGCTCGACATGCGCGAGGTCGACCCGGCGCTCTTCCCGAACATCGTCGAGTCGCTCGCCGAGGCCGGCCTCGACGTGACGTGCGAGCTTGTGCCGGTCGCGCCGGCCGCGCATTACATGGTCGGCGGGATCGTCGCCGACCTCGAAGGCCGCTCGAGCCTGCCCGGCCTGTTCGCGGTCGGCGAGTCATCGTGCACCGGCCTGCACGGCGCCAACCGGCTCGCGTCCAACTCGCTCAGCGAGTGCTTCGTCTGGGGCGCCCGCGCCGCCCGCGCGACGGTCGCAGAGCCGGCTCGCGGGCGCGCGCAGCCGGAGCCCTTCGCGACACCGAGCCTCGCGGTGGATGGCGCCACGAAGGCCGCTCTGTGGGAGCTCGCGGGGCTGCGTCGAAGCGCCGAGGGCCTTGAGCGCCTGCTCGAGGATCCGCACCCGCTCGCCCGCGCAATCGCGCGCTGCGCGCTTGCCCGCACCGAGACCCGCGGGGTGCATTGCCGCACCGATCACCCGCAGACCGATCCGGAGCTCGACGCGCGCCATACGGTCCTCGACGCCGGCGGAGCGCCGAGGCTCGAGCTGTGGAGCTGAGCGACCCGCCTAGACCCGTGCGGCGCCCGCCCGCTTAAGCCAGCCCTAACACGCCCGAATAGTCGCCTTCATACGGCCGGAGCACACTGGACCGCTGAGAGGAGCGCGTGCCCCCGAGGCGCGCGGAGCGCAAAGGAAGGCGGACCCGATGTATCAGTTCAGCCGGGGGATGTTCAGGGAGCTCACTCCGATGGTCGAACGACGCAACGGCGGGCGCCACTACATGGAGGACCAGCTCTACGTCCTGCACGCCTGCGAGGGAGCGGTGCGGCGCCTCGCGACCGACCGCCACTATTTCGCGCGCCCGGCGCGGACGCTATTCGCCGATGTGCGTTGCTACTTCCCGGTCGCGCGCCAGCAGCAGGTCTACTCGATCATCGAGCGCTACATCGCGTTCGCCGACGAGTTCCTTGCGTCGCTGCCACCGGCCGGCTGCGATGCGGAGGGGAACCCGCTGCAGTGTCGCGCGCTGACGCGCAAGGGCACGGCATGCCAGCGCACTCCGCTGGCGCACAACGGCTACTGCCCGTCGCACCAGCACCTCGCCGAGACCGAGCACGCGGCACCTGCCGCGCTGGCGGCCTAGAACCCCGCGGCAGCCCCGACTCGGCGCGGGGTAGGCTGCCGGGATGGCGGCAAAGCCGCGGATCGGCTTCATCGGGCTCGGGATGATGGGCTACCTGATGGCGGCTTCGCTACGGCGCGCCGGGTTCGCGCTGAGCGTCTGGAATCGCACGCCCGAGAAAGCCGAGCGCTGGGTCGCTGAGCACGGCGGCGACGTCGCGGCGACCCCCGCGGAGCTTGCGGCGAACGTCGAGCTCGTGATCACGATGGTCGTCGACGGGTCGCAGGTCAGGGAGCTGCTGCTCGGTCGCGATGGTGTCGTGTACGGCGCGGGGGACGGTCTGCTGTGCGTCGATTGCTCGACGATCGGGCGCGAGGCCGCGCTGGCGATCGGCGCCGCGCTGCGCGAGCACGGGCTGCGATTCGTGGATGCGCCGGTTACCGGCTCGACCCCGGCCGCCCGCGACGGCACGCTAACGATCATGGCCGGCGGGGCTGACGGCGACGTCGCGCAGGCGCGGCCTGCGCTCGCGGCGATGAGCGCGCGGGTCATCCATGCGGGACCGCTCGGCGACGGCCAGGCGATCAAGGTGATCAACAACGCCGTGGCGGCAGCCAACGCCGTGACGGTGGCGGAGGCCCTGATCGCGGCGGCCGCCGGCGGCCTCGACCTCGACGCGGTGGTCGCCGTGCTGAGCAGCGGCTCGGGCGGATCGAAGATCCTCGAAGCCAAAGGCGCGGCGATGCGTGAGCACGACTACACGCCGCTTTTTCGGACGGCGCACATGGCAAAGGACGTCGCACTGTGCGTCGAGGAAGCGGGTCCGGGGCGCTTTCGCAGCGCCGAGCTCGCGCTCGGAGATCTGCGCGTCGCCGCGCATCAGGGCTACGCGGAAGCGGACTTCGCGGCCGTCGTCGAGGCCGTCGAGGGACGCTCCGGGGGCCGTTTGGGAACCCGCTCGAAAGCGCGGAAAACTACTAAATAGCAGCAAAGTTTGGAGTTTTCGGGGCGATTGCGTATCCTGTAGTCGTCGCTTGGTGAAACGCCTGCAACGCCTCGCGACGGCTCATCTCGAACTCTCTGATCTAGTGATGCCAATTGCTTTCAAGGAATGGGCGGTGACCGTCCGCGCGCTCGCCGAGGGTGAGCAGCTCGTCACGCTCCGAAAGGGCGGCATCCGCGAGCCGCAAAAGCACTTCGAGGTCGAGTACGAGCGGTTCTTCCTCTACCCGACCTTCGACCACCAGCGCTCGGACCTCGTGCGCGAGTCCCATCGCCCCGAGCTGCGCCGCGCGCTCGAGGAGGGCGTGTGGGCTGACGGCGAGCCGTCGCTGCCGGGCGCCCGGTCGACCCTCGCCCTGCTGCCGCCCGACCGCGTCCGCATTCGCGCCTGGGCCGAGGTCGCGGCCCAGTACACGGTCACCGACCCGCGCGTCGTCGACGCGCTTTCACCGTTCTACGTGTGGACGCCCGACTACGCCGAGAAGCGCCTCGAGTGGAAGCGCCGGCATCCGCTGCATGTCCTGCTGCTGCGCACATATCGCATCCCGCGGCCGGTCACGGTCAAGGTGCGCGACGAGTACGCCGGCTGCCGCTCGTGGCTGGAGCTGCAGCGCGACCTCCCGTTCGAGGGCACACCAGTCCTCTCGGATGAGGAGTTCGACCGCGCCGCCGAGGAGATCGAGTCGATCGTCTCGAGCGCGCGCGAGCCCGTCTACGCCTAGCGGTTCTACGCAAACGTCTTAGCCCGTCAGGGGCAGGAGTGGCGCGTGCGCTTATAGATGCTCTCGGCTGCGCTCTGCAGCGGTCCCATCACGTTGCTGAGCGTGCCGCCCGCGGTGCGCTCGATGCCGATCAAGAGTACGCAGCGCCCTTCGGTATAAGCACGTTCGCCGCCTGAAACCCGAGTGCCGCCGTGGTCCAGGCGCGCGATCCGCCGATCGCGCTGAGGCTGTAGCGTCGCACGACGCTCGCGCCCATCGTCCCGACAGCGAGTTGCTTGTAGTCCTCGGCGAGCTCGGTGCTCGCGCTCCGCGCGGACCCGAGCTCGAGCGCCCAGGAGATGCCGCCGCCCGATCCGTTCTTCGGCGTGTAGAGCGTGTACTCGCTCGATGCTGCGACAAATCCCTCCCGCTCGAGACGGGCCGTCAGCGGCGTCCTCGCGCCGCCCTACGCGCTCGCCGTAGTGAAGCTCGTGGCCGCACCGTCCGGCGCGTAGCCGGCGACGTCACCGCTTCGCACGAGGAACGCGGCCAGATGGCTTGCCGCGGCGCGCGGCGTAGAGCTCGCAGCAAGAGCCGCTGAGGTGCTGACGGCGAGCACGACAGCGGAGACCGATCCGAGCCGCGACGCGTGTCGACGTGCGAAACGAAGCATCGGGGACACGATCCTAGCCGCGGGCGGAGCCTCCGGCAGCAGTCGAGGGGCCGGCGCGCAGGTCAGGCGATCGTCAGGTCGAGCTCGGCGACGCCGTGCGCGTCGATGCGGAAGGCGCGTAGCGCCGGCTGCGCGCCGGCGAGGCCAACGATCAGGTAGATCGTCCCCGGCCACAGCGGCTGGCAGAGCTCGGGCGGCACGGCGATGTTGATGTCGGTCTGCGACGGGTACGGCTCGCTTCGCGTGTGAGAGTGGTAGATCGCGCCGAGCTCGAGGCCGGCGGCTTCGATCTCGCCGAGCAGCCGGTACATCTCGACCGGCTCGATCTCGTAGCGAAGCGGGCTCGCATGGATGTTCGTCGCGGGGTAGACGCGGCGGGCCTCGCCGTCGGAGGAGCCGACCATGCCGCAGCATTCGTTCGGCGCTTCCGCCAGCGCGTGGGCGACGATCTCGTCGCGGAGCGTGCTGGGGATCTTCATGGCGCCAGCGCCGCGCCGGTGCTCACCACCACAGCGTCGAGTCGAGGTTCTCGATCTCCTCGACCGGGCGCGTGTAGACGCCGCTCGAGAGGTAGCGCCAACCGTCGTCGGCGACGATGAAGACGACATTCCCCTCGTCGAGCTCGCCCGCGATGCGCGCCGCGACACGCGCGATCGCGCCCGAGGAGACGCCGGCGAAGATGCCTTCCTCGTCGAGCAGCTTCCGCGTCCAGACGATCGCGTCGCGGTTGGTCACGAAGATCTTCCGGTCGAGCAGCGAGAGGTCGATGATCGGCGGGATGAAGCCGTCGTCGAGCGAGCGCAGGCCCTGGACCGGCTCGCCCTGCATCGGTTCGGCCGCGACGATCTTGACGCTGTCGCCGAGAACCTCCTTCAAGCGCCTACCGTTGCCCATCAGCGTGCCGCCGGTCCCGAGCCCGGCGACAAACGCCGCGACGCTGTCGAGCTCCTCGAGTATCTCGAGCGCCGTGCCGTCGTAGTGCGCGCGCGGGTTCGCCTCGTTGCCGTACTGGTAGGGCATGTAATAGCGCGAGTCTGCGGCGGCGAGCTCGAGCGCCAGCTCGACGGCGCCGTTCGAGCCCTTGGCGCCCTCCGAGGAGATGATCTCGGCGCCCCACATCTGGAGCAGCTGCGTGCGCTCGACCGTGACGTTGTCGGGCATCACGACCTTGAGCGGGTAGCCCTTGAGCTTGCAGAGCATCGCGAGCGAGATCCCCGTGTTGCCGGAGGTCGGCTCGAGGATCACCTGCCCGGGAGCGATCGCGCCCTTCTCCTCCGCGTCCTCGAGCATCGAGCGCGCGACCCGGTCCTTGACCGAGCCTGTCGGGTTGCGCGACTCGAGCTTCGCCCAGATTCGTACGCCGGGCTTTGGCGAGAGCTGGCGCAGCTCGACGAGCGGCGTGTTGCCGATCGATTGCACGACGTCGGCATAGCGCCCGCCGCAGGGGCGATTCTCGAGCTCCCGTGCTCCCATCGCTTTACAGAAGATAGCTGCTAGCTACCGCCGGCCATCGCCGGCAAGATAACGAGCACATCCTGCGCACCGACCGCAGTGTCGAGTCCGTCGAGCACGCGGACGTCCTCGTCGTTGAGATACACGTTGACGTAGCGGTTGAGCTGCCCGTCCGCGCTGAAAAGCTGCGACTCGGTGGCTGGGTGGGCGGCTACGAGGCTTGCGAGGACCGCGCGCACGTTCTCACCTTCGGCGGTCACCTCGCGCTCGCCGCCGACCGAGGGGCGCAGGACCGGGGGGATCTTGATCGTCGGCATCGCGGGGAAACCTACCCAGCTGCGGCGCAGAAGGCGTCGTAGTCGGGGAACACGCCCATCTCTTCATCGCTGATCGAGTCGGGATCGCGCGAGCAGATCGGGCAGGCGGGGTCGCGACGGATCTTGAGCTCGTCGAGGGTTCCCGCGAGCGCGTCGTAGAGCAGCAGGCGTCCGATCGCGGGCTCGCCGGCGCCGGTGATGAGCTTGATCACCTCGGTCGCCTGGAGTAGGCCCATCGTCCCCGGCAGCACGCCGAGAACGCCGTTGGCCCCGCAGGATGGCGCGAGTTCCGCGGGTGGCGGCTCCGGGAACAGGCAGCGGTAGCAAGGTCCCTCGTAGGGCTTGAAGACCGATAGCTGCCCGTCGAAGCCGAGGACCGACGCCGACACGACGGGGATCCGCAGGCGCACGCTGGCGTCGTTGAGCAGGTAGCGCGTCGGGAAGTTGTCGACGCCGTCGACGACGATGTCATAGCCCGAGATGATCTCCATGATGTTGGAGGCGTCGAGCCGTGTCTTGTAGGGCACGACGTTCACGTCGGGGTTGAGCGCGTGGATCGTCTCCTCGGCCGACTCGACCTTCGGCACGCCGATGCGCGCCGTGTTGTGGATGACCTGGCGCTGAAGGTTCGAGAGGTCGACGAGGTCGCTGTCGAGGATGCCGAGCGTGCCAACGCCCGCAGCGGCGAGGTAGAGCGCGGTCGGCGAGCCGAGCCCGCCCGCGCCGAGCAGCAGAACCTTCGCGTCGAGCAGCTTTTGCTGGCCGGACTCGCCGATCTCGGGGATCAGCAGGTGGCGCGAGTAGCGCTCGCGCTGCTCAGGTGTGAACGTGCGGGGGACGACCACCTCGTAGCCGCGGTCCTTCCAGAGCGTGATGCCGCCCGTCATCGACGCGACGTGCTCGTAGCCGAGGTCGTTGCTGAGGGTGTGCGCGGCGAGTGCCGAGCGGTTGCCAGACGCGCAATAGAGCACGACGCGCTGCGAGCGATCGGGCACGACGCCCTCGATCCGCGACTCGAGGTAGCTGCGCGGAACATGCTTCGCCCCGGGCAGGTGGCCCTGCGCCCACTCATCGCTCTCGCGCACGTCGATGATCGCAACGCCATTGCCGACGAGCTCGCTGACGGCCGCTGGATCGATCTCCTCGATCCCGGCCTTGATCTGGCGGATGAACTCGGCACCCGAAGGGCTCATCTCAAAACTCCTGAAACCTTGTCTGGATTCACGACTATAAAAAGTATAGCGCGGTCGGGCGTGCTATACGGCGTTTCAAGTTTCGCACGCGCGCGCCGCATCGGCCGAGACTGCCACGCAGATGGCCTGATACCCTACCGTCGAGGTAGGTTATTCGTCGATGATGTTCTCAACCAGAGCCGAGTACGGCGTGCGCGTGATGGTCGATCTCGCGCGGCGCGACAGCGACGACCCGGTGCCGCTGGCTGAGATCGCCGAGCACGAAGGCCTCCCGCTGGCATATCTCGAGCACCTCGTCGCGCGACTGCGCCGCGCGGGGCTCGTCGACAGCCGGCGTGGCGCGCACGGCGGCTACCTGCTCTCGCGCGCCCCCGAGCTCATCACGATGGCCGAGGTCGTCGAGGCGCTGGAGGGCGCGATCGCGCCGATCGAATGCATCTCGAGCGACCCCGATGGAACGATGCACTGCGTGCGCGAGCTGGATCCGCAGCGCGTCTGCACGACGAAGCTGCTGTGGACGCGAGTTCGCGGCTCGATCGTCGACACGCTCGAGCGCACGACGCTCGCCGAGCTCGTACCGCAGCCGCAGCTGATCGAGCTCGAGTCGATGACCCCGAACAAGCCGGTCGCCGCCTAGGCGCGGCAGAGGAGGCCTTCTTGGCTGAGTTGGAGATCCGCAACCTGCATGTCCGCACCGAGGACCGAGAGATCCTGCGCGGCGTTGATCTGACCGTCCGCTCGGGCGAGCTGCATGCTCTGCTCGGGCCGAATGGGTCAGGCAAGTCGACCCTCGCCAACACGATCATGGGGCACCCCAGCTACGAGGTGACCGACGGCCAGATCCTGCTCGACGGCGACGAGCTCAACGAGCTCGAGCCGCACGAGCGCGCGCGGCGCGGCCTGTTTCTCGCCTTTCAGTACCCGGTCGCGGTGCCCGGCGTGTCGGTCGCGAACTTCCTGCGCATGGCGATCAACGCGCAGCGCGAGGAGCCGATCAAGGTGCCCGAGTTCCGCAGCGCCCTCGAGCACGCCGTGAAGCTGCTCGACGTCGACCGGAAGTTCACGAGCCGTCACCTCAACGACGGCTTCTCCGGCGGCGAGAAGAAGCGTGCCGAGATCCTCCAGATGGCGATGCTGCGCCCGCAACTCGCGGTACTCGACGAAACCGACTCCGGCCTCGACGTGGATGCGCTACGAACCGTCGCCGAGGGGGTCGCGAGACTTCACCGCGAGCAGGGCATCGGCGCGCTGATCATCACCCACTACCAACGGATCCTCGACTACATCAAGCCGGAGTTCGTCCACGTGATGATCGATGGCCGCGTCGTGCTCGACGGTGGCCCCGAGATCGTCGAGCGGATCGAGCGCGATGGGTACGACCCGATCCGCGAAGAGGTCGCCGCGCGTGCCTAGCGAGACGCCTGCGCCGCGCAAGGCCGGCGCGCGTCGCGAGGCCGCGCTCAACCACCCCCTCGACGGGCGCGGCACGCCGCGGATGACGCTGGCGGAGTCCCGGGCGCTCGCGCGCGCGGCCTACGAGCGGCTCCCGCTGCCCAGCTGGCGGCGTTCCGGGTTCTGGGCGACGAGCCTCGAGTCGCTCGACCTCGAGGCGCTCGAGGCACGCGAACACGCGCCCGACTCGTCACGACCGGCGATCCTCGCCGGCGCGCCCGCAGCCGGGGTGCTCGTGCAGCGCGACTCCTCAGTGGTTCACGTCGAGCTCGACCCCGAGCTGGCCGAGCGCGGAGTGATCCTTTGCAGCCTGGAAGAGGCCGCGCAGGATCACGCGGCGCTCTTCGAGCGCTACTACCTGCGCCGCCTGCCGCTGGACCGCCACAAGCTCGAGGCCGCGAGCGCCGCGTTCTGGAGCGGAGGTGCCTTCCTCTACGTGCCGGCGGAGCTGCAGATCGATGACCCGTTCCAGATCGTCTACGAGATCAGCGAGGGCCGGACCGCGCAATACGCCCACACACTTGCGATCGGCGACCGCGGCAGCGCGATGCGCCTGCGAGAGTACGGCCTCGCCGGGGAGGCAGAGGGCCAGTCGCTGCACGCGGGCCAATTCGAGCTGTATCTCGAGGACAATGCGCGCTGCCGGCTGACGCAGCTACGCGACTGGGGCTCGGGCGAGGTCCACGACGTCTCGACTTCTGTCGTCGAGGTGGCGCGGGACGCTTACTGTCACTGGCTGCCGGCGCTGCTCGGCGGCGCGTTGATCCGTCACCACGACGAGATCGCGATCGCCGGCCCGGGAGGCGACATGGCCTTCCGCGGAGTCCTCTTCAGCGAGCGCGAGGAGCATTTCGACGTGTTTGCCGTGGACCTGCACGAGACCGGGCCATCCGGCGGCGACGTCCACTGGCGGGGTGCCGCAAGCGGCTCGAGCCGCGCCAGCTTCGAAGGGCTGATCAAGATCAATCAAGGCGCCCAGCAGAGCCACACCTACCTCCAATTCCACTCGATGCTGCTCTCGCGCGATGCCGAGCTCGATGCGATCCCGTCGGTGCTCGTGGGCGCCGACGATGTCTCGGCCTCGCACGGCGGGACCGTGGGCGAGCTCGACGAGCTCTTGATCTTCTACATGCAGTCGCGGGGGCTGACGCGACCGCAGGCGGTACGCGTGATCGTCGAGGGCTTCTTCGAACCGCTGATCGTGCAGCTCGACGATCCCCACCTCGAAGGCCTCATCCGCGAACGGATCGGCAGCAAGCTGCACGCGGCAGCGGCGGACATCGAGAGCTACGCGCTGGCGAGATGACGACGACGGCCAGCACGATGACCGAGCTCGACGTCCGCGCCGACTTCCCGATCCTCTCGCGGAAGATCGGCGGGAAGCGACTCGTCTACCTCGACTCGTCGAACACCTCCCAGAAGCCCGAGCGCGTGATCGCGGCGATCGACGACTACTACCGAAACCGCAACGCGAACATCCACCGCGGCGTGTACCCGCTCGCCGTCGAGGCGGATGCACTGTTCGAAGCGGCGCGCGAGCGGATCGCGGCGTTCACCGGCGGCGAGGCACGCGCGACGATCTTCACCGCGAACGCCACCGCGGCGATCAACCTCGTCGCCTACTCGTGGGCGCGCGCGAGCCTCACGCCGCAGGACGCGGTGCTCGTGACCGAGATGGAGCACCACGCGAACATCGTCCCCTGGCAGCTCGCAACCGCTGCGACCGGCGCGCAGTTGCGCTGGCTCGATATCGACGAGCAGGGCCTGCTCTCGCTCGACCAGCTCGACGCCGAGCTCGCCACCGGCGACGTCAAGCTCGTCGCGGTGGCCCACGTCTCGAACGTTCTCGGCACGATCAACCCCGTCAAGGAAATCGTCCGCCGCGCGCACGATGCCGGCGCGAGGGTGCTGATCGACGGTGCCCAGGCGGTGCCGCAGATGCCCGTTGACGTGGGGACGATCGGCGCCGACTTCTACGCCTGGACCGGACACAAGGCGCTCGGCCCCACCGGGATCGGGGTGCTGCAGGCCGACGCCGCGGTGCTCGAGCAGATGCCGCCTTTCCTCGCCGGCGGGGACATGATCGAGCGCGTCACCCGCGAGCGCTCGACGTGGAACGAGCTGCCATGGAAGTTCGAAGCGGGAACCTCGATGATCGCCGAGGCGGTTGGGCTCGGCGCCGCCGTCGATTACCTGGCGGCGCTCGGCATGACGCGCGCGCGCGAGCACGAACGCATGCTGACGGCGTATGCCCTCGAACAGCTGAGCGCGCTCGACGGCATCCAGATCCACGGGCCGCTGACGGCCGACGCCCGTGGCGGTCTCGTCTCCTTCAGCGTCGACGGGATCCACCCACACGACCTCGCCGAACTGCTCGGGCGCGAAGGTGTCTGCGTGCGTGCGAGCCACCACTGCGCGCAGCCGCTGATGGCAAAGCTCGGCGTTCCCGCGACCACCCGCGCGAGCTTCGCGGCCTACAACGTGTCCGAGGACGTGGACGCCCTCATCGCGGCGGTCCGCTCGGCGCAGCGCATCTTCGCCTGATGGACGACCTATACCGCGACTTCATCCTCGAGCACTACAAGCGTCCGCGGAACTTCGGCGAGCTCGAGCCGCACGACCTCGAGGCACATGAGTACAACCCGCTGTGCGGCGACGAGATCGGTGTGCAGATCAAGGTCGCCGATGGCAAGATCGCCGACCTGCGCTTCAACGGCCACGGTTGCGCGATCTCGCAGGCGGCGGCGTCGATCGCCACCGAGGAGCTCATCGGGATGGACGTCGAGGAGGCCGCAAAGCTCGACGCCGACTGGATGCTCGCGTTGCTTGGGATCGACATCTCGGCGACTCGGCGGAAGTGCGCGCTGCTCCTCCTCAAGGCCCTGCGCCACGCGATCACCGGCGATGGAAGCTGGCCGGTGGGCGCAACCGACTAGCAAAGGCCCGCGGCCGGCGACGAGCTGATGCGGGCGAGGGAATCCGACCGCTAAGATAGGTGTTAGATGGCGACGATCAACAAGCCAAGTCCGATCATCGAGACCGAGAAGGGTGAGCTCGTCGCGCGCAAGGGCGTTTCGCTCGAAGTGATCCGCGAGCTCTCGCGGATCAAGGGCGAGCCGGACTGGATGCGCGAGAAGCGCGAGCACAGCTTCGGGATCTTCCAGCGCAAGCCGATGCCGACCTGGGGACCCGACCTCTCGGAGCTCAACTTCGACGACCTCGTCCTCTACTCGCCGCCGACGACCGGGCGCTTCAACTCCTGGGACGACGTTCCGGCGGACATGAAGCAGACCTACGAGGACCTCGGCATCCCGCAGGCCGAGCGCGAGCATCTCGCGGGCGTCATCGGGGTCTGGCGCCAGGAACCGGTCTACGAGGGGCTCAAGGAGGAGTACGCGAAGCTCGGGATCCTCTTCTGCTCGATGGACACCGCGGTCAACGACTACCCGGAGCTCGTCCAGAAGTACTTCATGAAGAAGTGCGTGCCGCCGTCGGACAACAAGTTCGCGGCGCTACACGGTGCCGTCTGGTCGGGTGGCGCGTTCGTCTACATCCCGCCGGGCGTCCGCTGCGACCTCCCGCTCCAGTCCTACTTCCGCATGGAGGGCGCCGGCGAGGGCACCTTCGAGCACACGCTGATCATCGCCGACGAGGGCTCCGACGTGAACTACATCGAGGGCTGCACCGCGCAGACTTACAGCGTCAACTCGATGCACTCCGCGGTCGTCGAGATCTTCGTCCACGAAGGCGCCAAGGCGCGCTACACGACCGTCCAGAACTGGTCCAAGGACGTCTACAACCTGAACACGAAGCGCGCACGCGTCGATGCTCACGGCACCGTCGAGTGGGTCGGCGGTTCGATGGGTGCGAAGGTCGTGATGCTCTACCCGGGCTCCTACCTGATGGGCGAAGGCGCGCGCGCCGACCACCTGAACGTCGGCGTCGCCGGCAAGGGCGTCCATAAGGACACGGGCGCGAAGGTCGTCCACCGCGCCCCGAACACGACATCGAACATCCTCGCCAAGTCGATCTCCAAGGACGGCGGGATCATGGGCTACCGCGGGCTAGTCCACATGGGGCCGAACTCGCAGGGGTCGAAGGCGCGCGTCCAGTGCGACGGGCTGATGATGGACGGCATCTCGCGCTCGGACACCTGGCCCGACATCCAGATCGAGAACCCGCATGTCACCGTCGCGCACGAGGCGACCGTAGGGCGGATCTCCGACGACCAGCTCTTCTACATGGGCACCCGCGGCTTCAGCGAGGACGAGGCAGCCGCGATGATCGTCAACGGTTTCATCGAGCCGGTCACGAAGGAGCTCCCGATGGAGTACGCGGTCGAGCTCAACCGTTTGATCCAGCTCGAGATGATCGGTTCGATCGGCTAGCTGCGCGGCCGGTCGGCGGGGCGGCATGTGCGGCGGTTGCGCGTGCGACCGGCTTGCTCGCTGGCCGAGGAGCGCGCTTGGTGTGGGTCGTTGGCTGGGTGGTTGCCAGCGGGCTACGGGCCGGCGATCTCGATGAGCGAGCCAGAGGGCGCTGGGGCCAGCAGGACGGTGATCAGCTGGCCTTGGAGCGTGCCGGTGATGGCACAGTGGAGCTGCGCGTCAGCGGCTATGCAGACGGGATGGGCGCGCTGCCACTGCACGTGCAGGGACGCGAGCGTCGCCGGCAGAGCCTTTGCCGTGAGGATCGAGGACTCGGAACTGAGATAGCAGGGGTAGAAGCTGCAGCCAGCGTAGGTGCGGCGAAAGCCCTGCGGTAGCCGGACCTGCGCGATGGCGCTACGGGCGAGCGCGAGCTCACGACGTTGCTTGACCGCGTTGATCGCGGCGATCGTGCGCGGGATCGCCTCGAAACCGGCCGCGAAGAGGAGCGTGACAAGCAGCGCGAACTGGAAGCGACGTCTGACCCGCATAGCGGTGATTTATCGGCCGAGCGGAGCTCTCGCGTGAGACGCTCAGGCCGGGATCGACGACGGCGTGGCTTCGCCCTTGGCGTTGCGAAGTGCGTTGTTGAGCTCGCCGACGGTTTGCGTGAGCTCGCTGACCGCGTCCTCGGTGCGAGTTGATGAGGCAAAGCGGGCGAACATCCAAAGCGGTATCGAGCGGTAGGCATCGTGGCGGAGCACGATCGTCGGCTGGCTGCCGATCACGGTCGGCCGGACCTCGGGCACGAACGCCTCCGCGTGGCGCGTCAGGACATGGAGCGTGCGCAGTGCCCCGACCACCGTGACCTGCTCGGGATCGATGCGGAGTGCCACGTTCGGGATGCGGGCGCAGGCACGCCCGCTCAAGTACGCGCCGGCGAGCGCAAGGGCAAGCACGACGAGGGCATAGCCGTTGCCGCCGACCGTCGCGATCAGGGCCGCGATGGCAAGGGCCACGAGGGCGAGGAGGATCGAGGCAGTCAGGAGCCCCCACAGCCAGCGCTTGCGGGCCGAGATCGCCCAGTCGCCGTAGCTCACGGTATCCGGACGTCGTGCGTGGCGCCGGCGGCCTTGCGCTCCTCGGGCGTCAGCGAGTCAGGATCCACGAGGCGCGCCATCGCCCAGTGGTGACCAACAGGACAACGCTGGTAACGACGGCTACCGAGCCGCACGGCCTTGATCGAGCCGCCCCAGATCCACATCGTCGTGTAGAGGTGACCGCTACTGCACCGGACGATCCGATCGGAGCGGCACGCGAGCTTGCGAAACCGCGCGAACATGCCGAAGTTCATACCACCAAGGCCCGCCGGGCGCGAGTTGGCTAGCCGCTCGCCAGACGCAGCGCGGCGACCAGGTCATCGACGTCCTCGGGCCGCGTGTCCCACGAACAGACCCAGCGCACCTCCGCGCGAGACGCATCCCAAACGTAGAACGGGAAACTTGCCTGGAGCGGCTCGATCGCGTGGGCCGGCAGCGTCGCGAAAACCTGGTTTGACTCGACCGGCTGGGTAATTTGAACGCCCTCGACCATCCGGGCGCCCGCCGCGAGGCGGCTCGCCATCGCGTTTGCATGCGCTGCGAGGCGAAGCCAGAGCTCGTCGGTGAAGAGCGCTACCAGTTGCGCCGAGACGAAGCGCATCTTTGAGGCCAGCTGCCCCGTCTGCTTGCGCAGAAAAGCGAAGTCGACGCCGAGGTCCTCGCGCAGGAAGACGACAGCCTCCGCACCAAATGCTCCGAGCTTCGTCGCACCGAAGGAGAGGACATCGACGCCAACGTCGGTTGTGAGCGCGCGCAGCGGCAGATCGAAATGCGCGGCGGCGTTCGCGAGACGCGCCCCGTCGAGGTGCACGAGCAACCCGAGCTCGTGCGCGTGATCGCAGAGCGCGCGCAGCTCGACCGGCGTGTAGGAGCTCCCGAGCTCGGTCGCCTGAGTGAGCGACACGAGTCGCAACTGGACCGCGTGCTCGTCGCCCGAGCCCGCCAGCAGCGGATCGAGCTGCTGCGCTCGCAGCTTCCCGTCCGGGGCCGGAAGCGGATAGAGCTTGACGCCGGCAATCCGCTCCGGCGCGCCGGCCTCGTGTACTTGGATGTGAGCCACGTCGCTACACGCGACGCCCTCCCAGGCGCGGCACGTCGACCGGATTGCGAGCACGTTCGCCGCGGTTCCGCCCCACACCGGGAACCCGCGCGCCTGCTCGCCGAACTCGGCGCGCAGGCAGCGCTCCGCCCGCTCGGTCCACTCGTCGGCGCCGTAGGCCGGCGCGTGATCGACGTTTGCGGCCCCCAGCGCATCGAGAACGTCGGGATGAGCGCCCGCGTTGTTGTCGCTGGCGAAGCTCCGCACCGGTCTCAGCCTCGCCAGCGCGCGAGCTCGCGCATCGGCGTAGCACTGCGAGGGTTGGCTGACCGGGCGGCGAGGTCCACTTCTGACTCACGGTTGATGCTAGCTTCCGGGCCGAGGTCGGTGCGCCCGCCAACGGACACGATCGCGGCGCCGCCCTTCCCGGCGCGCGCGGAATGGCTGAACTCGCCGCCGCTTTCGATGTGGGGGCTGCGCGGTCGTCCCGTGCTGATCGAGTTCTGGGACTTCTGCCGCCCGAACTCGCTGCGGACGCTGCCGTACGTGAAGGCGTGGCACGCGCGCTACGGCGCCGGCGGACTGGTCGTGATCGGTGCGCATACCCCCGGCTTTCGAATCTCGGCGAGCAGGGAGAACGTTCGCGGCGCCGTGGAGCGGCTTGGCGTGTCCTACCCGGTGCTGCTCGACTCGGAGTTCACGCTCTGGCGCGAGTATGAGAACACGGGCTGGCCGGCGCGCTACCTGTGGAACGCGGATGGGCTGCTCGTCGACTACCACTTCGGTGAAGGGGGATACGACGAGACCGAGCGCACTATCCAGGACCTACTCGGCCTCGACAGCGAGCCGCTCGGGGCAATCCGCCCGGAGGACGAGCCAACCGCGATGCTCGTCGTGCCAAGCGAGGACAGGCTGGATCCGCCCTGGTCGGGAGCCTACGAGGCGGGCGCGGCATGGGCTGTGCTCGAGCCCCGCCAAGCGGGCGTCACCGGGCGGCTCACCGCGAACGGACAGGAGATCCTCGTCGAGCACGCCGGGGCGTTCCTGCTCGTCGCGCACGAGCACCACGAGCGGGCGGAGCTCGCAATCGAGCTCGATGAGAACGTGGTCTGCGAAGCGATCTGCTTCACGCCCGGGACGGCGCGCGGCTAGCGAACCGCTAGCGGGCGGTCAGTTGTGACTGCCGAGCCGGTCCCACATGTAGAGACCGACGCACTCCTCGGCGAGCTCGGTCGCGCGCGAGCGCGAGAGCCTCGGCAGGACATCGGCGAGCGCGTGCTCCTCGGCTCGACCGGAATCGAATGCCTCCTCGCTCGAGAGTCCCGCGGCGACCTTGAGCGCCTCGCGGCGGTACTCCCCGAGCGAAGGGTAGATCGAGAGCAGAAACGCCGTGTTCGCAATTGGCTGGCCGACGGTCTCGAGCGTGGCGTGCCAGGCGGCGAGCATCGACAGGTCATCAGCGTCGAGCTCGCCCACGGCCTGCGCGTAGTGGGCCGGGAGGTCGCGGTCGGGGATCTCGTCGACCCAGGCGTGAAAGACCTCGCCGACGAGCTGACGGCGTGCCTCGCGGCCCACAGACTCGGCGATCACGTGGATCGCATCGTGCGGATCGATGAAGCAGAGCGACATTCGAGGAGGCACCGTGACCCTGCGAAGCCTAGGGTCCGCGGAGGACGGCACGCCCCGCCCGGCGGGCCCGCGAAGGACCCGCCGGGTCGCCGGTCGGCGCACTACTTGTGCTTCTTGTGGGGCTTCTGCTTACCGATCTTGAACGGGCAATGCTTCGTGCCGCGCACGTGCTCGTAGAAGGTGCAGTAGGCCGGACGTGGCTGTCCGTTCTTGCCCGTCAGGCCGGCATCGAAGCCGCCGTTCGGCGCGGCGCCGCCGAAGTAGCTGTAGACGTAGAGGCGCTTGATCCGCGAACTCGAATCCGCCAGCGAGAACATGTAGCTCGTCGCCCGTGCCTGGCGGCTCAAGCTATAGGGGAAGGACGGCTTGAACTCGGCGAGGCCGCCCGTCTCGGTCAGCCAGAGCTGACCGGGAATGTCCGCCAGGATCGCCTTCGTGCCGTTGTCCTCGAAGCGGTTCGTCTCGCTGTAGTTGTGTAGTCCCCAGATCTTCGGCATGTGACGCTTGCCGACGTAGTGCTTGAAGGCATTGATGTAGCTGAGCGTCGCGCCGATGTCGGTCGAGTCGAGGACATCGAGGCCGACGACGGTGCAGCTCGGGCAGACCTGCTTGAGCGCGAGGTAGTACTGCGCGGACTGCTTGGCGCTCGGGCTGTCGTAGTTGTCGCCCCGCGCGCGCACGTTGCCGCGATTGACCTCGTTCCAGGGCTGCAGGGTCGTGACGGTCGGGAAGGTCTTGACGAAGTCCGCCATGTCCTGCTTGTAGGTCGCGACGCTCGGCAACTTCGTCGCGTTCTTCGCCGTGTGGTAGAAGGCGATGAGCGGCTGGACGTGCGCCGCTTCGGCGGCCTTCAGCCAGCCGACGAGGTTTGCAAGCGCGTCCGGGTCATTGCCGGAGGCGACATCGTAGGCGGTGAAGTAACGAGCGATGTGGACCTGCAGGTCGACCCAGGGGCGGCTCGAGAACATCAGGGAGCTCTCGTCACCGACACCCACGAGGCGACCCCCGGAGCTCGCGTGCGCGCGCTGAGAGCCGAGCGCGCTCCCCGCGACGAGTGCGCAGACGACCAGGGCGGACGCGAGAGCAGCGACCAACGGCGTGCGAACTTGGCGCATAAACGGCTCCTTCCGAGAGACAAGGCTGCATGGCGAGGCGGCGGCACCGCGCCGCACTGAATATTCCAACGCGGCCTTGCAGCGAATGTAGCGGTTGTGTGGCCGAATGTTACGAAACGAGCGCAGCGAGGTGGCGCTCGACCGCCTGCGCGCACTCGCGCCCCTCGTTGATCGCCCAGACGATCAGCGACTGGCCGCGGCGCGCGTCACCGCACACGAAAACCCCCTCGCGCGAGGTCGCGTACGCGGGCGCCGCAACGTTGCCGCGCGGGTCAAGCTCGAGTCCGAGGCTCGCGGCGATCTGCCGTTCGGGGTGGACGAAGCCCATCGCGAGCAGCACGAGGTCGGCCTCGAGCTCGCGCTCGGTTCCGGGCAGTGGCGCGAACGGCGGGTCGGGCGCGGCCTGCGCGATGTGCATCGTCCGGACGGCTCCGTTGCCGCCAAAGCGCGTCGTGACGACCGAGAAGTCGAGCTCGCCGTGACGCGTCTCGCGGGCCTCCTTCATCGCATAGGAGATCCGCAGCTTGAGCGGCCAGTGCGGCCACGGCGTCAGCTCGTCGGGCCGATGCTCGGACGGCTCGGGAACGATCTCGAGCTGCGTGATCCATTCGGCGCCCTCGCGCAGCGCGTTGCCGATGCAGTCGGCGCCCGTATCGCCGCCGCCGATCACGACGACCTTCCTGCCTGCTGCGCTGATCCCGGCGGCGGGCGGCGGATCGAGCTGCGGCCGCGGGCCGAGCTCGGCCGCGACCGCCCGGTTGCGCTCGTAGAGGTAGTCCATGGCGAAGTGGATGCCGTCGAGCTCTCGGCCCGGCACCTCGAGGTCGCGCGGAACGCGCGAGCCGATCGCGAGGACGAGCGCGTCGAACTCATCGAGGAGCTCCGCTGGATCGACGTCCTTACCGACGTCGACACCGAGGCGCAGCTCGACGCCCTCGGCGAGGAGCTGGTCGACACGGCGCTCGACGAGCTGCTTTTCGATCTTGAAGTCGGGCACCCCGAAGCGGATCAGCCCACCCGGCGCCTCGTCGCGCTCGAAGACTACGACGGCGTGGCCGGCGCGCCGGAGCTGCTGCGCCGCCGCAAGCCCGGCAGGCCCCGAGCCGACGATCGCGACGCGCCGCCCGGTCTCCAGCGCCGGCGGCTGCGGGACGACCCATCCCTCATCGTAGGCACGGTCGATGATCGCCTGCTCGATCTGCTTGATCGTCACGGATTCGCCTTCGCGAATCTCGAGCACGCACGCCGCCTCGCACGGCGCGGGGCACAGACGGCCGGTGAACTCCGGGAAGTTGTTCGTCTCGTGCAGGGAGCCGATCGCCATCTGCCAGAGATCGCGGTAGACGAGGTGATTCCAATCGGGGATCAGATTCCCGAGCGGGCAACCGCCATGGCAGAACGGAACGCCGCAATCCATGCAGCGCGCGCCCTGCTCGCGGAGCTCCTCGTCGGGCCGCATGACGAGGAACTCCTGGAAGTCGTGGATGCGCTCGGCGGGCGGGCGCTCAGCAGCCGCCCGGCGGTCGTACCGCAAGAAGCCACGCAGCTCGCCCATTGACTAGCTCGCCTCGACGAGCATGCCGGCGGCTGCGGCGCGCTCGTTCAGAACGCGTCGGTAGTCGTTCGGCATGACCTTGGCGAATCGCGGCAGCATCGCATCCCAATCGTCGAGCACGCGGCGCGCGACGCTCGAGCCGGTGCGCAGGCAGTGCTGCTCGATCAGCTCGCGCAGCTCGGCTTCGCCCTCGCAGTCGATCTCCTCGATGCTCACGATCGCACCGTTCAGACGCCGTGAGGCGAAGTCACCGATCTCGTCGAGCACGTAGGCGACGCCGCCGCTCATGCCCGCCGCGAAGTTGCGTCCCGTCGGCCCGAGCACGACGACGCGTCCACCGGTCATGTACTCGCAGCCGTGGTCGCCGACACCCTCGACGACGGCGCGCGCGCCGGAGTTGCGCACGGCGAAGCGCTCACCGGCGATGCCGCGGAAGAAGGCGTAGCCGTCGGTCGCACCGTAGAGCACGGTGTTGCCGATGATCACGTTCTCCTCGGCGACGTATGCCGCGTCGGCGGGCGGGCGCACGACGAGCGTGCCGCCGGAAAGACCCTTGCCCGTGTAATCGTTCGCCTCGCCCGCAAGCGTGAACGTGACGCCCTTCGCGAGCCAGCCGCCGAAGCTCTGCCCGGCGGAGCCGAGGAAGTTGACCTCGATTGAGTCCTCGTCGAGCCCGTCCGAGCCGTAGCGGCGCGCGATCTCACTCGAGAGCAGGCCGCCGACACAGCGGTTGACGTTGCGCACCGGGCTCGTCAGCTGGATGTGCCCGCCCTTCTCGATCACCTCGCGCGCCTCGTCGATCAGCGTCCAGTCGAGCGCATCGTCGAGGACCGGCTCCTGGGCGCAGACGCGCCGCAGCGGCGTGCCCGCCGGCAGCTCGGGCATCGTCAACAGCGGCGTGAGGTCGATGCCGCTCGCCTTCCAGTGGTCGATTGCGCGCGCCGGCTCGAGCAGGTCGGTCCGCCCGATCAGCTCGTCCATGGTGCGCAGACCGAGGCTCGCGAGGATCCCGCGCACCTCCTCGGCGACAAAGTGGAAGAAGTTGATGACGTGCTCGGGCGTGCCGGCGAAGCGCTTGCGCAGAACCGGGTCCTGCGTGGCGATGCCGACCGGACACGTGTTGAGATGGCAGGCGCGCATCATGATGCAGCCAGTCGCGATCAGCGGGGCGGTGCCGAAGCCCATCTCGTCCGCGCCGAGGATCGCCGCGATCACGACATCGCGACCCGTCTTCAGCTGGCCGTCGGTCTGGACGTAGATGCGCGAGCGCAGGTCGTTGAGCAGCAGCGTCTGTTGCGTCTCGGCGAGGCCGATCTCCCAGGGCAACCCGCTCGAGAAGATCGAGGAGAGCGGAGAGGCGCCGGTGCCGCCATCGTGGCCGGAGATCAGCACATGGTCGGAGTTCGCCTTCGCGACCCCTGCGGCGACCGTGCCGACGCCGACCTCCGAGACGAGCTTGACCGAGATGCGCGCACGCGGGTTCGCGCAGCGCAGGTCGTAGATCAGCTGCTTGAGATCCTCGATCGAGTAGATGTCGTGGTGGGGCGGCGGTGAGATCAAGCCGACGCCCGGCGTCGAGTGACGGATCATCCCGATGTACTCGTCGACCTTCGTGCCTGGCAGCTGGCCGCCTTCGCCGGGCTTCGCGCCCTGAGCCATCTTGATCTGGAGCTCGTCGGCGTTGACGAGATACTCGATCGTGACGCCGAATCGCCCCGATGCGACCTGCTTGATCGCCGAACGGCGGTTGTCACGGAAACGCTCCGGGTCCTCTCCGCCCTCGCCCGTGTTCGAGCGCCCGCCGAGCTCGTTCATCGCGACAGCAAGCGTCTCGTGCACCTCGCGCGAGAGCGAGCCGAGGCTCATCGCGCCGGTCGAGAAGCGCTTGACGATCGCCTGCCACCCTTCGACCTGCTCAAGCGGGATCGGGTCGCCGATCGGCCGGAAGTCGAGCAGACCGCGCAGCGCGGCGCGGCGTGTGGCGTCCTCGTTCGCAGTCGTCGCGAACTCCGCGTAGGAAGCGGCGGAGTCGTAGCGCACGGCATGCTGGAGCAAGCCGATCGTGTCCGGATTCCACATGTGCCGCTCGCCGTCGCGCCGCCACGCGTAGCGACCGCCCGCCGGCAGGCGCGAGGGCCGCAGCTGCGGGCTCGGGTAGCCGCGAGCGTGGCGCGCGAGAGCCTCCGTGGCGAGGACGTCGAGGCCGACGCCACCGATCCGTGAGGCGGTGCCGGTGAAGTAGCGGTCGATCACCGAGCGGTTCAGACCGACGGCTTCAAAGATCTGGGCCCCGCAGTAGGACTGCACGGTCGAGATTCCCATCTTCGAGATCGTCTTGAGCAGGCTCTTGCCGATCGACTTGCGCACGAGCTCCTGGCCGCGCATGCAGTCGAGCACCTCGTCATCAGGCCCGCGAAGCCAGCCCTCCTCGATCAGCTCACAGACCGTCTCGAACATGATGTACGGGTTGATGACGCTCGCGCCGTAGCCGATCAGCGTCGCGAAGTGGTGGATCTCGCGCGGCTCGCCGGACTCGAGCACGAGACCCGCGCGCAAGCGGGTACCGTCGCGCACGAGGTGGTGGTGGACGCCGGCGACGGCGAGCAGGCAGGGGATCGGTACGCGATCGGGGCTCGTCGCCCGGTCCGAGAGGATGAGAATGTTCGAGCCCGCGTCGATCGCCGCTCGCGCCTCCCGGCAACAGCGCGCGAGCGCGGCCTCCATCCCATCCGGACCCTCGGCTGCCGGCCAGGTGATGTCGATCGTGTGGGCGCTGAAGACGTCGTCGGAGACGTTGCGCAGCGTCTCGAGCTCGTGGTTTCGCAGGATCGGGTGCTCGAGCGTCATCTGGTGCGCGTGCTCGGGCGTCTCCTCGAGCAGGTTGTGCTCGGCGCCGAGTCCGGCTGCGATCGACATCACGATGCTCTCGCGGATCGGGTCGATCGGCGGGTTCGTGACCTGCGCGAAGAGTTGCTTGAAGTAGCCGAACAGCGCCGGGGCGCCGTCGGAAAGGACCGCCAGCGTGGTGTCGTTGCCCATCGAGCCGACCGGCTCCTCGCCCTCGATGATCATGCTCGGCAGCACCTTTGCGATGTCCTCGCGGCTGTAGCCGAATGCGAGCTGGAGCGAGCGCAGCGGCTCGCGCAGGGCGCGCGCCTTGCGGTGCGGCAGATCCTCGAAGCGGATCGTGTTCTCGTCGTACCAACGTCCGTAGGGCTTCTGCGTCGCGACCGTGCGCTTGACCTCGGGGTCCGGAACGATGCGCCCCTGCTCGAGGTCGATCAGGAAGAGCTTGCCGGGCGCGAGCCGGCCCAGCTGCTCGACCTCCTCCGGCGGCACGGGGAGGATCCCTGCCTCGGAGCCGAGCACGACGAGCCCGTCCTTGCGCACGACGAACCGCCCGGGGCGCAGGCCGTTGCGGTCGAGCGTGGCGCCTATCACGCGGCCGTCGGTGAAGGCAACCGCAGCGGGACCGTCCCAGGGCTCGATGAGGCAAGAGTGGTAGGCATAGAAGCCCCCGAGCTCGGGTGGGAGCTCCCCATCGCGGTTCATGTAGGCCTCGGGGATCATCATCATCAGGGCGTGCGGGAGCGAGCGTCCGGCGAGCGTCAGCAGCTCGAGGACGTTGTCGAAGTTCGCCGAGTCCGAGCCTCCCGGACGAACCACCGGCAGGACCTTCGGGAGGTCCTCGCCGAAGAGCTCGGAGCGAAGCGTCGACTCGCGCGCGCGCATCCAGTTGACGTTGCCGCGCAGCGTGTTGATCTCACCGTTGTGGGCGATCATCCGGTAGGGATGCGCGAGCTCCCAGCTAGGGAAGGTGTTCGTCGAGAAGCGCGAATGGACGAGCGCCATAGCCGAGGCGAAGCGCTTATCGGCGAGGTCGCGGTAGAAGCCCTTCAGCTGGTGGCTGATCAGCATGCCCTTGTAGACGAGCGTGCGCGAGGACAGGCTCGCGATGTATAGGCCGGGGCCCGCGGCCGACTCGACGACGCGGCGGATCACGTAGAGCTTGCGCTCGAACGCATCCGCGTCGGCACGGTGGGCCGGACCGGCGCCGATGAAGACCTGGTGGATCGTCGGGCGCGACGCTCGGGCGGTGACGCCGATATTTGTGTCGTCGACGGGCACCTCGCGCCAGCCGAGGACTTCCTGGCCCTCCGCGAGAACCGTCCGCTCGATCAGTGCGGCAAGCTGCGCCCGCTCGTCCGCCTCGTCGGGCATGAAGCACATCCCGACGCCATAGCTCCCGCGCGCGGGCAGCTCGAAGTCGACGACGGCGCGCAGGAACGCGTCGGGGATCTGGACGAGGATGCCGGCGCCGTCGCCGGTCTTCTTGTCAGCGCCCGCGGCGCCGCGATGCTCGAGGTGCTCGAGCGCCTCGAGCGCGAGCGCGACGACGTCGTGATCAGGCTCGTTGCTCAGCCGAGCGACGACGCCGATGCCGCAAGCGTCGTGCTCGTAGCGCGGGTCGTAGAGGCCGACGGCCCCCGGTTGCTGGGTGGTCTTGGTCATCTATCAGTCCCGACATTCGCCGGCCCCACGGGGGGCAAACGGGCACTTGAGGCGGGCGCAAATCCTACCAGCGAGGGGTCGTCCAGTCGGCGTACCGCCGCGCTACGACAGCCGCCGCTGAGCCGAAAAACCTCAGACGCCGAGTGTCACCGACTCCTCGTAGGTGCACAGGCGCGCGCGGCCAGGGCAGGTCCCGCAACGCTCACGCCCGGGGGCTGACGTGACGGGGAACGCGGCGGCTCGCAGCGGGGCGATGCGCGCGGCGAGCTCGTCCGCGAGCTCGCGCCGGTCGGCGGCGGCGAAGCGCGCGCTGACGAGGCGATCCGGGAGGTTGAGGAAGCAGTGCGCGACCTCCACGCGCTCGGCGCCCGCGTCCAGGGTCGCCAGCGCGTAAACGAGCCGCTGGAGCGAGTAGTCAACTTCGACATGCGCCTCGAGGTCCGCGCCGGGATCGACCGCATCGGTCTTGTAGTCGACGATCAGCACGCTGCCGTCCGACTCGGTGGCGATCGCGTCGAAGGTGCCGCGCAGCAGCTCGCCGCCAACCTCCTCGAGGAACGCGAACGGCTCCTCGCGGCGCACGGCGTGCGCAGCCGCGAGGCGTGCGCACAGGGGACTCTGCGCGAACGCGCCGGCGAGCCGGGCAGCATCGCCACCGGCGTCCACGACGCCGAGGCGCGTGGCGGTCGCCGCAACCGTCGCCGCGTCCGGTTCGCGCGGGTCGGCGAAGTCGAACGCTTCGAGGAGCGCGTGCACGAGGATCCCGCGCGCCGCGGCACCGCCGTGGTCGACACCCGGCGGCGGGGGAACGTCGGGCAGGCCGAGGATGCGCTGCAGGTAATAGCGGTAGGCGCACCGCTCGTACTCGGCAAGCGCCGTGTAGGAGAGCCGCGGAGGCGGGATGCGCGAGGCGCGGGCAACCGGCTCAGTCGCGATCGCCGGGCGTGCCGGGGCGGAGGGCTCTAGCGCCTGCGATGCGAGGGCGGAGGGCGTGGCGAGCGTCAGGCGGATGCCATCGACGAGCTCGCCCTGGGATTCGCCGAGCGTCGCGCGGGCTGCGAGATCGGGAACGAGAGCCGGCCCAAGCCAGCCGATCGGGGACAGCGTCGACGCCGGCCAGGAAGCGAAGCGCGCCGCCCCGCTGAGGATCAGGCGCTCACGGGCGCGCGTCATCGCGACATAGAAGATCCGTTGCTCTTCGGCGGCAGCCAGGGCGCGTTGCTCCGCAGCCAGCTCCGGGTAGGAGAGGGCGTCGACGCTCGAGCGCTCGATCGTCGGCAGCCGAAGGCCGACGCGTGCTCCGTCGGTCAACAGCCGCGGAAGCTCGGTGTTCGGTCGATGGCCGAGGTCGGCAAGGCAGACGACGGGGAACTCGAGGCCCTTCGCGGCGTGCACCGTCATCAAGCGAATCGCGCCGCCGAGCGGCGGCGGCGCCTCGGACTCGTGGAGACTCCCCAGGCGCCCGGCTGCGAGCGCATCGGCGAAGCGACGCAGGTCGCGCCCGTGGCGGCGCTCGAACTCGCGCGCGAGGCGCACGAGCTTGCGCGCATTGGCGACGCGCCGCTCCGCAGCCGTCAGCTGGCAGAGGTAGCGCTCGTAGCCGCCCGCGTCGAGAACCTGCGCAACCAGGTCGCCGAGTCCCAGGTAGCGCGCGGCGGCCCGCAGCTCCGCGAAGCGCTGCGCGAAATCACGCAGCTCGGGATCGGATGCGAGCGCCTCCCAGGGCGTGATCTCCTGCTCGCGTGCACGGCGGGCCAGCTCGACCAGCGCGTCGGAATCGGCGCCGCCGAGCGGCGATGCGATGGCACCGTAGAGCGCGAGCTCAT
The DNA here is from genome assembly GCA_003138355.1 of Solirubrobacterales bacterium. Taxonomy (GTDB): domain Bacteria; phylum Actinomycetota; class Thermoleophilia; order Solirubrobacterales; family Solirubrobacteraceae; genus Palsa-513. Next base: position 50,583 of record PLFX01000027.1, read on the forward strand.
CGAGCGGGTTCGCAAGCGCGGCGATGAAGGCCGTCAGGTCGACGATCTCCGGTCGCTCGTAGAAGCCGGCGCCCGCCGGGGTCAGCGTCGCCTGCCCGCGCGCCGCGAGCTCGTTCTCGTAGATGCGGATGTCGGTCGCGGAGCGAAGCAGGACCGCGATGTCCCCGGGCGCGGCAGAGCCTGTCTCGATCAGCTCGCTCAGGCGGGCCGCAAGTAGGCGCGCCTCGGCCGTGCGCGCCAGGCCGGCCTGGGTGCGCGGGGTGCCGAGCAGCTCGGCATGCTCCTGCCAGCCGTCGGTGTCGACCACGAGGAGCTCGATCGGCGCGCCGCCGGGCGCGTCCGCGCGTCCCGGGAGCAGCGGCACGAACCCCTCGCCGAAGCACGGGGCGAAGACGCGGTTGACGGCTTCCAGGATCGCAGCGCGCGAGCGGTAGTTGGCTGAGAGGACGCCGGCACGGCCGCGTTGTGCAAGCGTGGCTTGACGCTCGCGAAAGCTCTCGACGGACGCGTGCCGGAAGGCATAGATCGACTGGAACGCGTCGCCGACCGTGAAGAGGTTGTCTCGGTCGAGCGCGCCGATGATCCCCATCTGGCGCGGGTTCGTGTCCTGGAGCTCATCGACCATCAGCAGATCGAAGCGCTCCCGCGTTGCCGCGGCGATCTCCGGGTGCTCGTGAAGCAGCCTTGCCGCGGCGAGCTCCAGGTCGTCGAAATCGGCGCCGCCGCGGGTCTGCTTGAGCAGGCTGAAGCGCCGTGTGAACTCCGCCAGCAGCTCGTCCAGGAGGGGGATCGCAGCCGCCGCGAGGTCATCCGCGAGCGCCTTGGCGAGGGCCTCGCGTGCCGCGTCGTAGGCGTCGGCCTCCGCGCAGTCGAACGCGTTGCCGCGGCGCGTCAGCTTGAGCTCGGCGACCGCGAGCGGGCTGGCGCAGCCCGAACGCAGGACCTCGTCGCAGCGCTCGAGGCGGTCCAGTGCAGCCCGCACGGTGGCGGTCACCGCCGCCTGCGAGAGCGCATGCTGGAGTTCCGTACAGGCGCTTGCCAGGCGCGCGGACGCGGCGGCGAGGTGCGCTCGCGGCGGCGGCTCGGGAAGCCGCGGCGCTTCCTCGCCGCGGCTGCGACGCTCGTCGAAGACCGCAAGCAGCGCGCGTCGCAGCTCATCGACGCCGAACGTGGCAGCGAGGTCGAGCGCCTGCGGTCGTTGCTGCCAGCTCGCGAGGGCCTGCCGGAAGGCTTGCTCGCGCAGGCTCGCCCCCTCGGCGTCGTCGAGCACGACGAACTCGGGCGGGACCGACGCAAGCAAAGGGTGGGCGCGCAGGAGCCGCAGCGCGAACGCATGGAAGGTCGAGATCGGCGCTGCGGCAGTCTCGTGCGCGGCGGTGCGCTGGCCGGCGTCGAGCAGTGCCTGGCGCACGCGGCTGCGCAGCTCCCCGGCGGCGCGATCGGTGAACGTGATCGCAAGGATCCTGCCCGGTGGGACGCCGTCCTCGCAGACGGCGCGCACGAAGCGCTCGACGAGCACGCTCGTCTTGCCGCTGCCAGCGTTCGCGGCCAGCGCGAGCGAACCCTGCCGGTCGCCGATCGCGACGAGCTGCTCGTCGCTCAGCCGGCGCATCGCCGCCCGGTCGAGGTCGAAGAGCCTCGGCTGCCCGATCGCGCTCACGCCGCACCGACGCGGCAGATCGCCGGGTAGCTGCAGCCGTCGCGGCCGCAGCTGGCGGGGCGCGGGGCGATCTCACCGCGGTCGATCTCGGCCGCGATCGTCACCGCGCAGGCGAGGCGCTCCTCGAGAACGGCGCGCAATGCCGGACCGTCGAGCTTGTCAGGTGCCGCGAGAGGTTCCGCCTCGGGGATGTCTTCGCGGATCAGTCCCCGCGCACGGAGCTCGGCGCGCAACGGCTGGTAGAGGCCGCCGACGGCTTCGACCCCGAGCAGACGCTCGACGGCGAGCATGTAGAGCGCTGCCTGGAGTCGGTGGTCGCCGGGCCAGGACGCCGCGCCCCAGACCGTGCTGCCGCTCTTGTAATCGAGGACGATCGCGGTGCCCGCGCGAGCGTCAACGTCGATCCGGTCGATGCGCCCGCACAGCGCCAGCGCCGGGTCTAGCTCGACCGCCTCGTGCGGCGCACCATCGACGCCGAAGGCGAGCTCGAGAGCGGCCGGCATGTGCTCGCCTGCCAGCGCGGCGGCGTAATCGAGGTAACGGGCGAGCTCCGCACGCAGGCGCCGGCGCTCTGCGCGGTCCATCGCGTCATCTGGCGAGAGCCGCTGAACCCGTTCGTCGATCGCCGCGTCCAGGAGCTCGAGCGCTCGCGGCAGGCTGTCAGCGCCCAGACGCCCTCCTTCGAGGCCGGCGAAGACCGTCGCCAGCACGCGGTGAGCCTCGTTGCCGCGCGTGAGCCAGATCGAATCCGGCGCGAGCTCACTGGGACGCAGGCCGTGCTCGACGAGCCAGGCCACGGGACAGCGTGCCCATCGCTCGAGGCCCGAGGCCGAGTGTGCGCGACGCGCGCGAAGCGCGGCCAGGCGCTGCGGATCCGCGAGCGGTGCCAGCGCGCCGGCGCGCCGGCGCGGCGCGCCCAGCAGGGCGCTTCGCTCGTCGCCTGGCCAGCCGAGCGCGCCCGCCGGGCGCGTACGCCGTTCGTCGAAGAGGGCCGGCGCGAAGCAGTCGCACAGCTCGTCGACGAACAGCGAGCGCGGCGTGAGGTCCCCCGCGTCGTTTGCCTCGTGCCAGCTGACATAGAGCCGGGCGGTCGGCCGCGAACAGAGCGCGTAGAAGAGGTAGCGCTCGGCGGCGAGCTGGTCGGTCGCTTCGCCGGAGGGCAGGCCGATCTGCGCGCGGTCGACGGCGCCGAGGAAACTCTCCTCCCGCTGCCACGCCGGGAAGATGCCTTCCTGCGTGCCGTAGATGAACAGCGCGCGGACGCGGCGCGCACGCAGCGACAGCGGGTCGCAGATCGCGACGCCGGCGCCGCCATGGGGCAGCTGTACGGTCACGGCATCAAGCGCGGCAGCGACGCCGGCTAGCCCGCCGACCGCCCGAGGGTCGCTTCGCTCGAGCTCGCGCAGCTCGGCGAGCGCGCGCCTCGCTGCGGCGGCCGCCGCGCCCTCCCATGGATCGAGCAGGGCCGCGTTTCGCTCTGCGCCGGCCGCGAGCAGGCGATCCAGCTCGGCCTCGACGGCGTCGATGCTGTCGGGCAGCCGGAGCGCTCCATGGTCGCGCTCCCACATCGCGCGAGCCGCGCGCAGGTCGGTTATGCCGCGGCGGCGCAGCTGCGCCTCGAATGCGTCCTTTGCAGCGTCGAGATGACCGTGGCTGGCCGCGCAGATGACGAGGTCGTCGGCCTCACCCTCGTTCGCGGCGACGCGCAGGCAGGCGAGCAGCGTGCGACCCGTGACGCTCGCATCCAGCCGATCGCGGCGGTCGAGCGAGTAGGGGACCGCTGCGGCGTCGAGCGCGTCGGCGAGGAGGTCTGCCGCCGGCGTGCGCACCACGATCGCGATGTCCGCCGGGTCGTAGCCCGATGCAACGAGACCAGCCACCTCTGCGGCGACCAGCTCGGCCTCGGCCCGCTCGTCGCCGCCCTCGAGCAGGCGCACGGCATCGCCGGGCAAAGCCGCGCCCGCGTCCTCGAACAGCGTGCGCTCGAGGTGGTGGAGTGTCTGATCTTCGTAATAGTCGGAGCTCGGTGGGAGCTCGATCGTCTCCGCGGCAAGCGGCCGGAGCGCCTCGAGCGTGGCGGCACGGCCGGCGAGCGCCTTGCGGCCGGCCTCCCCGGGCAGCGACAGCATCACCGGCGCATCGACGCGGCTTGCGAGCGTCTCGATCACTGCCAGCTGGAGTGGGTCGAGATCGTCGAAGCCGTAACAGAAGACGGGCGTGGCGCGCCAGCGCTCGGGAGCGAGGGTGATCGCGTCCAGGGCGGCACGCTCATGCAGCTCTCGGTCGACGCGGCCGAGACGCTCGAGGCGCGCACGATAGGCCGTGTTGAGCGCGATGAGCTCGTCAGCGTACGGGCGGCGGCCGCCAGCCCCCGCCCAGGTCCGCATCGCCGCAGCGAAGCGCGCCGGCTCGATCCGGCGTGAGGCGAGCTCGCCGAGAAAGCGCCCCAGAGTTGGGGCAAAGGCAGGTGACCGTGCCGCCGAGGCGAGGGCGCGAAGGCGCGTCTGCGCGACCGCGGAGCGCGCGAGCGCGAGGCGCGCGTGCTCGCCGAGGGGGCGTTCGAGTAGCCCGGCGCGGCTTGCGATCTCGCGGATCAGGCCGCTGAACGCTTCGACACGCGCGCCGACAGTCGCGCCGGTCTCGGCGAGCTCGCGGCGGTAGTGCTCGGCGTCGAGAGAGCGCGGGACGACGAGGATCGGCTCGCGCGGCAACGCGGCGCGGTAGCGCTCGAGAACCACGTGTGCCTTCGCGGCGTTCGCCGGGCCCGTGACGAGGGTGAGGGGCATGGGCAGTCCATGGTGGCGGACCGCCCGGTCAGGAGTCGCGCCGGCTTCGAATCGCTTTCAGAATGATCCAGGCCGCCCGGGACGCACCCTGATTTCTGAACGCGGTTCTTAGGCTGCCTGCTCCTCGGCGTCCTCGCCCGCCGCGCTCGCCGGAGGCGGAATCGTCTCCTGGTCAGGCGGCCGGACGCCCTCGCGCGCCCACGGCTCGTCGAACTCGACACGCCAGCGGCCCTCCTCGTTCTGCATCAGCGCGAGGCGCGCGCGGAACGAGCGGCCGGTACGCCCGCGGAAGCCCGTGACCGGGCGCGCGGTGCGGCCGTTGGCGATCAGCTCGCGGGCGACCGCTAGCGGGAGGGTCTTGCCGGCCTTCGCCTTCCAGATCACGAAGCCACAGCCCGGATCCTCGCGCGACCAGCACGAGTAGCCCTTGCGGTTCTCGAGGATGTCATGCCCGCACACGGGGCAGGGGCCGAGGTTCGCGCGCGGGATGCGCACGTCCTTGAGCGTCTCGTCGAGGACCGCGACGGTCTGCTTGGCGAAGCCCGCGATGTCGCGCATGAACTGCTCGCGCGAGTCCTCGCCGCGCTCGATGCGCCCGAGGCGATGCTCCCAAGTCCCAGTCAGGTCGGGCGAGGTCAGCGCGTGCTCGCCGAGCAGGCGAATCACGTTGAGGCCCTTCTCGGTGACGACGAGCGCGCGCCCGTCACGCTCGACGTAGCCGACGTCGATCAGCCGCTCGATGATTGCCGCGCGCGTGGCCGGCGTGCCGATGCCCGAGTCCTTCATCGCCTCGCGCAGCGCCTCATCGTCGACAAGCTTGCCGGCGGTTTCCATCGCCGCCAGCAGCGAGGCGTCGCTATAGCGGCGCGGCGGCTTCGTCTCCTTCGCGGCCGAGGCGATCTCGAGGACCTGCGCGGATTCGCCTTCCGACAGTCGCGGCAGCTGCTGCTCCTGCGTCTCGTCCTCGTCTGATTGCTCCGCCTGCTGCGCGTCGGACCCGTCGGCGAGATATACCCCCCGCCAGCCGGGAACGAGCAGGACCTTGCCGCGAGTGCGGAAGACGTGACCCGCGACGAGCGTCTCGACGCGTGTGTTCTCGAGCAGCGCGTCCGGATGGAAGGCGGCAAGAAAGCGGCGCACGACGAGGTCATAGACGCGAAGGTCGTCATCTCCCATCTTCTCCACCGGGTGCTTGGCCCGCGTCGGAATGATCGCGTGGTGATCTGTGACCTTGGCGTCGTCGACGACTCGGCCGAGCGGCAGGACGTCGAGCGCGGTGACGTAGTCGGCTGCCTTGCGGTATTCGGCGCGCGCGCCGAGCAACTCGGCTGTCGGGACGATCTCAGGGCCCATGTCGCTCGTCAGGTAGCGGGAGCTCGTGCGAGGGTAGGTGAGAGCCTTGTGCTCCTCGTAGAGTCGCTGGGCCGCCGCGAGGGTGCGCCGAGCGGAGAAGCCGAAGCGCGTGTTCGCGTCGCGCTGGAGCGAGGTGAGGTCATAGAGCATCGGCGGCTTGTCGACGTGCTCGCGCTTCTCGAGCTTCGTGATCGCCCCGGTCTGGTCGCGACACGCCTCCACGATCGCGAGGGCCTCGGCCTCGGTTGCGATGCGCGGCTTCGCGCCCGCGTGGAAGCGACCCTCGTAGCGGCGGTCGCTGTCCGCGGACGGTTCGAAGGCGGCGTCGACCAGCCAGTAGGGCTCGGGCTTGAAAGCGCGGACCTCCTCCTCGCGACGCGCGAGGATCGCGAGCGTCGGCGTCTGCACGCGGCCCAACGAGACGGCGCCGTCGAAGGATGAACGCAAGCGGATCGTCGCGGCGCGCGTCGCGTTCATGCCGACGATCCAGTCGGCCTCGGAGCGAGAGCGCGCTGCCTGCTCGAGCGAGTGCAGCTCGGCGGCCGGGCGCAGACCGGCGAAGGCGTCGCGCATCGCCTGCGGCGTCATCGAGGAGAGCCAAAGCCGGCGCACCGGCAGCGTCGAGCCGGCTTTCTCGTAGAGGTAGGCGAAGATCAGCTCGCCCTCGCGCCCGGCGTCGCAGGCGTTGATGACCTCCGTGAAGTCGCCGCGATGCAGGAGCTTCGTCACCACCGACATCTGCTTCTTCGAGCGTTCGTCGCGCACGACGAGGCGAAAACGGTCGGGAACGATCGGCAGGTCGGCCATCCGCCACTTCTTGAACTTGGGGTCGTACTCGTCCGGCTCCGCGAGCTGGACGAGATGGCCGACGGCCCAACTGATCACGTGCTCGGGGCCCTCGAGGTAGCCCTCCTGCTTCGCGAACGGTCCAGGCAGAACGCGAGCGAGGTCGCGGCCCACGGAGGGCTTCTCGGCGATCACCAATGTCTTGGTCGGTTCGGTCATTGCGAGTGGCAGGGTAGCGAGCCGCGCGTCGGTAGCCACGAACGGGTCCCGATCAGGCCGCACATCCATCCGTCGATACGGCCCCGCGAGCGCGAGCCAGCTCGTGGCGTATGACCCCGTTCGCGACGCCGTAGCCGCCCGCCGGGCCCGGGCTCGTTGTGGCGGCGAAGACCGTCGTCAGGACCCGGCCCGCGCGATCGACCGTCGGCCCGCCCGAGTTCCCCGGACGCACGAGCCCCCGCAGCGGTGTCAGGACGCGCACGACCGGCCCGCGACCATACGCGTCGTTCGTCTCGATCGCCTGTGTGTGCCCGATCCGGCCGGGCTCAGCTACGAACGGGCCGTCCTCGGGATAGCCGAGGATCGCTCCGATCGTCTGCGCGCGCGGCGAGCGCGCGAGCTCGAGCGGCCGTAAGCCGAGGCCGGGCACGCGCAGTAGCGCGATGTCGTTACGGGAATCGAACACGACGACGGTCGCGGGGCGCCCCGGGGCCAGGCCGCCAACCTCCACTCTCGTGTCCGATTCGCCGGCAACGACATGGGCGTTCGTCACGATCTCGTTGTTGGCGACGACCCACCCCGAGCCCTCGATCCCGATGCCGCACGCCGTGCCGACGACGCGCACGACGCTGCGATCGGCTGCGAGGACGGCGGGCGCGCGAAGAATCGCTGAGCTGGGCGGGCTGGCCGCGAGCGTTGGCCCGGAGATCGACGGGAGCGGATCGATGCGAGCGATGAAGTTGAGCAATGCGCCGGACGGGAGCAACTCGTCGAGCTTGCGGATGATCGTGGAGCGCTCGACCGGGCCGCGCAGGCCGCTCACGCCAGGGAGCGTGAGCGCGACCGTCCCGGCGACCCAGGCGAGCCCGAGCGCGAGCGCTGCGCCGAACACGGCGCCACCGATTCCATCGAGCAGACGCAGCACCGGGACCGCCAGCATCGAGCGGCGCAGTGCGACGCCGATCGTCTCGAGGCCGGTGGCGAGGATGCCGCCGGCGAGCAGGGCCCCGAACAAGGCGAAGGCCGGCGTGTACGGCGAGCTCGCGCCGCCGCTGAGCACCGCACCGGCGATCCGCGTGCCGATCAGCGCACCTGCGAGGAAGCCGACGAGGGACAGGATCGCGACGATCAAGCCGCGCAGGAAGCCCGAGACAGCCAGCAGGACCGACGCGACGAGGATCAGCCAGTCCAGCCCGGTCAACCCGAGCCCCTCGAGACCTGCCGTCGTGGCGGCGCACGCATAATGCTGGCGATCAAGCGATCAGGGAATGCGACTCGATAGGTCTCGCAAGCAAGGTGCGACGTGAGCCGGCCGAGTGTAGGCAGCGCGGCGGCAGCACGCCGAAGGGAACGCCGCAGCGGTCTTGCGCGGCTCAGCGCGCTGATCGTCGTCGCGGCCGCGGCGGGGTTGGCCGCGGCGGTCTCGATCGGCGGCTCGCCGGCTACCGCCGCGACGCTCGCGGAAGCCTTCGCGACGGCGTGGGCGCGGCACGACTGGATCGCCGTGTATGACCGCGTCGACCGCCGCACCCAAGCGAGCGTGCCCTACGCGCAGTTCGCCGCCGACTACAGCAGCGCGTGGCGCACCGCGACGGTCACGCGGGTCAGCGTGCTTGGGCGGAGCGTCCACGCCGAGGGCGGATCGGAGGTCGTCGAGCTGGCGATCCATACGCGGATTTTCGGGACGCTCACGTCGACCTACACGCTCCCGATGACCGGCACCGGGAGTGCGCGCCGGGTGCAGTGGCTGCCTGCACTTGCCTTCCCCGGCCTCTACCCCGGCGAAACCGTCCACCGCGTCACGGTCGCGCCGACACGCGGGCGACTGCTCGCACGGGACGGCGTGCCGCTCACGAGCCTCGCGTCGGCCGCGAACATCATCGGTTCGCTCGGCCAGGCGACCGGGAGCCAGCTGGCGGCGCTCGAGGCGCGCGGCTTCCCGGCCGGAACCGAGGTCGGCACGAGCGGGCTCGAGTACCTCTTCGAGCGGGAGCTGGCGGGCCGGCCGGGCGGCGAGCTGTTCGCGGGTCAGCGACTGATCGCGCGCACTCGCCCGATCGAGGGTCGCGACGTGCGCAGCTCGGTCGATCCCGAGCTCCAGAACGAGGCGGTGGCAGAACTCGGCTCCCAGGCGGGCGGGATCATCGTCATGGCGCCGCACAGCGGCGAGATCCTGGCGGCGGCGGGAAGCCCGCTGTCGCTGCTCCAGCCGCCGGGATCGACTTTCAAGATCGTCACGACGACCGCCGTCCTGGAGGCCGGTCTCGCGACGACCAACACGACGTTCCCGTACGGCACCTACGCAAAGATCGAGGGCTACAAGCTTCACAACAGCAACAACGAGGATTGCGGCGGCACGCTGATCAACGCCTTCGCGGTGTCCTGCAACTCCGTTTACGCGCCGCTCGGCGTGAGGCTTGGGGCAACTCGCCTGGTCGCAGCGGCGCGTGCATACGGCTTCGACTCGCCCTCGCCGGTCTCGATCGCTGCCGAGTCCACGATCCCCTCGCCCGCCGGGATTCCCGATGACATCGCGCTCGGATCGAGCGCGATCGGTCAGTACCAGGACCTCGCCTCGCCGCTGCAGATGCTGCGGATCGCCGACACGATCGCGCTCGGCGGCCTCGAGCCGGTCCCCACGTTCGCCACGGGCGTGCACCCGCGACTGCGCCGGATCGTCCCGGCGAGCGTGGCCCGCACGATCCGCAAGATGATGATCGCGGTGGTCCGTTACGGCGATGGCACCGGCGTCGAGGCCCAGCTCCCCGGCGTGATCGTCGCCGGCAAGACCGGAACCGCCCAGCTCACGCTACCGAGCTGCCCGTCGAGCACCGGACCGACGGGTACCACCACAGCCACCGGAACGACCACAACCGCACCGACCCGAACGACCACAACCGCACCGACCGGAACGACACAACCACCGGCCACGCCGACGGGCGCAACGAGCACGACCGGTGAGAGTGTTGCGCCGGGCGGCGGAGCGAGCGCTCCCAGCGCCGCGCTGCCGCCGGTGGCCGGCGCGGCCGCGGTCGATCCGCTCGCGCACACGGCGCAGGTGAGCGACTCGGCGACGGGCACGACAGGTCCGTGCGGCACGAGTCCCAATAACCCCTACAACACGGACGCCTGGTTCGTCTCCTTTGCACCCGCCTACCATCCGCGGATCGCGGTCGGGGTCCTGCTCGACCACGCCGGCGCAGGCGGAACGAGCGCCGCGCCGTTGGCGCGAAACCTCATCGCCGACGCGTTGGCGCAGGGGTTCTGAGGCGCGCTCAAGCCTGTCGCCGGCGCTTAGCCGGTGGGCGCTGCGCGCGCCCGGTCGTCGCGAACGCGGCGAGCTCTTTAGACGTCGAGCTCGATCCGCGACTGATCGCTGTGGTTCGCGGGATCGACGACGTGGAGGATCAGCGGGCGCGAGCTGTAGGTCGAGTACGGGAACTTGAACACCAGGACCTCACCCTGGGTCCACCCGGTATAGGCCAGGCTCGTCTGCGACGGGAGCTGGCCCTTCGGCGGGATCGGCGCCGGCACGTAGCTGAACGCGTTCGCGTCCGGGTTCGGAAGCGGCGCGAAGCGATCGCCGATCGTGTCGGTGATGTAGTAGTCGCTCGCCGGCGTCTGGGTGCGCTCGGTGGTGTTGTAGGCCTGGACGAAAACCGCGAAGAACATGTCGCCCACCGGCAGGTTGCGCTCTCTCTCGCTGAGCCCCTGGAGATATGCGGCGTCCTCGTCGCTGTAGCGGTTCAGCTCGCGCGAGATCTGCACCTGGTAGTAGAGGTTGCCGACCTTCACGTAGCCGGGACCTTCGCTATCCGCGTAGTGCTCGTCTCCGCTGACCGAGCACGCACTGATCGTCAGCGCGCAGCCACCGGCCGCGGCGGCCATGGCGATTCGTCGCAGCACCGTCATCCGCGCTGGAGTCTAATTCTCAGCCGCCGGCGATGGTGGCACGGTGGCCGCGGCCCTTGTCTTCCTCGAGGATCGAGCGCAAGCGGCGCAGCGCGCGCTTGTTCTGGCGCCGCGTCCAGCTGCGCGCGCCGAGCGCCTCGGCGATCTTGTCGCTGAGCGTCGCCGGCTCCGTCTCCGTCGTCAGCTCGACCTTCGTCGTGTCGCCAGCGTGCGGCTCGAGCGTGAAGGTGGTCATCAAGCGGACGCGGTTGAACTTGCCGCCGCGCCCGGCCTCGACGATGCGCCGCGGCGACTCCACGTCGATAAAACTCACGCCCGCCCAGCTGAAGCGCTGGAAGGGCGCCTTCACGCGGAAGCGCGCGCCGGCGCCCTTGCCGACCGTGTTCTCGCGGGTCAGGCGAAACTCGCCGAGGAAATGATCCGTGAACTCGGCGTGGTTCGCGATGTCGCTCAGGTAGTCGAAGACCTCCTCGCGCGGGCGGGCAACGACGATCGACACGCTGACGGGATCCATCGCGGCCGCCACTTTAGCGATGCCGCGGGACCCGCTGGGTTCGAGGCGCTCAGCCGCTGGCCGGCAAACGGCGAGTCACGCGCACGACGACCGCGGGATCGGCTCCGGTCCCCGCGCCGAGGCGATGGCTCACCTGGGCACCGAGCATCGGTGCGCCGGGATGCAGCAAGCGGCACAACTCGCAGACGAGCTCCGCCGTCTCGTAGAGGTAAACGTACTCGCCGATCAGCGGAGTGCGACCGCAGTCGTGGCAGCGGGTGAGCTCCTCAGCGAGCATCTGCCCGGCGGGCTCGCCGGAATGTACGCGGTCCATAGCCGAGTCATTCGCGCGACCGCGGGTATCTCCTCCTCGCTCGTGGCGGGAAGTCCCCTGGACGCTTAACGCCCCGCAACGCCGGTGTCTCTATGATGGTCTTTCTCGCGACGCAGGAGGCAGTTAGTGACCGACGAGCGTACGGGGGCCCTGAGTGAAACCGGACCGTACCGCTGCGAGCAATGCGGCGCACTCGTAACGCTTTCCGAACCTGGTGCGCGGCGGCGCTGCGATAACTGCGGCGCCGAAACGCTGCTGCCACTCGAGCTTCCCGCCGAAAGCACCGAGCAGAGCATGGTGGCTTCACTGCGAGCCGTGCCGCCGTGGCTCGCCGACCCCGGGGCGCTACTCGTCGAGCCCGGCGAGTACCTCTGCTACCAGGACGGCGAGGAGGTCGTCGTGGTGCCGCTGACGCGCGAGTGGACGCGCATCGGCCGGAGCCTCGCGGCCGACGTCCGCTTCGACGACCCAACCGTGTCGCGACGCCACGCGCTGATCGTGCGGGCGCCCGACGGTGTACGTGTGCTCGACGACCGCAGCCTCAACGGCGTCTTCGTCAACGGCCAGCGCGTCGAGTGGAGCACGCTCGCGCACGGGGACGAGATCCTCGTCGGGCGCTACCGGATGCATTTCGCCAGGCTCGAGCCGAACACCGGCGAGGGTCTACCGGTAGTAGCGGCCGCAGCCGTCGCTCCCGGCGGCGCTGAGCGCGACTGAGCCGACGGCGCCTCAACTGGCTCCCAGGGCGACCGGCTAGACTGGCGCCGCGTTGATCCTGCTCGCGTCGGCCATCAGCTACTTCCAGGCGGTCGTTCTTGGCCTGCTCCAGGGAGTCACCGAGCTTTTCCCGATCTCGAGCCTCGGCCATACGGTTCTCTTCCCCACGCTCTTCGGATGGGGCTCCGTGGTCCGGATGCAGTCGGCGAGCGAATCCCCGTGGCTCGCGTTCGTCGTCATGCTCCATGTCGGCAGCGCGCTCGGCCTGCTCGCATACTTCTGGCGCGACTGGGTCAAGATCATCAAGGCGTTCTTCCGTACGCTCGTCAAGCGGCGCGCCGATGACCCGACCGAGCGCCTTGCCTGGCTGATCATCGTCGCTTCGATCCCCGCCGGGATCCTCGGAATCGCCTTCGAGCACACCTTTCGCACGCTCACCGCAAAGCCGCTTGCCGCGGCGATCGCGCTGACCATCAACGGCCTGATCCTGTTCGCCGCCGAGGCCTACCGCCGGCGCGCCGAAGTGCGCGCGCTCGCGGTGCGCGAAGGCTTGAACGTCGAAGGTGGCCGCGAGCTCGGGACGCTCGAGTACACGGAGGCGTTCGTGATCGGCATCGCGCAGTCGACCGCGCTCGTCGCCGGGATCAGCCGCGAAGGCGTGACGATGGGCGCGGGACTGGCGCGCGGGCTCAGCCACAGCGACGCCGCGCGGTTGGCGTTCCTGATGGCGACGCCGATCATCCTGGCCGCCGGCATCTTCAAGCTAGGCGACCTGCTTGGCCCGCACGGCGACGGTATCCGTGGCCAGGCCGTCGTCGCATGCGCCGTCGCGGCTGTGGCGGCGCTGTTCACGGTCGCCTTCCTTGTCCGCTGGTTCCGGACGCGGACGCTCACGCCGTTCGCGTTCTACTGCCTGCTGTTCGGAGTCGCAATGGTTGCGTATACGCAGAGTTGACCTGCCGATCAACTCTGCGTATACGCGAAGACGAGGATTACCTTTGCGGGGGTCGGGCGGTGGGTGGTTGGATTACCTGTGCGCCGGTGGCGGTGAACGATGTGGCGATGACGTTTGCCCAGCCTCTGGTGAGCTCGGTTAGCTGTTGGGCGACCGATGATTGGTGATCGGTCGTGACCCAGAAGAGGATCGTCGGGCCGGCGCCCGAGATCGTGGCGCCGAGCGCGCCGAACTCGCGCGCCCTGGCGCGCAGCTCATCGGAGCGGGGGTAGAGCTTGGCGCGGTAGGGCTGGTGGAGGTGGTCTCGTAGCCCGCGGCTGACGAGCGCCGGATCGGCGTCCTTCAAGCCGAGCATGAGCAGGGCGCCGTGGGCTACGTTGTCGGCGGCGTCGGCGAGCGGGACCTGGGCGGGGAGTGCGGCGCGTGCGTCGGCGGTGCGGACTCCCTCGTGCGGCACGACAAGGACCGCGGCGATGTTCGCGGGAGGATCGAAGCAGTGGACGTTGCCGTGCGAGACGACGACCACGCCGCCCTGCAGGGCGGCGGCCGCGTTGTCCGGGTGACCCTCGACGCTCGTCGCCAAGCTCAGGAGATCGACCTCCGCGCCGGCGCGATCAGCAGCGGCGAGGAGCCCGGCGACCACGGCGGCGGCACTCGAGCCGAGGCCGCCGGAGAGCGGAATCTCGGCGTCGATCTCGAAACGCAGGCCTTCGGAGGGGTGAATCTGCTCGAAGGCCCGGACGATGAGATTCGTGCGGTCCAACGGAAGCGGCAGATCGGTCGTGACGGCGAACCGGTCGCTGTCGCTCACCCGCAGCTCGAGCCAGAGATCGAGCGCCGCCGCGAAGCAGTCGAAGCCCGGGCCGAGATTGGCCGAGGAGGCGGGGACCCGAACGGTGGTCGTGGTCATTCGAGGACGAGGCGCTCGAGCGCGCGCAGCTGGGGCTCGCAGGGAAGGACCGCGCCCGCCTGCTCGAGGGCGGCGTCCGGATCCTTGAGCCCGTGCCCGGTGAGCACGCAGGCGACGCGCTCCGCGCCGTCCGCGCCGTACTTGAGTAGGCCCGCAACCGCTGCGGCCGACGCCGGCTCGCAGAACACGCCTTCGCTCGCGGCGAGCAGCCGGTAAGCCGCGAGGATCTCGGGATCGGAGACGGCGCGGATCGCCCCGCGCGAAGCGGTCATCGCATCGATCGCCTCCTCCCAGCGGGCGGGGTTGCCGATCCGGATCGCGCTAGCGATCGTCTCAGGCTCGGCGATCGGGTGACCGTGGACGAGCGGCGCCGCTCCCTCAGCCTGGAAGCCCAGCATCCGCGGGGCCGCACCCGCCTCGACGAATCCCTTCCAGTAGGAGGTGATGTTGCCGGCGTTTCCGACCGGGATGCAGAGCGCATCGATGCGCCCGTCGAGGTCGTCGAGGATCTCGAACGACGCCGTCTTCTGACCCTGGACACGGAACTCGTTCACCGAGTTGACAAGCGCGATCGGGTGGCGGTCGGCGAGCGCACGGACGAGCTCGAGCGCCTTGTCGAAATTGCCGCGCAGCGCGATCACGCGCGCACCGTGCATCAGCGCCTGGGCGAGCTTTCCCGTCGCGATGCGCCCGTCCGGGACGATCACGACGCCGCGCAAACCGGCCTTCGCAGCGTACGCGGCGGCCGACGCGGCCGTGTTCCCGGTCGACGCGCAGATCACCGCCTTGGCCCCCTCGCGGACGGCGGCCGAGACCGCACAGGTCATCCCGCGGTCCTTGAACGAGCCGGTCGGGTTCAGGCCCTCGAGCTTGAGATGGACCTCGGCGCCGACGAGCTCGGAGATGCGCTCGGCGAGGACGAGCGGCGTCGAGCCTTCGCCGAGCGTGACGACCGGGTCCTCCGGCGCGAACGGGAGGCGGTCACGATGGCGCTCGATCACACCGGCCGTGCGGCTCATCGACGCCTCGCGAGGGCGGTCATTCGAACTCCTCCTCGATTACGCGGATCGCACGCGGGGGCGCCTGGACGACGTCGAGCTCGGCGATCGCGCCGAGCGCGGCGCGCAGGCGAGACTCCGGTAGCGGGTGGATCACCATCACGAGCTGGGCGTGCTCGCCGAGTCCCCGCTGGACCACCGACTTGATCGATGCCTCCTCCTCCCCCAGGCACTGCGCGATCCGCGCGAGCACGCCGGGGCGGTCGATCACGCGCAGATGCAGGTAGAAGGCGGAGGTGACGTCCTCGATGATCGGCACCGACACCGCCGCCGGCACGGGACGCTGGGTACCGCTCGCGGCGGCGATCACGTCGGCGAGAACCGCGCTGGCGGTTTGCGTCCCGCCCGCGCCGGGGCCGGACATCGTGATCTCGGTGATCGCCTCGGCCTCGACCGTGACCGCGTTGAACGAGCCGCCGACCGAGGCAAGCGGATGACCGGCGTAGAGGAATGCCGGGTGCACGCGCACCGAGATACCCCCGTCGATGCGCTCCGCGGTCCCGATCAGCTTCAGCGCAAGACCGAGCGCACGCGCGTAGCCGATGTCGTCTTGCGTGATCTGCTCGATCCCCTCGAAGCGAACATCGTCGATGTGAATCGGTGCGTCGAAGGCAAGGCGCGCGAGGATCGCCATCTTCGCCGCGGCGTCCGATCCGCCGACGTCATCCGATGGGTCGGATTCGGCGTAGCCGAGGCGCTGCGCCTCGGCGAGCGCAGCCTCGTAACTGCAGGCCGTACGCGTCATCTCGCTGAGGATGAAGTTCGTCGTGCCATTGACGATGCCGTGCACGCGCTCGATCTGCGTGCCCGCGAGCGCTTCGCGCAGGACTCGGATCGCCGGGACGACGCCCGCGACCGCCGCCTCGAAGCCGATCGAACGACCGCGTTCGCGCGAGAGCTGCCAGAGCTCCTCGCCGTGGCGCGAGAGGAGCTGCTTATTGGCGGTCACGACGTCGCAGCCCGATTCGAGCGCCGCCCGTAGATAGCGCAGCGCGTCGTCGACGCCGCCGATCAGCTCGACGACGACATCCGAGCGCGCCAGGATCTCGTCGAAGTCGCCGCGGGTGCGGGTCAGGACGCCGGCGATCTCGGGGCGACGACCGGTCAGCTGCTCGACGCGGCCCGCGCGCGCGCCGAGCAGCTCCTCGAAGGCCGCCCCGACCGTCCCATGGCCGAGCAGGCCGATGCGCAGGGGGGTCATCTCAGAGGTCGCGCGCCGTGAGGTCGTCGAAGCTCTCGCGGCGCACGACGGCGCGCGCCTCGCCGTCGCGACAGAAGATCACCGGCGGGCGCGGGACGCCGTTGTAGTTGTTGGCCATCGCATGGCCGTAAGCGCCGGTTACCGGGACGACGATGAGATCGCCGACGCGCGGCTCATCGAGCAGAGCATCGTCGATCAGGACGTCGCCCGACTCGCAGTGCTTACCGGTCAGCCGGACGCGCGTCTCACCGCCAGGACGGTCGGCGATGTCGGCCTCGTAACGCGCGCCGTAGAGCATCGGGCGCAGATTGTCGGACATGCCACCGTCGACCGCGACCCACGTCGACACGTTCTGTTTCATCGAGACAACGCGGTAGATCGTGACGGTGCCGTTGGCGACGAGCGCGCGACCGGGCTCGATCAGCAGGCGCTTGTCCGGGCCGAGCAGCTCGTGGGCCGCCGCGACGATCTCGCCGACGTAATCCTCGATCGACGGCGCTGCCTCGCAGGCGAGATAGGGGACGCCGAGGCCGCCGCCGAGATCGTAGACCGGGAAGTCCCCGAGATCCGCGACTGCCGCAATCGCGTCGCGAAACGGCGTGAGCTCGCGGATGTTCGAGCCGATGTGGAAGTGGATTCCGCGGAGATCGAGCAACGGGATCCGCTCGAGCTGGCGGATCGCTTCGCGCACGTCATCGAGTCCGAGCCCGAACTTCGAGTCCGCCTGGCCGGTCGAGATCTTGTCATGGGTCTCGCCGCGCACGTCGGGGGTCACGCGGAGCAGGACCGGCTGCGGGCCGCTCGCAAGGCGCGCGAGGCGCGCGATGTCGTCGAAGTTGTCGAGCACGATCAGCCCGACGCCGGCGCGCAGCGCGAGCTCGAACTCCTGATCGTCGCGCGCGTTGCCGTGAAGGACGAGGTCGCGGGGCGCAAAGCCCGCCGCCAAAGCAAGATGCTGCTCGCCGGCGGAAGCCACGTCACAGCCGAGGCCCTCCTGCGCGAACACGCCCATCACCGCCGTCGCCGGGAAGGTCTTCGAGGCGAAGATCACGCGGAAATCGGTGTGGCCGGCCGCCTCGAAGGCGGTCACGAAGGCACGGGCGCGGGCACGCAGGTCGTCCTCGGCGACGACATAGGCGGGCGTGCCGAAACGCTCGGCCACGTCGAGCAGATCGCAGCCGCCAACCTCAATGTGGCCGGCGTCGTTTATGCGCGTACCGAGCGGGTAGACGTGCGAAAGCGCCTGCGTCGAAGCCATAGCCCGCGATTATCCCGGTCTGCGATGATCTTCGTGTGGCGAGCAAACGCAGCGCATTCGGGCGCGATCGCGGGCTTCAGGGCCGCATGGTGCTCACGATGTTCCTGCTCGGCCTCGTCTATGCCGTCCTCATCGGCGCGCTGATCGGAGCCGGAGCGAGCGGCGTGACGATCGTCGTCGTCGCGCTTGCGCTGTTCGGATTCCAGCTGTTCGCGTCGGACAAGATCGCGCTCTCGACGATGGGCGCGCGCGTGGTCTCCCCGCAGGAGGCACCCGAGCTGCACGCGATCGTCGAGCGCCTCTGCGTGCAGGCTGACCTCCCCAAGCCGCGGGTCGCGATCATGAACACGAACATGCCGAACGCGTTTGCGACCGGGCGCTCGCAGAAGGCCGCGACCGTGTGTGCGACGACCGGGCTGCTCGCGATGCTCGAGCCGGCGGAGCTCGAGGGCGTGATCGGGCACGAGCTGACGCATGTCATCAACCGCGACGTGATGGTGATGACGATCGCGAGCTTCTTCGCGATGCTCGCCGCGGTGATCATCCGCTTCGCCTTCTTCTTCGGCATGTTCGGCGGCGGCTACGGCGGCGGTCGCGGCGGTCGCGGCGGCGGTCAGAACGAGGAGGAAGCGGTGGTGCTCGTGATCCTCGTCTCGGTACTCGTCTACGCGATCTCGTTCGTGCTTCTGCGGACCCTGTCGCGCTACCGCGAGTACGCGGCCGATCGCGGGTCGGCGATCCTGACCGGCCGACCGAGCGCGCTTGCCTCGGCGTTGATCAAGATCAGCGGCACAATCGAGCGGATCCCGAGTCAGGATCTGCGCCAGGCGGAAGGCATGAGCGCCTTCTTCATCGTGCCCGCGCGCGCCAAGAATTCGATGATGAACATCTTCGCCGACCACCCGCCGCTCGAGAAGCGCCTCGCGGCGCTCTCGCGGCTCGAGGCGCAACTGCAGGGAACGTCTCACTAGTGGGCCTGTTCGACGCGTTGCTGGGACGGCGGGCGGTGAAGGGCCCTGCCGCGAGCGAGCGCCTGTTCGCCCTCTCGACCGCCTACGTGACGCTTCAGACCGAATACTCGATCAGCTCGGCGGGAGTTGCCGGCATCGTCTTCCAGCCGCTCGCGACGGCGGACTTCCAGGCGATGGTCAAGGACATGGTGGAGGTCGTGAAGGCGACCGCTTCCGAGATGGGCGCGAGCGTCGAATCGAAGGACGACGACTACGGCTTTCGCTGGCTGATCGTTCGCGATCCGCAGGCAGCGGTCGAGGATCTCGTCGTTACGATCAACGGCGTCTCGAGCGGTGTTGAGGACGGCGGCTACGGCGAGCGCCTGCTGTGCGCGGTGTTCGCGTTCAAGGACAGCCAGGGTCAGCCGGTCAACTTCATCTACAACTACAAGCGAGGCACCTGGTACCCGTTCGTGCCGGCGGACGGTGCGCAGAAGCGCTCGACCGAGCGAGAGCTGCAGCTGAAGGCGCAGCTGGCGGACGAGCTGCCGATCGAGCCCGAGCTCGAGCGCTGGTTTCCGCTCTGGGGCATTCCGTTCTAGGAACCCGCCCGGGGCCGGAGCTGCGCACGGAGCGCCTGCTGCTGCGGCGCTGGCGCGAATCCGACCGCGACGCGTTCGCGGCACTCAACGCGAACGAGCGGGTCATGGAGCACTTCCCGGCGCTCTTGACGCGCCCGGAAAGCGACTTCGTCTTCGAGCAGATCGAGGCCGGCTTCAGGGCCAACGGGTTCGGCATCTGGTGCGTCGAGCGGCTCGACGGGACCTTCCTCGGCCTGACCGGCATCTCGATCGTCCCCTTCGAAGAGCACTTCACGCCCGCCGTAGAGGTCGGCTGGCGCCTGTTGCCGGCGGCGTGGGGCCACGGCTACGCGACCGAGGCTGGACGCGAAGCCCTCCGCCACGGCTTCGACGTGGTCGGCTTGACCGAGATCGTCTCATTCGCAAGTGTCGACAATGCGCGCTCGATCGCTGTGATGGAACGCCTGGGGATGAAGCGCGACCCGACCGGCGACTTCAGCCACCCGCTGATGGATCAAAGCCACCGCCTGGCACCGCACGTCCTGTACCGCCTGCAGGCAAGCAAAGCAGACAATTAGCGCCGCCTGGGCGGCGCGCGAAACCTACGGCTCGGGGATGAGCCCCTCGCCGGTGAACTCCGTCTTCGCCTCCTCGAGCGAAGTGTCGGGCGGCGGGATCATGATGTCCGAGGCCGTGAGCTCGTCGTCCGCGAGCGCGGTGCCGTGGTCTCTCACGTAGTCGACGAGCTCCGCGAGCGCGCCCTTGAACAGCACCTGGTCGCTACCCTCGACGGCCTTGCGCAGCGCCTCGTCGAGCTGCTCGATCGGCGCATGCGCCGCGTCGTCGAGGCGGTATTGCCCCTCGCTGAAGATCCTGACGATCATCTGTGGTCCCTCCTGGAAGTGCGGTCAGCTACTCGCGAGCGACGTTATACGGCGCGCGCCGGCACTACGCCGCCTCGCCGCCGGCGGGCTGCGCCGCGGGCTCGTCTTCGGCCGGCGCCTCCTCCTCGCTACCGGCCTCGAGCGCCTGCGGCGCGCCGCCGCCGCTCCCGAGCTCGACCTTCATCTTCGCGAGCTCGTCGTCGACTGCGCCGCTCGTCGCAACCTGCTCGAGCTGGCGGTCGATGTCGTCCTTGCCCGGACCGAGCTGGGTGAGGTCGTCGAATGTTCCGGCCGCCTCGAGCTCGCCGACGGCATCCGCGCGCGCCTGCATGTTCTGGGTCTTGTCGATCGCGCGCTGCATCGCGAGTCCGACATCCGCCATCTGCTCTCCGACGCCAGTCGCAGCCTCGGAGATGCGCACCTGTGCCTCGGCGGCGGAGTACTGGGCCTTGATGACCTCCTTCTTCGTGCGGAAGGCCTCGAGCTTCGCACGCATCGCGGCCTCGGAGTCGATCAGCTTCTGCTGCTGGCCCTCGAGGTCCGTGATCTGCTGGTCGAGCCCCTGGAGCTCGCCCTGCACGCTCTGCTTGCGCTCGAGCGCGACGCGGGCGAGGTCTTCGCGGTTCTGCGCGAGCGCCTGGCGCGCCTGCGTGTCGAGCTTCACGACCTGCTGCTGCATCTGCTGCTCCTGGAGCTGCAGGCGCTTCTTGGAGGTGACGATGTCGGCGATGCCCTTCTTGACGTTCTGTAGCAGCTCGAGCTGCTGGTTGTAGCTGTAGTCGAGCGTCTCGGCCGGATCCTCGGCACGATCCAGCATCTTCGAGACCTTGGCTTTGACGATCGTCGACATGC
This sequence comes from Solirubrobacterales bacterium, assembly GCA_003138355.1. Lineage (GTDB taxonomy): Bacteria > Actinomycetota > Thermoleophilia > Solirubrobacterales > Solirubrobacteraceae > Palsa-513. The sequence goes on from PLFX01000027.1 coordinate 71,492, forward strand.
GGCCTGACATTCCAGGCATCTGATCCTCCTTCGCGGGTTGCACTCGCAAGCGTAGCCGACCCGTGGCGAGTCGATACGCAACCGCATGCTGCTCAGGCGATCCTCTGCGCGCCGACCACAGCGCAGGTGAGGGATTCCCCCGAATCCGCGCTCGTCCGCGGGCGCTCCGACTAGACTGGCAAGCAGATGAGCGGCGCCGAGTCACCAAAGCGATCAGCGTCCGGGCACGTCGTGACGGTCGAGGACGTGCGTGAGTTGATGGGCGCATCGACGCCGCACTTCGCGCTGCAGCTGCGCGACCGAATCGCGAAGCTCATCGCCCCGCTCGATGCGGATGATCCGGCGCGCGTGCTCGGCGAGGCCGAGGTGCGCCGCCTCGAGCGGCTGGCGCTCAGCGGTGAGACGCGCGGCGGCGAGGCGCAGGACGGCGAGCGCGCGCTCGCCTCGCTGGCGACCGACTGACGTAGATCCCCGGGGGCCCGGTCAACGGCGCGCCCGTCACCGCAGCGACACCCGCTAGGCTCGTTCGCGTTGTGATCGATCCGATGCAACTGTCCTTCGGAGACGTCGACGACGGCCCGGCGAGCCTCCTGCCGGGCCCCTATCCCGTCGGCCGCTATGCCGCGCGGCTGCGCGAGCAGCTGCGGTCATACGCGCGGGTGCAGCTGACCGGGGAGGTCGCGAACCTGCGCCCGCCGACGCGCACGCGCGCCTATTTCGAACTACGCGACGCCGACGGTGCGCTGCCGTGCGCGATGTGGCGCACCGATTGGGAGCGCCTGACGGAGGTCACGAGCCGTCTCGCCGACGGGATGGAAATCGTCGTGGCCGGCGGCTGCGACTACTACCCGGGCAGCGCGAGCGCCTCGCCGTCGTTCAGCTTCTCCGTCGCCGAGCTGCGGATCGCCGGCGCCGGTGACCTGCTCATTCAGATCGAGCGCCGCCGCCAGGCGCTCGCTGACGACGGCCTGCTCGATCGACAGCGCGAGCTGGCGCGTCCACTGCTACCGCGGACGATCGCAATCGTCTGCGGCGCGGGCGCCAAGGCGGGCGAGGACGTGCTCGCCGCGCTCATCCGGCGCGGCTGGCATGGCCGGATCGTCTGGGCCTTCGCACCGGTCCAGGATCGCCACGCCGCACCCCGCGTGGCCCAGGCGCTGCGCAACCTCGTGCTGACGGCGGCCGAGGTGATCATCGTTGCCCGCGGCGGCGGATCGGTGACCGATCTGCTCGCGTTCTCCGATGAAACTCTCTGTCGCACGGTCGCGCTGCTGCCGGTGCCCGTGATCGCGTCGATTGGTCACCACAGCGACCGGACGCTGCTCGACGACGTCGCCGCGGCGAGCTGCTCGACACCGACGCACGCCGCCGAGGTCGCCGTCGCAGTTGACTGCAACCAGGCCCGCCAAGCGCTCGCCCACACCGGGCGCCGGCTGCGTCGGCGCGCAAACGCCGCCGTCCTCGACCGAGCGCGCATGCTCGCCATGCTCGCGCGGGCGCCGGCCGAGCACGTCGCGCGCCAGCGCGTGCGCCTCGATCACCACGCGCACGAGCTGCACGCAGCGAGCCGTCGGCGGCTCACGCAGGAGCGAGGCGTGCTCAGGCGTGCTGCGCGAGCGCTCGTGCGCCAGCGCGACGGGTTGCGCCGCGAGCTGAGCGTAAGGCGGCCAGCCGACCTCGAGCGGGCACGCATCGCACTGTCGGGACACGATCCGGAGCGCACGCTCGCGCGCGGCTACGCCCTCGTCGAGGATCCCGCGGCCGAGCCCATCACGAGCGCGGCGCTGGCGGCCGAGCAGGCCGACGTGACGCTGCGCTTCGCCGACGGCCGGGTCGGCGCGAGAATCGTGGGCGAGCGGTGAACGAGCCAGACAACAGCGATACACGCGCGAACATCGAGCAGCTCGACTACGAGACGGCATCGGCACGGGTCGAGGAGATCGTGCAGCGGCTCGATTCGGGCCAGGCGGGACTGCGCGAGACGCTCGAGCTCGTCCGCGAGGGGCGCTCCCTGATCGAGCGCTGCGCCGCGGAGCTCGCCGCGGTCGGTGGCGAGGTCGAGGAGCTTCGCCTCGACGAGCTCGTCGCACAGCTCGAAGGCGCGGCCGAGGAGCAATGACGAGCGCCTGGCAGCGAATCGCCGCGCTCGAGCTCGTCGTCGAGGGCTACGAGCTCGAGCGCCTTGCCGTCGAGCTCTCGCCCGAGTTCACGCGCGTCACGACGGTCGTTCACCTCCACGGCGCCGGCCACAAAGGCGCGGGCGAGGACGTCACCTACTCGACGCAAGAACACGACGCCTTCCAGGCAGCGGGGCCCGTCCTCCCGCTCGCCGGTCGCTGGACGATCGCGACCTTCAACGAGCACCTGGGGAGCCTCGACCTGTTCCCGAGCGCGCCCGACAGCCCGGTCTACCGGCGTTACCGGCGCTGGGGCATCGAGTCCGCGGCGCTCGACCTCGCGCTGCGCCAGGCCGACGAGTCGCTCCATAGCGTCCTCGACCGAGCACCCGCGCCGGTTCGCTTCGTCGCGTCGCTGCGCCTGCCGGAGCCGCCGACGCTCGACCCGGTGCGCGCCCGCCTCGCCCAGCACGCCGACCTGCGCTTCAAGCTCGACCCGACGCCGAGCTGGGACGAGGCGCTCGTCGAGGAGCTCGCGGCACTCGACGCCGTGGCCGTCTGCGACCTCAAGGGCTACTACACGGGGACGGTCGTCGACAACCCCCCCGACCCGGCGCTCTATCGACGCGTCGTCGAGGCCTTCCCCGACGCGTGGATCGAGGATCCGGCGCTTACGCCCGAGACCGAGCCGATCCTTGCCTCGCATCGAAACCGGATCACCTGGGATGCGCCGATTCACACGGTGGCAGACGTTCGCGGCCTCGCGTTCGCGCCGCGAGTGCTGAACGTGAAGCCGTCGCGCCTCGGCGATCTGCGCGAGCTGTTCGCGTTTTATGACTACTGCGAGGAGCACCAGATCGGCCTCTACGGAGGCGGCCAGAGCGAGCTCGGCGTTGGTCGCGGCCAGGTCCAGTACCTCGCATCCCTTTTCCATGCGGACGCGCCGAACGACGTCGCGCCGAGCGCCTACAACCTCAGCCCGCCCCAGCCGGGCCTGCCCGGGAGCCCGCTGGCCCCGCGGCCCTCGCCGACCGGGTTTCGCTGGCAGCTTAAATAAATCGTCTAGACCCCTCGACAGATGGCAAAGATTAGGCGATTATTAAGCTGCGCTTGAGAGTAGGCACGCATACTCCGTGTGCGACACATATCTCGCAATCGCACCTCCTCCCTGATCCCATCGGCGCCCCGAACCCCAACGGGGCGCCGGTGCGTTACGGGTCAGTAGCTCAAGCGCGCGGCTCTGGCTCGCCCGGCCGCGGATGGCGCTCGCGGATGCGCACCGCCACGATGCGGTTCTCGCGTACGGACTCGACGCGTAGCTCGTAGCCGTTGACCTGCACGGTGTCGCCCCGCTTCGGTAGCCGCCCAAGGTCGCTGAAGACGAGGCCGCCCACCGAGTTGTAGGCGTCGCTCTCTTCGGGCAGCTCGACGCCGTGGTCGCGCAGGTCGGCGATCGGCACGTGCCCGCCGACATACCAGTCCCCGCCCGGCAGCCTTCGCACGTCGCTCGCGAGCGGGTCGGTTTCGTCGGTCAGCTCGCCGACCACCTCCTCGACGATGTCCTCGACCGTGATGATTCCGGCCACGCGCCCGTACTCGTCGACGACGACCGCGAGTGCCGTTCGCTCGCGCTGCAGGTCGGCGAGCAGATCGTCGAGCGGTTTCGTCTCCGGCACGATCGGCGCCTCGCGCACGAGCCGCTCGATCGACTCGCCCCCGCCGCCATCGAGCAGCCGCCGCGAGAGCGAGTTCGCATGAACGATGCCGCGGATCCGGTCCTGGTTCTCGTCCTCGGTCACGGGCAACCGTGTGTGTCCGCTCGTGATGCAGCGCCGCAGCGCAGTCTCGACGTCGTCGGCGATATCGACCGTCACGACCGCGGGAATCGGCGTCATCACCTGGCGCGCCTCCTGCTCGTGCAGGTGAAAGACGCCGGTCAGCATCGTCGCCTCGCTCGTCTCGAGCATCCCGCCCTGCTCAGAGTCGCGGATCAGCTGGCGCAGCTCCGCCGCCGAGTCGCCGCGCGAGAGGCGGTGCTGCGGGTCGACGCCAAGTGCAGCGAGCATCGCGTTCGACGCGAACGTCAGCGCGACGATGAATGGGTGGAAGAGGATCCGAAACCACTGCAGCGGGACGGCGACGCGCCGCAGCACGCCCTCCGCGCGATCGATCGCGTAAAGCTTCGGGACCATCTCGCCGGCGGTGATCTGGGTGCTCGTGATCAGCAGGTAGGCGACGATCGCCGCGATCACGATCGCGACCGAGTGCGCGACGACCGAGCCGAAGGGATGATCGAGCAGGTGCGCTAGGGCCTGCTCGCCGACGGCGCCGATGCCGACCGAGCACATCGTGTTGCCGACCTGGCAGGTCGTGATGTACTCGCTGATCGCGTCGAGCTGGCGCAGCGCGAGCTTCGCTCCCCGCCGACCGGCCTCCGCGGCAACCGCCATCCGCGAATGGCGCGAGCGGACGAGCGCGTACTCCGCGATCACGAAGAACGCGTTCACGACGATCAGGACCGCCGCGACCGCGACGAGCAGCCAGTTCACGTTGCGCGGTACCCGCTGGGGGGCGTGCTACTTCGAGGAGGGTCGTCGTTCATCGGCGATCTGGCCAAGGCAAAGCTAGCAGGCCGCACCGTCGACGCTGCCTTTGTCTTGGGCTGGCGCGACAGCGCGCGACCGACGCTCTTCAGGCAGCAGCGTCGATTTGCGCGGCAAGCTCGAAGTCGCGCTGCGTGAGCCCGCCGGCCGCGTGCGTGCTGAGCGTGAGGCGGACCTTCTTGTAGTCGTGGACGAGGATGTCGGGGTGATGGTTCGCCGCCTCGGCGAGCTCGGCCACGCGATTGACGAAGGCGACGGCATCGGCGAAGTCGCCGCGCTCCAGCTCGCGCGTGATCGCATCGCCATTGCGCTGCCAGACGCTCCCGTCGAGGCGCTGCGCTATTTCGGTTTCGGAAAGGCGTTCCATACTGTCGTCGGTAAGCGATGCGGATCGTCAGCCTCGTCCCCCATGCGACCGAGCTCTGCTTCGCGCTCGGCCTCGGCGACGAGCTTATCGCCGTCACGCACGAGTGCGACTACCCGCCGGCGGCGCTTCGCAAGCCAAAGGTGACGCGCAACGCCCTCAGTCCGCACACGAGCTCGGCCGAAATCGACGCCACGGTCCGCGAGCGCGTGAGCTCCGGTGAGTCGATCTACGAGCTCGATCATGAGGCCCTGCACGCGCTCGAGCCCGAGCTGATCGTCACGCAGGAGCTGTGCCCGGTGTGCGCGGTGTCCGTCGATGAGGTCCGCGAGCTGGCCGCCGAGCTGCCCTCGCACCCGCGCGTGATCTCACTCGATCCGCATACGCTCGGGGAGACCCTCGGGGACGTGCGCACGATCGCCGAGGCGACGGGGCGGCGCGATGAGGGCGTCGCGCTCGTCGCACTGATCGCGGGGCGCATCGATCGCGTTCGGGTCGCGGTGCGCAAGGCGAGCCACCCGCGCATCGCCGCGCTCGAGTGGCTCGACCCGGTGTTCGTTGCCGGCCACTGGACGCCGCAGCTGATCGAGCTGGCAGGCGGTGAGGATGTCCTCGGCTTCCCGGGCGAGCCTTCCCAGCAGCTCGACTACGAGCGCGTCGCGGCCGCCCAGCCAGAGGTCGTGATCGTGATGCCCTGCGGGTTCGATGCGCCGCGCGCGCACGCGGAGGCGCTCGCTCACGCGCAACATCTGCGCCGCCTCGGCGCCTCGCGCGTCATTGCAGTCGATGCGTCCGCCTACTTCTCGCGTCCGGGTCCGAGGCTCGTGGATGGCCTCGAGCTGCTCGCGCACAGCCTGCATCCGGACCTCGCGGCCCCGGCGCAGGCAGGCGCGCTTGAGATGCTCCTCTAGAGCGAGTAGGGCGGCCCGGCCGCCGAGAAGGCGATCGCCGCACCGACCGCGATCGCCGCGAGCGCCAGGCAAGCGAGCAGGCCGATGAGCAGCGGTTGGCGCTGGCGGTCGGCGTAGTGCCAGGCGACGCCCGCGAGACCGCCGCCGATCAGCCCGCCGATGTGGCCACCGATCGAGATGTTCGACAGCGAGAGCGTGAGCACGAGGTTCAGCACGATCGTGCCGCCGATCCCGGCCTGCCAGGGGTCGATGCCGCGATGGCGCAGCTCGATGAAGGCAGCGCCGAGCAGGCCGAAGATCGCGCCCGAGGCTCCGGCCGTAGCGACATCGGGCGAGAGGAGGAGCGCTCCAAGCGAGCCCGCGAGCAGCCCGACGACGTAGATCGCGATGAACCGCACCCGCCCGATCGCGGGCTCGAGCATGCGCCCGACGAAGTAGAGCACGAGCATGTTCATCCCGATGTGCAGGAAGTCCCAGTGGATGAAGCCGGCGAGCACGAGCCGGTAGTACTGGTGCACGTGTCCCACCCGATAGGCCTGGAGGAAGCCGTGGTCGAGCATCCAGGAACCGCTCGAGGGGAAGCCCGAGAAGGTGAAGGCGCCCGAGCCTTCCGCGAGGAAGATCACGACGTTGATCGCGATCAGCGCCTGCGTTGCCTGGAAGCCGTTGTAGCCGATCTGGCGCACCGTCTTGACCTTGGTGCGCTGGCGCGCGCACTCGGGACAGCGCATCCCGACCTGCGTTGGGGTCATGCAGTCGGGGCAGATCGGGCGGCCGCAGTTCGAGCACGAGACGCCGGTCTCGCGCGATGGATGCCTGTAGCAGGTGGCCACGCGGGCTGACGCTAGCAGCGACCGCGGCTAGCCGCTCGTGCGCCGCGCGCGGTGGCGCTGATGCATGCGCAGCAGCACAAGGCCGGCTCCCGCAGCGGTCGCGGCCACGACCGCGCCCGCCGGGCGCACCCAGTTGCGCGGGTCGCGCATCGCCGCGAGCTCCCAGCCTTCGAGCTCCTCCACGGCCTGGTCGTGGATTCCCTCGAGCCGGCGCAGGACGCGTGTCGAGAGATCCGCGGGCGGCTCGACCGGCGCGAGCGCGCGCGCGAGCAGCTGATCGACGCCGTCGCTCATCGTGTGCCCTCAGCCAAGGCGAGAGCCTCCTCGAGCTGCTTGATCGCGCGATGGATCAGCACCTTCGTCGCGCCATCGGTTCGGCCGAGGGCGCGCGCGATCTCGCGGTTGTCCATGCCTAGCGAGAAGCGCATGATCAGCGCCTCGCGGCGGTCGTCCGGCAGCCGCCTCACGCCTTCGAGGACGCGGGCGAGCTCGTCGCGACTGGTCACGAGATCCTCGGTCGAGTGGCGCGCAGGCAGCGTCTCCGAGTCCTCGAGCGGGGATTGCGGGCGCCGCGCCCGGCTGCGGTAGTGGTTCGCGGCGAGGTTGTGTGCGATCCGGATCAGCCATGGCCGTAGCGGCCGGCCCGCCGCCTCCCGCTGTGCGCGCGCGAAGTGCCGGTAGGCCTGAAGGAAGGTCTGCTCCGTGAGGTCCTCCGCGTCGTGATGGTTGCCGACGCGGTAGTACGCGTAGCTGTAGACGTCGCGCGCATGCGCCTTGTAAAGGCGTTCGAAGTCGGCGTCGAGCTTCGCTTTCTTTGTCAGCTCGATCACGCATGCACACTATCCATGCGCTCTCACGCGGCGTGGGCTCCCGCGGGGGTCGCGACGATCTCGCGCTCGGGCATCGCCCCGCCCAGCCAGTCCCACTGCAGCGTCACGCGCGACCAGATCCGCTCGGTCACGGCGGCCGCAAGCGCGGGCGTGGGGTTCTGATCGACCGGGAAGCGCTGCGGCGCGCCGCAGCGAATCCGCACGCGGTGCGGGCGGATCCACCAGCCGCGGCGCACAGCCTCCGTCCCGATCACCGCCACGGGTACGACGGGCGCGCCGGTTTGCAGCGCGAGCCGCCCAACACCCCGGTGGGCCGATCCGAGCGGGCCCGGCCGTGTCCGCGTCCCTTCCGGGAATATGCAGACGCAGTCGCCGCGCTCGAGGATCGCCCGTGCGGTGTCCATCGCCCGCGTGTCCCCGGCACCGCGATCGACCGGGAAGGCGCCGAGCATGCTCATCACCCGGCCGCGCACCGGGTGCAGGAAGTGCTCCTTCTTTGCGACGTAATAGACGGGCCGGCGCACAAGCGTCCCGAGCACGAGCGCGTCGAGGAAGCTACGGTGGTTCGAAGCGAAGATCACGGGCCCCTGCTTCGGCACGTGCGCGATCCCGTACCGAGAGAGCCGGAAGTAGACGTGGAACGCCGGCTGAAGGACGGCGCGCACAATCCAGTAGAGGACGCGGCTCGCACCCCGCTCGAGGGTCCGCCCGTGATACGCGTTGGCGTCCCAGCTGGGCGGCGCCGGCTTGTTGGTGGCGTAGTCGGTCACCGACCGAAGTACCCGTACAAGCCCGCAACGTTACGCGGTCACTGGCGCACCGAGCCGCCAGCCGACGCGGTAGCGTCCCCTCTCAGGCTGCCGGAGTAGCTCAGCTGGTAGAGCAATCGCCTTGTAAGCGGGAGGTCGCGGGTTCGATTCCCGCCTCCGGCTCTAAAATAGCCTGCAAAATCGCATGTTTTGGTGCGCCGGGGGTCCGGCGAACCGGGCTTGTCGACGGCCGTTGGCCTATTCGTTGGCCTTAACGAGGACCTCCCTACCCCACAACTCGGCCGACTAGCAGGGCAAACCTGCGACCTCAAGGCGGGGATATATCGCTTCAATCATTGTTTCCCTGAGCACGTCCGAAGCATCGCGGGCATCAGCCTGCCAGCGCTCACTGCCATCCCGCCTACACAGATAGACGGACACCTCGAGAGCTGCTCGGTTTTCGCGCAAACCGACAGCGTCGTTGGGTTCGTGCTGCGCTGCCGCCCTCAGATTTTGCGACAGCCTGGCGCGAGAAGGCAATCGAGCAGTCGTGGTTCTGGGCGCGAGCAGTAGCGGGGGCTTGACCGCGACAGGTTCCTGCAAATCATTCGTTGGGGGAGCGTGGAGCGCTGCCGATCGCGATGCAATTACCCGACAGCCACTGCCTGAGCGACTGCGAACACGATCTGTTCGGGCGAGTCTTGTCAGCTGCCTGAGTAGGTTGTCGATCCTGGTGTTGCGGGCTGAGGGGCCAGGCACCTCAGATCAGACTCGACACCGGGTGCATGCACGCTCACTCGATACCGAAGGAGAGGCTCATGGCCACAGCCGACGTTAAGCCGGGAATCGTGACGAAGCTCGACCCGCTGCGCCACCACAAGCACTACCAGCCGGACGCGGACGGCAAGACCTCGCCGTATGCCGGCGGCAGCAGCTTCATGGAGCGCGTCGCCGAAGGCGTCGCGAGCGCGATGGGCACAGTTGCGTTCGTCGTGATCGGCTCGCTGATCATTCTCGGCTGGGTGCTGATCAACGGCGCGGTCCCGTACATCGAGCACACCTTCACGCACCTCACCAACGGCCAGCAGTACGACCCCGAACCGTGGATCCTGCTGAACCTGATCTTCTCCGGCGTTGCCTTCTACACCGGAGCGCTCGTGATCATCGCGCAGAAGGCACAGACCCGGACCGACGTCGCCAACGAGACAGCCGCCGCGGCACACCGCGACGAGCTGGCTCAGTTTCAGACCGATCTGCTGCAGCAGAACACAAAGCTGACGCAGGAGATCCACACGGTCTCAAAGAAGCTCGCGACGCTCATCGAGGAGGTCCACAGCGCGACCTGCACGAAGTGAGCGCCAAGCTCAACTCACGCGTCCCCTTCCACGCGAGCCAGCGCACAGACACCCCCTCGTCGCGCCAGGCGGCCGCGGCGTGAGCGACGCCGCTTGGGAGGTCAGCAGTAGTCCGAGACCGCGCAGTCTTGCGCCTGCTTCCCGCGCGACTGGCCGGACGAACGTTGAGACAGTCTCGACGTTCTGGATGGGGTCACCGATGCCATGTAGGTGTCATCGACTCCCGTCAGCGAGGCAGCACCGGCGAGGTGGCGGTGGTGTCGTCGCGGGCTCCTTGCCGGCGTCGTGCTCGTTGCGGGCCTGCTGTTCGCTGTTTCAGCGGGCGCCGTCGTCGTCACGGGCTTGGGTGGGGCGAGGTTCGGCATCGAGCCGCTCACCAGCACCGCGCCTTCGCAGAGCGCGGGACTGCTTTCAGCGTCAAGCGGCGTGTTCAACTTGCCGATCGACACCGGTCTGGTTGTCTACCACGGCGGTCCGGTCGTGCACGGGCTGCAGACCTACGCGATCTTTTGGGATCCGAAAGGCGTGTTCCAGGCGAGCACGGAGAGCCTGGTCTCGCGCTATCTCTCCGATGTTGCGCACGACAGCGGCGCTACCACCAACGTCTTTTCGGTCGCCGGGCAGTACACCGATTCTCAGGGCGGTGCCAGCTACGCGCAGACGTTCGGCGGGGCCTTCATCGACACGACACCGTACCCAACGACCGGCAACTGCTCGCAGACCACACCGACCGCCTCGACCTGTCTGTATGACAGCCAGGAAGCGAGCGAGTTGCAGAGCTTCATCGCGAGCCACAATCTCCCGAGCGGGCTCGGCGTCTTGTATTTCGTGCTCACGCCCGACACTACCGTGACGTGTATGGACGACAGCGACAGCTGCTCGAACAACGCGTTTTGCAGCTACCACTCCTACGCCGGCTCGGGCGCGCAAACGGTGCTCTACGCTGCGATCCCATTCACGCTGCTTGACAGCGCGGGCGACGCGAAGTCATGCCAGGACGACGGCTACGGCACGGTCCAGGCCCCGAACGGTGATCCGGGGTTCGGTGGTGTCGCGATCAAGTCGATGAGCCACGAAGAGATGGAGACGATCACCGACCCTCTGCTGAGCGCCTGGTACTTCGCCGACGGCGACGAGGTGTCCGATGCCTGCAACGGCGTGTTCTGGAACCCCAACTCGTTCCTCCCGACGCAGGGCGGGAGCGCCATTGCCGGGACGCTGTTCAACGAGACGATCAACGGCGATCATTACTACCTGCAGGGAGCGTGGAGCAACGCAACGCAAAGCTGCGAGCTGATGACGGGGCTCGTGGCGAGCATCAGCGCGCCGACCAGCGCAGCGCCGGGAGCGACGGTGACGCTCAGCGCGACCGCGAGCACCAACGTGTCGATCCCCGGCAGCGGTTATGTCTGGCAGTTCGGCGACGGTCAGGCCGCGACCGGCTCGAGCGTCACCCACGCCTACGCAACGTCCGGCACCTACACGATCACCCTCACGGTCACCGACGCCAACGGCGACAGCGGAACGACGACCAGCCAGATCACCGTTGCCACCAACGCCAGCACGACCAGCGGCACGACAGCCGGCGCGAGCGGATCAAGCAAACCAAAGTCGAAGACCACGTGCGGGCCCGGCCACGTTCACGGCGACACCAAGACACGGCTGTGCACGACCACGCTGACCTCCTACACGACGCGCCAACTATGCGAACGCTCGAGCACAAACGGCGCCAACACGCGGTCGCGATCCTGCCGCACCGTGATCGTGAAGACCGTACGCAGCCAGCGCTGCAGGCTGACGAACTCGACCGAAGCCGAAACCGTCTCCGCGCGCTGCTCAACCGTCACCGTCCATCGCTCGATCGACACGCACAGCGCAACGCGACGCTCGCAACCGGCTCGCTCGTGACCCAGCGACGCTGAGGGGAAAGCACCCAAGCCGCTGCTGGCTGGGGTCCCGCTCCGCTCGGCTTATTCCGAGCTGCCAGGGCGGAATAGATCTGTTAGGGTGCCCTAAGTCGGGAGCGACTGCTGCGCATCTAGCCTTGTCCTCTGAGCATCCTCAGCCCACCGCTAGCGCATCCCCGACCGGGCGGAAGGTCTACTTCTACGCTTGGGTGCTCGTCGTGCTCGCGGTGGCGGTCGTTGCGGTCGTCCTCGGCTGGCACGCCAAGGGCGGCACGCCGACACCCGGCGCGGTTCCCCGCGGCGAGCACCTGACTCGCACCGCGGCGGTGATCGACACCGCGATCCTCGTCTTCCGCGAGGGCCTCGAGACGATCCTCGTTCTCGCGGCGGTGCTCGCGAGCTTCCTCGGGTCGAACAAGGCCTACCGCCGCCCGGTCGCCGCCGGCGGGACGCTGGCGCTGATCGCGACGCTGGCGACGTGGTTCGTCGCGGTCTGGTTGATCGGCCAGCTCGGCGGTCGGGGGCTTGACGTCCAGGCAGCCACGGGGATCCCGGCGATCATCGTGCTGCTCGTCGTCATGAACTGGTTCTTTCACCGCGTCTACTGGACCGGCTGGATCCAGCACCATCACAAGCGCCGCCGCGGCCTCTTCTCCACCAGTGGCGAGCGCAGCGCACGCGCGGTGCTGCTCGGCTTCGGACTGCTCGGCTTCACCTCGGTCTACCGCGAAGGCTTCGAGGTGGTCGTGTTCCTCCAGAACATCCGCGTCAACGCCGGCTCGAACGTCGTACTCGAAGGAGCCCTGCTCGGAATGCTCTTCACGACCGCGGTCGGCATCCTCACGTTCGGACTGCACCAGAAGCTGCCCTACAGGCGGCTGCTCATCATCACCGGCGCGATGCTGTGCGTCGTCCTGTTCGTGATGGTCGGCGAAGAGGTCTTCGAGATGCAGCAGGCCGGGTGGATCGGTACGACCTCGATCGGAGTCCAGCTGCCCGGCTGGCTTGGCACGTGGTTCTCGCTCTTCCCCAACGTCGAGACGATCGTCGCCCAGGTACTCGCCCTCGGCCTCGTGATCGGCTCATACCTGCTCGCCGAGCATCTGCGCGTGCGCCGGCCGCGACGGACCGGTGGCGTCGTTGCGCAGCGCGCCGAAGCTCCACCCGAGCCGCCCATCGGCGCCGGGCCCGCGATCGCGCGGCTCACCTAACCGATCCCTGCCTCGCCGCGCCTCACGCGCTCGCAAATCGCGCCCAAGCAACAAGGTCCTGCCAATTCGCGCGCCGCAGGAGGCGACGATGCGTGAAGGGCCGCGGTGCGCGGGTTGGGCTTTGGCCTGGCTGGCGTGCCGCTGGTTGGTGACCGTGCTGTGAGGCCGTCGTGTTCCTATGAGTCGACGTCACGAGCTGCTGGGGCGAGCACGCTCTCACACCACGTCCGGAAGCTGGTTGGTGTGGGGGTGGCGTGGGACCAGTCTTCGTCGTAGATCCCGTTCTGCTGGGCCCGGTACATCGCCGTGAAGTCGCGTGCCATGCGTTCGGGGACGCCGCGCTGGATCGTGGACGCGGTTTGCTGCTCGAGGTCGGCCTGCTCGAAGGTGACCTGCGACCCCAGCACGTCGCTGATGGTTGCCGCCATCTGGTTGGGCGTGAGGTGGTCAGGCCCGAAGACCGGGATCTGATCGGTGCCCTCCCAGGTAGGGTCGAGCAGGAGCGCGGCGGCGGTGGCGGCGATGTCCTGGGTGGCTATCGTGGCCAGCGGACGGTCTGGGCTCAGCGGCAGGGACAGAACTCCCTCGGTCCTCATTCGGGGTAGCGGCCTGAGCAGGTTCTCCATGTAGAACGGCATCCCGAGCGAGCGATAGGCAGCACCGGAGCACTCAAGCTCAGCGTCCATTGCATGCGCTGCGGAGAGCAGACCCGCTGGATGGGGCCAGGTGCGTCCCGCACTAGAGATCCCGACCACATGACCGACCTGGTGGCAACGGATCGCCTCCACCGCCGGCCGTGTGAAGGAGAGGTAGTACTCGTGCGCAGAACTCGCCCGCATGCTCGGCGGGACCAGCCAGAACAGGCCCTGCGCGCCATCGAGTGCGTGATCGAGCACCACCGGGTCGCCATGGCTGCCGGCGATCACCTGCACTTGATCGCGGACCGCGTCATCCAGTCGGGACGGGTCTCGGACGATCACTCGCAGCGGCTGGCGGTCGGCGCTCAGAAGCTCGGCCAGAAGCTGGCTGCCGACATTGCCGGTAGGGGTTGTGACAACAATCATGAGGGCTCAGGAAGCGGGGAAGTCGGGGTCCGCTGACTGCCAATGACGATGGCTATTCTTGGCAACGCAACCAAAGACATGTGCAGGGTACATACATTATCATTGGGGGCTCGATGAGTCAGCCCGACCCGCTGAAGGCGCTCCATGAGGCCCTGCTGCAGATCGTCAACGTCCTCAACCGGCCACAGGGCGACAACGTGATCCTGACCCGCGCCGGCGTCTCGCTGGACACCGCGCTGCTTCCGCTACTCGTCCGCGTCTCGATGCAGCGCAACCTCACGATCGGCGAACTCGCCGATCAGGTCGGGCGCGACTACTCCACCGTCAGCCGCCAGGTCACCCGCCTACAAGCGCGCGGGCTCGTCCACAGCGAACTCTCGGAGACCGACCGTCGCAAGCGCCTGCTCAGCGTGACCGCAGCGGGCAAGAACGCCGTCAAGAAGATCGACCGTGGCCGCAACTCGGTCATGAGCGAGGCGCTCGCTGGGTGGAGCCAAGCCGAGATAACCGAGCTTGCCAGAATGACCACCCGGCTAGCAGCCGTCATGCAACCACGCGCCTGAGAAACAGCATGGGAGTGCACGCAGCTGCTTTGCCGGGCCGGGCGAAAGCAGTCACCCGCCAGGCCGCCTGTCACGCTACTGCTCCCGCGTGAACTCGAGCGTCTGGATCGCAGCCGCCGGCTACTGCAACGAACGAACAGCAGGAGCCGACAGAGGTCGTCTGCTCGTTACCGCTTTCGCCCGAGGCTGTCGGGGAAACCTTCCCGGGGCTGGCAGCCGTCGACGGGCAGTGGTAACGGACGTGCTGGCGCCGGCTGTGATCGCTGCGTCAGCCGGTGGCTGCTGCTATCCGGTGGTTGTGGAGCTTTCCGAGGTTGTGGGTGGCGGCGATAAGTCGCCATTCCGATAGCGCGGCGGCGCGGCCGCGGCGTTGGAAGCGGTCGATCCGTCGGTTGTGTTTGGTGTGTCCGAAGACGGGCTCGACGGTCTGTTTGCGCTGCTGGTAGATCGCGTGCCCGAGCTCGGTCTTCAGGACGCGGCGCATATGGTCATAGAGTCCGCCGGTCCAGCCGGCGCGGGGTTT
>PLFX01000009.1 GCA_003138355.1 Solirubrobacterales bacterium
CGCGCCGGCTGGACCGGTGGGCTCTATGACCATATGCGCCGCGTCCTGAAGACCGAGCTCGGGCACGCGATCTACCAGCAGCGCAAACAGACCGTCGAGCCCGTGTTCGGACACACCAAACACAACCGACGGATCGATCGCTTCCAACGCCGCGGCCGCGCCGCCGCGCTATCGGAATGGCGACTTATCGCCGCCACCCACAACCTCGGAAAGCTCCACAGCCACCGGATAGCAGCAGCCACCGGCTGACGCAGCGATCACAGCCGGCGCCAGCACGTCCGTTACCACTGCCCGTCGACGGCTGCCAGCCCCGGGAAGGTTTCCCCGACAGCCTCGCCCAAACTCAGGACTCGTGGCGTAAGGCGGCCCCTCCTCAGTGCGCGGGCTCAACCCCCGGGGAACTCTGAGGGAACAACAGGTGCCGGTTCGAGTCCGCTCCCGCCGCTGCGATGCCGCGAATCGCCAGTAATTACGGGACATTCGCGGACACACGGTGGCGGGTGAATCCAATGGTAAGGAAGGGGTCGACGGTTCGAGTCCGTCAGAGGGCTTGTTGCTGCGGACCTCCTAGAAGAGGGTGGGCTGGAGCGGTGCGCCTCGTGGTGTCGGGCGCTCACGCGGGGTGAGTAAACGCGGGCCACGCGCGCTGCCGCGGGCGAGGGCGGCGAGGCGCTCGCGCTCCGCCGCAGGGGCATAGGCCCCGCGGCGGTAGAGCGCTTCGTAACGCCCGACCAGCTCCGGACGCGCTTCGCGCAGCCAGCCCATGAAGACCTCGCGGACCTCGCCGCGAAGATGGAGCGCGATGCCGTTGATCGATTGCGCGCCGGCCTCGCGCGCCGCCTCGACTAGCGTCTCCACCTGGTGCGGCGCGTCGTTGACGCCGGGCATCAGCGGCGCGATGAAGACGCCGGTGCGGATCCCCGCACGAGTTAGCTCGGCGACCGCCTCGAGCCGCGCGCGCGGGTGCGGGGTGTGCGGCTCGGTCGCGCGCCAGGCTCGCTCGTCGAGCGTCGGGATCGAGAGGCTCGCGCTGAACTCCGTCCGTGCCGCGATCTCGACCATCAGATCGAGGTCGCGCAGCAGAAGCGGCGACTTGGTGAGAACCGAGCAGGGGTTCGCCGCGTCGCGCAGCGCTTCCCAGATGCCGATCATCAACCGGTAGCGCCCCTCGACCCACTGGTAGGGATCGGTGTTCGTCCCGAGCGCGACGTGTTCGCGGGCCCACGACGGCCGCGCCAGCTCCGCTCGCAGCACCTCCGGTGCGTTGACCTTGACGACGATCTCACGCTCGAAGTCGCGGCCGGCGTCGAAGCCGAGATAGTTGTGCGTCGGCCGTGCGAAGCAGTACACGCAGGCGTGGCCGCAACCGCGATAGGGATTGATCGTCCAGCGGAACGGCATCCGCGAGGCCGCCGGCACGCGATTGAGCACGGAGCGCGCCCGCACCTCGTAGAAGCGCATGTCGAGCGCCTCGGGCGCATCGAAGTGGCGTATGACGACATCCCCGTAGCCCGGCAGCGAACGTTGAACGGATGCGTCCTCGGTCAAGGCCTCCCAGCGCACGAACACATGTTCGCATGCGGGACCGATGTCGCGGGCCGGTGGCCCTGCGACGCCTCACTCGGCGGCGTCTATCCTCAGGCCGTGCTTGCAGTCGCATCCCTGCTCGCAGCCGCGTCGCTGGCGGGCGCTCACGTATCGAAGCTTCACGGGATCGTGCCGCCGGCGAACCCGGCGGCGAACGTGGCCCCGAACCCGAATTACGACCACTGCACCGCCGGGGGATCCTGCACGGCCATGCCACCGTGCTACTCGGCGAGCCCGAGCTTCGCGCCCAAGTTCACCGCGGCAGCATGCGAGTCGGCCGAGCTCGCCGCGATCGACAACGCCCGCGCCAAGGAGGGCGTCGCGCCGATGACGCTGCCGCGCACCTTCAACTCGCTCACGCGCGCGGAGCAGCTGCTCGTAGTGATCGACCTCGAACGCGTTGGGCGCGGCCTGCCGCCGTTCGCCGGACTGGTCGCCTCGCTCGATGCGATCGCCCAGTCGGCAACGCACCCCCCCGGTGCGCCGGCGGGATCGTTCGAGGACCCGACGTTCCCGAACGGCTTCACGGTCGCGCCCGCCAGCGCGTTCGCGTGGAGGTGCGCGGGTGGGAACGGCGGTTTCAGCTGCGACGGGTCGGGCCAGCCCGGAGCGGCGATCGCGGCCGGCGGCCAGATCAGCGCGCTCGACGCCGACTACGGCTGGATGTACGACGACGGCTACGGGGGCTCCAACTTCGATTGCCGGACGCCGGGCGCCAGCGGCTGCTGGGGCCACCGTGACAACATCCTCGGCCGCTACCCACGGCGTAGCGCGTTCACGTCCGCGAGTTTCGGCGCGCCGATCAATGTGGGACCGGCGCGGCGCACGACCCTAGTGATGGGGGCGGGCAACCTGCAGCCCGTCAAAGCGGGCGAGGCGCAGGGCAACTGGACGGCGATCTTCGCGGCTGTCAGCGGGCATCGGCCCAAGCTCGTCTACAGCTGGAAGCAGGCAGTCGCCGCGGGCGCCCGCTGACGCGATGCGCGCCCTCGCACTCGGTGCGCTCGCCCTGTCGCTGTCGCTCGCAGCGTGCGGAGCGACGCAGCGCGCGCCGCGGCGCGAGACGCCCTGGCCGGGCTCGGCGGCGACGCATCCGGGTGGCGGCCCGAGCCATCTTGCGATCTCGCGCCACGGCGGCGGACCGCCGCTCAACCTGTTGATCGCGCAGGCCGACGACCGGATCGTTTCGATCTCCCCGCGCGGCCAAGTCGTCTGGCGCGAGCGCCAGGCCGACCCAGGCACCGTGTTCGTCAGCCGCACCGGACGCACGGAGATCATCACCGAGCCAAGCGCATCGCAGGTCGTGCTGCGACGGATCGACAGCGGAGCGGTGGCCCTCCGCTACGGACGGCGCGGGCTCCGACTTCGGGACCCAGGTAGCGCGGTCGAGGACGCCCGCGGCGAGGTCGTGATCGCGGACACGGGTGACTGCCGCGTCGTCTTCGCGGCGCAGAGCTCCGAGCGTCCGGCTCGCGTCACCGCCTGGGCCCACGGATGCCCACGATCCGCGCTGGCCGGCGACGGCGTTGTGGTCGTGACCCAGCAACGCCCGGCCGGGATCGTCGTCGTGAGCGAGGTCGGGGCGCAGCTTGATCGCATCCCGTTGGGCGGCCTCGCCGCACCCTCGGACGCAGTCGCGTTCCGCCCGGATGCGGTCGTTGTGGCCGACCGTACGAAGCCGGGGCGCGTGGTCGAGCTCGACCGGCGCGGCAACGTGCTCTGGAGCTACGGCCCGTCTCGCGGCCCGGGCGAACTCGACCGGCCGCGCCTGGCCAGCGTGCTCCCGGACGGCAACGTACTCGTCGTCGACAGCGGCAACGACCGCGTCATCGTGATCGACCGCCAGACGAAGCTGATCGTCTGGCAATACGGCCATCGCGGGACCGCGGGCAGCCGGCCCGGCTACCTCGACCGGCCGACGAGCGCGACACTCGTGCCGCTGGGCGGGACCTGAGCCGCGCTAGCCGACGATGTAGTCGCGGATCGACGGGCTGAGTGCGAGGTCGATCGTGACCGAACCGCCGCTCAGGCGCAACCCGCCGTAGTCGTCCGTGACCTCGGCGTCCCAGCCGTGCATGTTGACAAGGCGCAACGCCACGTCGCGCACGCAGTCGGCCCGCTCGGCGGCGTCCTTGCGACGCGGCACGTAGTTGAGCTGCAACGCCACGTCGTGGTCGACCTCCGCAGCCGACAGGCCGCGCAGGCGGGCGAGGTTGCGGTCGACTTGCGCGGCCACGGGGGCGAGCGCTAGATCGGTCGGTTCCTTCGGTACGAGAGCCATCGCTTTCCCTCCGTCATCGTTCTTATCTGCCCAGGCTCCTCGCCGGAGCGTCCGTAGTCATCCGTGAGACGGCGTCGCGACGATCAGTAGGAAGCACCCAAACGCGCTACCGTGGCCCAAGCGATGATTTCTCGGCGATGAGCGCGCTCAGCTACAGCGAGCGAGCTGCCACAGGGACGCCGCGCGGGGTGCTGGTACTCCATCACGGGCGCGGTGCCGACGAGCACGACCTGCTCGGACTGGCGGACATATTCGATCCAGATGGCGAGCTGCACGTTGTGGCGCCGCGGGCGCCCCTGAAGCTGCCGGGTTGGTCTGGCTATCACTGGTATGTCGTGCCGCGGGTTGGCTATCCCGACCCCGATACGTTCACCGCCGCCTACGAGCAGCTTGGCGCCCTCCACGACGAGCTGTGGGAGCGCACCGGCGTGGGTCCCGAACAGACGGTTCTCGGCGGCTTCTCGATGGGCGCCGTGATGAGCTACGCGCTTGGTCTCGGCGAAGACCGGCCACGGCCGCGCGGCATCCTCGCGCTGTCCGGATTCATACCTACCGTGCCCGGCTGGGCGCCGGCACTCGCTACTAGCGAGGGGCTGAACGTGTTCATCGGGCATGGGAGCAGAGATGAAGTCATCGCAGTCGACTTCGGTCGCAGGGCGCGCGCGGCACTCGAAGCCGCGGGCGCTGTGGTCGAATACGACGAGTCGACCGGCGGCCACGCTGTGGGAGCCGAGCGCGCGGCCCGCGCGGCGCGGTGGATCGCGAGAACGCTCGGGCTCGAGCGAGGCTCGGCCGGCGGCGCAGACTGACGGGATACTTACGGACGCGTGGTTGCATCGGGATCATGGCCAGCATCGAACAGCCAGGTGACGCCCTCCCAAGGCTGACACGCCGTGCGCTGCTGCGAAGCGGGGCCTTCGCTGCGGGAGCATTGGCGGTCGGGGGCTACCTCGACGGCGATCAGCTGCGCCGCACCTTCGCGCCCTCGCCCCGCGTCAATGACGTGCTCACGAGCGCGGCCCCGAACGATCCACAGTTCCGCTCGCGCCCCGATCTGCGCATCCCTGGGCTGAGCATCGCCAGGACGAGCGCGAAGATCGCGCCAGGACTCATCTTCATCGGGCCCTACAACGCCCCGGAGAGCCAGCAAGCCGGCGCGGTGATCGTCGACGCGACCGGCGAGCCGGTATGGGAACGTGCCCTGCCGTACGGACAGGTCACGACCGACCTGCGCATCCAAACCTACCGCGGTCGGCCGGTCCTCACCTGGTGGGAAGGCCAGGTCGTCGATGGCCACGGCGTCGGTCACTACGTGATCGCGGACGAGCACTACCGGCATCTGCGTCACGTCCAGGCGGGTAATCGCCTGAGCGCCGACCTGCACGAGTTCGTGATCACTCCGCGTGACACCGCGCTCTTGACCGCGTACTCGATCGTGCCGATGGACCTCAGGTCCGTTGGTGGACCTCGCGACGGCACGATCCAAGACGCGATCATCCAAGAGCTCGACCTCGCGAGCGGTCGCGTGCTGTTCGAATGGCACAGCCTCAAGCACATCCCACTCGCGGCGTCCTACTACCTACCGGTCTACACACCATGGGACTACGTCCATCTCAACTCGATCGATGTCGACCGCGACGGCAACCTGCTCGTCTGCTCGCGTAACACGCACACCGTCTACAAGATCGATCGCCGCAGCGGCGAGATCATCTGGCAGCTTGGCGGGCGCTCCAACCAGTTCGACATCGACCCGTCGGCCACGTTCGCCTGGCAGCACCACGCCCGTCGACGACCCGACGGCACGTTGACCCTCTTCGACAACGAAGGACCTCCGGGTGGCGGCGCGCAATCGCGTGCGCTCGTGCTCGCGCTTGACGAGCGCACACGAACCGCCCAGCTGCGCAGCGAGTACCTTCACCCCGCGCCGCTACTCGCGACCAGCCAAGGCAGCGTCCAGATCCTGCCCAACGGGAATGTGTTCGTCGGCTGGGGCGCGGAGCCGTTCGTCTCCGAGTTCAGCGCCGACGGCGAGCTCCTGTTCGACGGCCAGCTCGGCGCCAGCTACCTCTCCTACCGCGCGTTCCGGCTTCCGTGGAAGGGAGGCGGCGAGGGCGCGCCGGCGCTCTTCGCAGAGCGCACCGCTCGGCATACGCTGGTCTACGCGAGCTGGAACGGTGACACGCGCACGCGCTTCTGGGTCGCCCTGTCAGGCCGGCGCGCCGGCTCACTCACCCCGCTCGCCGCGCGCCCGCGCCAGGGCTTCGAAACGGTCCTGACGGTCGACGGGCACCCGCGGTACCTCGCGGTGCGCTCGGTGGACGAGAGCGGCAACGTGCTCGGCCAGTCCGAGATCGTCCGCGTCTAGCCATCGATGGTAGAGCAGCGTCGGGCGGCCGACGCTGCTCTAAGCCATCGCTCTCACTCCCGTCGGCGCGCACGATATCCACTCGTGGCAAAGATTGCGAGCGAGAACAGACCCGGGCTGACTGCTCGCGCGCTAGGGGCCGATGCCGCCGCTCGAACCGCTCGAACCGCTCGAACCGCTCGAACCGCTCGAGCCAGTCGACCCGCTCGCGCCAGTCGACCCGCTCGACCCTGTGCTGCCGCTCGACCCGGTGCTGCCGCTCGGTGGTGGCGGCGGCGGCGGATAGGTCGGGACGACGGGGTTGAGCGCCAAGAGCGCCGTCCAGGTCGCCGCGTCGGTCACACCCGAGGGAGGGATGCCGTGCGCGGTCTGGAAGGCCTCGAGGTTCGCCTGCGTAGTCACATCGAAGGTGCCGCTCGTGGGCGTCGTTGGGTAGGCCGCAGCGAGATGCTCCTGTAGCCAAACCACCTGGTCGCCCGTCGACCCCTCGACGAGCGCCGGCCAAGCAGTCGGTATGGCGATGTTCGTGCCGGGAGTCAGCGGCGCCTCGAGCGCGGCCCACTCCGAGGGTGAGGCCGCCTGCCAGCTCCACCAGGAGAAGCCGAGCGCGCCGTAGGCGGCGACGAGCTGGCGAAAGCGCGTGATATCGGCAGCTGGGGCGCCGCCGAAGCTCTGGCCGACCGGCACGATCGGGCGCCCGTAGATCCTGTTCTCGAGGTACGTTTGCGTGTAGGCGGCGTCCGGCGAAGTGCCGATGTCCTTCCAGTAGATCTGCGGCAGGTTGAACTGCGCACCGTTGGGGCCGAGGAAGACCGAGTAGGGCTCCGATTCGTGGTAGTTGACGTAGGGGAAGGACGTGAACCCGAGCGGGTAACTTGGGCCGATCGCTGCGCGGAGCGCATTCAGGTAGGTCTGCGCGCCGTAGTAGTTGCCCGCGTACTCCGTTTCGGCGTCGATGACGAGGCAGTCGGCGCCATCCGCGACCGCCTGTGCCCCGACGGCAGCCTCGCCCGCCGGGTCGGCTCCGTAGACGTATTGCCAGCCGCAAACCCGCAACCCGAGCGCATGCAACGCCTGCACGAGCGTCGGGCTGAACTGGCTCCAGAAGTTCGTGCCGTCGCCGCTCTTGATGAACAGCGTGCTGATCCCAGCCTGCTTGGCCTGCGCGGCGATCGCAGCGAGGTTGTCGCCATCCGAGGCGCTCAGATACCAGATCCACATGCCCTCGCCGTCGAACGCCGAGTTGCCCGGCGCCGGTTGCACCGCGTCGACGGTGATGGGCGCCGGGAGCACCGTGATCGGCCCGTAGGGGTGCGAGCGTGCGCCCCGAGGGTTCTGGAGGTAGATCTTGCCGCTTGCCGCGTCGAGCGGCACCGTTACCACCCAGCCGTGACGCGTCGGACGCAGCGGGCTCGACAGCGGGTCGACGCGGGCGCTGACGGCGCCCGCTCGCGGGAAGTAGACCCTAACCCGCGCGAAGTTGTGCCCGTTGATCACGAGCTCACCGGTTGCCTGGACCTTGAGCTGCTGTTTCTTGGCGCACTGCGTCTTGCCGACCGCGAAACACCGAGCGCGCTGGATCGTCGGGTGGGTGCCTTGGTAGCGCCAGTTGGCTTGGGCCTGGGTGGTCGAGGCGGACTGGCTGGAGCTGGCCGGCGGTGTGGTACCGCCGGTGCCGGTCGAGCCGCCGGGACCAGGCGCCGTCGCTCCACCACCACTTGGGCTGGTCGCCGCCGCAGCGCACGCCGGAACCGCCAGGCCGAGTGCCAGCATCAGCAGTGTGGTGTTGATCAGCGTCCTCGTCCTCATCGGCGGGCCCTCGCCCTGCCCTGGTCCACCCGACAACGCGGGGCGGCGTCTTGACCTACAACGCGCACCACGCCAGATCGGCTCGCTCCAGGGCGTATGCAGATCCGTTTGCACATGACATCGGACGGCACCGCAAACTCCTGTAGCCGCTGACGCCGGGGCGGGCTGCCGGCACGGTGGGTTTCAGCGCGAAGGGCGCGCGTCCCTGCCGCGCCTTCGCAGCTGACGTAAACGTTGCCACATGCCGGGCGACCGCGGCTGCGTTGCAAGCCATTCTTCGCGCAAAGGCAGGCGGCCTGCGGCGCGCGCGCGCATCACGCACCGGGTGTGCGCGTGGCGGCGACGCGAGCTGTTGCCCTCGGGCACCAGCAGCATGTGCTCCGTCAGGGCGGGGAGCCAGCGACCGCACAGCGGGCAGCGGTAGGTCTTGGGCTGACGGTTCGCGGCCGGGCGAATTACCCACCAGCGAGCGGGCTCGAGCCTCACTAGCCTTCGACCTCGTGAGGGTGCACGAGCAAATCGTCGCTGACTATGGTCGCGAAGACGAGCCCGACTGGCGCGCCGTCCCCTGGCCCGAGCACATGCGCGCGCTCACGGTGGACAGTCGCCGGGTGCACGTCACAGCGCTCGGCAGCGCAGTTGGATGCCCGATGCTGCTCGTGCACGGGCTCGGCGGAAGCTGGCGGACCTGGCTCCCCACACTGCCGCGGCTCGCCACCTCTAGACGCGTCCTCGCTGCCGACCTCCCGGGCTTCGGCCGCTCCCAGATGCCGGTCGCACCGATCTCCATCGCGGGCTACGTGAACGCACTCGAGCGCGTCTGCGACCTCTTCGAGCTCGAGGCGCCCGTCATCGTCGGACACGGCCTCGGCGCCGTCGTCGCCACCGAGCTCGCGGTCCGCCATCCGCAGCGCGTTGGCGCGCTGGCGCTGATCGACCCATTGTGGCCTCGCTTCGGCGAGCTCCAGGCACAAGCGGCGAAACTCACGCTCGCGCTGGCCGACCGGCTCGTGGCGCGTCCGCGCGCGAAGCACTTCGCCCTCGCCGCGGCAATCCGCCATCCGTCGCGGATCGCACCCGACCTGCGCGCGCAGCTGGGCGCCGGACTGCGAGCACCGGGGGCGCAGGCGGCGCTCGCGGCGCTCTTGGAGCACAGGCCGGAGCGGTTGCACGAGATCGCCGTACCAACGCTCATCGTGCGCGGGGCCAACGACCGCCTCGCGCCGGCCGCCGACAGCGAGCGCTTCGCCGCGCAGATCGCGGGCGCGCGGCGCGAGACGTTCGCCGACTGCGGACACCTGCCAATGGTCGAGCACCCGCGCCGCCTCAACGAGCTCCTGGCGAGGCTCTCGGATCAGTTCTAGCTCGCCGCGGGTAGGTGCAGGGGGATCGCGACGTCGGCTCGGTCCGGCGACGTGAAGGCAGTACCGTCGCAGACCGGCTCTGCGCCCTGCGGCAACGTGTGCTCCATGTCGAACAGCCGGCTCGAGCTCGACGCGTTCAGCGTGACCGTCATCGCGATCGCAGGCGAGCAGGCGTCGAACTCGAACAGCGCCGTATGCACATCGCGGTCTGTGTAGAGCACCTCCCAGGCACTGCGCCCGCCGGGCCAGGAGACCTCGTACACATACGACGTCGTCGCGCTGCCGAGCGCGCGCGCGCGAGCGAAGGCGCGGGCGCGCGGCGAGGCCCCCGCGGGTGCCGTCGCACGCACACTGATGGCGTTCGCCGGGTTGTCGAGGTCGACCCAGCTGGCGAGGGCGGTGCCGTAGGGGGTGACGCGGTTCACGTCCTTCCAGCCGGCGGGGACGAGGGCCCAAAGGTCTGCGCTTCGGTAGGTGGACAGACCGCCGCCGCCGCTCGAGGCGAAGATCAGGCCGATCGCGACCCCGAACGCAACGCCGAGGGCCGCCACGCTCCACGGCGCGGCGTCTGCGGTCCAACGCAAGCGGGCGCGCACAGCGGAGAAGCCTATTCACAGCGCCTACTGCCGCGGCCCGCCGTCTCGATGCGTACGATGAAGGGGGTTGACCGTCGCGGTGGCAGGGCACGGCGTCGGCGCATTAGGAAGGACTCAAGGGTGAGATTGTTGTTGTGGCGCCGCGCGCCAAGTGGCTCTAGCTCGACGCGCTGGAAGCGCGTGAGCTACGCGCTTGCCGCCATGCTTGCGCTCACCGCCACAGCCACAGCAACGCCGGCGATCGCGACAGCGGCGCGACTCACATACATCGCGGCCGCCGCGAGCACGAGCGCCACCCCGCAGGTCGTGCTCGCACGCGCGAACGGGGCGGGACCGCGTTCACTGGGACCGGCGAGCACGGCGGTGCTCTCACCCGACGGTGTCTATGTGGCGGCTGTCGGTCCGGGGCGCGGATCGCCCGCGCCCGGATCCTCGCTCGTCCTCTACTCAGTCGGCGCGAAGAAGCCGATGCGCACGCTTCGAATCTCGGCTGCCCAGCTGACGATCCTCGGCTGGGCGCCGGACGACAGTTGGATCGCGGTCACGGACGGCAACTCGCTCGTCGCGGTTCCGTTGCACGGCAAGGCGCGCGTGCTGACCACCGGGACGATCGCCGGTGCGAGCTTCGCCCCGCGCCCTCCGGACCGGCTCGTCTTTGCGCAGGCAACGACGCTGAACGCCGGGGCACCCGTCAACCTCTACAGCGTCAGCATGGCGGGCGGAGCGCCGAAACAGCTCACGCACGATGGGCTCAGTGAATACCCGCTTTGGGGACCGCACGGGATCGTCTACTCGCACGAGCAGTCCGCGCCTGGCACGACGCTACAGCTGTGGCAGCTTGGCCCCGGCGCCCGCACCCAGGCGATCACCAACGTCACGCTGTCAGCGCCATGGACGGGCCTCGAGCCGGTCGCGCTTTCCGCCGACGGTCAGCACCTACTCGCAAATCTCGTCGGGACCAACGACTCGCAGGCCTGGTGCATAGATCTCTCGACGAACCCCGCCTCCGAGCACGCGCTGGGAGCGGCGGGGACCGTTACGATCGGCAACGCAATTTCGCGCGACGGACGCGAAGTGCTGATCACCGAGGGCAGCGGGACGCTCGCCGGCGATGACTTCTCCAAGAGCACGGTCGCAGTCGAACCGTGGAACGGCGGGCTCGCACTGACGGTTGCCCAGCACGGCGCGTTCGCGAGCTGGGATAGATAGATCGGCCGGAGGCCGATCTATCTATCCCGACTGCTTTGCGGGGGCGGGCGATGAGCCCGCGGTTTACGGTAACCCCGGCGGGTAGGATCGCGGCCGCGTTGAGGTGCAGATGGGTAATGGGGGTCTTCGCTGCGGGCGTTGCGCTCAGCGCTTGCGGGACGGTCAAGCGGCGGGTGGTGCAACCGCCGACGGCGGCCCTGATGTACCTGCGCGGCGGAGACGTCGTGCTCGCGAAGCCCGGGGGTGGCGATGCGCGCGTGCTGGGTCCGGCCCAGCAGGCGCTGCTCGCGCCCGATGGCCGGGCCGTGATCGCACTCTCGACCGGCGGCGGCAGCGCCGTGTTGACGGCCTATACGGTGCACCGCCGCGCTGTCAGCTCGCGCGTCGTCGCGGTGCTCGCGCCGCCCGACTTCGCGACACGCGGAATCCGGCTGCTCGCGTGGTCTGCGGACTCGCGTCTCGTAGCGCTGAGCGGCTATTCGCTCAGCCGGTCTGGCGAGGACGGTGCGCTGCTCGTGGCTGACCTGGCGAGCGGGCAGCTCACGACGATCGCACGCGGCACGCTGCTTGGCGCGAGCTTCTCGCCGACGCGGCCCGACCGCATCGTCTATGCCCGCGCGACGATCCTCCAGCTCGACGACAACGAGGCGAGCCTGTGGATCGCGAGCGCCGACGGGACAGGGCGCGGGGCGCTCACGCGTAGCGGGCTCGCGAGCTGGCCGCTGTGGACCAAGGCGGGCATCTACTTCGCGCGACTCGAGCGACTCGGAACAGCCGGCAGCGCACCAACCTACGAGATCTGGCGTGTCCAGCCGAACGGATCGCGGCTCGAGCCGCTCACCGGCATCAGCGGCGGGCCGCCCGCAGCCGCGCTCGCCGCCTCGGCGGACGGCCGGCGGGTCGTCGCCAACCTCGAATCGCGCAGCGGCGGGCCGGTCACGGTGTGGACGGCGATGCTCGAGCGAAATGGGTGGAGCGCGCAGCAGCTTGGGCTGGCGGGCATCGCGACCGGTGTCTCGCGCAACGGCAAGCTCATCCTTGCGAACGTGTTCGGCAGCGAGCCAGAGGTCGAGGCCGTGCCGTGGACAGGGGGCCAGGGCCGGTCGCTAGCGCTCGGCGCGAGCGCGCCGGGGTGGAACCGGTGAGACGCGCGACGGGCTAGCGCTCATCAGGCCAGCGCCCGAAGCGTTCGAAATACGCGCGGGCGCGCGCCTCGGCGTCGCGCTCGTCGTCGCTGCGTAACCCGTAGCGGTAGGCCCAACTGATCAGCCAAACCGCGATCCCGGCGGCGATCAGGGTGCTGCCGCCGTAGAGCGCATCGAGCGTGCCAAAGCTCAGTGCAACAAGGCCAGCGACGATGATGACCGCCGGGAGGATCCAGCGCGTGAAGAGGAGGACGCCGGGCGTGCGGCGGCGGTTGCGCGGCGGCGATGGGGCGGGCGGACGCGAGGCTCCCCGGAGCTCGGTGCTCGGGGCGTGGATGCGGGCGCGGCCCTCGGAGGCGTGCCGACGGGCCGGTCGCAAGCGGCGCTCCACTAGCTTGCGTGCCGGATCGGTCCGGTTTCGACAGCCTGGAAGGCGCTACCAGGAACGGACTTCAAGAGATCCAGGACGTTGTCGTTCCAGCGCGGATCGGTCGCGCCCTGAAAATACCAAGGGCTGCCGTTGTCAGCGAGGATCAGGCCGTAGGTCTTCATCGCCTGCAGGATGATTCGGTCGGTGCGCGGGAAGCGCGCGATCGGGTAGGACGCCTCGAGGCGCAGGCGCAGGCCCATCGGCGGCAGCGCGGGATTGGTCGAGCTCGACGCAAAGTGCGTTGCGGGATGGATGAACCCGGCCTGCGTCGTCGGGGCCGTAAAGCGGATCGCGTGGTTGATCTGCCCGCGCTTGATCTCGTCGTAACGGATCAAGCCGGCGAAGATCGAGAGGCCGGTGGCGTCCGCCGACGTCCAGCCGTTGGGGCGCAGCTTGTCGGCGCGCAGGTTGAACACGGCGCCCGAGCCGGCGTCCCAGGATCCGTCCGCGTTCGGGTGGGCGTCCCACAGCTCGTAGAGCATGCAAGTGCCCTTCTGGAGCACGATGACGTGGCGATCACCGGAGGCGTTCTGACCGCCCTCGACTGGCGCGCCCGGGGGTATCGGGTACGGTCCGGGGTCGGACTGATCGCCGTAGGCAGTGAAGTGCACCTTTACCTTCGGCTGGTCGGCGGGCACGATCGTGTAAGGGATGCCGTAGGAGCGTTCGTGCCCGAAGTCGGGATGCAGGTCGGTGCTCGCCCCGATCGACGCGACGTATTGCGAGGAGAGCGGGCTCAGCGGGAGGTTCGCGACTTTCTCGTGCCACGCGCTCGAGGCCGGAAAGACCGGGCAGCCACCGGTCCCGCGACCGAGGCGGTCTTGAACAGGCGAGCTCGCGAGCGCGCTCGCCGCCGCGGCGAGCGCGACGGCGGCGGCGGCGGCAAGCGCGGTCAACCTCGCGGAAAGCACTCGCGTCGAGCCTAACATGGGCCTCCCGCGAGCCCACGAAGATGGACTTGTGACCTAAAGCGCGGCCCGTCGGGCACCGATACCTGGCGTGTGCGCCGCGCAGACGGCGGTGGATCGCGTGGGCCGAGCGCGACCACCCGCCTTTTCACCAAATATGCAGCGATCACGCTGCTTCCGATGCTCGCCCTGGGCATCGCCCTCGCGCTGAGCCTGAGCTCGGAGGCCAGCCAGCGCGGGCTCGCGCAAGCACGCGGAGAAGCCCGACGCGGTGCTGATGGACTGCCAGATGCCAGAGATGGACGGCTATGAGGCGACGCACGAGCTACGACGGCGCGAGGTCGGCGGAAGGCGGACGCCGGTGATCGCGATGACCGCGGCGGCGATGAAGGGCGACTTCGATCGCTGCATCGCGTGCGGGATGGACGACTACGTGTCCAAGCCCCTGCGCCACCGCGTGCTCGAGGAGACGCTCGAACGTTGGATCCCCGCGCTGGCGCCCGCGAGCCACGCAGCGTAGCCGGCGCGGCGATATAGCCGGCCGTCCTGCGCCGGCTGTGACTACTTCGCAGTCGTGAGCTCGTAGGCGAGGCGGACCGCGCCGTTGTTGTACCCCTCGCTCGCGAGCAGCCCAAATCGAGCTGCGAGCCCGTCCTCGAAAAGCCGCGGTCCGGCGCCGAGGGAGAGCGGATAGACAAACAGGTGGATCTCGTCGACCAGGTCGTCGGCAACCATCGCGCGGACCAGGGTGCCGCTGCCACTGACGTAGATGTCACCGTCGACGCGCTCCTTGAGCGAGCGGATCGCTTCAGGGCTGTAGGCGCCGAGGACGCTCGAGTTGTTCCACTGCGGATCGCGCAGCGTTGTCGAGACGACGTACTTCGGCGATCCGTTCATGAACGGCGCGCCGGGATCGTCGGCGTCCGTCCGCTGCGACCAGCTCGGCGCGAACATCTCGTAGGTCTTGCGACCCATCAGCAGCGCCCTGCATCGCTGCATGATGCCGCCGATCGCCCCGCCCATCTTCGGGTCGAATCCGAAGTCCATCGACCAGGCGGGGGTGTCGATCACCCCATCGAGCGTCGTGAACTCGTGAACCAGAATCTTGCCCATCCCGACCTCCTTTCATCGTGATTCGTGCACAGCCTCAGACCGACCTGGCCGAGAGAACTCATCGTGAGCCGGCGTGGCGGCCTCACCCGCGGGTGCCCGACGTCGCGCTCATCGCGGAACAGGCATGATCAGCGATACCTTCAGAGCTTGGGGATAGCTGATCGATGCCGGAGCTGGGAGACATGATGCTCGCCGCGCGCTACCCAACCTCGGGCGACGAGGCCGGCGTGATCAGAGTCGAGCGCATCGAGCGACCGCGCCCGGCCGCCGGTGAGGTGCTCGTGGAGGTGGCGGTCTCCGGCGTGAACCCGACGGACTGGAAGGTGCGCCGGTCCCCGCCGGCCAACGCCTTCCCCTGGATAGTGCCCAATCAGGACGGCGCGGGCGTGATCGTCGAGGTTGGCGAGGGCGTGCCGGCTGAGCGCGTGGGTGAGCGCGTCTGGCTATGGCTCGCGCAGTGGCGGCGCCCGTCGGGCACCGCGGCCCAGTACGTGGCGCTGCCAGCCGAGCGCGCGGTGGCACTCCCCGAAGGGGCGTCGGTCGACCTCGGCGCCGGCCTCGGCGTTCCGGCCCTGACCGCGGACCACTGCCTGTTCGAAGACGGCCCGCTCGCGGTCGGGGACCGCGTCCTCGTGCAGGGCGGGGCCGGCGCCGTCGGACATGCGGCGATCGAGCTCGCACGCCTTGCGGGTGTACGCGTCGCGGCGACCGTCAGCAACGAGGAGAAGGCGGCACTCGCTGCCTCCGCCGGCGCCGAGCTCGTGATCGACTACACGCGCGAGGACGTGGTGAGCCGCCTTCGCGAGTGGTCCCCCGAGGGCGTGAAGCGAATCATCGAGGTGGACCTCAGTCGCAACCTCGAGCTCGACGCGAAGGTGGTCGCCCCGGGTGGGTCGATCGTCGTCTACGCCGTGTACCCCGAGCCGGTCCGCGCCCCGCGCGAGCTGATGGCTGCGAACGCGCGCATCCAGTTCATGCTCCTGTACACGATCCCGGATGACGCGAAGCTCGCGGCGGTCGCAAACGTCACGCAGGCGCTGGAGGCAGGGGCACTCACAGAGCTACCGGCGACGCGCTTCGCGTTGGCGGACACAGCGGCCGCACATGACGCCGTCGAGCGGGGCGCAGTCGGCAAGGTGCTGATCGACGTGCGCGCGCCCGACCAGCCGTAGGCGGGACAGGTCTCGCTCGAGGACGCATCCGGGCCTCAAACCGACAACGGCAGCGGCTGCGGGCGGCGGCGTGAGCCGCGGTGTCAGGATGGGTCCTATGCACGATGACGGCGGCTTGCGAGTCGTTGACGAGCGTTGTCGGTTGGACACCGATGCGCTGCGCGAACTGGTCCGCCGGCTTGACGGCTATAGAACGTCCACTGATCTTGGGGCGGCGTGGAAACGAGGCGTGCCGCGCGGCTGGCTTGACGCCCTCGTGGCGGACTGGCGTGTCTTCGATAGCGACGCGTTGCAGATGCGCCTGGATGCCCTGCGTCAGCAGCGTGCTGAGGTCGCTGGTATCGCCCTGCACGTGGTGCACGCTGAAGGTCGCGGTCCGAGCCCGCTGCCGTTGCTGGTGACCCACGGGTGGCCCGGCTCGTTTCTTGAGTACCTGCCAATCCTTCCTCTGCTTTGTGACCCGGGAGCGCACGGCGCAGACCCCGCCGACGCGTTCACCGTCGTCGTTCCGTCACTGCCTGGATTCGCGTTCAGCGGGCCGCCGCCGCCGACGGGGATGACTGGCCGCCAGGTCGCGCGACTGTGGCATGAGCTGATGACCGTGGGCCTCGGATATGACCGCTTTGTCGCGCACGGCAGCGATCTCGGCGCCGGAGTGACGGCTTGGCTTGCCCGAGATCAACCAGATGCTGTCGCGGCGATTCATCTTGCTACCCCCGGCCTGGCTGTTGCGCCTGGGCCGCGCAGCGAGCAAGAGGAGGACTTCGCGCGTGCCGTGCAGGACTGGACGGCGGAGGAGGGCGGCTACATGCACGAGCACGCCACCAAGCCGGCGACCCTCGGCGCCGGCCTGTCAGACAGTCCCGCCGGGCTCGCGGCATGGATCGGCGAGAAGATCGTCGCCTGGAGCAGCACCCGCCCAGATGGCAGCCCGGCGTTTGACCGCGAGCTGATGCTGGCTACCCTCACGCTGTACTGGGCCACCGAGACAATCACCACCTCGCTACTGCCGTATTGGGCTCACCGCCACCTCCCCGGCGCAGCATTGCCGGATGTCGATGTCTCGCCGGTCCCGACATCGATCAGCATCTTCGGCGGTGAACGAGTCCCGTTCCCCAAACCACCTCGGGCGCTCGCTGAGCGCTACTACAACGTCACCTCGTGGGCTGAACACCCCACCGGCGGGCACTTCCCCGCCGTCGCCGAACCGGAGCTGCTGGCCCGCACCCTGCGCGACGCGTTTCGCCCGATGCGATCCCCGGATGGTCGTTAACGCCACGCCAGGCTCGGCACACCGACAGGAGGCCCACGGTGGATAGAGAGGAACGGCTCGCGTTCAACCGGCAGAACATCGCGGAGTTCCGTGCCAGCGGCGGCTGCATCGCGTCGTTCGGAGACGCACCCGTCCTGCTGCTGACCAGCACGGGTGCGAAGTCGGGACTGCCGCGGACGAACCCGATGATGTACCTGGCCGACGAAGACGATCCAGACCGTGTCTACGTCTTCGCGTCAGCCGCCGGCGCCGACACCAATCCTGCCTGGTTTAGCAACCTTGTCGCGAAGCCTGACGGCGTCACCGTTGAGCTTGGCGGCGAGACGCTCACGGCCGACGCCGAAGTGCTGGTAGAGCCAAGCCGCGCGGAGATCTTCGCGATACAGGCCGGGCGCTACAGCGGCTTTGCCGGCTACCAGGCAAAGACGTCGCGGCCGATCCCGGTTGTCGCGCTCACGCTGCATCGCAAGACGCACTAACCCGGCCGGCCCGGCTCGGCTTCATGTCGATGGCTTGCTCGCCGACGCGGCTTGGGCGATGACGCCGCGCCGGCGTCCCGGCTCGCCGCGATAGGGTCCTCGTCCGACTTGGACGCCGTCGCATCCGCATCGACTTCCACCGACGTCGTGGTCGCGGGTCACATATCCCTGGATCTGTATCCCAGGCTGCTCGGACCGGCGACTCTGGAGCCGGGCCGCTTGGTGGTCGTCGGACCGGCGACCATCTCGACCGGCGGTGTGGTGGCCAACACGGGGGTCGCTCTGCACCGGTTGGGCGTGCGCGTGCGACTGGTGGGCAAGGTCGGTTCCGACCTGTTCGGGCGCGCCGTGTTGGACGCGCTCGCGTCTCGCGACAGCGAGCTGGCCTCGGACATGATCGTGTCGCCGGGGGACGTCACGAGCTACACCATCGTCATCAATCCGCCGGGTGTCGATCGCAGCTTCCTTCACTGCCCCGGGGCCAACCAGTCCTTCTCAGCACAGGACGTGCGCGACGAGCTGCTTGCCGGCGTCCGTCTTTTTCATTTCGGCTATCCGCCGTTGATGCGTGAGATGTACGCCGCGGGCGGCGCGCAGCTGCGCCGTATGTTCCAACGTGTGCATTCGGCCGGTCCGGCGACATCGCTTGACCTCTGCGCGCTTGATCCAGAGAGCGAGGCCGGGCATGTGCCATGGGAGCGGGTGCTGTCGCGGGCGCTCCCGTTCGTGGACATCTTCGCGCCAAGCATCGGCGAGCTGCTGTTCATCCTCGACCGCCCGGCACACGCACAGCTGGAGGCCGGCGCTGAGCTGTCCGCGGTGGTTGACCGTCAAAGGCTTGCCGAGCTCGGCGACGTCGTGCTCGGCATGGGCGCCGCTGTCGCGGCGATCAAGCTCGGCGATCAGGGGCTCTACCTACGGACCGCGCGAGACACCGCTCGAATCAGCGCATTCTGCGATCGAATCGGGCTCGCGGCAGATGCCTGGCTGGGTCGTGAAGTGCTGGCACCATGCTTTGCCGCGCGTTCCGTTGCAGGAACGACCGGCTCCGGAGACTGCACGATTGGCGGCCTGCTCGCGGCGCTGCTGCGCGGGGAGGATCCGGCGGGCGCGGCGACGAGCGCGGCCGCCGTCGGAGCATGTAGCGTCGAGGGTGTGGATCCCGCCAGCGCAATCCCGCCGTGGCCGGACGTCGCCGCACGGATCGCACACGGCTGGCCGCGACTGCACGTCGACATCGATCTCGGGCACGACGTGACCGTGGAGCGTGATCACGTGGGCACGCTGATGCTCCTGCCATGAAGTCACTCGACGCCAAGCTTGCCAACATCCACGGCGATCCCAGCGGCGCCAGCGACTTCATCCTGGCCGACGCGAAGGACGCCGACATGGCCTTCGGTCTGGCCGCGACGGGCGTTGACGCGGTCACCGGGACGCGTCGATCGCTGGCCGACTTCCGCGACCAGGTCCGCGAGATCGTCCGCCAGGGGCTCGTCGACATCATGCTCATGAGCGTCAGCACGAGCGAGCAGCTGACCTTCGACGAGCGCCTCTTCGACGCCTCGCCGATCACGCCGGCCGTACGGGCGAACGACACCACCGATATTCACGCACTGGCGGGCGCCGTCTACCCGCAGCAGCCGTCGAGGCCGTTTCGGACGGCGACGATCGAGCAGATCAGGGGTGCGGCGCGCGTCGACCTCGGCCTCTACTCGATCACCCCCGCGAACGACGCCGAACTCGACGCCGCCGCGCTCGAGGCCTACAGGGACTTTCGGCTCGACGCTGAGCGCGAGGGCCTCCGCCATTTCCTCGAGCTGTTCGCTCCGAACGTGCCCGGCCACGCGCCGCCCGACCCGGGGAGCTTTCTCAACGACTTCGTGGCGCGCACGCTCGCTGGGATCCCGAAAGCCGGCCGGCCCCTGTTATTGAAGATGCCGTACCACGGTCCGCGCGCGTTGCAGGATCTCGTTGCATATGACCCGCACCTCGTGCCGGGCATCCTGGGAGGCTCCTCGGGCACGACCTACGATGCCTTCTTCCTGCTCGAGGACGCGCGGCGACACGGGGCGAGGGCGGCGTTGTTCGGGCGCAGGATCAAAGACAGCGAGCACCCGCTCACCTTTGTGAGCCATCTGCGAGCAATCGCTGACGGCCAAACGGACGCGCGCGAGGCGTGCCGGGTCTATCACGACGACCTCCGCGCGCTCGGAATCAAGCCGCGACGGGAACTCGACAACGACCTGCAACTGACCCAGCAGTGGGGCCGCTAACCAGGATTCGGCGGTTCTTCGGTGCGCTGCCCGACGCCGGCGACGGGCGGAAGGGTGCTCCGTGAGTGCCGCTCGTCGCGCGAGGCGATCACGGGGAGCGCGTCGCGCGAGACGACCGCTCCGACAAAATGCGACAGTGCGTCTGGCGCAGTCCTGTCTACTCGGACTGACGCTTCAGCCGCTGTACGGCGGACAGTCCCCCCCGATCGTTGCCGTGCCAGTGGTGGCCAAGGCGAGGACGATCGCGACCCCTGTGAGGAAGAACGCACCGTACATCTGATGTGGCGATTTCAATTGGGCAGGATTCTTCTGGCGATCGGCATCTTGTCTGGATTATTTGCCTCTGCTGCCGCGGCCGGAGTGCGAACGCACGTCCCCAAGTCGGCGATGCAAGCCGAATACCAGATCGGGATCGATGGACCGAGGGGACTCGTCGTCGCCAACCGCGACGGGATCTTCCGAACACAGGATGGCGGCTCGACCTGGACAAAGATCACACCGCCCTCGTTCGCGCCGATTTATTACGTTCACGTATTCGTCATCGTCGCGGTGGGCGACCGGATCTGGCTCGAGATGGAGGGCGCCGATATCTGGGACACCGTCCCGTACTCGTGGAATGGGGGCCACACTTGGCGCGACGGTTCTTTCGGAGGCCTTGGGTTCTTGTCAGACCTCGTCTTCACGAACGGACAGGACGGATGGGTGCATGTAGGGCGTGACGATGGGAGCCGTAGCCTGTACCGAACGACCGACGGTGGAGCTACCTGGGTGGTCGACCGGACCGCGGCTGATTCGAAAATCAAATCCCCCGCATCGATTGTCGGGAGGGTACTGCCAGCTCGTGGCACCACACCAGACGGCCTGAGGATCGAGCGCGGTATCCAGGCTGTCGGCGGCCTGGCCTGGGCACCGGCGTGGGGACCGCCGATAGGCAACCTCACTCCGCAATATCTCCTGCGATCGACAGACGGCGGAAAGATCTGGCAGCTCGTGACCGGCCCGGGGTAGCGCTGCTGGCGGAGGCGTGGCGCCCAAGGTGCCTTGTCGCTGCCTCGGCGCCGGTCGCCGCGGCGCCTCCCTGGTTCCAGAGTCGTGCTCATAGAGCACACGAGCAGACCCGCCGCGTTCCAAGCGATACCGCACTGCTCGGCGAACCCCCTCTCCCCCACCCCAGGGGCACTGGGTCTGCGACGGGTACGGCCAAAATAAGCCCAAGACGTGTAGTAGGCCCGGTGCTCGGGCCCTTCTAGACTCCGTGGCTGGCGAGGTCCGGCCGTCGAGGAGGCCCGAAGACGTGCGATTCGTAATCTATGGCGCCGGAGCAATCGGGGCGACGATCGGCGCGCACCTGCACCAGGCCGGGTGTGATGTGGTGCTGATCGCGCGCGGCCGCCACCTCGAGGCGCTAAAGCGCGATGGGCTTCGCTTCCAGAACCCGGAAGGCGAGGCGCGTCTGGCGATCCCGGCCGTCGGCTCGCCGGCCGCGGCCGAGCTCACCGCAGAGGATACGGTCGTGCTGTCGATGAAGACCCAGGACTCCGCCGGCGCACTCGAGCAGCTCGCCTCGCTCGGCCTGGATCAGTTCGGGCTGGTCTGCGCGCAGAACGGCGTCGAGAACGAGCGGCTCGCGCTGCGGCGCTTTGCGAACGTCTACGGCATGCTCGTCTACCTGGCGGCCCAGCACGTCGAGCCCGGCGTCGTCCAGTGCTTCGCCGCTCCGACGCCAGGGGTGCTCGACCTCGGGCGCGCCGCGGGCGGGGTCGACGAGCGCACCGAACGGATCGCCCAAGCCCTCGAGGTCGCCGGCTTCGCCTCACGCGCCCGCCCGGAGATCATGCGCTGGAAATACGCGAAGCTGCTCGCGAATCTCGGCAACGCCACCGAGGCGCTGTTTGGACGCACGGCCCACGCGAGCGGGTGGCCGGAGCGCGCACGCGCCGAGGCGCTCGCTTGCTACAGCGCGGCCGGCATCGACTGCGCCACCGATCAGGACGTTGCCGAGCGCACGAGCGCAATGTCGAGCCTGCGCGACGTCAACGGGACGCCCCACTCCGGCGGCTCTTCGTGGCAGAGCCTCGTCCGTGGCTCGGGCACGATCGAGACCGACTATCTGAACGGCGAGATCGTCCTCCTCGGGCGCCTGCACGGTGTCCCGACCCCAGTCAACGAGGCACTCCAGCAGACCGCCGTGCGCATGGCGCGAAACCGTGAGCCAGCCGGGTCAGCCAACCCTGAAGCGCTCCAGCAAGAGGTCGGGCGCCTCGCGGCATGACCGCTGGGCGCTGCTATTCGTCGATGAGGAGCAGGTCGAGCGCGCGTACGCGGTCTTCTGCGCTTGGGGCGGGTGTAGATCCTGGTGGTTATCCGAGGGCGGCTAAGATAAGGCTTCTGGCCGCAACCCCTAGGTGGCCGCCCAACAGTGCGGTTCAGGGCGGGGCCGATATCCGCCTAAGGCGATGCTGCGTCGCTCAAGTTCGGCGGTTGAGCGTGCCGATAGGGTGCCCATGCCGATGCTTCGCCTCGTCCGGTGGCTCGCGCGAACCGGGGACCCCTTCATTACGAGACCTGCGTTTGGATGACTTCTCGGCCCTGTTAGGTGCTCTCACGCGCTCTCACGTGTTCTCGACCCACCTCATATTTGCGGAGTTCGGGACATATTTCGACGACACCGTTTTGGACCCGCCGGCACAGCCGACCGCGTCGAGCGCGGCGGGACTGGCCGCTCGGGACGTCGTCCTGCCCGATGACGATTACGCGCTCTGCTGAGCCGCGCCACCTCGTCCACCCCCTGCCGCCAAACTTCAGACACCTCGCCACGCGCGGCGGTCGCTCGTCTGCCAGAGCGGCCACCCACTGCGGCAGTCCGCGCGCCGTCGCAGTGCGCGAGAAGCGTCTCAGCTGCGCTGCCTGGGCGAGCCGCTGCGCGGGGTCACCCGGGCGGGGTCTGATTCAGGCTGAGCGAGCTGGGCTGGACGCTCGCGCACGCGTGCATGGTGCGCTGCACTTGGGGCGCCTGGGGGTCGATCGCAGCGGGAAGCGTGAGCACACCGTCGTGGTCGGGGTCGGGAAAGCTCGGTACTCCGTGCGAGCGCATGCAGTCCGCGAAGGTCACATCCTGAGCCAGCTGACCGCTCGACGCAGAAGCCGCCACTCCGCCGTTCGGCAGGAGATGGTGACAAGCGCGGTTGGCGGTCTACCGGGTCGAGGGCGGCTCCAGTAGGCTGGGCTCGACTCGGTGGCGTTTGCCGTAGGGACCTCGAGGCGCCGGGCGCGTGATGAAAGGAGCGCTTGGGAACAGTGCGTATCGCCACCTTCTCGACGTTTCCGCCGCGCGCTTGTGGGATCGGCACCTTCTCGTTCGACCTCCGTGAGGCGCTTCTCGAGGCGCCTGATATTGATGGCGTCGGACCCGTCGTCGTGGTCGATCATCCGTCGAGCCCGCAACGGCCTGAGCTGTTCGCGACGGTTTCGGAGGGCGTCCGCGGAGATTACGTGCGTGCCGCGAGGCTGCTTGGCCGCTTGGACTTCGACGTCGTTCTTCTCGAGCACGAGTACGGGATCTTTGGCACAAGATTCGTGTCATTCCGCACGGCGCGCCGGCCGCGCTCGGACGGCGGCCGCTGTACATCGCGCCCGTGCCGGGAGGATATGAGCGCATGCAGTCACGCTTCCTGCTCTCCAGCTTCGGCCTTTTGTCGGCCGGCAAGAGCTTCGAAACAGCGATCGACGCGTTGCCGTCGATCATCCAGCGTCACCCCGAGGTTCTGTACGTGATTGCGGGGCGGACGCACCCGGAGGTCGCGCGGCGAGAGGGCGAGCAGTATCGACTGATGCTCCAGCGTCGCGTCGTCGATCTCGGGCTCGGCGATCACGTCGAGTTCGACGACCGGTTCCTCTCGATCGACGAGCTGGCCGACCTGCTCGCCGCTACCGACGTCTTCGTCACCCCGTACAGCAGTCGCGAGCAGGTGATCTCCGGCGCGCTCACGTTCGCGATCGCCGCCGGCTGCGCCGTGATCTCGACCCCATACTGGTATGCGCAGGACATTCTCGAGTCTGGGGCCGGGCGGATCGTGCCGTTCGGAGACTCGGAAGCGCTTGCCGAGGCAGTGCACGAGTTCGCGGAGCAGCCCGAGGTGCTGGCGACTGCGCGAGCAGAGGCTCGCCGGATCGGACAGCGGTTCGCATGGCCTTCCGTGGCGGAGGCGACCGCGGTCGTGCTCCGTGAGGCGGTAACGCTCGCCCCTCGCCGGACCCCGATTCCCGTCGTCGAGCTGGAGCTCAGGAGCCCCCGAACCGACCATATCCGCACGCTTGTCGATGACGTCGGCATCGTGCAGCACGCCCGTGGCGTGATCCCGAACCGAGAAACCGGCTATTGCGTCGACGACGTCGCGCGACTGGCGGTCGTTGCCCTGGAACTCGAACGCCGCCATGGCGATCAGGGCTGGGCGGCGATCCTGTACCGTGCGCTTGCCTTTCTCCATGCCGCGACCGGTGAGGACGGGCGCGGAATGCGCAACTTGATGAGCTACGAACGGCGCTGGCTCGACGAGCCGCACGTAGGCGATCACGTCGGCCGCTCCATCTGGACGCTCGGCGTCGTGCTCTCGACGGCATGGGTGGCCGCGGTCGTCCGTCCGGCCAGGAGGCTGCTCACGGAGCTCGTCGCCTCGCTCAGCGGCGACGTATCGCTGCGAACGGCGGCGTATGCGATCCTGGGCCTCGCTCGGCTCGACCCAGACAGGCTCGACCCCGACGCGCAGCAGCTCCTGAAACGCCTCGCCGAACAGCTCGTGGGCGCATATAGGCGGACTACGTCGAAGGAGTGGCGCTGGTTCGAGAACGAGCTGAGCTACGACAACGCTCGGCTCGCCCAGGCGATGATCCTTGGCGGCGTGGCGCTCGATCGCAAGGACTGCGTGTCGATCGGGCTCGAGTCGCTCGATTGGCTCGGTGACGAATGCGGGCTCGCCGACGGTCCGTTGCAGCTGATTGGCCATCGCGGGCGACGGCGCGACGAGCCTGTTCCGGAAATGGGTGATGAGCAGCCGCTTGATGCGTCTGCTCTGGTCGAGGCGGAACTCGCCGCATTCGCGGTGAACGGCGAACCCGAGCACG
Source organism: Solirubrobacterales bacterium (assembly GCA_003138355.1). GTDB lineage: Bacteria > Actinomycetota > Thermoleophilia > Solirubrobacterales > Solirubrobacteraceae > Palsa-513. The sequence goes on from PLFX01000009.1 coordinate 25,126, forward strand.
GGGCGCGAGCACAGCGTGCATTCGACTGGTTCCTCGGCCGTAACCGGCTCGACCGCCCACTCTACGACTTCGCGACCGGCGGCTGCAGCGACGGACTAGGCGAGCACGATGTGAACGTCAACGAAGGGGCCGAGTCGACGCTCGCCTTCCACCGCGCCTGGCTCGTGCTCGACGCAGCGGGATTGCCCGCCGTCGTGCGCCGGCGTGCCGCCGGCGTGAGGGTGGTATGACCGCCCCGGAGCGCGAGCTCTTCAGACGCGATCCCCAAAACCCGCTCTTGACAGCGACAGAGTGGCCATATCGAGTCAACGCGGTCTTCAACCCGGGTGCTGCCGTTGTTGCCGGCGAGACGGTCCTGCTGGCCAGGGTGGAAGCTCTCACCGGCATCTCCCATCTCACCGTCGCGCGCTCGGTGAATGGGATCGACGACTGGTCGATCGCCTCCGAGCCACTGCTCGCGCCGGCCGACGGCGTCGAGAGCGAGCAGTGGGGGTTCGAGGACCCGCGCTGCGTCTGGGTGGAAGAGCTGGACTGCTGGGTCATCACCTGCACCGCGTACGGCCCGGCCGGCCCTGCCGTTTACCTCGCCACCACGCAGGACTTCCGCTCCGTCACGCGGCGCGGCATCATCAAACATCCAGAGGACAAGAACGCGGCCCTGCTCCCCGAGCGCGTGGGCGGGAAGTGGATCCTCTTCCATCGACCAATGACCGCCTTCGGCGGCTCCCACGGAGAGATCGTGCTCTCCCGCTCGACCGACCTGCAGAGCTGGAGCGCACCGGAACAGGTGCTCCAGCCGCGGCGCGGCGCCTGGTGGGACTCCCTCCGGATAGGTATCGGCCCGCCGCCACTCAAAACCGAGCGCGGCTGGCTCGTGATCTATCACGGGGTTAAAGAAACCGTTTCCGGCGGCATCTACCGGATCGGCCTAGCGCTCGTCGATCTCGAGGAGCCTACGCGCCTCCTCGGTCGCGCACCCGATTGGGTTTTCGCACCGCTCGCCCCGTACGAGCGACAAGGTGATGTGGCCAATGCTGTGTTTCCTTGCGGCCTTGTCCACGAGCACGCGTCCGGCGAAGTGCGCCTCTACTACGGGGCAGCCGACACCTCGATCTGCCTCGCTACCGCCCGACTCGACGACCTGCTCGACGCTGTCATGTCACCGCCGTAGCTCCCGCCTCGTGTGACGCAGATCTGGCTACTGGCCTCTCCCAAGCCGACGCCCGGACTCGAACCGGGGACCCCTTCATTACGAGTGAAGTGCTCTACCAGCTGAGCTACGTCGGCGGGTCGGGGTGATGCTAGCGGGCCGCTGCCTGGTCAGGGCGTCGTCCGACGCCAGGGCAATGCGACGCGTTCGAGTGCGCTGACCGCGGCAAACAGGGCGATCGCGATCAGGGCGAGCACGCCGATCGCGGCGAACTCCGCGGGTGTCGCCACCTCGTTGTTGTAGGTGAGGATCAGGTAGCCGAGCCCCGACGAGCTCCCCACCCACTCCGCGAAGACGGCGCCGATCACCGCCAGCACGGCGGCGATGCGCAGGCCCGAGAATATGTAGGGCAGCGCGGTCGGCACGCGCACCAAGCGCAGCTGCGCCGTACGTCCGGCGCCGAGCGAGGCGAGCGCTTCGAGCAGCGCGGGATCGCTGGCGCGCAGTCCGTCGATCGCGTTCACGGCGATCGGGAAGAAGCTGACGAGTGCGACGACGACGAGCTTCGCCGCGATCCCGAACCCCGCCCAGACGACGACGAGCGCAGCGATCGCGGGGACCGGCACGACCTGCGAGATGACGAGCCACGGGTAGGTGGCGTGCTCGGCCAGGCGGGAGAAGCTCAGTCCGAGCGCGAGCAGGCAGCCGACCGCGGCGGCGATCGCGTAGCCGGCGAGGATCTCCGACAGCGTCGTCCAGGCGGCGGGCCAGAGCGTCCCCGCGTCATCGACGAAGGCGCGCGCGACCTCGACCGGCGAGGGCAGCACCTGCTCGGAGATCCCGGAGACCGCGACATAGATCTGCCAGCCGGCGAGCACGATGACCGCGAGGGCGGCGGGGGGAAGGATCTTCTTCATGGGGCTGGCGTGACAGTCCGCGACGCTCGCCTGTGCCCCTTTACGGGGTGCTCTTCACGCAGCAGCGCCCGGATCTCGCGCGACGGTCCGAGCAGCTGCTCGGGCTCCCGCGGGCGCACCGGCGAAACGTCGACGATCCCGCGCACGCGCGCGGGACGCGCCGAGAGCACGTACACGCGGTCGGCGAGGAACGCGGCCTCCTCGACGTCGTGTGTGACCATCAGCACGCTGCGGCGCTGCGCCTGCCAGACCTCGAGCAGCCACTCGCGCAGCTCCTCGCGCGTCAGCGCATCGAGCGCGGCAAACGGCTCGTCGAGTAGCAGCGCGTCGCTCGGCGCTAGGAACGAGCGCAGCAGCGCGGCCCGCTGGCGCATCCCGCCCGAGAGCTCGCGCGGAAAGCGGCGCTCGAAGCCGGCGAGCCCGAAGCGCTCGAGCTCCGCGCGCGCCCGCCCGCGCGCATCCGCGACGCCCGCGAGCTCGAGGCCGACCGTGACGTTCGCGAGCGTGCGCCGCCACGGCAGGAGCGAGTCGCCCTGCGGCATGTAGACGACGCGCCCGCTGCGCGCGACCTCGCCCGCGTCGGCCTCGAGCAGCCCCGCGAGGATCCGCAGCAGCGTCGTCTTGCCGCAGCCGCTCGGCCCCACCACCGCGACGAGCTCGCCCGCGCGCAGCTCGAGCGTGACGTCGGCGAGCGCCGCCGTCGCCCCGAAGCTCTTACACAGGCCGCTACAGACGATCAAGGGAGGAAGCGATTCGTGGCGAAGCGGCCAGGGCTCAGCGCCCGCGCGATCAGTCGGTGCGCCGCAAGCCAGCGCGAGAGCGCCGCTAGCTTGCTCGGAACGAGCGTGCCGTAGGGCACGCCGCCCGAGTCGAAGATCGGCAGGTAGGCGCGCAGCGAGGCGCGCGCGAGGCGCGGCTCGATCGCGGTGTTCGCGTGCAACAGGTCGGCGAGGCTGCGCTGCGGGTCGCGCAGCGTGTCCTCGTAACCGTGCACGGTGGCGGCGACGAACGCGCGCACCAGGCCGGGGTCCGCGCCGATCAGCTTGCGCGTCGTGAACGCCACGAGACCCGGGTAATCGGGCCCGCCCCACTGGTTGAGCTTGAAGTCCTCGACCGGGTGCCCGCTCTGCGCGACCGTGACGCCGTCGTCGGGCCAGTAGCCCGTGAACGCCGCGACCTTGCCCGCCTCGAGGTCCGCATCGCCGCCGAAGCCGATCGTCACGGCGTGCACGCGCGCCGGATCGCCGCCGCCGGCGCGCACGATCGTCGCGAGCACCGCGGAATCGGAGGGCACGCCGGTGATCCCGACGGTGCGCCCGGCGAGCTCAGCCGGCGAGCGCAGGTGCTCGCTGCGCAGCGCGATCAGCGCCCCGAGCGGGTCCTGCACGATCGCCATGATCGCCACGGCGTCGTGCCCCTGCGCCGCCTGCTCGGCGACGTCGATCCCGTCGGCGAGCGCGAACTCGATCCTCCCCGTGTCGATCAGCGCGAGCGGGTCCGAGGTCGACCCGGGCGGGATCACGCTCAGGTCGATGCCCGCGCGCCGGTAATAGCCGGCGGCCAGCGCGCGGTAGATCCCGGCGTGCACCGCGTTCGGCACGAAGTCGAGCATCAGCGTCGCGTGCACCGGCCGCTTCGCCGAAGTCGCGAGCGTCGAGCCGCAGCCGGCAAGGAGCAGGCAGCACGTCAGGGCGAGGCGTCGCACGGCCACGCATCATCGCGCCTGGTCGCGTCCCGAAGAACGGAGAGCGCGCCCCGCACAGACCGCCCAAACCGAGAAGCTAGCTCGGATCGAGCGCGGGCGGGGCCACACCGACGGGGCAGGCGACGCCCGTGCCGCCGTGCCCGCAGTAACCGCCCGGGTTCTTCGCGAGGTACTGCTGGTGATAGCCCTCGGCGTAGTAGAACGGGCCCGCGGGCTCGATCTGGGTAACGATCGTGCCGTAGCCGCCCGCGGCGAGCTGGCGCTGGTAGAGGTCACGGCTGCGCTCCGCCGCCTCGCGTTGCGCGTCGTCGGAGTAGTAGATCGCCGAGCGGTACTGGGTGCCGACGTCGAGGCCCTGGCGCATCTGCTGCGTCGGGTCGTGGCCCTCCCAGAAGGCTTTGAGCATCGCCTCGAAGCTCGTCTGGAGCGGGTTGAGGACGACGAGGACAACCTCGGCGTGGCCGGTCGAGCCCGAGCAGACCTCCTCGTAGGTCGGGTTCGGCGTGAACCCGCCCGCGTAACCGACCGCCGTGACGTAGACGCCGGGGAGCGACCAGAAGCCCTTCTCGGCGCCCCAGAAGCAGCCCATGCCGAAGACCGCCTGCTCGTAGCCGTCGGGAAACGGCGGGTGCAGCGAGCGCCGCAGGACGAAGTGCTCGCGCTCGGTCGGGATCGCCGTCTCGCGCCCGGGGAGCGCACGCTCGCGCGCGATCGTGCGCGTCTTGTCGCCCAGCAGGGCGGAGAGAAAGCTCACGCTGCTGAGCATACGCGGCGGGACATCCCGTCGCGAAGATGATGCGTGATCCGCATCCTCTGGCTCGGCGTCAGGCGCCGGCTCGCGACGGCCTCATCAAGCAGCGGGCGCGCGAGGGCGGGCGTGGCGCGCGCGATCGCAGCGCCGACCTGGGCGCGCAGACGCTCGGCGGCGAGGCTGAGCTGGCCGTGCTGTGGGTCGCCGGCGCCGACGAGCTCGCGCAGGAGCGCGGCGCGCTCGGCTTGCGTGATCGTGCCGGCGGCGAGCGCGCGGTCCAGGATCGGGACGGCGATCCCTGGGCTGCGCGCCGCGATCAGCTCGCGCGCGCGGACGAGCACCGCCGCAGGATCGGCGTGAAGGGCCGGCGGCACCGCGGGCAGTGCGGCTGGCTCGGAGGTGGCGAAGACCGCGATCTTCGTGGGCGTCTTGGTCGGCATGCGCGCTCCTTTGACGTTGCTCGCGGGCAGTCTCGCGGGCGAGCGTGTGCGGAGGCTGAGCGCGCGCTAAGCGTTCGCTAAGAAGGCTTGCCGGCACGGAACGCGGCGCTCGGTCGCAGCCGCTGCAGTCCCCCGCCGGCGCCGCGCTGCATGACCTCCGCGGGGAAGATCACCTGCGCGCGCTGGACGGCATCGAGGACGAGCTGCGCGTCGAGCTCATGGCGGGTCAGCTCGATGCCGGCGGCGGGCCATTCGCAGACGACGCTCAGCGGGCCGGTCGGCGGGAGCGGCCAAACCCAGAGATGCTGGCTCCAACTCGAGCCGCCGCCGGTGCCGCCGCCGGGGAAGATAAGCGGGCCTTCGGGTTCGGGGTCATCGCGCGGCGACGGCGGGCGGCGCGAGATGTTCGTTGCCTTCGAGCCGTCCGCGAACTGGATGCCGAAGCGCAGCACCTCGGGCGGGATCTCTCCCGGAGTGGACGGCCCCAACCCCCGCCGCCGCAGCCCGAAAAGGTTTGGGTCGAGCGCGTCGTCGGTGGTGAAGACGAGGAGATCGAGCGTGAAGCCCGTCGGGTAGGCGCCGAGGCGCGTGAGGCAGATGGCCGCGCGATCGTTGCGCGCAAGCACGAGCTCGAGCGCTACGGCACCGGGCAGCGTGCCCTCCGGCGCGCCCATCCACGGCGGCCGCGGCTGCGGCTCGGGCTCCGGGACCGGCGGCGGTGGAGGTGGCTCGAAGAACTCGCTCACGCCGCCGCCGAATGTAGCGCGCGGTCGCGCGGCAGCGCGGCGATCCGGTAGGCGAGGGCCTCGAACGTCAGCTCCTCGGTCGCGTTCAGCGTGAGCGCTTCGCGTGCCGGGTCGATCAGGGCGAGCGCGCGTTGCAGGCGAGTGACGCCCTGCTCGCGCGCGAGTACCTCGAGCGGCGCGCGCCGATCGGTCGCGTGGATGACCTCCGGCGCGCCGAGCGCGATCGACGCGGCGTCGCGGAAGACGAGCCCGGCGGTCGCGAGGGCAAGGTCGAGCGCAGCCTGCGAATGGCGGCGCACCGTCCGCCGGAGCGCCTCCTCGTGCTCGCGCGTCAGGCGCGCGCGCTCGGCGCGCGCAGTCAGCTCGAGCTCATCGCGCTGGCGCTCCGCGAGCTGCGCCGACGCCGTCGCTCCGGCGTGCTTGGCCAGCTCGAGCAGCGGAACCCACGGCCGCTCGGCGAGCTCGTCGCGCAGCGCCGCGGTCGCATAGAGCTCCGCGGCCTCGCGCAGCGCCGGTCCGTCGCCGAGGGCGAGCGCCGCAGCCCGCTCGCCGTCGCCGAGCGCGAGACGCGCGCACGCCTGCGCCTGCTCGGCTGCGACCCCGCGCGCCGCGAGCTCGGACGCAAGCCGCGCGACGCCCGGCGCCTCGAAGCGCACGAGCTGGCAGCGCGAGGCGACCGTCTCGAGCACATCGGCCGGCCGCGTGGTGATCAGGATCAGGTGCACGAACTCGGGCGGCTCCTCGAGCGTCTTGAGCAGCCGGTTGGCGGTCGCGTCGCCGAGCGTCTCTGCCTGCTCGATCACGAACACGCGCCGGCGGGCCTCGAACGGCGTCCGCGTCGCCGCGACGACGACGGGCTCGTCGATGTCGGCGACGAGCATCTCCGAAGCGCCGCTCGGGGTGATCCAGCTGAGGTCCGGGTGCGCGTCGCGCAGCACGCGCTCGGTCGCCTGCGAGCCGGCGGGCGCGCCGTCCGCGATCAGTGCGGCGGCGAACGCGCGCGCGATCGCGCGCTTGCCCGCGCCGGCCGGTCCCGCGAACAGATAGGCGTGCGACGCCTGGCCTGGAGGCAGCGCCGGGCCGAGCACGGCACGCGCGTGGGGATGGCGGTCGATGCCGGGCAGGACCTCAACGGTCACCCCGCCAGCGTAGCCTCCAGCGCGCATGACGGCGCGCGGACGGCTGGTCACTATCGAGGGCATCGACGGTGCCGGCAAGACGACGCTCGCGGGCGGGCTCGCCGCGGCGCTACGCGAGCGCGGAATCGACGTCCTCGCGCTGCGCGAGCCGGGCGGCGTCGCGCTCGCCGAGCAGATCCGCGCGCTCGTCATGGACCCCGCGCACGCGGTTGCACCGCGCACCGAGGCGCTCCTTTACGCGGCCGCCCGCGCAGAGCTCGTCGCCGAGCAGCTCGAGCCCGCGATCGCCGCCGGGCGCTTTGTCCTGCTCGACCGTTTCGTCGACTCCTCGCTCGCCTACCAGGGGGCGGGCCGCGAGCTCGGCGTGCAGGAGATCGCCCGGCTGAACGAGTTCGCGACCGGCGGGCTGCGACCCGACCGCACGCTGCTGCTCGTGATCGACCCGGCAGTCGGCCGCGCGCGCCGCGGTGAGCAGGCCGACCGCATCGAGCTCGAGGCCGACGCCTTCTTCGCGCGGATCGACGCGGCTTACCGCAGCCTCGCCGTCGCCGATCCGGAGCGCGTGCGCGTGCTCAATGCCACGCTCGCCCCGCGTGAGCTGCTCGCGGCCGCGGTCGTGGAGCTGGCTGACCTGCTGGCGCGGTAAACGCGCAGGCACGCTATTTTGGCGCGCGTGATCGTCCTCATCGTGATCCTCGTCGTGCTCGTGCTCGCCGCCGGCGCAGTGCTCGTTCCGCGCGCGATCGGCCTCGATCCGGAGTGGCTCGCTCGCGCGCGGCACGCGCTCGGTGAGGCGCGCTACCGCGCCGGCATGCTCGCCGCGGAGTTCGCCGACTTCGTCCGCATGGGCCGCTGAGCAGGCCATTTTCGGGCCCTGTCGAGGGCCCGCGCCCGGTACAATCTACGTAGCGCCGGAACCCAGGGACAAGGGTTTCAATCTGTCCGGTGGGAGGCGGATCATCGTCGCCCCCCACACACTCAATGGACGGCGCCGAGCGCGGGCGCCAGGAGGCGCGAGACGATGGAAGCGAGCACGAAGGACACCGTTGGCCTGACCGTCCGGCGGCTTTTCACAAGCCCCGACATCGACCCCTTCGACACGGTCGAATGGGAGCTTCGCGATGCCCGGATCGGCAGCAGCGAACGTGTCGTCTTCGAGCAACGCGACGTCGAATTCCCCGCCAGCTGGAGCCAGAACGCGACGAACATCGTCGCCCAGAAGTACTTCCGCGGCCAGCTCGGCGCGACCGAGCGCGAGCGCTCGGTGCGCCAGATGATCTCGCGCGTCGCCGGCACGATCGCCGGGTGGGGCCGCGCGCGCGCCTACTTCGCCTCTGACACGGACGCCGACGCCTTCGAGGACGAGCTGACCTACGTTCTCGTGCATCAGCTGGCGGCGTTCAACTCGCCGGTCTGGTTCAACGTCGGCTTCGAGGAGAGCCCGCAATGCAGCGCGTGCTTCATCCTCTCGGTGGCCGACACGATGGAGTCGATCCTCGCCTGGAACACGAAGGAGGGGATGATCTTCCGCGGCGGCTCGGGCTCCGGCATCAACCTGTCCACCATCCGCGGCTCGATGGAGCCGCTCGCCAGGGGCGGGACCGCGTCCGGCCCGGTGTCGTTCATGCGCGGCGCAGACTCGTGGGCGGGCACGATCAAGTCGGGCGGCAAGACGCGGCGCGCGGCGAAGATGGTCGTGCTCGACGTCGACCACCCGGACATCCGCGAGTTCATCTGGTGCAAGGCCAAGGAGGAGGACAAGGCCGCCGCGCTGCGCGACGCCGGCTTTGACATGTCGATCGACGGCGAAGGCTTCTTCTCGATCCAGTACCAGAACGCGAACAACTCGGTGCGCGTCACCGACGACTTCATGCGCGCGGTCGAGAACGACGAGGACTGGCATCTGATCGCGCGCACGACGGGCGAGCCGATCGGCGAGGCGATCCCGGCGCGCCAGCTGATGCGCGAGATCGCCGAGGCCGCGTGGCGCTGCGCCGATCCGGGCGTCCAGTACGACACGACGATCAACAACTGGCACACGTGCCCGGCGAGCGGGCGGATCAACGCGTCCAACCCGTGCTCGGAGTACATGCACGTCGACGACTCGGCCTGCAACCTCGCCTCGATCAACCTGATGAAGTTCCGTCGCGAGGACGGCACTTTCGACGTCGAGCGCTTCGAGCACGTCGTCGACCTGATGCTGCTCGCGCAGGAGATCATCGTCGGGCCGTCGAGCTATCCGACCGAGGAGATCGGCGCGAACGCGCGCGCCTTCCGCCAACTCGGCCTCGGCTACGCGAACCTGGGTGCGCTCCTGATGAGCAACGGCATGCCGTATGACTCGGATGCGGGGCGCGGCGCCGCAGCGGCGATCACCGCGCTGATGACCGCCCGCGGCTACGCGCAATCGGCGCGAGTCGCTGCCGCGCTCGGCCCCTATGAGCGCTATGAGGAGAACCGCGAGCCGCACAACGCCGTGATGCGGATGCACCGCGATGCGGCTTATGCGATCGCCGACGACGATTATCCGGACGGCGAGCTGCTTGCCGCCGCGCGCTCAGCGTGGGATCGCGCCGTGGCGCTCGGCGAGGAGCACGGTTACCGCAATGCGCAGGCGACGGTGCTGGCGCCGACCGGAACGATTTCCTTCCTGATGGACTGCGACACGACCGGCGTCGAGCCGGATTTCTCGCTCGTCAAGTACAAGGAGCTCGTCGGCGGCGGGCAGATGACGATCGTCAATGGCACGGTGCCGCTCGCCCTGCGCACGCTCGGCTACGCACCCGAGCAGGTCGAGCAGATCGTCGCCCACATCAACCAGCACGGCACGATCGTCGGGGCGCCCGGTCTCGCCGAGGAACACCTCCCCGTCTTCGACGTCGCCGTCGGCGAGCGCGCGATCTCGCACATGGGCCACATCAAGATGATGGGCGCGGTCCAGCCGTTCATCTCGGGCGCGATCTCGAAGACCGTCAACATGCCGAACACGACGACGGTCGAGGACATCGCCGACGCCTACACGCAGGCGTGGCGACTCGGCGTCAAGGCCCTCGCGATCTACCGCGACGACTCGAAGACCGCACAGGCGCTGCGGACAGACGCGCAAACGGACGCGCCAGCGCCGGTCGACGTCGACGCGCTGATCGCGCAGGCGGTCGAGGACACCAAGCGCGAGGTCGGCCCGCGACGCAAGCGCATGGCCCAGGAACGCCACTCGATCACGCACAAGTTCTCGCTCGGCGGCCACGAGGGCTACATAACCGCCGGGATGTATGAGGACGGCTCCGTCGGCGAGATCTTCCTCACCGACATCGGCAAGGAGGGTTCGACGCTGCGCGGCATGATGAACGCGTTCGCGACCGCGATCTCGATCGCCCTCCAATACGGCGTGCCGCTCGACAAGCTCGTGCAGAAGTTCAGCTACATGCGCTTCGAGCCGGAAGGGATCACCAACAACCCGGAGATCCCTTTCGCGAAGTCGATGCCCGACTACATCATGCGCTGGCTCGCTTCGCGCTTCCTCGACGCCGACACCCAGGAGGAGCTCGGCATCCTGACCCCGGCGGTTCGCGCGCGCAAGGCGGCCGAGGACGTCGCCACCTCGATCTCCTCGGACACCGCCGGCCCGAGCGCGCCGCAGGCGAACGCAGGAAACGGCGGCTCCAAGCCGGCGACGGCGGCGCTGACCGACAGCCCGCCCGTCGTGCCCGCGCGGATGACCGGACTCGATCTGGGCCCGGCGTGCAGCCAGTGCGGCGGCATGATGCAGCGCACCGGCTCCTGCTACACCTGCTCGAGCTGCGGCAACAACACGGGCTGCGGCTAGAGCTGCGGTGGCCGGCATTTTGGCCGGCCATCCTCGCTGGCTAACAGCGTGCGCGTGGCAGCAGCGTTGCGGCTTGTGAGCTGAGCTGCAGCGGGCGAGCGGTGGGTCGCGGCATGCTCCAGCCGTACTGGGCGCGCCTTCGCACCAGCCTGGCGCGAAGTACCCCGCCTTCGTCCACTGGCTCGCACCTTGAAGCCCACCGATCAAGCTGGCGGGCCGGGAAGGGCGCGGCGGTTCAGTCGGCGAGTGTTTCGAGGTACTGGTAGACCGGCAGCTCGGCCTTGCCGACGTGGCAGGTGTCCCAGTCCGGTGCGCCGATCAGCTGGCGGCGGATTGGGTCGCCCTCGGCGGCGGACAGTTGCTCGGCGGAGGGGTACTCGCGCTGCGTGACCCAGCGTGGTGAGTAGCCGTAGAAGACGACGGCGCGCGTGCGGTCGGACAGGTTGGTGCCGCGGCCGTGCCAAACGCGTCGCTCGAAGAGCGTTACGTCGCCGGCCTTCGCGAGCACCGGGATCGCGCCTTCGGGCGTCTGTCCCGGCGTTCGCGGCAGCGGCTCGGTCCAGTGATTGGAGCCGGGGATCACTTCCATGTTGCCGTAGCCGGGCTCGTCGCAGTCGCTCAGCCACCAGCCGAGCTTGACCGACAGGCGCGCGCGGTAGTCGAGGTCCGCCGTCTGCCGGCCGCCGTCCTCGTGCCAGCGCCACGCGTTCGGCTTGTCCTCCTCGGGCGGGTGAACGTCGATGTGCGAGTGGTAGATGTGGATGTTCGGGGTCAGGGCGCCGGCGAGGACCGCCAGCAGGCGCTTGTCGACACCAAGATCCATCAGCTCCGGATGGAGGTAGGTGGCGCCGAGAGCGTGCACGAAGCCCTGCTGCGCGTCGAAGTGCGCCGGCCCGATCTCGTCGACGATCGCACGGTAGTGAGCGACCTCCTCGGGCGAGAGAACCCCCGGGATGTTGACGTAGCCGACGCGGTCGAGCTCGTCGAGGATCTCGCGTGTCTCATCCGCGTTCAATGTGGGCGTCTGCGTGCTCACGTAGGTCGTCCTCCTGTCGGCCTGCTGGGGCTGACAAGCCTAGCGCGGCCCGCGGAAGCCCCGTTTGACCGCAGACGGCTCAGGCGCGCTCGAGCACGTCGTCGAGCAGCTGCTCGATCTGCGCCTCGGCCATCATCGAGCGCAGCTCGGCGGCGATCTGCGCGCGCGAGAAGCCGCGCAGCGCCAGATCGACAGCGTGCAAGCGCTCGGCGCGCGCAACCGCCGTGCTCGCCACCGGACCGGTCGCCGCGCCGGCGTCCGCCTGCGGGGTGAGCGCGCGCCAGAGAACCTCGAGGCGCGCGTCGATCGCGCTCTCCAAGGAGCTGACGCGCGCGGTCAGCGACTCGACGGCGCGCGTCAAGGCCCCCAGCCCGAGCGCGTCGTCGCGCTCAACGAGATCGGCATGCTCGCGTGCGGCGTCGCGGTGCGCGCTCTCGATGATCTCCCGCGCGTCACGCTCGGCCTCGGCGAGGATCACGCTCACGCGTGCGCCCACCTCGTCCGGCGTGAGCGGCGGATCGTCCCTCGGACTGTCGTCCCTTATAGACAAGTAATCGCTGTACTCGAATTTGGGTTTGGCGCGCGGGCACTCATAGCCCGTCGATGAATGCGCGTTAGCATAGGCCGGTCTGGCTCGGCGCGCCAGAGAAGCCGCGTTTTGGCGAGGTGATTAGACGGGTGCACGATCGAGACTTCCAGCTTTACCGCAGTCGGCGCGAACCGAGCCCGGTGCGCGGCCGCGAGCAGGACGCGCAGCGTGGCGATTTCGAGTCGCAGATCGGCGCGCTCGAAGCCCAGGTGCGAGAGCTCGGCGAGCGGCTCGCCGGGTCCGACCGCGAAGATGAGCAGACGCCGCCGAGCACGCAGCCAGGCGGCGTGGCGGCGCAGCTGAGCGACCGTGTCATCGCCGCAGCCGAAGCGGTCGCCGCGGAGATTCGCGCTGACGCAGAGCGTCAGGCGCAGCGAATCCGCGAGCGCGGCGCGGCGCGGTAGCTCCTCACGCGTGCTCAGCGTCGCTCGGGTGGCTGAGCCGACGCTTGTCCCTGTACATCTCGGCGTCGGCGCGCGCCAGGACGGACTCCGGGTCGGCCGCCGGATCGCTCTCGACGACGACGCCGATGCTCGCGGTCACCTGGAGCAGACGGCCCCCGGCGGTGACTGGCTGGGCGATCGCGGCGTCCAGCCTGCGCGCCAGCGGCGCGGCAGTCGAATCACTCGTCAAGTCCTCACAGAGGACGACGAACTCGTCGCCGCCGTAGCGGGAGACGGTGTCGCCATCGCGAACTTCGCGCTTGAGGCGGTTGGCGATACTGACGAGCAACTCGTCCCCCACCGCGTGTCCGTAATCGTCGTTGATCTTCTTGAAGCGGTCGAGGTCGATGAAGATCACGCCGACGGAAGTGCCTGCGCGCACCCGTCGCGCGAGCGCAACCGATAGACGGTCAAGGAGCAGCTCGCGGTTGGGCAGGCGCGTGAGCGGGTCGTGGAGCGCACGATGCTCGAGCTCTCGTCGCGCGCGCAGCTCGCCGCTGATGTCGCGCACGCAGAGCAGGTGCGAGCCGTCGCGCAAGCCGAGCGGCACGACGCTGAGCACGAGCGCGCCTCCATCTACGAGCGCCAGCTCGTAGGAGTCCTTCAACTCGCGTTCGGCGAGCGCAAGCTCGAGGCGGTCGAGTTCCGCGGGGTCGAGGGCCGACCGCCGCAGTGCTCGCAGCAAGCCACCGAGATCGCGCATCGGCCCGCCGGTCGCGGCCTCCGGCACAAGCTCGTCGAGCTCACGGTTCCACAGAGCGATCCGCCCGTCCGGCTCGACGACCGCAATCGCCAGCGAAACCTCGTCGAAGACCGCCCGCAGCATGCTGGCGTAGACGCGTAGCGCGTCAGAGGACGGCAACACGGGCCCGCGGCCCGGCGACCAGTCCGGCTCGCGCGAGGCCTTGCCCTCGGATTTGATGGGCCCCGGCTGCTTAGCCATGTTCGATCACGGGCGAGTGTACGTCCGCGCAACGACTAGCACTGGTGAGGAACTTGTCCCCCGGCAAAGAGAGGCGCGGGGCCCCGCCGTCCGACTGGGCGGGCGCGTAGCCTCTGCGCCGGATGAGCGGGAGCGAAGCGGAAAAGCAGGCAGCAGCACGCGCGGCCGCTGCACTCGTGCGGGACGGTGACCTCGTGGGGCTCGGCAGCGGCTCGACCGTCGCACATCTCTTTCCGGCGCTCGCGGCCCGCGGACTCGCAATCCGCTGCGTCGCCGCCTCGCCGTCTAGCGAGCAGGCGGCGCGCGCGGTAGGCCTCGAAGTCGTGCCGTTCGAGCAGCTTGCGCGGCTTGACGTCGCGATCGACGGCGCCGACCAGATTACGCGCGACGGCTGGCTGATCAAGGGCGGCGGGGCAGCCCACACGCGCGAAAAGATCGTCGCCGCAGCCGCCGATCGCTTCATCGTGATCGGTGGCGCGGAAAAGCTCGTCGACGCCCTGGAGCCGCCGATTCCGCTCGAGCTGCTCGAGTTCGGGCTCGCCGCGACCCTCGCCGCCCTCCAGCCGGTCACGCTCCGCGATGTCCCGCGCAGCCCCGACGGCGGGATCATCGCCGACTACCACGGGCCAATCGAAGACCCGGCGCAGCTCGCGACGCGCCTGTCGGCAACGCCCGGCGTCGTCGATCACGGCCTCTTTCCGCCGGAGCTCACGAACACCGCCATCATCGCCCGGGGCGAGGGCATCCTCGCATTCGAGATCCCGCACGGCTGACCGTGCACCGCGCGGAGCTTTGGGTAGGTTTTTCACACTCGACCCGCCGATCATCCACCACGGAGCACCCCACGGGAGCGATGACAATGGGCCGCATCCGGTCCCAGGGTTGCGTTTGCTACTGCGCGCGCCGCGGGTCGGCCACACCCGGCGCCCATGTCAGCTCACTCGCATCCCTATCCCAGCAAGCTCAGCGCCTCCGCGCCGTCGTGGCGGGTCCGCAGCGACACGGCCCCGAACGTCGCGCCGGGTCGTCGGCTTGTCCTCACCTCAGCGCTAGCCGGCGTCTGCCTCGCGCTCGCGCTGTGTGGCGGGCGCCTCGAGCTGGGCGCCAACGCGACGACGCAGACAAATAGCTCGCCGGCCGCCGCCGTCACTGCGCCGGCGCGCTCAGTTGACTCTCAGCGTGCGCACAGCACGGGTAGAGCAGTGGCATCGACACTGCCACCATGCCCACGCCACAGCCACTCGCGCACGACGCCTCGCGCGAGCTCCAGCGGCGGCTGCGCGCCCGCGCGCGGCGCGTAAAGGCCCTCCGCCGCCGCGTCGGCGCGCTCACGGTGGCGCTGTTCCTCGCCGCGTGGGCTTCGATCGGCCTCGCCGGGGCGTTCGGGCACTCGAGCGCGTCGACTAACGTGCAGCTTGCCCTTGCGCAAGCGTCGGGGCGCCGCCGTGCCGGCAGCGCAAGCGCCACCAGCACCGCCGGCCGCTCCTCATCCACCGCATCGACCTCGGCAGGACCGACGAGCATCACGACCAGGCAATCCTGAACTCAATGCTGGCAACCAGCGTCGGGACTCACTTTTTCTGGATTACGAGCCGCGCCGCCGGTGTCGTCGCGCTTCTCCTGGCGAGTGCATCGGTTGCCGCAGGGGTCGCGATCAGCGGCCGCTTCGGACGGCTGCGCGGGCCTGACCTGCGGGTTACGCACGAGGCGCTATCGCTGGCCGCCCTCGCGGCCCTCGTCCTCCATGCCTTCGCGCTGCTCGGGGACTCGTTCTTTCACGCGACGATCCCGGACCTCCTGATCCCGTTTGTCATGAACTACAAGGAGCCCTACATGGCGATCGGCATCATCGGCGGTTGGGGCATGCTCCTGCTGGGGCTCTCCTACTACGCGCGCGAGCGGATCGGAATCAATCGCTGGAAGGCGCTGCATCGGCTGACCGCGGTCGCGTGGATCCTCGGCGTGATCCACACACTCGGCGAGGGAACAGACGCCGGGCAGCCATGGTTTCTCGCCCTTACCGTGGCCGCAGTGGCGCCGGTCGCCCTGCTGCTCGCGGCGCGGATCCTGACGACCCCGGCGCCCGCTACGAGAGAGATTCCCTAGTCCTGCGCGCGCGAGCGCAGCAGCTGCTTGTAAGCATCGCGGACGATCGCGCGGCTCAGCCCTCGCGGTCCGCCGAGGAGCTTGAAGACGGCGCGCAGGTGCGGCCGATCGACGATCACGAGCGGTGCCTTGCCGGCGGCAGCCTCGACGATCACGCGCGCGACGCGCTCAGCTGACATCGCCTTCGCAAATGTCGTCCCGCCGGTCGGGCCCCAGGCGATCTCGCCGCGTAGCTGCTCGGTCTGCACGTCGCCGGGACAGATCGCGCAGGCGCTGACGCCGCTTCCCGCGAGCTCGTGATGGAGAACTTCGGCGAGCCCGACGAGACCCCACTTGCTCGTGCAGTAGGAGGCGTAGGACGGCCCACCGATCAAACCGAGCTCCGAGGAGACGAGCAGAATCCTGCCCTGCCGGCGCTCACGCATCGCCGGCAAGACCGCCTGGGTCAGCCAGAGGGCCGCGCCGACGTGAAGTCGCCAGCTTTGCTCGAAGTCCTCCGGCTCGACGTTCTCGACGAAGTCACGATGGAGCACCCCGGCACAGCTAACGAGCACGTCGACCGGGCCAAGCGCTGCCGCAACCTCGGCCACGGCGCGCCGGCACTCGGCTACCTGCGTGAGATCCGCAGCGACGGCGTGCGCGCGAGCGCCAAGCTGCGTCACGAGGCCATCGAGGGCGGCGCGATCGCGCGCAATGAGGCCCACGGCCGCGCCCGCCGCGGCGAACTGCTCGGCGCATGCGCGGCCGATGCCGCGTGATGCACCGGTCACGAGCACGGTCTTGGAAGCAAAATCGGCCACGGCGAGACCTCCGGTCCTTGCTTGACGCGAGCGCACGCTAGCGCGTCAGCGCCCGGCGAAGATCACCGGTCACGCGGGTCCGGGGCATCGACGCGCCAGTGGCGCACCACGCCGGCGATCCAGCCGTCGTCGCTCGGGAACAGGGAGAAGCGAGTGATCGTCGGTGTTGGTCGGCGCGAGGACGGGACGCAGACCGATCTGGAGCGCCTGCTCGGCGATCCGCGCGCTGCGCTGCGATGCGCGAACGCTCGAGAACGTCGCAACCGCGAGGACGAGCGTGCCGCCCGCCGTGCTGAGCGAGGCGATCGTCGTGAGGTCGGACATGCTCGCAGCGAGGCTACAGCTCGCGCCACGTGCCGCGCGTCTCTACGATCAGCGCCCGTGCGCGTTGCTGTGGTGGGACATGTGGAGTGGGTCGAGTTCGCGGTCGTGGACGAGGTTCCCCGTCAAGGCCAGATCGTCGAGGCGGCCGACACCTGGGGCGAACCAGCCGGCGGCGGGGCGGTCGCTGCTGTCCAGCTCGCGCGGCTTGCGGGGGGCGCCAGCTTCTTCACGGCGCTCGGCGATGACGAGCGTGGCGCACGCTCGCTCACTCGCCTGGCTGAGCTCGGCGTGGCCGTCCACGCCGCGACGCGCTCCGAGCCGACGCGGCGCGCACTCGTTTTCCTCGACGCCAGCCATGAGCGCACGATCACGACGATCGGCAAACGGCTCTTCCCGCGCGGCGCCGATGCGCTGCCGTGGGGTGCGCTCGGCGAAACCGACGCCGTCTACTTGACCTCCGGCGACCCGGACGCGGTCCAGCTCGCGCGGGCGGCGCGCGTTCTCGTCGTCACGCCCCGTGCCGGCAGTCCGCTCGAGACGGTGACCGCGGACGCGCTCGTCTACAGCTCCCACGACGAGCGCGAGCGTGGCTGGGCCCACGCGATGACACCGCAGCCGCGCCTTGTCGTCGCGACGGAAGGGCGCGACGGCGGTCGCTGGCATGCGGCCGACGGCAGCTTCGGACATTGGAACGCGGCGAGCCCGCCCGGGCCGCTGATCGACCAGTACGGCGCGGGCGACTGCTTTGCCGCGGGACTGACCTACGGCCTTGGCGCCGGCAAGCGCGTCGAGGAGGCAATCGCGCTCGCTGCGCGCTGCGGCGCATGGTGCGCCGCGGGCCACGGCCCGTACGGCAGCCAGCTGAAAGGGCCGTGATCGCGGGCGTGCAGCGACGGTAGCTGCAAGCCCGGTTGCAGCTGCAGGAGTTTGCGACGGTTGGGCGTACGGGCGCCGTATGAGCTGGTAGCCTGCCGGCCCACATAGGACAGCCGAGTCGCCGACCCCCAGGGGCTGGCGAGCGGGGGAACCAAATTGGCCTTAGTGCCATGGGGCGAATCGCCGCCAAAGGCGGCGTAGCGCGAAGCGCGAGCCCGTCAGCTAACCCCGCAGGCGAAACGCTAAGGAGACCGAAGTGGCGGTAAGTCGTGACCTCGCGAGCAACGGCCTTTGGGTTGAGTCACTCGAGCGCTCGCTCGCGCGACGTGGCAGGCCACGCCGGGCCTCACTCGAGCTTGGGATGCTTACACCGCCGCGCGATCTGAGTAACCCCGACAACATCGCCGACTCGGTCCTCTACTGGCGAACCCGCCGCGCAGCCGCCAACAGCTCGGCGATCCCCGCCGCCGGCGGCGCGACAGCGCTGGCTCTGCTCGCGGCGACGACGATCCCGACGCTCGCCGGCGGACGCTCGGACACAAGCCACAGCGTCGCGCGAGGCGCGGGGCGGATCGGCGTAGACGCTAAGACGCGCGCGCATCTCGTCGCACGGGTCCCCCAGCGCAAAGCGTTCAGCTCAAGCGCGATCACCGGCCTCGGCGCGCCCGCAGCGGCCGCCAGCTCACAAACACGCGCAGCCGTCACCTACGGCACGATTACCCAGGTCCAGAAGCTGCTTGGCGTCACGGCCGACGGCAAGCTCGGCGCCCTCACCGCCGCCGCGATCCGCGACTTCCAGACCAACCATGGCCTGACCGCCAACGGTGTGGTCGACGAGACGACCTTCAATGCGATGCAGGCTGCGTACACGCCCCCGGCGCAGGCCGTAGCGCCGACTGCGCCGACGGACGGCGGCAGCTCGGGCGGCGGCGGTGTCATCGCGCACGCCGCCATGGCCTCGCCGACGACGGTAGCCGCTACCGCGCCAGTGGTAGCGACCGCACAGACGCCCGCCTCCACCGGTGGCACGACCGCGACCGACGCGACGACGACGATCGAACAAGCCACCACGACGACCGACGGCGGCGGGAGCGCGCCGACGGCGACCGACGCCACGGCAACAACGGCAGACGCAACGAGCACGACGGCCACCGCGCCAGCCGATACGACCGATACGGCCGTGGGCACTCAGCCCTCCGTGCCAAGCGGCGTCAGCGCGGTCCAGACGGCCCTGGACGTGCCGGCCGACGGTACGTTCGGCTCGCAGACAAAGGCAGCGGTCGAGACTTTCCAGGCCGATCACGGCCTCACCGCCGACGGGGTCGTCGGTCCGGCGACGCGCGCAGCGCTCGGCATCGGCGCTGGGCCGACGCTCGAGGACACGCAGCCCCCGCCCCCCGCTCCGACGACCACCGCGACGACGGACGGTTCGACCGCGACCGGCGACGGCGCGGCAACAAGCCCAACGAGTGACTCGACTACGAGCTCGAGCGACACGTCGACGAGCACCAGCAGCCCGTCCACGTCGACGAGCACGAGCAGCGACGGCACGCCGGCGAACATCGCCACCGGTATCAACGAGATGATCTCAGCGGGATACCAGATCGCAAAGCTTCCCTACATCTGGGGCGGTGGCCACGGGTCCTGGGTCTCCCCCGGTTACGACTGCTCGGGCTCGGTCTCCTACGTGCTCCACGCCGCTGGCCTGCTGAGCGTGCCGGAGGACTCGGGCACGCTGATGAGCTATGGCGCGCCCGGCCCCGGCAAGTACGTCACGATCTACGCTTCGCCAGGTCACGCCTGGATGACGATCGACGGCCAGCGCTTCGACACCGTCGCGCTCTCCGAGGACGGCTCGCGCTGGGCGAGCGGCGGCGGCGAGTTCGCCGGCTTCGTCGAGCGCCACCCGATCGGTTACTGAGAAGCGAAGCTCGCGCTTCGCGCGACTTCGCTTCTCTGACTGGGAGCGTCTGGGGGTTGGCGGGGGGGTGCGCTGGTCCCGGTGCTGCGTGCGCCTGTGGGGCTGCGGTTGCTTGCCGTCGCCCGCGTTTGAATGGAAGGGGCCGCGCCTGCCGCGGCCCCTTCCGTTGCTCCGGTGTGGGGCTGGGTTCAGCCCGTCGCCGGCACGAGTGCGGTGGTCGGGATCGACTTGATCGTGACCGTGATCGGAGCGGTCGCGGTGCCCTGGTTAGCGGGCGATCCGGGGATCGCTACGCGGACCGTCTCGGTGCCGGGCACGAAGAACTGCTCGGTCAACGAGTACTGCGAGTTCGCGCCGACCTGGTTGGTGGCGATCACGTGCCACTGCGTCCCCGTCGCATTGAGTCGCTCGAGGTAGATCGTGCGACCGGTCTCGTCGGGGTTGAGCGAGCCGCTGAAGGTCACCGACTGGCCCTGGTTGATCGTCGTCGGCGTCGTCTGGACGGTCATGACGACACGCACGCCGACGAACGCCACCGCTGAGACGGGGAGGTTCGGTCGGCCGTGACCCTTGCCAGTCGAGCCCGTGCTACCCGTCGTGCCGGTCGTGCCGGTGCTGCCGCTCGAGCCGCTGCTGCCGGTCGAGCCGCTGGTGCCGGTCGAGCCCTGGGTGACGAGCGCATTAGCGACGACGCTTGCATCGGCGTTCACGCGGTAATAGGTGTTGCTGGTCGGGAAGACGGAGAACGTGTAGTCGCCACCGACCGTGGTCGTCGTCGTCGCGATCTGCGACCACTGCTGCCCCGCGGTGTGAGCCCACAGTGTCAGCATCTGGCCGGTGCCCTGCGCGTCGACACCGGTGATCGTGTCGCTCTGGCCCTCGTCGATGACATAGGCGCTCGGCACGATCGTCAGCGCCGGGTTCTGCGTCTGCTCGATCTCGTAGTTGAGCGTCTCCGACGGACTCGCGATGTTGCGAGCGTCGTTCGGGACGAGAATGCGCACGTCCGCGTCGCCGCCGGTCTGCGACGGGATGACGAAGGTGTGCGCGATCGAGTAGTTGCCGTTCGCGTCGAGTGTGCCGCGACCGATCGTCACCCAGTTGGCGGCCCCCCGCGAGGAAGCTTGGCGCTGGAGCAGGACCCTTGCGCCGGGCTTGCCGGGATCGTCGCTGCCGCTGAACGTGTAGACATAGCCGCGGCCCGTGAAGAGCACCGATCCATCGGGCTCGGACTGGCCGTTCGGGCCGGTGACGTTCACGGTCACCTGGGCGACAACGCGCTCCGAGACGATCCGGCTATCGGCGCCGGCTGACGCCACATACCACTGCCGGTTCGTGTCGACGCGGCCGTCGGCGCGCGAGAACTCGTAGACGCCCCCCGGTCCGGTTCGCGTCGTCTGCACCGGCACGAAGCCGAACGGGCTATCGAGCGGACGGTGGTAGAGGACGACAAGCCGGTTCTCGGCGTTGCGGCCAAACAGGCGTCCGAAGATGACAACCGAATCACCGACGACGATCGGGTTCGGCTGGGCGTGAATCGTTATCCGGTGCGGAGCGAAGAAAGGCGCCGACCTGACGTGCGCGGCGCTCGCGACCGACGGTGCCAGGACCGCCAGCGCGAGCGAGCTCGCGACGGCCGCGGCCCTGAAGTGCCTCGTGTACATGGTGTGCCTCCTCCTGGGGGTGAGCTGCATGGCAGCCCTAGAACCCCGGAGCCCCGCTGCGGAAGCGCCCGCTACGTGTTACGCGTGCACAACGAGCGAAACCGCACCTTTTGCGGCACGTCCGTGTTGGGGGCCGATCAGGCGCTTGACCAGGCCTGCGGCGAGCGGGCCAGCTTGGCGATGAGCGGCGGCAGCTTCCCGCTTGCCACCTGCTCGACCGTTACGTGCTCGAGCACCTCGCGGATGTTGGCACGCAACGCGATCCACACATCCTGCAGCGGTGCCGCTGTTCCCGTGTAATTGATCCGCTCGGGGCGCTCGCCGCGCACGCTCGCCAGCGGTCCTTCGACCGCGCGGATGACGTCCGCGAGCGTGAGCTCGCCCGCTGGGCGCAACAGCCACCAGCCGCCATCAGGCCCGCGCTGCGAGCGCACGATGCCGGCGCTCTTCAGCTGGTTGAGGATGTTCTCGAGGAACGACGGCGGAATGCTCTGCGCTGCCGCGATCGCCTCCGCCTTGCGCGGCGCCTGCTCGCTCGAGCCGACCAGCTCGATCGCCGCGCGGACGGCGTAGTCAGCCTTGGCGGTGACGCGCATCCGGCGATTCTCGCGCACCCGCAGCGAAGGCGCTCGGCCATGCTTCGCACGCCCCGATGAGGTATGGGCGCGAGGCCCTCACGACCTCGCGCCCGAAGCAGCTCACCCCTAGGGGTTCAGGGCCTTCTTCAGCGCGCTCGCGGCAGAGAACTTCGGTGCCTTGCTCGCAGCTATGTGGATCGTCGCCCCGGTCGCAGGGTTGCGGCCGGTGCGAGCCGCGCGATTGCTGACGGCAAACTTGCCGAACCCGGCGACTGAGACCTCACCCCCCGATGACAGCTGCGACGAGATGGTGTCGAACACGGCGTCGACTGCGCTCCTGGCCTGTCCGACCCCGATGCCTGCGCTCTCGGCGACCTTGCCAGCGAGCTCGTTCTTCGTCATGAGACTCCTCTCTTACGGGCAAACCGATGCCCAACCTCAACAGGTACCAGCTCAACGCTAGCGCGCGTAACGGATGTTCAACCATTGCGGGCGGCCACGGACGCCCGAATTTGCGCCGGCCCTGTCGCCGCGCGCGGCTCCAGTCGCCCCGCGGCGGCGACAGCCCAGAGCACCGACAGCCAGGTGAGGGTCGCCAGTGTCACGTGGACCCAAACCAGCTCGGTGGGCAGGTGGGTGTCGAACTGGACAGCGCCGACCACGCCCTGGACGGCGAGGAGCACGCAGAGCGACGTCATCGCGAGGCGCAGCGGGCGGTCCGCCTGGCGACGTTCGAGCATCACCCAGACGAGAACCGCGGCGCAACCGAAGGCAAACGCCAGCGCGCCGTGCACGTGCACGGCGAGGTTCAGCGTGTTCGAGCCGTCGAACGTGAGGCGCTTGATCGTCTGCCCGACGTTGCCGCCGGAATGAGGTCCCGCGGCCGTGCTCACCGTGCCCGCCACAAGCACCACGGCAGCGAAGGGCGCCAGCGCGCGCACCGCCCAGACCGCCAGCCGATCGCTGCCGCGATGCTCGGGATTGGCGGCTTGCCGTGCCCGCCAGTACAGCGCGAGCGCCGCGATCAGGATCACCATCGACAGCGCGAAATGCGCCATCACGAAGCCGGGCGCGAGTTTCTCCTCGACCGTGTAGCCGCCAAGCACGGCCTGCGCGACGACGCCGAGCGGCAGTGCCAGCGAAAGGCGGAAGAGGTCGCGCCGGAAGGGGCGTCGGCGCCAGGCAAAGAGGAATACGACGACCGTGACGACGCCGACGAGCGCGCCGACAGCCCGGTTGCCGAACTCGATCAGCGAATGCGTCTGTAGCGGCGGGTAGAGATGCCCGTAGCAGCGCGGCCAATCAGGGCAGCCGAGCCCGGAGTCGGTCAAGCGCACGGCCGCGCCGGTCAGCACGATCAGCGTCAGCGCGACGAGGGCGGCGAGCGCAGTCAGCTCGAACTGGCGCGGCGTGACCTCGATCGAGGCTAGGCGAGCCCGCATCCGCGGAAGGATGCCAGGCTACCGCGGGACTCGCGGCGCAGCGTCAGACGCCTGACCCGTAGCGGAACGCCAGCTCCGCCTCGATCTCGCGCAGGCGTGGCGCAGCGGCGTCCTTGGCGGACAGCGTCGGCGACCCCTCGAACGGCCAGGCGATCCCGACATCCGGATCGTTCCAAGCGATCGCGCGCTCGAGCTCGGGCGAGTAGTAGCCGGTCTGCTTGTAGAGCACGTCCGCATGCAGCGAGCGCGTGTAGAAACCGTGTGCGAAGCCGACGGGGATCCAGAGCTGGTGCAGCTCACGATCGTCGAGCTCGAACGCCTCCCACTTACGGTAGGTAGGTGAGTCGGCTCGCAGGTCGACCGCGACGTCGACGATCGCTCCGCGCGCACAGCGCACCAGCTTGCCCAGACCGTCGCCCACCTGGAAATGCATGCCACGCAGCACCCCGGCGCTGGAACGCGAGTGGTTCTCCTGGGGAAAGTGCACGTCGCCCAGCGGCGTGCCGGCGAGCTCGTCGCGCCGGAAGCTTTCGTGAAGGAAACCGCGCTCGTCGCCGTGCACCGTCGGCACGAGCTCGAGGAGGTCCGGTAGTGAGGTTCGGCGGACCTCAATCACGGCGAAAGCGTTGGCGAGCCACGCGCCTCAAAGGTTGTCGGCGATGTGCGGCGCTGAGCGGTTGAAGACGACGAAGCCGAGCACGAAAACGATCACGATCAATGCCATCGGGATCGCGAGCTCTGCATAACCACCGATCGCCGCAGCCGCCGACGAGCCACCGAAGTGCCAGCCAGGGTATGGCGTCGTGGGTGGGCGCGGCGCGTTCGAGCCGATGAATGCGTGCCGGTACTGCTCCATCAGATCCGCGAGCGGGTTGAGCATCCAGATGTGCAGGAGCGTCCGCCCGTGCGCGCCGATCTTCTCGATCGGGATCAGCAGCAGCGAGACGTAGAAGAGCACCTGAATCACGACATCCCAGATCGGGGCGATGTCGCGGGCGCGAACGTAAAGGGCCGAGAGCAGCATCGCGAGGCCCATGGCGAAGAAGATCAGCACGAGCACGATCAGCGGCAGCTCGAGCCACGATAGGCGCGGGCGCACGCCCTCGAGCGCGGTGAAGATGATGATCGGCACGAAGTTCACCGCGAGGTTGAAGAGGGCGGTGAGGACCACCGAGAGCGGAATCGCGAGGCGCGGGAACTGGATCTTGCGGACGAAGCTCTCGCGCGCCACGACGCAGCCCACCGCGCCCGCCGTCGCCTCCGTGAAGAACGTGAACAGCACGATGCCGCTCAGCAGCATCACCGGGTAGTCCTTGATCCCCGACCCGAGCTTGCCGAGCGAGTAGACGACCATCAGCACGCCGAACATCAGGAGCGGGCGCATCACGGTCCAGACATAGCCGAGGACGGAGCCGTAGAAGCGCAGCTTGAACTCGGTGCGCGCGATCGTGAAAGTCAGATTCCAGAAGCGGCGCCGGTCCCCGGTCAGCGCGCTCGGCCCACGGATCGGCGCGCCGAGCTCAGCGTCGACGACAAGGCTCACGGCGCCACCTCCACGCCGCGCTCGATCGACGCGCGAATCGGAACGTCGACGACGCCGCCCTGAGCCCGCGTCGCGGTCACGACGATCGACACCTCGCGATCGGAGCGGTCGATCAGCTCGAGGCGGTGCCCGAGCCGGGAGAGCGTGGCGATCACGTTGTAGCGACCGGGCGCCATCACGTTCGTGAACTCGAGCGAGAACGTCGCCTGCTCGCCAGCCTCGAAACGGCCCGAGCGCTCCTCGTCGTAGGCGGTGCTTCCGACGAGCACCTTCACCTGCTCGGCGTTCTCGAACTCGACGGTGAGCGCCGGATCGTCAACGGCCTCGAGGAACTCGACGCGCGCGCAGAAGCGAAGCTCGCCGCCTTGACGGAACATCGCTGTCTGTGCACCGTCGGAGCTCTCGCACCACGCGTCGACGATGCGCGCGGCACCGCTTCCGCGCCAGCCGCCGGCGCGCGTAGCGGGCGCGGCGCCTTCGCGGTTGAAGTTGAGTTCGAGGTAGTCGTTCGCAACGGCCTCGGGGTCGCCCTCCGCGACGATCTCGCCCTTCTCGAGCAGGATCGCGCGATGGCAGAAGCGACTGACGGCGCCCATATCGTGCGTGACGAGGACGATCGTCTTGCCCTCGTCACGAAGGCGATTGAAGACGTCGAAGCACTTCTGCTGGAAGGAGGCGTCGCCGACGGCGAGCACCTCGTCGATCAGCAGCACGTCGGCGTCGACCTGGATAGCGACGGAGAAGGCAAGTCGGACGTGCATGCCCGACGAATAGTTCTTCAGCTTGAGCTCCTGGAACTCCTCGAGCTCCGCGAACTCGATGACGTGGTCGTAGCGCGCGCGGGCCTCGCGTGGCGATAGCCCGAGCATGATGCCGTTCAGCACGACGTTGTCGCGCGCAGCGAGGTCTGGATTGAAGCCGACGCCGAGCTCGATGAACGGGGACATCCGGCCCGTGATCCAGATATTGCCCCGGTCGGTCGCGTAGATCCCGGCCATACATTTCAGCAGCGTGCTCTTGCCGCTGCCGTTGCGCCCGACGACGCCGAAGAACTCGCCGTCGCGCACGTCGAACGAGACGTTTTCGAGCGCCTTGAACTGGTGGTGGCCGCTACGCCGCAGCGGATGCAGGGCGCGCTCCTTGAGCGTGTGCATCGCCTCCTCCGGGATGCGAAAGGTCTTGGCGACACCGTCGACCCGGATCGCCGTGCGACCGCTATCGGTCGAGCGAAGCACGCGCCTAGGATATCGGCGCCCGCCCCGCTAACCGGACGGCGGCGTGCCCGCGGCCTGCTCGTCCTCTCGCAGAGCGAGATAGAAGGCCGCCACACAGCCGAGTGGAACGCCGAGTACCACCACGATGGCGATGAGCCACACCAGTGCGGGCGGAACCAGGCCATCGGTGAGGTTGGAGGCGTGATCGAAGGTCGTGGCGATCTCGTCCGCCAGCGGGCGCTTGCGGGAGTCCAAGAACGCCAGCGCGATATCGCCATACACCCCCTGGCCGTTGATCGCCATCGGCGAGCGTGAGACAGTCCGCGTCTCGGTTGTGCCGGTCAGAGCGACGGGCACCGAGCCGACGTCGCGGAAGCACGCCATGCCGAGTCGCGACTTGTGTGCCGGCGGCTTGATCGGGAGCGTCACACTGCCGCCAGGCCACCCGCCCGGCACGTGGACAATCGCGCGATAGCCAGGGGCGCTGAGCACGAGGTCGACCGGCGGGCCCCCGCTCGCGCGCGGCTTCGCTTGCCAGAGAGCGAACTGCGCAAGGTCGCTGTCGGCGTCGATCGTCACCGCGCTGAGACAGGCCTGCCCGTGCGCCGGCACCGTGAACTCGGCCGCGACGAATAGGCCTGGCGGATCCGGCACGCCCGCGACGACCGGGCCGCCACCGCGCAGATGGGGGCTCAAGAAGACGAACCACCCGCCGACGATCAGCGCGATGGCAGCGGCCGCCACGAGCTCCGCGAGCCCGAGCTTGCGGGGGTCAAGCACCGGCCTACGCATAGAACCGCGCCGCCGTGATACCGATCGCGTCGAGCGAGAGGATGACCCCGATCACCAGGATCACCGCGCCGAGGACCACCGCGGCGCGGCGCGGGAGCGAGCCGATCGTGAAGGTGATCGCAAGCGCCCACAGCGAGACGAGCGGCAGCAGATAACGGCCCGTTATGAGCGGATCGCTGCCGCCGTTGCCGAGCAATGCCCGATACGACACGTAGTGCAGGAAGCCGATGCTCGTGACGAGCATCGCGAGCATGACCGTAACCGCTGGCCACGCGGCCCACAGACGTCGCCAGCGCAGCGCGCAAGCGGTGTAAAGGCCGACCAGGCCGAGGCCCGAAAGCACCTGCAGCGCCCCGTAGAACTGTGAGGAGAAGTTCACCTCGAGCGAGCCGAACGTCCCGTAGAACGTCCAGATGAAGACCTGCCGGAACCCGTAGGCGGGTCCGATCCGTGGCTGCATGCCGGGCAGCGGGGTGAAGTAGAACTGCCAGACGGACGACAAGAACTGGCCGATGTTGAAGCCACCACCACTGTTAAGCTGGCTGACCTGGCCGCCAAACGCGCTCGTGCCGTTGCTGACCCTCGTGAAAGCCGTATAGACAAGCACTGCAGCAACGATCGTCGCGGCAGCCATGAGCACTCGCGCGACCATCGCGCGCACGTCCGGTCGGTGCTTGATCCAGGCAATGGCCAGCGCGATCGCAAGGACCGGCACCGTGACAAGTCCGCGCCCCTGCGTCAGCGTCGCAGCCGCAGCCAGGCCGCTCGCTGCCAGGACGCGTCCGCGCGAGGGACCGCGCTGCACGAGCAGCACGGCTGCGAGCAGGAAAGCCGTGACAGCCATCGTCAGCAGGTTGTCCACGCTGATCACGCCGCTCATGAAAGCGAGCTTCGGCTGCAGTGCCACGACCCCGGCCGCGAGCGTCTGTTTCCAGCGCACCTGCCCGAAGAGCGCGCCGGCGAGTAGCCACGTCAGCACGATCGTGCCAAGGCGGAAGAACGAGCTGATCAGGCGCAGGACGAACAGCCGCTTCAGCAGCGGCAGCCAGACGAACACGCGATAGGGGATCGCCATCAGCGCGTAATAGAGCGGCGGATTCTTGGCCTGCGCGTTGGGACCGGAGCCGTTTGCGCGCGAGCCGGCGGGCATCTGGCGCTCGATCCGATGCCAGAGGGAGAGGTCGGCCGCCGTCCAAGCGGGTCTCGCACCGAGGTCTCCGACCAGCGACGTGAGGTTCAACCAGTCCAGGGCATCCTGCGCCTCAGTCGAGTTGGGTGCAGTGCCCGTGTTGGGGCTCGGAGGCGCCCCCGTCTCCGCGAGGTGCTGGACATACGAGAAATGTGCGGCCTCGTCAGGTCCCTGGAAGGCGGGCGTCGCAATGTCCCAGGCGAGTGACTCGAGCGCGGCAAATATCAGGATCACGACCAGCGGCCGCGGGGCGTGGCGGAGTCCCCGGAGACTGCGACGCAGCACAACGCGAGGCCCTCGCAAGCGGAAACCCCGTGGAGCAGCTGTCACGTTCTCGTCGGCCATGCGTGCGGGGATCGAGAACGCTCGCACTCAGGAACACGCGCGAGCACGACTCGGGCGCCGCATGATACGCCGGGCACCCGTCGTGAACTCAGCTCGGCGGCTTCGCGAGTGCGATGCGCAGCCCGTCCTCAACCTGCTCGGCCGCTCGCTCCCAGCTTCGTGTGGCAACGAGCTCGATCCCGGCCGCGCCGATCCGGCCGCGGAGCGTGGCATCGTCGAGCAGGCTCTCGATCGCGCCGGCGAGCGCGAGTGGGTCCGCCTCCGTCAGCGTCAGCGGACCGTCGCGACCGAAGCTTGCCAGCATCGAGTCGCTCGCGAGCTCGACCGTCGGCAGCCCGCACGCCATCATCTCGAGCCCGACGAGCGACGGGTTGGTGAGCGAGAGG
Organism: Solirubrobacterales bacterium; assembly: GCA_003138355.1. Taxonomy (GTDB): domain Bacteria; phylum Actinomycetota; class Thermoleophilia; order Solirubrobacterales; family Solirubrobacteraceae; genus Palsa-513. The sequence goes on from PLFX01000009.1 coordinate 53,991, forward strand.
ACCATCCCCACCGTCGCCTCCGCGTAGAGCGCGGCGAGTCGCTGCCAGGTGAGCACTCCCATGTGGACATGGGAGAAGGCGAGCGCCGGCGCCTGGACGTCGCCGTAGAGCACCACTTCGACTTCGGGCCGTCGCCGCGCGAGCTCCTCGAGCGCAAGCAGGCCGAGCGGCACGGCCCGGCGGGCGGTCACGGGCCGCGTGTAGAAGATGACGCGGTTTGCGCGTCGCGGCGTGTCCCGCACCCCGTACAGGGCGTGATCGATCGCGAGGTCGAAGTGGCTCGCGCTGGCCCCGTATCGCTCGCGTAGGAGCTCCGCGAGCCAGGCGCTCGCGGCGATGCAGTGCAGCCCCCGGCTGTAGGTGCTCCGCGCCCAAAGCGATTCCGCGGACGCCCCATAGAAGTCAGGCTCGTGGTCCTGGACGAGGTAGGCACGCGCGCCGGCGCCGGGGACGAGCAGCGCCGGGGCGACGGTCTGCCAGCCGGTCGCGAGCACGATGTCGGCGCCCTTCCACGTGCTGAACTCAGTATGGAGCTCGACCTCGTCGAGCCCGAAGTAGCGGTGGAAGAGGCGCGCGCTGTCGGGCTCGGACTCTGCGAGATGGCGGCCCTCGGTGTCGATCAGCCACAGCGACAGCTCGTGCCCGCGGTGGCGCAGAGCCTCGAGCAAATGCGCGATCGTCGCGTGGCCACCGCTTCCCCGTCTGAAGTCCGGAATGAGGACCGCCACACGCCACGGACCGTGGGACGATGGTGGCCGCGAAGCAGTCGGTGCGGGGCCCTCTCGCGCGAGCTCGAGCAGGGCAGCGTTCGCGTTGCGCCGCTCGCCCCGCGGATGCTCCTCTGGGCGGCGCAAGCGCCCTCGCAGCGAACCAGGTCTCATGCGAGCGAGCGTCGCGCGCGCCGGTACAGGGGCCGCAGCGGGCGCGCGACGAGCTTGAGCGAGCGGCTGTTGCGAAGGCGCAGCAACAGGCGGACGAGCGGCAGGCGGCGAATGCGCTCGAGCCGGCGTGCCTGCTTATAGAACACGACCCGCTCGCGGAGCAGCTTCCCGTGAATCTCGATCCCGGCGCGGAGGTCCGCGAGCAGGCTTGCCGCAGCGGGAGCGGCGAGGGGCGGTGGGTCGCGGCGGATGGCAAGCAGCGCTGCCGCCATGAACTGGGAGGACTGCTCCCACGACGGCCAGGCGCGCGCAGTCTCGAGCGCGTTGGCGCGCAGGAAGCGCAGCAGGTCTGAGTCGCGCGCGAGCAGGTCGAGCGCTCGCGCCGTCCCGAGGACGTCGTCCCAGTCTGTGAGCAGGCCGTTCCAGCCGTGGACGACGTACTCGTCGTGACCGGTCACGGGCGTGACCACGCACGTCGCACCGCAGTGGAAGGCCTCGAGCGGCGGCCCGAACATGCCTTCGACGATCGAAAGCTTCAGCAGCACGTCAGTGCGCCCGTAGAGGCTCGCCATCTCTTCGTGGCTGAGCGGTCCGACCACCTCATCCGCGACGACGTCGCCGAGCGCGCGCCGCTCGCCGGTCACGACCGTCACGTGGTGCGGCTCGCGCATTGCCGCGGCAGCCACGATCGCCGTATGGACCCCCTTGAACCACGCGCTCGGCGAGCCTTCGATGAGTACGCGAAGGAGGCCCTCCTGCGTCTCGGGGAGGCTCGCGACGGGGCCGAAGACCTGCTTGTCGATCCCGTTCCGAACGAGGTAGCACTGCGCCTCCGGCCGGAGAGCCGCGATCGTGTCGGCGATCCAGCGAGCTTCCGTGACGAACGCGACGGGCAGATCCAGTACCAGCGCGGCCCCGAGGCGCTCGGCCTCGCCGTCCTCGTAGAACCGGTCCTCGAGGCTCTGGACGAAGAAGACACGGCGGTCGGCCGAGACCTCGAAGAGCGTGAACACGGTTTCCCACCACGTCGCGACGGCGACGTCGTAGTGACCTGCCAGGGCCTGCTCTCGAGAACAGACATGCAGATGCGGCAGCTCGTCATATCCCACCCAGCTCGGCGCGTCCTCCTCGCGAACCAGCGCGAGCGTGACGTCCCACCCGTCGATTGCACTCAGCCGCCGAGCGTGCTGGATCACCACCCCCACGCCACCGGAGAGCTGCAGGTCGTTCAGAAGGAAGATGACCTTCACTGGGGCGGCGTCGCCTGGTCTTGCGGCGACTCGGCGGGCGGCTCCCGCACCTCCGGGAGCTCATCTGGGCCCGCGCCCGACAGCGGGAGGCTGAGCTGGCGCTCGAGCTCGTGGATATAGGCGCGCCACTCGGCGAACCACGTGCTGCTTCGCTCCACGTACGCTCGCGCCTGTGCGAGCTCCTGCTCCAAGACATCGAGCTCCTTCTGCGCGAGGGCGACGTCGTTCTCCCGCTGGCGCTCCCAGCGCCGCTGTCCGAGGACGTCACCCTGCGTGGCTACGGCACCGCGCCAGAGCTCGCCGTGACGAGGGCCGAACGCAGCGATGAAGTGACTCGCGACGGCGCGCTCGCCACCGATCTCGGCGACGAGCTCGTAGCGCGTCGGCTCGCCATCCCAGCCGATCATGGCCGAGCCGGTGAGGCTGATCTGGCGCAACAGCGTCTGCTCCCGCGGGAGCAGCCGGCGCAGCTCCTCGAAGGCCCCCTCACCCCATGAGCTCAGATGGTGCGGGTTCTGGATCGACCAGAAGGCATCGTTCGGCACGCTGATCACGAACGTCGCCGCGCCTTCGCGCGCGAGCTCGACCGACCACTGGAGCAGCGGGACGAAGCTGCTGAGATGCTCGACCACTTCGAAGCAGGTGACGATGCGCTCGCCGGCGCATTCCAGCAGCTCGGCGCCGATCCGCCGTAGTGCGTCCGGGTCCGTCAGGTCGGCGGCCAGGCAGACGGCGTCAGGCAGACCAAGCTCCTCGGCCGCGCGCGCCACAACCCGCTCGTCGATGTCAACCAGCACGGCCCGGGCCGAGGGTCGTTCCGGGAGGGCGGCCGCGGCGGCAACGCCGTTGCCGCATCCAAGATCCGCCCAACCGGCACTGGCGGCGATCAGCGGTGCTGCCAGCCGGTAGCGCAGATCGTGCTCGGCACGAATGGCCGGCGTCGTCTCGCGGGTGATTCGCTCTTGCCAGTCGGCCATGGGCTGGAGTGCGGCACCAGCTTCGCTATCGTAGCGGCGCCGATGTGCAGCCTAGCCCTTCGCAGCGCCGGCGGAACAGCGCGGCTCGGGGAGGGAGAGCCGGTACGCGTCGCATTCCTCGGCGCCGTCGCCTGGCTCGACGGCTGTGCTCCACCGCGACCGACCGCCGGACTCTCACCACGGCAATTCACGCTCGAACCTGGCCGCCCGGCCGGCGCGACGATCGCCGAGCTGTCGGCCTTCAGGCCGCATGTGAGCGTCGTCTTCGATCCGCTGGCCGCGGCGCCCGATCTGCTCGCCGCGCTGCCGCGCCCGTCACTCGGACTCCTGGTTGGCGAACAACCCCCCGGCAGCTCCGCCGTGGCGCTCGACGCACTCGACCGGATCGCCTCGTTTCGCCCTGCACTCACCGGCGAGGCAGCCGGCAGCGCGCAGATCTGGCGGGCCGTCCCGCCGCCGATCAACGACCGACTGTTCGGGGAGGTACGGCCACTGCATCGAAAGGCGCGTGCGATGTCGATCGGACGCTCGACGCCGCACCGCGAGGCGATGCTGCTACCCGCGAAGCACCACCACGACCTGCTCGAGCTGGTCCACGGCGTTACCGGCGATGCGCTCGTCTCGTTCCTGCGCGCATACGACGTCGGGGTATATGTCGCGCCAACGTCGGGAGGAGGATTTGGAGCCCAGGTCGGCATGCACCTCGCCGCCGGGCAGCTGCTGCTGGCGGACGTCCTCGCGCCAACGCACGGGCTCGAGCGGAACATCGACTATCTGCACATCAGTAGCCCCACCGAGCTCGAGTGGATGCTCGCGCGGCTCAAGCGCTTTCCGGAGATGCATCAGCGCGTCCGTGTGCGCGGGCGTCTCAAGGCGGAGCAGTACCGCAGCTCACGCGTGTTCGCCCGCCTCGTGCACGACCTCGTCGCTGATGTCGCGACGTTCGGCGGCGGGCCGCTCGCCTAGAGCGGACGCCCGCTGCCTTAGGTGTAGTTCCTGAGGACGTT
>PLFX01000061.1:0-25828 GCA_003138355.1 Solirubrobacterales bacterium
GGGCGGGAGCGGTAACGGGTGGACGATCTTCGTCGGCTCCTCCTCTTGGCCGATAGCAGCAACCGATCTCTCGGGCTGCCGGCTGCTGCGTTCGTGGCAACGCGATCGCGGTGTTTTCGGTACCGCGTCGCGAGCGGTGTCGATCAAAGCGACGGTGGCGTTCGTGGAAGGCCGCTTGTGTGTGTCGGACCAAGGCGGGATGATCGGGCGCGATGGCGGGCTCTCGAACCCTGGCTCTATGCGTTCTGCTCCTTGCAGCTGTCGCTGGGCCCGCCGATGCAGGGACCGCTGGGCGACTTCCGGCGCCGCTCGCAGCAGACTGCGGCTCCGGTGTGACCGGAGCCGGGTTCACCGCCTTCGGCTGTCTCAGTGGCGCCGGAGGCACCAAGTACGCGCACCCTGCGGAGCTTCTCGTGCTCCGTGCTAACGGCACTTATACGGGCTACCACGACTCGATCAGCGAGCCGAACCGTATGGCGCGATCGACAACCGGCGAGGTTGTCGCCGCGCACAATGATTCGATCGTCCGAGTCACCGCTTCAGCATTGACGACCCTCGTCAGCCAACGCCAGCTCGACCAACTGTTTCCCGGGAGCCCCGGGCAAGCGGCGATCAATGCGCTGACTGTCACAGGATCGGACGCTGTCTTCTTCCGCGCCAATTACTACGCGCCTCACGCGCACGGCTGCGGCAACATCCGGGCCGAACTAACAGCGGGCGGACGACTGAAGGTGCTCTGGCGGTCAGGCACCGGTCTCATCTGCGGGTGACCCGGCGCGCAGCGGTGCAACGGCGCCGTCTCAAGGGCGGGCGCCCACCGAAAGACGAAGCCCGCGCCGTCCGAACTAGGCGTGAGCGGTCGCGCAGGCACGACCGTGAATCAGCGTCGGCGTGGGCGCACAGCGCTACGACGGAGAGTCCGGTCAGCCTGCTCCACGCACCTGCCTTGGAGAGTTAGCAGGAGCCTGCAAAATGGTCCGCAGCAGTAGTGACGGCGCCGCGATCCAGGCGCTCGTTACAGCGAGGCTGTCGCACAAACCCCCGACGGCCTCACTCAATCCGTTCTAAGGGTGGGGTCGAAAATGCTGCTCGGGCCGGGGCGGCTCAGCTGGCGATCCGCTGCAGCCCGACTTCGTTATCAAATTTTTCGCCGCGTTCGAAGGCGCTGATGTTTGCAAGCGTCTGCTCGGCGATGTTGCGTAGAGCGTCGGAGGTGAAGTAGGCCTGGTGGGCCGTGACGATGACGTTCGGGAAGCTGAGCAGGTGCATGAAGACGTCGTCTTGGACGATCTCGTTGGAGAGGTCCGAGTCGAAGAGAGCGTCTTCTTCCTCGTAGACGTCGAGTCCGAGGTAGCCGATGCGGCCGTCCTTGAGCGCGTCGATCACTGCTTGGGTGTCGATCAGGGCGCCGCGGCTGGTGTTGATCAGCATCACGCCGGGTTTGACCTGCTCGAGTGCGTGCGCGTCGATCAGGTGGTAGGTCTCCGGGGTGAGCGGGCAGTGGAGGCTGATGATGTCTGATGCTGAGAGCAGCTCGTCCAGTTCCACGTAGTTGACGCCGAGCTGAACGCACTCGGGGTTCTCACGCACGTCGTGTGCGAGCAGGCGGCAGCCGAAGCCGCTGAGGATGCGGGCGAGGGTCGAGCCGATCACGCCCGTGCCGACGATCCCGACCGTTCGTTCGTGCAGATCGAAGCCGAGTAGGCCATCGAGCGCGAAGTTGTGGTCGCGCACGCGCGCGAACGCGCGATGGATGCCACGGTTGAGCGCCAGGATCAAGCCGACTGTGTGCTCGGCAATCGCGTAGGGCGAGTACGCCGGAACACGGGTGACGGTCACCCCGAGCGCGCTGGCGGCCTTCAGATCGACGTTGTTGAAACCGGCGCAGCGGAGCGCAACGAGCTGAGTTCCGCCGTCCGCGAGCTGCTCCAGGACGCCCCGGTCGAGGTGGTCGTGTACGAACGCGCACACCGCGGGATACCCGGCCGCGAGCGGCACGGTCCCCCGGTCGAGCGTCGGCTTGAAATAGACGAGCCCGTGATGAGCCTCACCATTTGCCGCGTCAAGAAACTGGCGCACATAGGACCTAGCGCTGAAGACGGCGACTCGCAAGGCACTCACCCGCTCTCGGGTCTCGCTGGGGGATTCGTAACCGTATTGTCTCCACGGATGCCTGATTCCACTCGTCTGGCAGGCGGCCACCACGCCCGCCCGGCAGGCGACGCAGGACTTGTGAGCGGTGCAGAGGATCGGCGCAGTGGCTTTCGATCATGGTTCGATTTGGAGTGGTCCGCGTCGGACGTGTATGGAGAGGTACCGTAGGCCGCCGGCTCCGGTCTGTATGCTGCGGCGGGTTCCTTTGGGGATGAGGAGCGCGTGGCCGGGCGTCAGTTCGTGTGTGTGCGCGGCGACGGTAGCGGTGCCATCGCCGTGCGTGATTACGAGCAGCACGTCACGGTGCTCGTTGATGTGTTCGGCTATCGCGTTACCCGGAGCCCACGCGAGCAGCGTGGCGTTGAGGTCCTCGCTCGCGATGCCCCAGACCGGACCGACACCGTGCCGGCTGTTCAGGTCGACCAGCTCGCTCGGGTTGCGCGCCGCGCGATCGGCCGCCGCGGTGTTGGTGTGTCTGCGCGTCTCGGCTTCTTGGAGGGCGCGTGCGGTCAGCTCGAGCTGGTCGGCGGGGATTGTCTGCTCGATCAGCGGGAACAGCTCGCGTTCTTCCATGCGGACGTGGGTAGCGAGCTGCATCCCGAGCTGTTGGAGCGACTCGAGCGTGGGCCTGACGTCGGCGGCCAGCTGGTTGGCTTGTTGGCGGATCGCCAGGTGATCGCAGAGCGTTCGAGCGACCAGCTCGTGGTGAGGATCGCCGTGGGCTGCGAACGCCGGCAACAGCAGCTCCTCTTCGAGACGGAAGTGGAGGCTGCCGTGAGGATCCCAGAATCCGAGGAACGCTTCGCGTGTTTCGGCGACCGTGCCTGTCGTGCTTCGGCGAAGCTTCTGCGCGACCCGGAGCGCCTGGTGATGGTCGCGCGAGAGCGAGGCGAGTGGCGCTGCGCGCTTCACGGGACGGGGTGTGCGCGGTCAGCGAACCCGCCTTGCAGCGTGATCGAGCAGCCGGCGGTGTCGGGCTCTTCGGGGACAAAGGCGGTGAGCGTTGTGGCGGGGTCGATCACGTCGAGCAGGCCACGCGTGATGCCCCGGTGCAGCGTGCAGACGACGTCTTGGTGCTCGCGCGCAATCTCGCGGTAGGGGCAGTTGCACAGCCGGTAGGTGAGCATCCCCGGCACATCGAGTTCGCGACGCGGCTGAAAGCCGAGCGAGGCAAGGACGGTGTGCATCATCCCTTCCGGTGGCGCTGTGCCCGCGGTGGGTGCGAGTTGGCGTCCGAGTGTGCGTCCGCTGTGCTCGAGGTCCGCCAAGCGGCGCCGCGTTGGCACAATCGTCCTGGCGAGCCAGCTCGCGAGGTCCGCGTAGGCGTCGGGGCGAGCACCATCGGGCTGGGCGTCCGGGGCAACCGACCACATGTCCCGCGGCCGCCCCAGCGCCTGCCTGACACGCTCGCGGACCACGAGGCCCGCGTCGGTCAGCACCTCCAGGTGAGCGCGCACACCGTTGGGATGCAGGTCGAGACGTGCCGCCAGCTCATCGGTGCCAGCGGACCGGCGCAACTCGCCGAGAACCTGAAACAGGCGAGCGCGTGTCGCCTGGCTCAATGGTCCCGGTGAACGACCCGTAAGGTCCATCCCTCCACTTTACACACAAGAACTGGGAAAAGTCTAAGATGGCTTTCGCGCTCGCACGACCGATCGAACAGCGGAGGCGGGCGGCCTATGACCTATGTGATCAACGAGCCATGCATCGGGACCAAGGACAGCTCGTGTGTCGAGGTCTGCCCCGTTGACTGCATCCACCCGACCCCGGAGGAGCCCGGGTTCGAAGCGGCCGAGATGCTCTACATCGATCCCGAGGAATGCATCGACTGCGACGCCTGCGTCGAGGCCTGCCCGGTCGACGCGATCACCTCCGAAGAGCAAGTACCACCAGAGTGGCAGCAGTACATCGAGATCAACGCCGCCTACTACCGCAACAACCCATAGCAGCGAAGTCCGAATGACGAGCGAACGCCTGACAATCGAGCACCTCGAGCGCTGGGTACTCTCCGGCGCGCACTGGCACGTCGTCGAGGTCACCGGCGCACGCGCGGTCGTTCAGTTCTGCGAGTGCACCGGCTCACCCGTCGAGCGACTGGAATCCAATGACCGCGAGGTCATCGCCTACCTCCAAGCGACGCGCTCCGACCTCGACCTGTGAGCCCCAGACCAGCGACACGCCGACTGCGCTGAGTCCGCACCCCTTCGCCCATGGACAAGGTAGCCACGTTCTTCCATCTGCTGGGCGCGCTGCTGCTCGTCGCCGGAATCGTGCTCGCCGGAACCGCGTTCGAAACCGCACGTCGCCGCCAGCGGCCAGTCGAGATCGCGCTGCTTCTAGGCCTCACACGCATCGGCGTACTGCTCGTCGCGCTCGGCAGCGTGCTCGCAGGCATCTTCGGACTCTGGCTCGTCAACATTGAACACTACGACTACGCATCCGGCTGGATCGACGCCGCAATCGCGCTCTACCTCACCGCTCTCCTGCTCGGCGGCCTCGGCGGCCAGCGACCCAAACAGGCCCGCAAGCTCGCCCAACAGCTCGCCGCCGACGACAAACCGGCAAACGGGCAACTGGGAGCGCTGCTCAACGACCGCGTCTCGCTCGCCGAGAACTACGCGTCACTGCTCCTGATCCTGGTGATCCTCACACTGATGGTGTTCAAACCATGAGTAGCCAATCGGGTACAGAGGCCCGGAGAGCCCGATGAGGCGCTCGTGCGACGGGGCTATGGCGCTCGGCGTCGGTCCGTCTCCGGAGCAGACCCGTCCTGCGCCTCCTTGAGCGCCTGGTGCATCGGATGTCCTGGTGGGACGTCGTGTGGACCGATCTCCGGAGGGCTGTCTCCTTCGACGCTCAGCGGGTCACCCAGCTCGACGGCGAACACCGCGGCGGGACCGTTACCGCCGCTGTCGCCAGCGCCGGAGCGGGCCTGGTGGCGAGCGAGCAACGAATCGCTGGTCGCGAGCAGTGCGAGCAAGAGGAATACGGCGCCGGCCGCCGCGGCGTAGCTCGCGTCGCCGAATGCGAGCAGACCGATCGCGAGAATCACGGCGGCGCTCGAGAGTACGGCTAGCTGCGGAAAGAGGTTGCCGACGAGGACCGGGGGTCGCGGGTGTGGTGTGAGCGATTGAGCCATGGCTGACGACTACCTCCTTGGTAGCGCGGCTGGACCGACGCGGGGCCCCGGGACTGATCGGCGGTCAGAGCCGGGCGAGGGGTCGGCCGATGGGTCACGACGTTACGAGGCATTTCGCAGCGGCCGCATCGCGCGACACTCGGTGAGCGGGCACTCGGTCCTGCGGGACGGACAGATCCTGCCTACCGCGCCTGACTCCGCAAGCGGTCATAAGGATCGGGAGCAAACGACGTAGCGCAACGCGTGTCACATATCTCTAGCGTTGAGCGGCCAGCGGTTCTTACCATCACCGTGGCCGCGTCAGAGATCCGACGCCAGCCGACTGGCAGCGCGCAGGATCGCACTGCTGGGCCTCGACCAGCCCGGTCCCGGCTCGGCACACCACACATCTCGCCGTTCTGGGCTTGCGCTGAGCGAGCGGCTGCAAGCTGGCGACGACTTCGGCGTGGAACTGAATGCCTAGGCTACCCGCTGTACTAGAACGGCAGCACGTCGACGATCGCTCGGGGTGCCGGCTCCCGCCCTGTTTGTTCCTTGAACCGCTCACGCGCCGTGACGGCGGCGTCACTCTCGTTTGCCGCTTCAAGCACGTAGCGAAAGGCCTCGACGCGGGCCGCCTCGTCGATGTTCATCTCGGTAATGACCACGCGATACCTCATCCGGCGGGACTACCCAACCGCTCGCGGTCGAGCACGCCGCGACGAGCCGCCTCTGCGAGTCCGCGCGCCATAGGTCCACACTACGCGCTCGCGGCATCCTTGACTGACGCGATGGTTCCGTCCATGGCCGGCGATCGGACGAGCTATAGCGTGCGAGAACCGCTGCGCTGAATCATCGCCCGTAGGTCGCATGTAACCGCGCCAATGCCGATATCGCGCGGGGTGTCGAGGCGGAGCGTCCGCTACGGGTTTCCCGTCTTCGACGTAAGAGCAGCCGTGCTAGCCACGCTATTGAGTATCAGGCAGAGAGCGGTGCGGGCTGTAAGGCGCTCCTTGCTACCGCTATCGATTTGGAGATCCGTCGTGCTCAAGAGCCTAAGCCGCGAGGGCCGTAGCGATGGTCGCGGCCCTCCGCGGCGTCGGGGTCACGTCGCGGATGGCACGCGGCTGCGCTGTCGCGAGAAGCTGCGATGAGTGTCGCGACCGCAGCACCGGACCGCAGGTCGCCTTCAGGCCTGTGTGAGCGGTCGCCTACGCGCCCGGTCGGCGACAGCGACGGGGCGACACGGGCACCGCTGCGCATCGCGATGCTCGCACCACCCTGGATCCCGGTCCCGCCGTCGGGCTACGGGGGCGTCGAGTCGGTCGTCAGCGTGCTCACCGAGGCGCTCGTCGATCGAGGCCACGCGGTGACGCTGCTGTGCGCTCCGGGCTCTCGATCGGGTGCGCGGGTCCTCGCCTTGCTCGATGAGTCTCACCCCGACGAGATCGAGCGCTCGCTTTATGAGAGCGACCACGTCTCGCGAGCATTCGCCGAGATCGATCGCGGCACGCCCGAGTTCGACATCGTCCATGATCACTGCGGCTTCACGGCGCTCGCGATGGCCGACCGCCTCGACGTCCCGCTCGTGCACACGCTGCACGGACCGTTTACAACCGCGACCGCAACCTTCTACGCTCACCACGGTCATAAGGCGGGGCTCGTCGGCATCAGCCGCGCCCAGTGGGCGTCGGCGCCGCCGGGGCTCGAGCCAGTCGATGTGATCGCGAACCCGATCGAGACGGATGCGTGGCCGCTGCGAGAGCACAAGGCCGACTACCTACTGTGGATCGGGAGGATGGTCGCTGAGAAGGGACCGCATCGCGCGATCGCTGCGGCGCTCGGCGCGGGCGTGCCGCTCGTCCTCGCTGGCGTCATCCAGCCCGGCCAGCAGGCGTTCTTCGACAGTGAGGTGGCGCCGCACATCGACGGCGACCGCGTGCGCTTCGTTGGTGAGGTGACCGGGTTCGTCAAGCGCTCGCTGTTCGCCGGGGCCCGCGCACTGCTCGTGCCGATCCGCTGGGAGGAGCCGTTCGGGATGGTCATGGTCGAGGCACTGGCTTGCGGGACACCCGTGATCGCCTTCCCCGAGGGCGCCGCGCATGAGCTCGTCGTTGACGCGACCACCGGCTTCCTGGTCAATGACGTGCCGGCAATGAGCGCCGCGGTGGACAGGCTGTCGCAGATCGCGCCGCGCGAATGTCGAGCCTGGGTCGCCGCGCATTGTGATGCGGACGTGGTCGCTGCCGCGTACGAGCGGGCTTATCGATCGGTGGCGGCCGTGTGCGGCGCACGCGATTTCGCTCGTGTCTGACAAGACCCGCGTCGTCATCCTCTTCGCGAGGGGAGCGTGCCGCCCACACTCCCGGGAGCTGTCTTGAGCCCCCGTCGCCGGCAACGTTGGGCGGGTGGTTGGAGGTGCTGACGAGGCGCCTGATCGAGGCCGTCGGCTGCGCACGGCTGCTCGTGAAGCGCTTCGTCGCGCTCGCTCTTGGCGAGCACGATGTCGTAATCCGGGCTCGCCGTATGCGCGGGCCGCAGGCCTGGATCGTTGGCAGTGGAGATCTGCCGTGACCGAGTCCGTCGAGATCCGTGTAGGCCCGCCGAGCCTGACCGTCCACGCCGACGAGCAGTTCCTCGTCTGCGGCCCGGACGGGAAGATCGCGCCAGACGCGCAGCAGGGGTACTTCTGCGTCGATACGCGTCTCGTCTCAGGCTACGAGCTGACACTGTCCAAGATGTCGCCGAAGCTCCTGAACAGCGCCGTCGTGCAGCCGTTCTCAGCGCGCCACGAGTTCGTTAACGCGGAGCTCGCGACGAGCGGCGGAGCGATCGATGGCGGGAAATTGCATCTGCGGCTGGACCGCACAGTCCACAACGGGATTCATGAGGACTACGACCTCACCAGCTTTGCCAGCGAGGCAGTCGACTTTGAGCTCGAGCTGCGCATCGAGAGTGATTTCGCCGATCTTTTCGACGTCAAGCAGCGCCATGTCGTGCGACGCGGCTCGCTCGAGTCGTGCTGGGACAGCGACACGCGGACGCTGACAACCAGCTACCGCCACGGCGACTTCGAACGCGGTTTGCGGTTGCAGGTCCAAAAGCAAGACTCCGAGGCGGAGTACGCGAACGGGCTTCTCTCATTCCGGATCAGGCTCGAGCCGCACGAGCGCTGGCATACCTGTCTACTCTGGGTGCCCTTCGGCGTGAGCAATCAAGCACAGGGGCCGATCGAGGACTGCCATGCTTTGCTCACCGGCGATCCCGAGCTCGCGAAGAGGCGACGAGAATGGCGGGCACGGGTTACCCGCATCAAGACGACCGACAGCGGCGTCAACGCGGTCGTGGAGCGGGCTGTGGATGACCTCGGGGCGCTGCGCTTGCGTCGCATCGACAAAGACGCTGTCGCGCACGGGGGCGACGGGGTAGAGGAGATGGTGCCCGCAGCCGGGATCCCCTGGTTCGTCTCTCTGTTCGGACGCGACGCGCTCGTCGTCTCGTTGCAGACGCTGTCACTGTCTCCAGGACTCACTGCGGGCAGCTTGCAGGCGCTCGCCGCGCTGCAGGGAGACCGCTACGACGATCGGCGCGACCTGCAGCCGGGCAAAATCGAGCACGAGTTCCGCCACGGCGAGCTTGCGCACTTCGAGCTGATCCCGCAAACGCCTTACTACGGCAGTCACGACGCCACCACGCTCTACGTATGGGCCGCCGCCGAGCTATGGCGCTGGACAGCCAACCGTGCACTGCTCACGCGGCTCAGACCACACGTTGAGCGCGCCCTGCAGTGGATCGACACCGACGGCGACCTCGACGGTGACGGCCTCCAGGAATACAAGACGCGCGCCGGCGACTGGGGCTACTACAACCAAAGCTGGAAGGACTCCGGCGACGCCATCGCCAACGCGGACGGCTCCAACGCGGAGCTGCCGATCGCAACCTGCGAGCTTCAGGGCTACGTCGTAGCCGCCAAACGCGGCTGGGCCGACACCATCGAGCAAGCCTTCGACGACGCTGTCGGCGCAGCAGCGCTGCGCGAACAGGCAGACCGGCTTGCCGAGGCCATCGAGGAGCGGTTCTGGTGGGAGGCCGAGGGCGGCTACTACCTTGGCCTCGACGGACACAAGCGCCCGATCGAATCGGTCGCCTCCAACCAGGGACATCTGCTCTGGGCGCACGCGATCACAGGCGAGCGTGCCGCTCGCGTTGTCACCCGATTGTTGGAAGCGGACATGTGGAGCGGCTGGGGCGTGCGTAGCCTCTCGGCCTCCCACGCCGCATACAACCCGCTCTCCTACCAGCTTGGCTCGATCTGGCCACACGACAACGCGATTCTCGCGCGCGGCTTTTGCGCCTACGGACACGGCGCAGAGGCGAGCAAGATCGCTCGCGCGCTGTTTGATGCCGCCGAACGATTCCAGTACCGGCGACTTCCCGAGGTCTTCGGTGGTCTCACGCGCGACGAAGGCTCGTTCCCGGTCCAGTACCTCGGCGCGAATGTCCCGCAAGCCTGGGCATCCGGTGCGATCGTCCACCTCGTCGAAGGAGTACTCGGCCTCGAACCAGACGCCGCGAACAAACGCCTACGGCTGCGCCCGACACTCCCTGACTGGCTCGACGAGATCGAGCTGACCAACCTGCGTGTCGGTGACGCCTCGGTAAGCCTACGTGTGACGCGCGACGGCGTCAGCGTTACGGACCAGAGCGGAGCACTGGACATCTCCGCTGAATCGGCGCAAACGTAATGCGGTTGCGCTGCCACGCGATCTAGAACCCGCTCAGGCGGTGGCGGCACGCGCCGCTCACTCGACGATCGGCATCGACCCGGTAGCAAGCTCGACGCTGTCACGTTCTGTGCCCTCGCCGCCGCTTGGCTCAGGACTCGATCGTAAGAACCGCAGACCACTGGACGCTAGGGGGGCATGCTGAGCAGTGGGCCATCTACCGTCGGCTCGACCGTTTGCGGCCTCAAGCCCGGCAGACATCGCTCTCCCATCAAGGGCCGACTCCATCCGTGCCATTCGCATCGCAGCGGCCAAACCGAAGCGCGCTTTGGGAGGACCGGCAACCCCGAGGCCGTCCCTGTTGGCCCAGTTCGCGGCCGCGCGTCGCTGGATGCACCCTGACGCGCCGTCCAAAGAAGTCGAGATTCCCATGGCCGATGTCACCGCTCTCACCGCCAGCCCGCTCAGGGCGCTTGAGGCGCTCGGGCGAGCGTGTGGTTGGACAACATGCGCCGGGCGCTGCTGGAAACCTAGAGCGGATGGTGCGCGAGAACAGTCCGAGTGGCCTGACGTCCAACCCGTCGATCTTTCACGCGATCGTCGGCTCCAGCGACTACGACGACCCGCCGGCCGAGCTTCGCAGGCCCTCTATGCCAGACGCCAAGGACGCCTACGAGCTAGCTAGCGATGGCAGACGGCGTCGACCCCGACAAGACCAAAAGCTCTCCCGCTGACGAGGCCGGTCTACAGGATGAGTTCCTGCAGGAGAGGCTGCTCAGCGAGCAGGGCCCCCATCCGCGGATGCGCCTCACCCAGGTGCACATCCGCGTGGGGAGCAGGTTCTTCTCGATCTGGCGGCTCGCATGGGGCGCGCTTGCGCTGGCAATCGCCGTGGTCATCGCCGCCAAGCTCTTCTTCGCCAGCAGCGCCGGCCACCACTTCCTGGTGGAGCACCGCTGCATCGCGCGGTCTCCGCCTGTGCCCGCCGGGATGCCCGCGTTCGTGCGCTGGACGCACCTGTTCTCCTTCTTCTTCCTCGTCATCATCGTGCGCTCGGGCCTGCAGGTGCTCGCCGATCACCCGCGCCTGTACGCCAAGGTGCACTGCACGCCGGGGCGCGAGTGGCTGCGCTTCCGCGGAGCGGTGCCCACGGACCGCGTCTGGACGGCCAGGGATGACGCGATCACGTTGAGCCCGCTGGTCGGGCTGCCCGGCGGCCGTCACACGATCGGGGTCGCGCGCCACTGGCACTTCATCTTCGACATCCTGTTCGTGCTCAACGGCATCGCCTACGCCGTCTTCTTCTTCGCGACCCCGTGGCTGCACCGGCTGCTGCCCGAGCATCTCTCGATCTTTCCTGCCGCGGCTTCCTGCGCCGTCACCTACCTGAGCCTGCACTTTCCCAGCGGCGTGAGTGGCTTCTTCCGCTACGACGCGCTGCAGCAGCTGACCTACTTCTCCGTGATCTTCATCCTCGCTCCGCTGGCGATCCTCACCGGCCTGGCGATGTCGCCCGCGCTGGACAACCGCTACCGCTGGTACGGACGCCTGTTCGGCAACCGCCAGATCGCACGCTCGATCCACTTCCTCGTGATGGTCTCCTTCGTCGTGTTCTTCATCGGCCACATGGCGCTCGTCGCGCTGACCGGCCTCGCGCCCAACCTCAACGACATCACGCTCGGCAACAACCACCACAACCTCGAGGGCTTCGCGATCGTGGCGCTGGTGATCGTGCTGGTGATCGCCTTCAACGTGTGGGCGGTGCGCTTCTCCTGGACGCACACCCGCGTCCTCCAGCATGTCGCGGGCCTTACCGTCGGCCGGCTAATGGACCTCCTATTCGACCACCATGCACCCCGCGTGGAATACCGTCGCGAGGACATCAGCCCCCACTTCTGGCCCAACCACTCACGCCACGCCGACAGCAGCCCCGAGTGGTGCGCGCTCCGCGACGATGACTTCCGCGACTATCGCCTCAAGGTACACGGCCTCGTCGAGAACCCCGTCGAGCTCTCCCTTGACGAGATGCGGGCATTGGCAAAGCAGGAGCAGATCACGATGCACAACTGCATTCAGGGCTGGTCTGGCATCGCCGAGTGGGGCGGCCTGCCGTTCAGCGCGCTGATCGAACTCGTGCGCCCCACGCCCGAGGCCGAATGGGTGATGTTCTACTCCTTCGCCCTCGGCGGAGAAGGCAGCGACCGCTACTACGACTCCCACTCGATCCACGATCTGCGCCACCCCCAAAGCCTGCTCGCCTACGAGATGAACGGCGAACGGCTCCCGATCCTGCACGGCCGGCCGCTACGGCTGCGCGTCGAGAACCAGCTCGGCTTCAAGCACGTCAAATGGATCAGCGAAATCGAGTTCGTCCACCACTTCTCAGAACGCTACGCCGGCCAGGGCGGCTACAGCGAAGACCACGACTTCTTCGGCTACCGCGACGAGATCTAAGCGGCCATCATCCGAGTTGTCTCGCCTGGTCGGCGTGAACCCTCGTCCCGTTCACTGTTGACCGCAGCACGCAGGCTGGATAGATGGACGGCATCGCGTTGCATAGACGCCGCTGCTGGCAAACAATGTCGCGTAGGCAGCGTTTGTCAGCGCCAGCTTGCGTCGGTCGGGTCTGATGCCGGCCAGGATGGCCATGCTCGCGGCGTGGCTGGCGTCCACGGCCGCGCCGGCGAGGATCCAGTCGCGGGTGTGATGCCGAGTCATCCAGACGGCTTGGGCCAGGTGGCGAGCGCCCAGGATCCGCGTGAAGGCCAGCGCGGGCGGATCCAGCGGCTCGTGGAGCAGCTTCGCCAGCAGCGCGCTCGGAGCCGCGAGCAGCCCGGCGCCAACGATCAGGCGTATGCCGATCAGCACGCGCGGCGGCGGCAGCGAGGTGGTGACGGCGGATGTCATCCTGACGCCTTGCTCATTGTGGCGCCGCGGGCTGCTGCGCGATGGCGCATTCGAGTAGCAGTGCGTGCACGAAGGCTTGGGGGAGGTTGCCGCGGAGCTGGCGTTGGGTGACGTCGAACTCCTCTGAGAACAGGCCGGGCGGGCCGGCGCCGGCGCGGTTTCGCTCGAACCAGCGTGCGGCTCTGAGGTGGTCGCCCTGCTGAGCGTAGGCGAGCGCCATCCAGAAGCCGCAGACCAAGAATGCGCCTTCGGACTCTCCGAGCGGCCGCTCGTCCGGCCGGTAGCGGTAGCAGTAGCCGTCCTCGGTGAGCTCCGTCGCGATTGCCTGAAGGGTGGCGATCGAGCGCGGGTCCGCGGCGGGGATCGCGCCGCGGATCGCGGCAAGCAGCAGCGCCGCGTCGGGACGCGGATCTTGGGGTGAGCGCTGCCAGCGCCCGGAGGGGTGAAGCGCGTGAGCGGCGGTGTCGGAGACGATGCGGTCGGCGAGTGAGACCCAGCGGGACGCCTGGTCGCGGCCGGGGCGGTGTTGGGCGATCTGGCGCAGACCGGCGGCGCAGATCAGCCGGCTGTGGGTCCAGGCGTCGGGCTCGATCTCCCAGATCCCCGCGTCGCTGTGCGGTTCTCGCCAGCGCTGCTCGATGACCCGTGCAGCGGTCTCCGCGGCCTGCCAGCCTTCGGTGGGTAGATGGTCGTGGTCAGCTGCGGCGGCGAACAGCAGCAGCGCTTCGCCGAACGCGTCGAGCTGGAACTGCTGGTTGACCCAGTTGCCGACGCTGTCCGTGCCACCCGGATAGCCCGCGAGGTCGAGCTGGCGCTGATCGGGCACCTCGCCAGCGCTGATCGTGTAGGCCGGCTTCAGCGTGGGTCCATCGGCGAGGAGTCGGTCGGTCACGAAGCGCACGGCGTCATCCATCAGCGGGTGCGGGCCGTCCTTGGCGACGGCCTGGCCGCTATAGCACTGGTCTCGGATCCATACGTAGCGGTAGTCGTAGTTGCGACCTTGGCGGGCACGCTCGGGTAGCGAGGTGGTCGCTGCCGCGACCATGCCGCCACTGGCGCTGGTCAGCCCGGCCAACACCGCGTAGGCGTGGCGTGCGTCGCGCTGTCCGACCGTGCGCTCGAGCCGTGGCACTCGATCGCGCCATTCGGTCTCGACGGCCCGCCACGCCCGCTCGGGGTCGGGCGGTTCGCCATCGCACCCGGCGCTCGCCAGGACCAGGACGAAATCGTGGTGGGCCCCCTCCTCGAGCGTCAAGGAGAGCGTCAGGGCCTTGCCGCCGTGCCCATCGGCGTGCGGGCTGGCGTCCTGCCCCCCGGTCCAGCACAGGCTGGTGTCCTCTAGCTCGGCGGTCCACGCGCCGTCGTCGCGCTGGGAGAGATTGCGCAGCGCGTTGCGGCCGAAGTCGCCGCGCGGATTGAGGACGACGTCGACCCTAGCGGTGCCGCCGAGCGCGATCACGCGGCGCAGGATCACCGCCTGGTCGGGGTGGCTGGGCAGCGCGAGCGCTTCGCGGCACTCGATCGTCGCGTCGCCGCTGACCCAGCGGCTGCGCCAGATCAGGCTCGCGGGCTCGTAGTAGCCGCCCCACACGAAGCGGCCCCGCGGTGTGACCGCATAGGCCCCGGCGCCGCCGATCAGCGACGAGAAGACCGCCCCCGAGTCCCAGCGCGGGAAGCACATCCACACGAAGTCGCCACGCGGGCCGACGAGGACGCCGCGCTCGCCGTCGGCGAGAAGCGCGTACTCGCGCAGGACATGGGGCATCTCGACGCGCGGTGCAGTCAGAATCTCGGTGGCGGCGCTCATCGTCGTGGACGCCTTGCCATTCCCGCCACCGCCGCCGCAGCGACGCTCCCCATGGCGCCGGCGACGACGGCGCGGTGGGTGCTCGCCCACAGCTGCGGGCTGCGCGTCTTGGCTTGCTCGTCGAAGATGCCGTGCGTGGCCGCCTGGCCGGGCACCGGTTCGAACAGGTTGTTTGGCCGGTTGGCGCTGACCGGCATGTCCTTGACCTGTTGGCCGGCGAACGCGGTCTTGGCCAGGTAGCGGTCGGCGAGGCTCGACGCAACCTTGTTGCCGAGGATCGCGAGCAGCGTGCTGTAGCCGACCCACACCTCACGGCGGTGGTGGTGGGCGGCCCAGTAGACCGCTTCGGCCGGGATCTCGGGCTGGTAGATCGGCGGGACAGGCATCGGGTGGTTGGGCAGCTTCGATCGGCACCAGTCGAACTGTGTCGTATTAACGCCCGGCAGCTGAACCATGGTGATTCGGACGTTGCTGTTGTCGTGCAGCAGCTCGCTGCGGATCGAGTCGGTGAAACCGCGGATCGCGAACTTCGCGCCGCAGTAGGCAGCCTGCAGCGGGATCGCGCGATAGGCGAGCGCCGAGCCGACCTGGACGATCGTGCCGCGATCGCGGGCGCTCATCCGTCTCAGGGCGACCATCGTGCCGTAGACCGCGCCGAGGTAGGTAACCTCGGTCGCGCGCGCGAACTCCTCCGCCTCGATGTCGAGGAAGCGCGCGAACACGGTCGCCATCGCGTCGTTGACCCACACGTCGATCTCACCGAAGCGCTCCTCCACCTTCTCTGCTGCAGTCTCGACCTGCTGGTGATCGGACACGTCGGTCGGTACGGCCAGGGCCTGTCCGCCGAGAGATTCGACCTCGCGCTGAGCGCCCGCGAGGCCCTCCGCCCCGCGCGCGAGCAGTCCGATGTGTGCGCCGCGCTTTGCGAACGCGTGCGCGATCGCGCGTCCCACGCCGCCCGAGGATCCGGTGACAACAACCACTTCTGGCTTGTGCTTCGCGCTCACTGGCACTCCTGTTCGTGGATCTGGGACGTCTGATCTCGGGACGTCGACAGACTCAACCCGTGTTCCGGCTGGCCAGCCGTTCAGCCAGGCGTGAGGCGAGCGCCATGATCGTCAGTGCAGGGTTGGCGCTGCCCTGCGTGGGGCAGACGCTCCCGTCGGCGACGAACACGTTGGGCACGCCCCAGATGCGGTGGTCTGAGTTGACGACGCTGTCCTCTGGGGTGCGGCCCATGCGGGCGCCGCCGACGAGGTGGGCGTAGCGTTGGATGGTGAGGATGTCCTGAGCCCCGGCTGCGTGCAGGATGCCGTTGAGGATCTCCTTCGAGTAGGCCATGTTGGCCTTGTCGTTCTCGCTCCGGCTGTAGTCAAAGCGTGCCACGGGCATCCCGTAGGGGTCGCTGTCCTGCGCGAGGGTGACGCGGTTCTCGGGATCGGGCAGCAGCTCGTTGAGCACGCCGATCGTGCTCCAATGGTTGTAGTCGCGCATGTACTCGCGCAGCGCGCCGCCCCAGTGGCCGTCGGCGAGCACATGCTCGGCCCAACCGATTGGCTGCGGCGACACGGTCTGGATCGAGAACCCACGCGCAAAGCCGCGCGACTCGTCGGTCTCGTAGAACTGCTCGGAGGAGACCTCGGGCGGCGGCCCCTTATACATCCGCAGCTCGTCGGGAAAGCGACCGGCGGCCTGTGTGGCGCCCTGGACCATCACGTAACGTCCGACCTGGTCTTCGTTGTTGCCCAAGCCGTTGGGGAACCGCGTCGAGGTCGAGTGCAGCAGCAGTCGCGGCGTCTCGATCGAGTAGCCCGCGATCGCCACCATGCGGGCGCGCTGCTGGCGCTCGGTGCGCTCGCCGTCGCGCACGTAGGTGACGCCTGTCGCCTGTCCGTTGGCGTCGTTGATCTCGACGCGTACCGCCATGCTGTCGGCGCGGATCTCGACGCCGTGGGCCAGCGCGTCGGGGAGATGGGTGACGTAGGGGCTGGCCTTGGCGTTGACCTTGCAGCCCTGCAGGCAGAAGCCGCGGTAGATGCAGTGCGGGCGATTGCCGAACGTGCCGTTGACGATCCCCACGGGTCCGACGCGCATTTCGATGCCCTGCTTGATCGCGCCCTGCCACAAGACCGCGGCCGCGCCGCCGATCGGGTGCGGCGAGAACGGGTAGCGGTGGGGGTCGCCCCACGGCCAGTCCTGGCCGGCGACGGGCAGCTCGCGCTCGACCTCCTCGTAGTGTGCCTTCAGGTCTCGGTAGGAGATCGGCCAGTCCGCGCCGACCCCGTCGCGGGTCTCGGTCTCGAAGTCCGAGGGGTGAAAGCGCGGGCAGTAGCCGGCGTAGTGGACCATCGAGCCGCCCACCCCGCGTCCGGAGTTGTTCTTGCCCAGCTCGATCGGGTCCTCGCCGCCGATCACCCGCTCCTGGGTCCAGTACAGCTCGTGCGAACCCGCCTCATCAGACACCCAGTCCTCGTCGGGATGCCAGAACGGGCCAGCCTCGATGATCACGACCCGCCAGCCTCGGCGCGCGAGGCGCTGGGCGAGGACCGACCCACCGGCGCCAGCGCCGACGATGCACAGATCCACCTCCTCGGACTCCTCGTAGCGGGCCATCGTGTCCTGTCCGGGCAGATCGCGGCGGTGAACGTCGAGCAGGTAGCGCGAGTCGTTCGCGTGCGGACCTATGGCGCCTTTCAGCAGTCCCCGGAGGCGACCCGTCATGGCTGCAGCTCTTCGACGGCGCGCACCGGGTCCTCGGCGCTCGCGCCGCGACGCTCGCGCGGCTCGCGGACCGCGAGCGGACCGAGGCGCATGTATCCGAGCGGATAGGCCGGCCCGCCGTAGCCGATCTCATTCCACGCCCACGGATGCGAGTAGAACGCCTCAAGGATCGCGCGCATGCACACAGAGAACGCCCGCGAGACGTCAAGCTCATCCCATGCGCCGCCGCTCAGCAGCCCCTCAGCAAGGGCGCCTATGATCGCCTCTCGCGCCTGCGGGTCACACGCGGCGAACCCGGCGCGACCGTAGCGAGCTCGGGCCGTCTCGTCCAGGCCGCGCAGCACCAGCCGCCAGGCGTCGGGATCGCGCGGCATCCCGGCGTAGCGATAGCCGTCCAGCCGACCAGCGGCCAGCTTGTCGTCGACCATCTCCGCCACGGGTATCCGCGGGTCGGAGTCCTGTGCGGTCGCCACGTCGCAGAACGCGCGCAGCGTCGGCTCCTCCTCGGTGGTGAAGAACCGCAGCGGGCCGTGCTCGCGTAGTCGCTCGGTCACGACCTCGCGCGTCGCGGGATCCCACGTGTCGGCACTGGCGAGCACGTCGTAGTCGGGGTAGCGGCCGATCATCTGCGGCGTCGTGCCGACACGCTGGCGCGGCAGCCACGACGGGTGCGGCGGCTGCCTGCCCGGACGCAGGTTCGGCAGATGGCGCGGCGTTCGTAGGTCCCGCTCAGCGGCCATCGGGTTCATCCTCGCGGCGCAGAACTGCGGCGAGCAGGCCCATCGCCCCGACAATCGTCATCAGGCCAGGGGCCATGATCGGCGGTCCCATCGGGACGTTGTAGCTGGCCTGCTTAAAACCGCCTGGGCGTCGGGCCACGCCGCGCGCGTGGTAGTACTCGCCCATCAAGCCATTGGCGCTGTAGACCGCCGCGGTGATCGGCAGATAGGTTTTGGCCCACCGGCGGCTGAAGACGCCGCCGATGCCGGCGATGATCACTGGTGGTGTGACGATGATTGGGCTCCACATCATCTTGTTGCCAAAGCTCGCGCGGTAGTGCTCGATATAGATCTCCGCCGTGGTCACCGCCGCGGCGAGCGCGGTCAGCCCCGACAGCGAGCGCTCGAAGCGCCCGTGCTCGATGTTCGCAACCCAGCGGTCGATGCGATGCTCGGGCGAGGACACCGCTGGCTTCGCCAGCCACCGTCTCATCTCAGCGTCCGGGCAGGAACTCGCGGGCCTTCTCGCGGATCGACTCGATCGCGCCCGGCAGGCCTCCCTCGGGATCGGCGAGGACCGACTTTGCGAAGTGCTCGGCCTGCTCGAAGGTGATGTGCGGCGGCAGCGGCGCCTCGTTGGGATCGGTCTTCGCATCGAGGATCACCGGCCGATCGGCGCTCAGCGCCTGACGCCACGCGTCCTCGATCTCGGCGGCCCTCGTGACCTTGATGCCGGTCAATCCGATCAGGTTGGCGTAGGCGGCGTAGTCGACGTAGGGAATCTCTTGGGAGGCCTTGAACTCGGGGTCGCCCTCCATCACCCGCTGCTCCCAGGTGACCTGGTTGAGATCCTCGTTGTTGAGCACCAGCACGACCATCCGCGGATCCGCCCAGGTCTTGTAGTACTTCGCTGCGGTCAGCATCTCGGCCATGCCACCCATCTGCATCGCGCCGTCGCCGACCATCGCGATCGACACCCGATCCGGGAACGCGAACTTCGCGGCGATCGCATACGGCACGCCGGGCACCATCGTCGCCAGATTGCCCGAGAGCATCGCCTTCATCCCACGCCGAATCCTGATCTGCCGCGCGTACCAGTTCGCGGCCGAGCCTGAATCGCTCGAGAGGATCGCGTTGTCGGGGAGCTGTCGCGAGAGCGCCCAGAACAGTCCCTGCGGGCGGATCCGTCCGTCACGGTCGACCGGCTGACCCTGGTCGTCCATCAGCCGCCACCAGTCAGCGACGTTCTCCTTGATCTGCTCCTGCCAGGAGCGATCCTCTTTGCGATGGAGCAGCGGCAGCAGTTCCTTCAAGCTCTCCTTGCTGTCGCCCTCCAGCGCCAGGTTCATCGGATAGCGGATGCTCAGCATCCGTCCGAGCAGGTCGATCTGGACCGCCTTGACCTGGCCCTCCTTGGGCAGAAACTCCGAGTACGGGAAGCTCGAGCCGACCATCAACAGCGTGTCAGCGCCCTGCATCATCTCCCAGCTTGGCTTCGTCCCCAACAAGCCGATGCTGCCAGTACAGAACGGCACATCGTCGGGCACCGCCGCCTTACCCAACAGCGCCTTGGCCACACCCGCGCCAAGCACATCGGCCACCGCGATCACCTCATCGGTGGCATGCAACGCGCCCTGGCCTACCAGCATCGCAACCCGCTCGCCCGCATTGAGGATGTCGGCCGCCTGCTGAAGCTGTGACTGCTCAGGGATCAGGCGCCCCGGCCAATAGCCCACACCGGAGTGCACGGTGTGCGTCTTGTGCGGCTGCTGCTCGACGGCATCCATGTCCTGCACGTCAGCCGGGACGATCACGCACGTCACGGTCCGCTCAGTCTGGGCGATCCGCAACGCCCGGTCGACCAGATGCCGAACGCTGGACGGCTCGTTGACCTGCTCGCAGAATGCCGACGCGACGTCGCTGTAGAGCTGCAGCAGCTTGACCTCCTGCTGAAAGTCGCCGCCGATCGCTCGCACGAACGTCTGTCCCACGATTGCCACGACCGGCTGGTGGTCGAGCTTGGCGTCATAGAGACCGTTGAGCAGATGGATCGCGCCCGGGCCCGACGTCGCCATACACACCCCGACCCCGCCGGTGAACTTTGCGTGACCGCAAGCCATGAACGCCGCCATCTCCTCATGCCGGGTCTGCACAAACCGCAACTCGTCCTGATGGCGGCGCAACGCGCCGAGGATCCCGTTGATCCCGTCGCCCGGAAACCCGTAGATCGTCTCGATCTTCCACTCGATCAGTCGTTCGCACAAATTGTCAGCAGCCGTCTTTCCCACGATCCTCCCGCTTTCAGTCGCTCGCGCCCGCCCGGTGTGGCTGACGCTCTTCCTCGGACCCTCGACCCAGCTTCACGATGACGAGTCCGTACGGCCGGGCGCGCTCCAGATCGAAGCGTGCAGAGCGCACGCTGTCTCTGTCTGAGTCGCGCACTTTGGTTTGCTCTAGAACAAGGGACCTCCGGGATAGACGTCAACGACCACGGCCAGGCAGGCCGCTAGGTTCGATGGTCATGCTCTAGCGTCGCGTAGACCGTCGTTCTTACCCCGCGGCCTCGCGAGTGGGCGTCGCGATTCGACGCTGAGCGTCCCACCGGAAACGGCCGTCGAGCCAGAGGCCGCCTGTTGCCGTATATGCGGCAATCTGCAGGGGGCCGACGACGGCTGGCGGATCGCTCGTCGGGAGCTGGACTATCGAGTTCGAGCCAAGAATGGAGCCCGTGCCATGAGCGACCAGTACTGCATCGACCGTCTGGATGTGAGCGTGTACACGATCCCGACGGACGCTCCGGAGGCCGACGGGACGCTGGCCTGGGACTCCACGAGCATCGTCGTGGTCGAACCCCACACTCGCGGTGGCATCACCGGATTGGGCTACGCGTTCGGGGACACCGCGACCGGCACGCTGATACGCGACATGCTCGCGAGCGTAGTCGTCGGCCGAGACATCCGCGACACCACGGCTGCGTGGGAGGCGATGGTCAGAAGCATCCGTAACCTGGGCCGCCCCGGCATCTCCTCGACGGCCATCGCAGCCGTCGACATCGCGTTGTGGGACACCAAGGCGCGCTGCGCTGACCAGCCGCTGTTCCGCGTGCTGGGCGCGGCGCGCGACGCCGTCCCAATCTACGGCAGCGGCGGCTTCACCACCTACAGCGAGCAGCGCCTCGTCGATCAGCTCGCGGGATGGGTGGGCCAGGGGATTCCGCGCGTGAAGATGAAGATCGGCACCGACCGGGGCGCATCGTGGCAGCAGGACATCGAACGCATCGGCGCCGTTCGCGCTGCGATCGGTGCCGATGCGGAACTCTACGTGGACGCCAACGGCGCCTACGACCGCACCCAGGGGCGGCGCCTCGGGTTGCGCTTCGCGGAAGAGTTCGGGGTCAGCTGGTTCGAAGAACCGGTCTCCTCCGACGACCTGACGGGGCTTGCACAGCTACGCGAGGCGCTGCCGCTCGATGTCACCGCCGGCGAGTACGGCTACGACCTCGTGTACTTCGAGCGCATGCTCGAAGCCGGTGCCGTCGACGTGCTGCAGGCAGATGTTGGGCGCTGTGCCGGGATCACCGAGTGGCTCCGCGTCGCCTCCACCTGCGCCGCGCACCAGACGCCGCTCTCGGCCCACTGCGGCCAGTCGCTACACGCCCACGTCGCCTGCGTGCCGCCGAACCTGCGCCACATCGAGTACTTCCACGACCACGCCCGTATCGACCAGATCATGTTCGACGGGGCACTGACTCCAATCGACGGATCCCTGCGGCCAGCCGACGATCGCCCGGGGCTAGGATTGACTCTACGTCGCGCTGACGCCGAGCCATACCGCATCGCCTAGTAGCCGACCGAGCTCCCGGACGCGTCTACTCGCAGAGACCGGAGACGCTGCCGCTTCGGACACGGGAGCGAAACCAACTCGATGCTCGCGATCGAGCGAGCTGCCGCCTCTGGCCGGATCACCTCGACCGACGCAGTTGGACCGTAAGAACCGCAGGCCAGTTGACGCAAGAGAAGCGTGCCAACCACTGAGCTGCGTTCCGCCCGATGCGTGACCCGTTTACGGATTACTAGGCCCTTCGGCACCCTCCGCTTGGTCTGGGCGCCTCCAGCCACGCGCCATCCGACCCCTGCTTCTGCGCCCGCAGCGGGATCGCAGTGAGCCCTGCAGCGGCCGGCCGGGCGGGCTCGTGGCGGACCTCAACGCTTGGCGGATGAAACAGGGAGAGCGGAGATGAGCAAGTCCGCTGATGGCGCTGGGACGGCCGATGCGCTCGTGCTCTTCGGTGCGACGGGCGATCTCGCGCACAAGATGATCTTTCCCGCGCTCTACGCGATGGTCAAACGAGGCGCCCTTGGTGTCCCGGTGATCGGTATCGCCCATTCGAAATGGGATCTGGCGCAGCTTCACGCTCGCGTTCGCGACAGCATCGCGCACGATGCCGGCGGCATCGACGACGAAGCGGCGCTCGGTCGGCTGATCGCGCTGCTGGGCTATGTCGACGGCGACTACAACAATGCTGGCACGTTCAAGGCGCTCAAGCGGGCGCTCGGCGGCGCGGAGCGCCCCGCCTACTATCTTGCGATCCCGCCCGCGCTGTTTGGGACCGTTATCGAGGCGCTCGGACGCGCGGGCTTGGCGGACGGGGCACGCGTGATCGTCGAGAAGCCGTTCGGGCGTGATCTGGCCTCCGCGAGGGAGCTGAACCGCGTCGCGCGGTCGGTGTTTCCTGAGGATTCGATCTTCCGGATCGATCATTTCCTCGGTAAGGAGGAGATCATGAACCTCCTTTACTTTCGTTTCGCGAACTCTTTCCTTGAGCCGATCTGGAATCGCAACTATGTCGCCGCGATCCAGATCACGCTGGCCGAGAAGTTCGGTGTTGAGGGCCGTGGCGCGTTCTATGAGACCGCTGGCTGCCTGCGCGATGTGATCCAGAACCATCTCTTTCAGGTGGTTGCGCTGCTCGCGATGGAGCCGCCGACCTATAGGGGTTTCGGTGCGCTGCACAGCGAGAAGCTCGACGTTTTCAAGGCGATGCGGCCGTTGGGCGCGCGCGATGTGGTGCGAGGCCAGTTCGCCGGCTACCGCAGCGAGCCCGGTGTGGCGAAGGACTCTGACGTGGAGACGTTCTGCGCGCTGCGTCTGTTCATCGACTCGTGGCGCTGGGCTGGGGTACCGTGGTACCTGCGCTCCGGCAAGTGCCTGCCCGAGACGGCCAGCGAGATCCTGGTCGAGCTGAAGCCGCCGCCGCAGCAACTGTTCGCGGACTCCGCGCCGACACGGGGACCGGCGAACTACCTGCGCTTCCGGATCTCGCCGGACCCGGCGATCGCGCTCGCCGCGCGCGTCAAACGCCCGGGCGAGGAGTTCGTCGGCGAGCAGCGTGAGCTGCTGCTGCTCGACGCGCAGCCCAACGAAGAGGCGCCCTACGAACGGCTGCTCGGCGACGCGATCGCCGGCGACGGCGCGCTGTTCACCCGGGAGGCCGCGGTCGAGGCCGCCTGGGCGGTCGTCGAGCCAATCCTCGCGACCCACCACCGGGCGCACCCCTACAAGTCCGGCACCTGGGGACCAAAGCAAGCCGACAAGCTGATCGCCCCCAACGGCCGCTGGCACAACCCCGTGCTGGCGGACGTGACCTCGAGCGCGGCGGCGCCGTGAGCGACACCCCGACACGGCTGGCGACCTTCGACACATCGGGGCGTCGCCGCTGCTTGATGGTTCTTGAGGGCGGACATTAGAGCCGACCGAACCAGGCGATGGCATCGCCTGAGCCAACGGCCGGCGCTTCGGCGCGGTGGTACCGCCGCATGTAAGACCTTCGGCTGGGTCGACGCTAGCTGTTCATGAACTTGAACCTGATCGAGTCTCCTTGACCGCGTCGGCGTTCGCGTCGTACACAAAGCACTCGTGTCCGGCCGGGTGCAGGCGTCGCACGAGGTTTGATGCCATCCGGCCCAGTCCGACCATTCCCAGTTGCATTCGCTTCAGTCCTCTCGCTCGGTACGGCTTACTGTCGCGGGCGTCTCAAGTTCGAGAGGCATCGCGCGAGTCAGCTCCCCCGCCCCACAGTTCGGTCGGCCCGCTCGAGGGATTGTTCGATCGAGGCCAGCAGCTTTGAAAACGCCTGCTCGAACTTCTTCACGCCCTCACGCCCTCGTCCAGCAGCGCCGCTGTGACCTGGTCGAGTGAGACCCCCTCCCCGGCGAGCGCTTCGAGCACCGCGCAAGCCTTCTCGACGCCCTCGGTCAGCGTCACCCGCGCCGTCCCGTGCGCTTTGAAGGACTCATACGTCGCAGGCGGAATTGTGTCGACCGTGTCCGGGCCGATCGGCGACTCGACGTACATCAGCTCCGGGTAGGCGGCGTTCTTGGTGCTAGTCGATGCCCACAGCACCTTCTGCACCTAGGCACCGTGGCGGCGCATCGTCTGGAAGCGTTCAGCGTCGAACAGCTCCCGAAAACGAGCGTAGGTCACCTTCGCATTGCAGACCGGGCGAAAGACGTCGACGGCCCCATGCAGGTTGGCGATCGCCAAGGCCTCGTAGGCGCTTTGGCATCGGGCGCCGACGCTCCTCGAAGCTCTGCCAGCGCCTCGTCGTAATCGGTCGAGCCGACGATTACCTTCTCGAAGATCGGCGGGGTCGACGTCAAGCCGCTCAGACCATCGTCGCGCACCATCCACTCGAGCTCGCCAGAGGTCAACAGGTCGCGACGCATGTTGTCCAACCACACGCTCTGGCCCAGTGGTCACCGAGCGGGCTGGCCATGAGGGAAGTCGAAGCACTCATCGGAATCTCGATCTCCTTGTGGGCTGGCGAGGCGGCGTCGCCGGGTGGCTGACTGCTTCTCTTGCGTCGAGCACGCCGTGGTTCCTACGGATGCCTTACCGCCCTGTGCCGGTGCTCGGCAACCCGCGCCGTAAGACCTCCGCGAGGACGACAGCTTCGTTGTGCTCGCTGTCGCGGGCGCCGTAGACAAGGGTCACCGTGCCGGCCCTTGCCTTGCGCCGCAATGCCGCCAGATGTGGACGCTGGGCGCGGAGCTCCTCGATGTAGTGTCGGCGAAACTCCTCGAAGCGGCTCGGCTCGTGCACGAACCATTGCCTCAGCTCGGTCGTTGGCGCCAGCTCCTTCTCCCAGCCCTCGAGCTTTGCCCGCTCGCGCGAGACCCCACGCGGCCACAGCCGATCGACCAGCATGCGATAACCGTCCGCTGATTCCGCAGGCTCGTACGCGCGTTTCAGGCGAACATCCATACGGCACTCCTGCTGAGTTCGCGCTGGTGGCGACCAAGCGTCGCCAAGGGGCATTCGCTCCCAAATGCAACTGTGATCTCGTCCATATGCATGTATCGTCGCTCCCGAGCCAGTCTCTTACCTTAGGCGACGCCCGCTCGCTCAAGAACGGCCCGAGGACTGTCCTCGTGGGTCTGCGTTGTAGCTCAGGAGCGCGCCTGCCTCCGGCGGTCGCCCGGAGCGGGATCGTAAGAATCGCTGACCGCTCGACGCTAGACAAGCGTGTCAGCAACAAGCTGCGTGCGGTGCGGCGCCGGGCGCCCAAAGATCTGAAAGGAGTCCACATGGGTAGGAGAAAAGAACGCAAGCGAAGCCGCGAGGTAGAGGCAACGCCCGCCGAGGATCCGACGCAGGGACGGGAGCTCGGGTCGACGCC
>PLFX01000061.1:25879-26662 GCA_003138355.1 Solirubrobacterales bacterium
CTCGGGTCGACGCCCGCCGAGGACTCCGCGTAAGGGCGCGTTCGCACGGTCCCGTCAGAGCCATAGACGTCATTGCCGCCTGCCCTTCCACCTCAACGCCAGTCCTGACCTAGACGTCTGCTGCATGGCGCGCCTTGTCAACTCCGGGCCCCTGCGCCCGGGTGGCGCGGGGCGGCGGGCGTCCGATGGTCGCGTGGCGGCCTGCCGGCGTGCCCCAGCAGCGTGCGCGCAGCGCGGGTAGTGGTGGTTCGCGCTGCCAGCTGCCCGTAATTCACCGCTCCCCACGGTGCGGCGGCCGGGCTTCGGGCTCGGTGGTGTGCTCACACGACAGGAGGATGTGTGAGTTCAGACCGCAGGAGATTCATGCGCCTCGCTGGCCCTGGTATTCTTGATTGTGGAGGGCATCCATCGCGGGGTCGGCCTATCCGGGCGGGCAGCGCAGCCTGACTTCCGAGGTTCTACTAGCCACGGAGATCGCAATTCGCTCGCACGCTGCTGCCGCGCTGCAACATGGTGTTTGGCGTCTTCGGTGTCGACAGGGCGCCGTCAGGCACATTGCGAGCGTCGATTGCGCGGCCAATACCTGCGCGATCGCGAGGTCAGCGTGACTTTCGCCGCGGCTGGACGCAAGTCACCGTGCTCGGCGGTAGAGGTTGCCGGCGCTTCGGGTGGCGTCTCGGGAATAGCCGCCGATCCGAGTGGCCGCCAAAGACCGCCACCAACGAGGTTCGGGCGGGAGCTGCCCTGCCCGCGGCCAGGACTTGTGGGCGCCGACTGAAAACT
>PLFX01000002.1 GCA_003138355.1 Solirubrobacterales bacterium
CGCCCAACAGCCCTACTGAGCGCTGACGCCGCTGAACCCAGCCGGTAAGCCGCGGCGAGCGCCTCGACCAACTGTTGGCTCCTCTCAGCCCTCCCCATGGGTGGCACGGAGCTCTGTGAGGCGCTGCTGGATCTCTGCGAGCTCGAGCTCGAATCGGTTGATCGCTCGCAACAGCGGTGCTGGTGCTCGGTCTGTGGTCGAGCGGGTGTCGGCGATGCCCTTGAGGGCGAGCGTTGCGAGCTCGATTCGGCGGGCGCGGTGTTGTAGCCGCTGCTGCTCGAGCGCGTGGCCGAGCGTCTCCTTGGTAAGAATCGTGGGTGTTGCGGCCATCGCGACTCGCTGGCAGCTACGGCAGCCCTTGGATGATCTCGACTAGCTCGGCGCGGTCGTAGCCGCTGGTTCGGCCGAGCTGGACGAGCTCAATAGCTTTGGCGATGACGGCGCCGCGTTCGGGTGTGCCGGCGACATTAATGCCGTGGCCACGGCGGAACTCGAGCAGTCCTTCGTCGCGCAGCAGCCGCAGAGCGCGCAGCACGGTGTTGGTGTTGACGCCCATGACGGCGGCGAAGTCGCGGGCGGGGGGTAGGCGTTCGCCGGGTGTGGCTTCGCCGTCGGCGATCGCTCGTCGGATCTGGGCGGCGACCTGGTCGTGCAGGAGTGTCGGGTCTGAGCGGTTGATCTTGACATTCACCATGATGCTAGTCATAGTAGCGCCCATGATCTCTACATGGCAACCTCGCATCAGCTGGGGCGTCATCGATGATGCGCGCTCGCACCGACGCCGTCGCCGCCAAACGACCGGCGCCGCGCTCGTCGCGATCGTCCTCGCGGCCTGCGCCTACGCCGCCTTTGGCGAAGGCTCCCATCCTGCGCCCTCGCCGGGCGCCGCGACCGGGTCCCTGCGTTTGCACAACACGACGCCACCGGCCCATCTCAACCAGGTTCCGCTGGCGGTCCGCGCAGTCCTCAATGACTGCATCCGGCATAACCACCTGACCCGCGCGTATCCGCTCACCTTGCTGCAACAAGCCCTCAGCGACATGCCGCGCCTGGTCCGCGAGTACACGATCTGCGCGCAAGAGATCGACTCCGCCCAACAAGCCCAACTGACCACCAAGTAACGGGCGCGCCGGCGCGCTCCTCGCGTCCACCGCGACGCCGGTTCGCACCTAATAAGTCGGTCACGGACTCGTGGCTGTCGTGCCGGTCGCTCCTGTCGTGGTGGTTGGGGCTGTGGTCAGGGTTGGAGCGGGCGACGGCTCGATCGTGAAGGTGCCGATCACGGTGCTCCCGTCCTGCGCATACAGCGGAATCGAGACCGGGGTCGCGTTGGAGCCAGTGTGAGCTTCCGTCCACGCGACTGCCTGTGCAGGGTTCGTCACGTCCATGCCCGTGTCGGCGTCCAGCTGTGATCTGAGGATGTATCCCGTCACGTGGCCCGTCCCACTCAACGGGGTGCCGATGGCGAGGATGAGGTCAGGCTCTTCACCAGGCGTGATTAGTCCCGGCGGCAGGTGTCCCGCCGAGCCGTAGGTCTGGCCGTTTGAGTTGCTCGGAAACGCGCCGGCAGCCGCGAGCGCGGCCGTGCCGCCGCCGAGGCACAACACGAGCACCAGCGCGAGCGGACGCCACCGCCAACGTGAACGCCCATCATGCGGCTGCGCGCGCAGCAAGCCAAGCGCCCGCACGCGAATGCTGCGGTGTGAGCCGCGCACCCGGCGCTCGGCCGCCTGCTGCAACTCCTCGCCGATCAGATCGAGAACGTCAGTCACTCCGGTTCCTTTCGCAAAGCGGCCTCCAGACGCCGCAATCCCCGGCGCACGCGCTGGCGCACCGCCTGCTCGCTCGTGTGGAGCGCGACCGCGATGTCCGCGTAATCAGCCTCGTCAACAACGCGCGCGAGCACCGCTGCGCGCTCACCCGCAGGCAGATCAGCAACAAGCAGCTCGAGCGAGCGGCGCAACCCGGCCAGGTCGGCGAGTGCCTCGGCGCGCTCAAGCGCGGGGTCGTCAAACACCAGCCGCTGCATCCCGACTCGTCGCCGAGCGCGATCGGCGATCACGCCGCGACGATGGAAGTCAGCGAGCTTGTGGTTCGCAATCCCAAACAACCACGCCCGCGCCGGCATCGAGCCCGCCCGAAACCGCGGCGCCGCCACCAGCGCTGCTGCGAAGATCTCCGACGTCAGATCAGCCGCCATCTCAACGTTCTGCGTGCGCCAACGCGCGTAGCGGAACACCGCCAGACGATGGCGCTCGTAGAACGCGCCGAATGCCTCGGCATCCGTGGCCGTGCGCCGCAACAGCTCCTCATCGGAACGCTCCATCTACCTGATCCTCGCACCAGCCACCCGCCCTGTGACATCGGCTCGGCGCGCGGCGAGGAGCAGTGCGCGCTCCCCGGGGCGGCGTTCGTCGGCGGCCGGTGTGCCGACCCTTTGCAAGCCCGCGGCGGTGTAGGAGACTGCTGTCATGGGCGTCGCCGCTACCAGTGCTGTTCCCGGCGGGAGTCGTGGCCGTCCCGGCTACTGGTTTTTGCTGCGCGGCGTTCTGATCGGCCAGATCATCGGGGTCTTCTGCCTTTATGTGATTGCGGTTGCGTTCGCGCTTGTCTTGCGCTGGCACACGAACGGTCGCTCGCTGTTTGTCCCTTGGCAGCTCGACAGCGCGTGGTCGCTGGCCGCCGTGATCGGCTGGGGCATCCTGGTGAGCGCGACGATTGGCAGCGCGGTGCGCGATCGGGTGCGCTTGCGCACCGGCGTGCCGCTGTCGCGGCTTTTGACGTTCGCTTCGGTCGGCGCCGCCGGCTACGGATCGTGGCTGGCGGCTACGACGCCGGGAGCCCGACTGGTTCTCACCGTACTCGCCACGCCAGCGCTCTTGCTGCTCTTGGCGTTCGATCGATCTGGGCAGGCACGACGACTGCCCCGACGCGTTGAGTTGACGCGCGCGGGACTCGCCGTAGTGCTCGCCGGCGCACTGATCCTCGTGGCGCCCTACGCGTTCGTGCATCTCACGGCACGCGCAACCGAGCCCGCCGCGCTGGCTCTGTACACCGGACTGGACACCAGCCCCG
The DNA here is from genome assembly GCA_003138355.1 of Solirubrobacterales bacterium. Classification (GTDB taxonomy): domain Bacteria; phylum Actinomycetota; class Thermoleophilia; order Solirubrobacterales; family Solirubrobacteraceae; genus Palsa-513. The sequence goes on from PLFX01000002.1 coordinate 3,076, forward strand.
TGTACGGCACCGGCGAAGCCTTCCTTACCGCGGGCCGCTACCCGATCACCGTCACCGCTGTGCGAGTGCTCGGAACCGGAGACGCGCGAGCCGCTGTGAGGATCGGGGCACCACCGTTCAGCAGCGACCGCCCGCTCGCGCTGCCGATCACGATCGCGCCACGACACAACCTGTACCTTGGCTACAACGCGGCCATCAAACCCTGCACCGGCATGACCAACTACATCCGGGTGCAGGTCACCTACGTCACGCACGGCAAGACACGCACCGAGACGTCACGTCCCGCAGACAACAACGCCACGGGCATCTGCCCGTAGCGCGGACCGGCGCGGCTGCTTCCGGGAGAAGCGTTCGGTCAGCTGCGCTCCACGCTACCCCAAAGAATCACGAGCAGGAGCGCGCCGAGCCACGCCGCCCGCTCCTGCTTGCGCCCTCAGGGAGTAATGGTCGAGGACCACGCGTGACCGCCGCCGCGCCGTCGCCAGCGCACGGAGTCGCACCTACGCGTCGGTTAGCGAGTCGCCGAATTGTTCGATCGTTGCCACGAACTGTGTGTGCTGGTCCGCGCGTGCGTCGGCGTCCAGGGGCTCCCAGGCAAACGGATTGACACCGAGATATGACGCGACGTGGTCGCGAAGCAGCTGGTCTGCGGTGAGCGCTATACGCGGTCGCGGATCCGGCGCGTAGCGCACGGACTCCGGCCAGATCGCGCGACATTCCGCCGCCCAATCCGTCGTCGCTATGAAGCTCCACGGCGCATCGAGTCGCTCGACGAGTCGGTCGAGCTTTTGGAGTTCCTCTGCGTTGAGGCCTGCTTCGCGGCGCTTACATTCGCCGGGGACGACTCGCCCCGATGAAAGGACGAGCAACACGTCGGCCTCGCCGATCTTCTCCCCGCTGTCCTGTTCGTAGATATCGACGCCCGGGTAGCCTCCGAACAGCGGGGACGGCCGCTCGAAGTTCGGCGCCCAAAGCGCGCAAAAGAAACGCATTGCGAGCAGGTGCGGGAGTGAGTCCGCCTCAATGAGCCGCAACAGAGGCTCTGTTGCTCCGTACCGAAATTTGAGTTCGCCCTCCGGATAGGGATGGGTGATGATCTCGCCGCAGCCGCGGCAGGTCAGCGGTGGAGCGAGTTCGCCGATAGCGCGCCACGACCGAGCCTTGCACCGTTCGCACTCCACGCCTACTCCGCGGACGAGTAGGCCCTGGCGCTCAGCCCACCGGATCCATGACGCCGTCGCATGACGATTCCGCGAGAACAACGCCTTCCAGTTTTCGATCGTCGCGTCGCTTCGCTCCTCCTCCGACGCGCGGACGTTCATCTCGTCGAGCTTGGCTTCGATCGCGCGCAGAGCCTCGCCGCTGTCGTCCGCCGCTTCTACGGCTTTTGCGATGCCGCGAGCTCGTTCACGAAACCACGTCATTGAACGTGCCGTCCCGAGTCTGTGTAGTTCGTCCAGCACGGGTCGCGTGAGAATCATCTGAACGTCTCGCCACGATCCGAGGCGAGCGAGAAATGTGGCGGCGGCCACACCTGCCGGCGACGGTTCAGCACGTAGACCGCGATCAGCCAACAGTGCCTTGAGGACCTCCCAGCCTGCCGGCCACTCTACGTTGATGAGACTGTCGGCGCCACGATCATCCGTCTGGTACCCCCATTCTCGGTATCCAGCGTGGGTCCACCACGCCGGCCGGAGCGATGCTGATGGCGGGAGCCATCGCGTCAGTGGCGCGATCGTGAACTTCAGGTCCGGATCACGCGAGTACGGCAGGCGGGTACCGAGTTCGATCCGGTCCTCGGCAGTCCACGCCGTCATACGGGCCTTGCCCTTACTGAAGTCCACGAGTTGCACGCTGGGACGCCCGGGTCGCCTGCCGACCTGACGAACCTCGCTCCAGTCGCCTGCCTCCCACGTACCCGCGTGGGCCGCTATCGACTTGAGCGTATCTGTCGCGACAGAGCAACTGACAAGCCTCGGCGTACGATCACCGCCCAAGCCGAAATAGGCCGACACGTGCTGATCCCGCCATGAGCGCAGCACCTCGGGCACGTCCACGGTGGTTGGCACTGCGAGGGGAAGCCCCCGTGGAAGCCCGTGCGCTGCCCGAAGATTCCAAAGGAGCGCCAAGTCGGCGACGCTTCCGGGCTCGTACACGACAACGATGTTCGGACCGACGAGCGCTCTTTGCGTGNNGGGAGCGGGTCGCCGTCGACATAGATGCTCGAGTGCCGACCAGCCGGCGCCGTTGCAATCAGCGCGCAGGACAGCTTCGTCGGCACGATGTGCCTAGCGTCGCGGAGCCGGTCGAGCACATCCTGGGCACCGCCGGTAACTGGGGTAAAGCTGACATCCACGATGTCGCTCCAGCTGAGTCCAGGCCGTAGACCGAAGGCCTCGAGAAGGTGTCGGTTCAATGGTTCTTGCGGCAAGGCACCGAAGGTGCCCATGTAGCAGATCGCCCACCGGTCGTCGGGGTCGATGACAGGCGAATCCACCGACCAGTCGTCGCGCTTGCTGCTTGCGACCAGCACGGGAAGCAGAGGCTCCCCCGCCGCGGACTCGGCGACCACCTGCAAGTCCTGTCGCTGTCGGTCCGTGCTCTCCGCTGAGAGCAGTCCGCGAGCCCCGACACCCTCCAATGCCGCGGCCGCCTGATCGGTGAACAGCTCAGGCGGTAGCGATTCGACCCCGCGACTCACTGCGTACAGGCGGGCGCATGCGCCTCCCCATGCCTGGCAAAGCTCCGTGACGGCCGCGCTGGCATCGGCGCTGTCATCTGCGTCAACCAGCGCTGCATATAGCGGTGGGCCGAGTAGACACCGGGAGTCGAGCTGTCCGGTGAGTCGCCGCTCGTCCAGCAGATCGATGAGTGGCGGCTCAGGCACGCCGGGGAGCGATCAACGATAGGTTCGCGACGATCGGCTGCTGTGGGAGGCCGGCCGTTGTCCGGAGAACCTCCATCGTTCGACGTGCCTCGGACATCGCGTCGTCCGCGGTCGCCGCCGGTACACGAAAGGCGACCTCCCACGTCGCGTTCTGCCCCTGCCCGGGATAGAGGATCGATACCTCGTGCGTACCGAGAAGCTCCGACCCAGCCCGCTCCAGCGCCTGGGCTTCCGCGCGATCAACGGCCACGTAGGCCGACCACGCGAACTCGTCGTGAATGCCAGCCCGATGGAGTCGCGCGACGAGCGCTTCCTCCCCGCGCTGCGTAAGGCGGTAGGCGTGACTGATGGAGTCGCCGCTGTAGTCGGTCCGCGCAGGCGAGATCAATCCCGTCAGGCCCAGGATGTGGACCGCGGCGTGCACGTCGTGCTCACCGAAGATCAGTTCGGCGCCCATCCGCTCCGCGAGTTCGTCCGTGTCGAGCGGCCCGTGGATCGCGATGCCTGCCAGCACCGCTAGCTCGGCGTCCGGCCAGCGGTGCCGGCGCGGCGACCTTAATGAGTTCAGGGTCGGCCGGCTGACGCCGCTCTCCCTCGCGACGTCAACGGTCGTTACGCCGATCGCGGCGGCCAGCGGAAGCACGGCAGCGAGGCGGTCGAGCTGTATCGCGTCTTCCGCTTGAGCTGCCTCGCGGCGCCGTCGTACGTCCCGGAAGACGCTGTGCAGCGTCTCGATTATCAGCGTCCGGGACCGGACGCGGGTCGGACCGGTTGGGGGCTCATTGACGGCTAGATGTAAAGCATGATCGTCCATGTGCAACTAGTTTACATCTCCACGTTAGTAGCTGCCCAACCAGCCACCGACCTGCCGTTCCCCTGGCTTCACAGCGGCTTTCTCTACGCGAGACCCGCTGCAGCCGTCACCGCCGCACTCGCTTCGCTCGAAAGGCAGATACACTCTACGCACTCAATGCTAAACTCCCGCGGCATGAGCGTTCCTGTAAGCCCATATCCGGCGTTCTGGCGACATGATCCGGTCCCTCGCGGGGTGTTCCTGGTCCTCAGTCTCACTGCCTGTCGCGAGCGGTTGTCGTGTTGACGGTGGCGAAGGTTTCGGCTGGTGGTGGTGGCGCGTACGCGTCNNCGTTGGGTGCTCGGTCCGGGCGGTGCCGCGGCGCTCGGTGTCGATCCGTTGTTGCCGGTTGACGGTGATGCGTTTCACGCGGTTATGGCGGTTCGCCATCCCGTTACTGGTGAGCAGTTGCGTCGGGTCGGTGCGAACGGTGAGGCGGTGGTCGCGATTGATGCGACGTTTTCGGCGCCGAAGTCGGTGTCGGCGGTTTGGGCGCTCGGCTCACCGGAGGTGCGGGCGGTGCTCGAGGCGGCGCAGGAGCGTGCGGTCGATCGCGCGCTCGCTCACGCGGTGGAGTTCGTCCCAATGGTTCGCCGCCGCGTCGATCAGGACACGGTGGTGCGTGAGAACGCGCGCGAGGTGTTGGCGTCGAGTTGGCAGCACACGACAGCTCGCGCAGTCGCGGGCCAGGTCCCGGATCCGCAGCTGCACTCCCACGTGCTGATCCACGGCGCTCTGCGTTCGGATGGCAGGGTGGTGGCTGTCGAGTCGCGAGCGTGGCTTGTGCATCAGCGTGAGATCGGTGCGACCTACCGCTCGGAGCTCGCCCATGAGCTCCGAGATCTCGGGTTCGAGGTGCAGTACGGGACGGGTCGTGGCGGGCGTTACTTCGAGTTGGTGGGTGTGCCGGATGGGTTGCGTGAGCGTTGGAGTTCTCGCCACCATCAGGTTGCGGGTGCGATCGAGCTGCGCCTCGCGGAGAAGAAGCAGGCGTTGGTGGCAGTGATCGACCAGGGTGGTCCGGAGGCCGCGGACGCGGCAGTCCGGCTTGACGGTCTGGAGCGGAGCGGCCGGTTGATGCCGGCCGAGGAGCGGCGGTTTGCGATCTCGAGCCGCGCGGCGAAGGGCTCACTTGAGACGGCGGGTGATCTGGATCGGGCGTGGTGGGAGACCGCGGTCGAGCACGGCTTCGACGCACGGTCGGTCGAGGAGCTCCGCGACCGTGGACGTGACCGGGAGCCTGCGTGGCGGGATCTCGACAACGAGATCCTCGCGAGGCTGACGGAGTTCGCTGCGACGTTCGCGTCACGCGAGGCGCGCGCTGTCGCACTCGAGTCCGCCGCGGAGCTCGGACCGGAGGCGGGGTTGGCTTCGCTCGCA
>PLFX01000022.1 GCA_003138355.1 Solirubrobacterales bacterium
AACGGCATTCTCATGCCCCGAAGTGCTGCAGTGGCAAGCGAGCGAGGCCGCCGAGCTGCTCGACACGAGTGTCCCGTCGGTGAACAGCGCGCTGCAGCGCGCCCGGGCGACGCTTGCGTCGAGCCCCGGGGGTGACCGCGACGCGGAGGTCGACGAAGAACTGCTCGGGCGCTACGTGAGTGCGTTCGAGGCCTACGACATCGATGCTCTTACTGCGCTGATCGCCGAGGACGCCACGCAGTCGATGCCGCCCTACGACATGTGGCTTTCGGGCCGCGAGAACATCTTCACTTGGTGGCTCGGTCCCGGCATCGAATGCCGGGGCTCACGGTTGCTCCCGGCCGGCCTTGCGAACGGCGTCCCGGCTTACGGTCAGTACAAGCCGGATCCGAACGGCGGGTACGCGCCGTGGGCGCTCCAGGTCCACGAGCAATCACGCGGGCGGCTCGTCGAGCTCACTTTCTTCCTCGACGCGCAGCGGCTCTTCCCCCTCTTCGGCTTGCCGCTGCGACTCGACGCCTAGGGCCCGCTCGAGCCCGGCGAGCGCTATCAGGGCGCGCAGCTGCGCGGGCGGATGTGTGAAGCGCGGCTCGTAGCCGAGCCTGCGCGCAGCGAGCGCCCATCGAGCCAGCAGCTCTACGGTGCGCAGGTCGAACGCCTCGAGCGAACGCAGGTCGCAGACGATCACGCGGCGCGGAGCCATCACCCCTTTGACCTGGGACGGGCGCCGGTTTCATCGGTGCCGCTTGCGAGCGGCGCATGAGTTCTCAGGCGGCGCCGGCGAGCACGCGGGACTCGATCCACGCGTTGCGAAACGCGCCGCGCGGATCGACGCGCCCCAGCAGGGCCGCGAAGTCGTCGAGGCGCTCGTAGCGCGGGGCGAGGGTGGCTGCGCCGGCGAGAAACAGCTTGCCCCAGTGCGGCCGGGGCTCGAACGGGTCGAGGGCGCGCTCGACGTCAAGGAGCGCGCGTTCGACGCGCTCCTGCTCGCGCTTCCAGGTGAAGTGGATCGCGACGGTGTCCTGACCGTACTGCGGGCTCAGCCACAGCCGGTCTGCCGCGACCGTGCGGATCTCGCTGACGAGTAGCAACGGTCGGAGCGTCGCGGCGATTCGCCGGAGCGCTTCGACCGCGGGTAGCGCGTGCGACCTCGGGATGAGGTATTCCGACTGGATCTCTTCACCGCTGCTCGGCGTGAAGCCCGTCCGGAAGTGGGGCAGGCGTTCGTGCCACGGGCCCGGAACACCGAGTTGCGGCGTGCAGTTGATCGGATCGAGCCCCGCGATCGGGTGCATTTCGCCGGTCGCGGGCAGGGCGCCGTAGAGCCCTCCGGCGATCGTCCCGGGCTCGGCCGCGACGCGGCTCTTGATCCACACCTGCTCGGTCGACTCGCCCCAGCGCGTGAACACGCTGACGCTGTAGCCGCTTGCGGTGATCGCGTCGAAGTGTTCGAAGAGCTGTTCCCATGCGAGTCCCAGGAACACCTGCTGGCGAACCTCGTAGGCGGGCTCGACGTCGAGCGTGACACGTACGACCGCGCCGAGCGCACCGAGGCTGACGAGGGCCCCGTCAAAGTCGCGGTCGCCGCGCGCGATCCTCAGCACGTTGCCGTCGGAGGTCACGATCTCGAGCGCGGCAACCGCCGTGGCGAGGTTCCCGTTGCCATCGCCCGAGCCGTGAGTGGCTGTGGCGATCGCGCCGGCGACAGCGATGTGCGGCAGCGATGCGAGGTTCGCCAGCGCGAGCCCCGCGCGATCGAGCTCTCCCGCGAGCCGGTCATAGCGAACGGCGCCCGCGAGCGAGACGGTCAGCGCGTTGCGGTCGATCGCCACGTCGTGGCCAAGGCGCTCGAGCGTGACGAGCTCCTCGCCATCGGCGATGTCCGTGAATGAGTGGCGCGAGCCCAGCACGCGCAGTCGAGGGGTGCTGGCGACGAGCTCCTGGAGCTCCTCGAGCGTCGCCGGCGCGTGGAGTGTCCGGGCGCGGTAGCTGTAATTGCCTGCCCAGTTGGTGCGCGGCACCGGCGCACGATAGCCGAGTGCCGATGGCCACTTCAGCGAGGGTTCAGCTCGCGCTCGTAGGTCAGTCGATCGTCACAGGATCGTCACTCGTGCGGGCAGCGGTCAGTCCTAGGTTGCGCCGCGCAGCACTCTGTTTCCGACCACCAGGAGGGCCAGATGCGGTTGCAGAACCGTTTGACGCGGGCACGACGCGCGCGCTTCATCGCGACCGGGGTAACACTCACGCTCGCGCTCGGCGCGATCGGGCGAGGCGGCGGCCGCGGGTGGGGACCGCGCCGCCGCCTCAGCGTGTGCTTCGCGCGAGGTGGCGTCAGCTGCCGTGGGCGCCTACTTGAACACCATCAGCGCGACGATCGCGAGCACCACCGCGAGCGCTGCGTAGTTCGCTGCCAGCGACGGTCGGTGCGTCACGGTGATTCGAGAGCCCGCGGAGTAGCCTTCGCTCACTGTGGTTTTCCGACGGCGGCGACAGGACGGTTGGCCGGCACTGAGTCGAACGGTGTGAGTGTCTCGCGACCGGATGTGGCGGCGCTACCGGATCTGATGCACGGGAGTTCGCGTGCCGGTCCGGTTCGGGAGCGCCGCCCGCTGTACGTGGATCTACTGCCGCCGTGCAACGCTGGTTGCCCGGCCGGCGAGAACATCCAGGCGTGGCTCGCGGACATGCAGGCTGGTCGTCACGAGCAGGCGTGGCGTCAGCTGGTGGCCGACAATCCGTTTCCGGCGATCCACGGTCGAGTGTGTTACCACCCCTGTGAGACCGTCTGCAACCGTGCCGAGCTCGATAGCGCGGTGTCGATTCACGCGGTCGAGCGGTTCCTGGGGGATCTGGCGCTCGACCGGGGGTGGATGTTCGACGCGCCATCGGTGCGCAGCGGCAAGCGGGTGCTGGTCGTCGGTTCCGGGCCGAGCGGACTATCGGCGGCCTATCACCTCGCCAGGCTGGGCCATACGGTCGAGATCCGCGACGCCGGCGGCGAGCCTGGCGGAATGATGCGCTACGGCATCCCGACCTACCGGATGCCGCGCGATGTTCTCGATGGTGAGCTGGCGCGAATCACCGCGTTGGGGGTGCGGATCGAATGCGGACACCGTGTCGATGATCTCGCGGCCGAGCGCGAGGAGGGCAACTTCGACGCGGTCTTTGTGGCGGTCGGCGCTCACCTGTCTAAGCGCGTTGACATTCCTGCAGGCGATGCCGGTCACATCGTTGACGCATTGTCGTTCCTGCGCAGTGTCGCTTCCGGCGAGCGGCCAGTGATCGGGCGGCGCGTCGCCGTCTATGGCGGCGGGAACACGGCGATGGACGCCGCCCGGGTGGCGCGTCGGATGGGCGCGGATGAGGCGCTGATCGTCTATCGGCGCACGCGCGCTCAGATGCCGGCCCATGTCGAGGAGGCCGAGGACGCCGAGCGTGAGGGGGTGCGCATCAACTGGCTGCGGACGATCACCGCGTTCGACGGGCCGGAGTTGCAGGTCGAGATAATGGAGCTCGACGAGTCTGGGTTCCCGCAGCCGACCGGCCGGTTCGAGACGCTGGCGGCAGACACCGTGATCCTGGCGCTCGGCCAGGACACCGACACGGCGTTCCTGCGCGCGGTGCCGGGGGTGGAGTTCCAGCGGGATGGCACGGTGGTCGTGTCTGACTCGCTGATGACGGGCGCTCCAGGCGTGTTCGCAGGCGGCGACATGGTGCCGAGCGAGCGCACCGTGACGGTCGGCGTGGGGCACGGCAAGAAGGCCGCCCGCCACATCGACGCCTGGCTGCACGGCACGGCGGCCGAAAGCCAGCCCAAGCACCCCCAGGTGAGCTTCGACATGTTGCATTTGTGGTTCTTCGGCGACGCCGCGCGCCGTCAGCAGCCCGAGCTGATGCCGGCTGTCGCCGTCGCTGGGTTCGACGAGGTGATCGGCGGCCTGTCAGACGAGCAGGTGAGCTTCGAGGCGCACCGGTGCCTGTCGTGCGGCAACTGCTGCGAGTGCGACGGCTGCGTCGGCGCGTGCCCGGAGGACGCCGTGATCAAGCTGGGCGAAGGGCACCGCTACCGCTTCGACTACGACCGCTGCACCGGCTGCGGCGCATGCTTTGAACAGTGCCCCGTGCACTCGATCGAGATGGTCGCGGAGCACGAGTGACACACGCCACGATCGACGGTAACGAGGCAGCGGCGTCGGTCGCGTACCGCCTCAACGAGGTCTGCTGCATCTACCCGATCACGCCGTCCTCGCCGATGGCCGAGCTGGCCGACGAGTGGGCGAGCCAGAGGCGGCCCAACGTGTGGGGCACCGTGCCGACCGTGGTCGAGATGCAAAGCGAAGGCGGCGCGGCGGGCGCGCTGCACGGCGCGCTTCAAGGCGGCGCGCTGTCGACGACGTTTACGGCCTCACAGGGGCTGCTGCTGATGATCCCAAACATGTACAAGATCGCCGGTGAGCTGACCCCCTCCGTGTTTCACGTCGCCGCGCGCTCGCTGGCGGCACAGGGGCTGTCGATCTTCGGCGACCACTCCGATGTGATGGCGGTGCGCCAGACGGGGTTCGCGATCCTAGCGTCTGGGTCGGTTCAGGAAGCACACGACTTGGCGCTGGTGGCACAGGCCGCGACGCTTGCGACGCGCGTACCGTTCGTGCACTTCTTCGACGGGTTTCGCACCTCGCACGAGCTGAACACGGTCGAGCTGCTCACCGACGATGATCTGCGCGCACTCGTGCCAGAGGAGCTGGTCCGTGCGCACCGTGGCCGTGCGCTGTCGCCCGAGCGGCCGTTCATCCGCGGGACTGCGCAAAACCCCGACGTCTACTTCCAGGCTCGTGAGACGGTCAACCCGTTCTACGCCCGTGTTCCGGACGTCGTCGAGGACGCAATGGCTCGCCTGCGCGAGCGCACCGGCCGCGCCCTACGGCTCGTCGAGTACAGCGGACACCCTGAGGCCGATCGAGTGCTGATCGTGATGGGGTCCGGCGCGGAAACCGTGAGCGAGACCGTCGCCTGGCTGGCAGCGCGGGGTGAGCGCGTCGGCTTGGCGCAGGTGCGGCTGTACCGTCCGTTTCCGGTCCGGGCGCTGGTCGAGGCGCTGCCCGCGAGCGTGAAGCGGATCGCGGTGCTTGACCGTACGAAGGAACCCGGCTCGATCGGCGAGCCGCTTTTCCTCGATGTGGTCGCGGCCATGACCGAGGCCCACGAGGACGACGACCGGGTGCTGCCGCGGATCGTCGGCGGACGCTACGGGCTCTCGTCGAAGGAGTTCACCCCGGGGATGGTCGCAGGGGTATTCGAGGCGCTCGCCGCCGAGCGCCCGCGCCGACGGTTCACCGTAGGCATCGTCGACGACGTCTCGCAGACGAGCCTTGACTACGACGCGGCACTGGACATCGAACCGCCCGACACGGTCCGGGCGGTGTTCTTCGGACTCGGCTCGGACGGCACCGTGGGTGCTAACAAGAACACGATCAAGATCCTCGGCGAGCACATGCACGCCCAGGGCTACTTCGTCTACGACTCGAAGAAGTCCGGCTCGCAGACCGTCTCGCACCTGCGCTTTGGCCCAAAGGAGATCCGGGCGCCCTACCTGGTGGCAAACGCGAGCTTCGTCGGCTGCCACCAGTTCCGGTTGCTCGAGCAGGTTGACGTGCTCGGACGCGCGGCGCCTGGCGCGACGCTGCTGCTGAACTGCCGCTACGCCCCGGAGGAGGTCTGGGATGCGCTGCCGCGCCCGGTTCAGGAGCAGGTTCTGAACAAGAAGATCGAGCTCTACGCGATCGACGCCGGGCGCATCGCCCGCGATGTCGGACTAGCCGGACGTATCAACGTGGTGCTTCAGACGTGCTTCTTCGCGATCTCCGGCGTGCTGCCGCGCGAGGAGGCGATCGTCCGGATCAAGGAGGCGATCACAAAGAGCTACGGCCGCCGTGGACCCGAGGTCGTGCAGCGCAACCATGCGGCGGTCGACCGAGCACTCGAAGGTCTGCACCGCATCGAGGTTCCCGATCGGGTGACGTCCACGCGCGAACTGGCGCCGCCGGTGCCCGCGAACGCGCCCGAGTTCGTGCGTAACGTCACGGCGGAGATGATGGCGGGCCGCGGCGATGCGCTGCCGGTGAGCATGCTGCCCGTCGACGGGACCTATCCGAGCGGCACGACCGCCTATGAGAAGCGCAACATCTCCGAGCTGATCGCGGCGTGGGATGAGGAGCTGTGCATCCAGTGCGGAAATTGCAGCTTCGTTTGCCCCCACAGCGTGATCCGGTCCCGCTACTACGACTCCGTGCGCCTGGACGGCGCACCGGACGGTTTCCGCTCGGCGCCGCTCGAGGGCCCGGGGCTGCCGGACAGGCGCTTCACGCTGCAGGTCTATCTCGAGGACTGCACAGGCTGCGGGCTGTGCGTCGAGGCCTGCCCCGTAGCGGCACCGGGCGATTCGGCCCGCAAGGCCATCAACCTCGCCGACCGCGAGCCGCTGCTGGCGCTCGAGCGCGAGAACATCGCGTTCTTCGAGACGCTTCCGGCGAACGACCGCTCGCGCGTGGACTTCGGCACGGTGCGCGGCACGCAGTTCCTCGAGCCGCTTTTCGAGTTCTCGGGGGCCTGCGAGGGGTGCGGGGAGACCCCATACATCAAACTGCTGTCGCAGCTGTTCGGTGACCGGCTGACGATCGCCAACGCGACTGGCTGCTCGTCGATCTACGGCGGGAACCTGCCGACCACGCCGTGGACGAGCGACGCCGACGGCCGCGGCCCGGCCTGGTCGAACTCGCTGTTCGAGGACAACGCCGAGTTCGGGCTCGGCCTCCGGCTCGCCGCCGACGGACACACCGAGCTCGCCCGCCGGCGCCTTGGCGAGCTGCGCGAAACTGTCGGCGCCGAGCTCATCGATGCGATCCTCGATGCCCCACAGCTGCGCGAGTCGGAGCTGCACGCACAGCGGGAGCGGATCGCGGAGCTGATGCGCCGGCTCGAGGGCCTTGACGACCCCCTCGTGACCGATCTGCTCAGCGTCGTTGATCATCTGATCCGACGCAGCGTGTGGATCGTCGGCGGCGACGGCTGGGCTTACGACATCGGCTCCGGGGGACTCGACCACGTGCTCGCGAGCGGACGCAACATCAACGTGCTCGTGCTCGACACTGAGGTCTACTCCAACACCGGCGGGCAGATGTCCAAGGCGACGCCGCTCGGCGCCGTTGCCAAGTTCGCCACCGCCGGCAAGACAGTTGCGAAGAAGGACCTCGCGCTGCAGGCGATCGCGTACGGCAACGTCTACGTCGCACGCGTCGCGATGGGCTCCGACTCCCAGCACACGTTGGTCGCGTTCCGCGAGGCGGAGGCCTACGACGGGCCTTCGCTCCTGATCGCCTACAGCCACTGCATCGCGCACGGCATCGAAATGCGAAGCGGCCTCGATCAGCAGTACCGCGCGGTGGCCAGTGGTTACTGGCCGCTGATTCGTTATGACCCGATGGCTCGCGCGGCCGGCGGGAACCCGTTCCTGCTGGACTCACCGCGACCGCGCATGAGGCTGTCGGACTACACCGATCGGGAGCTGCGCTACCGCTCGCTCGCAAGCAGCGACCCGGCCGAGGCCGAGCGTCTGCACGGCCTCGCCGAGCAGGCTGTTGCACAGCGCTGGGCGGTCTACGAGGAGATGGCAACCAGCGGTCCGCAGCGTTTCGCGGCCGATGCACGCAAGGATCGCTGATGGAGCTCGCCACCAGTTACATGGGCCTCGCCCTGCGCAATCCGCTCGTCGCGTCGCCGTCGCCTCTGTCCAAGACTGTTGACGGCGTGCGCCGCCTCGCCGACGCCGGCGTCGGCGCGGTAGTGCTCTACTCACTCTTCGAAGAGCAGCTACGCCGTGAGGCGGCGCTCAACGAGCAGCTGACCGACGCCGGGACCGAGAGCTTCGCCGAGGCGCTGTCCTACTTCCCGGTCACGACAGCTGCGGAGCCGGGCCCGCGCCGCTACCTGAGCCTGCTCGAGCGCGCCGCCGCAAGCGTCGAGATCCCCGTGATCGCCAGCCTCAATGGCGTCACGCCCGGCGGCTGGACCGACTACGCGCGCGCGATGCAGGACGCCGGCGCCGCCGCGATCGAGCTGAACATCTACTACCTTCCCGGCGACCCCCGGATTAGCGGTCGCGACGTCGAGCAGCGTCACATCGACGTCCTGACACGCGTCAAGGACGCGGTCAGCGTACCGGTCGCGGTCAAGCTCGGCCCGTACTTCAGCTCGACCGGTGAGATGGCTCTCGCGCTCGACGCGGCCGGCGCGGACGGGCTCGTGCTCTTCAACCGACTGCTACAACCCGACATCGACCCCGACACGCTGTCCGTGGGCCCGGCGGTCGAGCTCTCCAACCCAGCGGAGGGGCGGCTCGCACGGACCTGGATCGCCCTCCTACACGGGCGAGTCCGCGCGTCCCTGGCAGCGACGACCGGGGTCGAGGAGCCCACGGACGTCGCCCGCTACCTCCTCGCCGGCGCGGACGTCGTGATGACCACCTCGGCCCTGCTGCGCCACGGCCCGGGCTATGCGGTTGTGCTGCTCGACGGCCTGCGGGCGTGGATTGAGCGCAAGGGGTTCACCTCGGTCGACGAGCTGCGCGGGATGCTCGCGGTGGCGCCCAGCGCCGACGAGACGGCGGAGGCTCGCGCAGACTACGTCAGCGCGCTGCGCGAAGCCAACAGCAGTACCTACGGCCCCTGGTGACCGCCAAGAAAAAGGAGTCGCAAGACTGTCGCACCTCACTCGGCTAGACGACGCAGCGAAGTTGCGTTCTCCTACGCGCCCGGAGAGATTCGAACCCCCGACCTTCGGTTCCGTAGTTGGCCATTTGTAGGGCTTTTCCCTTATTTCACGCGGCGCTGTAGCCGCACGAGGTGGCGAGCTCGTCGGGATCGCGTGGCTTGCTGTTCGACGGGCGTGACCGCCGTTGCGGCGCCGGGGCTGGCGACGGCGAGCGCCAGGGTATCTGAGGCCACGTCGGTCACCTGTTCGGCGGTCCGCTCAACGATCGCTGTGACGTGCTCGACGGTCCGTTGAGTTTCATCGATACCGACTCGCGCAGCGTCCTGCTCGGTGCGCAACTCGCGCTGGAGCCGCTGAACGTCCTGGCTGATCTCCTTGCTCTCCCGGACGAGCACGGTCAGCTCCTCCTGGATTCGACGCAGATCACGCGACTCGCGCATGCTCTGCACCGCGATGTAGCCAAGCGGAACGATTACCAACATGCTGATCGAACCGCTGACAAGCTCAAAGATATTCACGCGCTACCTCCATCGCGGTCGCTTCGCCGGCGCGCCGCACTGTAACCCCGGGCGCTCCGCCGAGCGGCGGTCAGCAAAACGCGCTCCGAGCTTCGGCTCAGAGCGCGCTTCGCATCACATGCCTCTGGCGGTTCCGCTACGGCGACGCGCAAATCGCGTACACGGACCACGTGATCGCATCGGCGTTGGTCTTCCAGGACGCTTGCCAGCCGGTCGGGGTTGCAGCGGTGCCACTGTTGGGCGCCGGCCCGTCCTGGTACATCACGGCCGTGGCGACACCGCCGTCGAAGCCGCCGCCGCCTGTCGCCTTCGTGCCGGCCGGACAGTTGACCGTACCGGACCCGCTACTGCTGGCCGCGATCTGCCCCGTGGCGATCTGCTCGGTGACGCTCGTCGCGCCACCGGCACCGCTGACGCCGGTGGCTCCCTTGTAACCGCGGTAGCCGATGTAGCCGCGGTGGCCGCGCTCGCCACGCAGCGCGTTTCGCACGCTCGGCTTGATCTGACTCGTCGATGTGATCAGGTAATGGCTCGCGGCCAAGGCCGTACCGCCGCCAAGCGCAAGAACCAACGCCACGATCGCGACGACACCGGAAAACGAGATGCGCTTCTCCGGGCGACCACCCTCCTGGTGACCGACTTTCAATCTATACATGGATCCCTCCTTAGTGCGAATAGACGGCGAGCGCAAACGCGGCAAAGCGATGCACGCGCAGTCCGGTCACGCGCCGGGACGGCTGGCGCGGCAGGACGGCCCGCGAAAATGCCAGCGCCCGTGCGCTTTCGTCAAACAGAGTCATGTGGTGGGGCCGGTGCGT